>CALVIX010000004.1 GCA_944331895.1 uncultured Bacilli bacterium
AACTATTTTAAAATTAACTTATATAATTATATAAGAGCGATAAAAGATAAAAAAGAATATTTTGATAAATATCAAAATTTAGAATTTGAGTTAAATAAAAAGGTTATTCCATTAAATGCAGAATCATTAAATAGCACATATACTATTTATGAATTATATTCTGTCTATAGAAATAGATATGAGCATCCAAATAAAATTGATGATGCTGATCAGTATACAATTTTTCATATAAGTATTCCACAAAAAGAATTTATACAATTGTTTCATATTTGTAATAATGTCGTAGATTTTGAATTGAACAAGTTAACGTCAGATGAAATTAAAAGTATGATTTTAGAAAATCCTGAAACTATAATATCAATCCAGAAGTCAATTTTACATTTAGATAAACAAAATGAAAAAGAGAAAGAAGAACATCTTGAATTATATCAACAGAACAAAATGTTATTAGAAAAATTAAAAAATATAAACTTTAATAATTTAACAGAAAATTTAACAGATGATATTTATGAAGAGTTTAAAAATTACTTTTTTAATACATGTTTTAAAAAAGAATTTGTAGAATATTACGGAGAAACGATGTATAAAAAGTTATTGGAAATATATAGCAATGAAAATGGAAGTACTAAACAAATAGTGCAAGAAATTCAAAATTTTTATCAAACCTTGCTAAAACAATCTTAAAGTTGAAAAATAACTTGCAATTCCCCTCAATTAGAGCTAACATACACTACAAGGAATCGATTTTTATCTAACTATTTTAAAAGATGACTCTCATCGCCCTGCATTTGGCAGAATCGAACTTTTGTTTAATACGAAAAACACGCGATAGAATGAATTATATATAATAACACATTCAATAATATATTATTATTTGTGTGGAGTAGAAAAAAATTGTAAACAAAATGAGAAAAATTTTAATTTCTGTGTTATACTTACTCTAGTGGAGTGATAGCATGAGTGATGATGTAAAAGAATTTAGAAATGGTATTTTCGCATTAAAGACAAGAAGATTCGGAAAAGTTGCAGAACTTATGATTAAAAAATTATATGAATGTCAAGATTCGGATTCATTAGCATATGATTTAAAAACTAGCGTTGGGCAAAAAATAGAAGTTAAATTTTCGACAGCATTAAAAAAATGCAAAGAAAAGATAGATGAAACAAATTTAATAAAAACAGTAGTATCATCGAATTTAGAGAATCGAATGCTTACTTTTGAAAAAGCAAGGGAATATTCTTTTGATTGTAATATTCAACAAGTTAAGACAAAAGAATTTAAATATTTATATTATGGTTGTTTTTTTGAGGATAAAATAATGATATGCAAAATAGAGGCTTCTGAGATTAGGAAGGATCCTAAAATATTATATTCAGATTCTCAGCATAGAGGAAATAAAGGAGAAGGACAGTTTCATATCAATAATAAAACATTACAGAATCACTTGGATAAGTACTTAATTAAATGGTTAACATATGATGAATTATATGATATGTTTTGCTAAAAAAAGAAATCGCTAGTTGTAGCGATTTTTTAAATAATTGATTTCATCGTTAGATAACTTCAATTGAGAATAAATAATATCTTCGATTTCTTCATTATATGATGATGTTTCAAGAGATTGCTTGGATAAAGTTTCGATTTTTTTCATAGTTTTCTTATCAAATACTGGAATAAAGAATGACTTAATGTGTCTTTGTAAAACTTTATGTGTATCATAACATTCATCAAAATATAATTGTGTTATTCTAGAATTAAGAATAGCAGAGATATAAAAAGCGTTATATTCATTTCCTAAACAAATAATATTAGCGCTGTTTAAAGATAATAATGAACGATCTTCTACGGCAAAACATAATTTTTTCCCAATAAATTTATAAATAATTTTATTCGGCCATCTATATAGCTCTTCTTTTGCAACTTGTTGCATTTTTTCTTTATTAAAGATTATATATTTTTTAATATCGTTATAATCAATATTATATTTTTTTATGTCTTTTCCACTAATAATTGGTTCATTATTAGTTCTTTTTTGCTTCATTAAATATTTTTTATTATTTCCTGTAACAACTCCAAGTGCATATTTGACGTTCTTATCAAGGTGATAGGAATTATAGTTTTTGATCTTTTCTATAATATTGGAAGAAATGGGATTAGGAACTAAAAAATTATAATATGTATTTTTTAAAAAGATATCCTGCTTGATTTTTAAATTATTATATTTACATATATTATTTGTAGTATTGGTATTTTTATCAACGCTTAATAAGATTACATCAGTAACGATTTCTTTAAACTCTCTTCCAATTTTTTTGATGTAATTTAATTTGTAATTTAATAGAAATTTTCGAATATATTCATGTACTCCTATATTTAATATGCTGCTTGGTAACACAAAAGACAAAGTTCCATTATCGTTTAAAACGTCGAATGATTTTAATATAAACTGCGAAAATGAATCTAATTTTGAAAAAGTTAAACCATATTTGTTCTTAAGGAAAGCTTTTTCTTTATAACTATATTTTTTACCCCAAGGTGGATTTCCAATAATATTATCAAAAGTATCATTAAATGTATTGTTTAAAAAGTCGATGTTATAAATTTTTATTTTTTGAAAATCGATATCCTTATCCAAAATATAAATATTGATTTTTGCTAAAATTACAGCGATAGGGTCTATATCAAATCCGTAAATATGGTCGATGATATCATTTGTAGGAATTTTATTTTTTTTCATTTTTTTAAATACCTGAATTAAAAAATTACCACTACCACAGCCGGGATCAAGAATTTTTTTGTTTGTTTTGAAATCGATTGAATTAATAATTTCGTTGACAATTTTATATGGAGTATAAAAAATTCCGTTGATATCTTTATTACCAATAGATAGTAAAGCCATATATAGACATCCTAGAAAATCATTATTGTTATTATATGAAATCTTAATTTTTTCAAATTCTTTGATAAAATCAACATTAGTAGAGCGATTACCAAGAATGATGTTGACATCATTTGGGATAGTTAAGTTATAATTCGCTAAAATTTTAATAATTGCTTCATATAATATTTCATTGTTAGTAACATTATAAGAATTTTTAAGATTTAAAATCTTATTGATGATCACTATAAGTTTTTTATCATTGACATATGAAGCAGGAATAATATTGTTTTCGGAAGTTTTTTTGTTTCTTCTAACACTATTTTTAGTTTTTAATATTTTTTCAATCTCTAGCGGTTTAATGTTATCTATGTTTTTAATATAATTTAGTTTGTGCCAGTTTCTTAAAGTGGCATCGCTAATATTATATAATTTTAATATTTCTTGCCTTTTCATGTTCACCTCCGATATAACTTATTATATCATATAATGTGCTCTTTTTCTTCTCTAGGATGATGTTAATACTGCTGTATTCATATGATTGATCCAATCTATGTGCAACAGAGCAACTTAATTCTAACCCTGTTATAATTTTACAATTTGCATACTTCGCTATTGTAATAATTGATGAAATATATTATAATAAATTTGAAGAAGCGCTAGTATTGGCTTAAAAGCTTGTACTAGCTTTTTTAGAAAGGATAGGTAAAATGAAGTTAGTTTTAGGTTTGGATGTAGGAATCGCATCAGTAGGTTGGGGAATTATTGATAAAGATAGTTATCAAGTAATAGATTCTGGTGCAAGATTATTTGCAGAAGGTTCTTCTACATTAAACGAAGAAAGACGTGGTAGAAGATCATCTAGAAGATTATTAAGAAGAAGGAAGCATCGTATTCAAAGAATTAGAGAGTTGCTGATTCAGAATAAATTGATTGATGAAAATTTTATACCTTTAAATAATCCATATGAAATCAGAGTAAAAGGATTGAATAATAAACTTACCAATGAAGAGTTGGCAACTGCAATTTTAAATATAGCGAAAAAAAGAGGAATTACAGGAATTACTTTGGTGGATGAATCTGAAACAGACGAAGAAAAATCCACAAAAAAGATTTTGAGCGAAAACAATAAATTATTGCAAGGTAGGTATGTTTGTGAAATTCAATTAGAAAGATTAAAAAATGGAAAATTGAGGGGAGAAAATAATCGTTTTAATACGAGCGACTATATTAAAGAACTAAATAAAATATTTGAAAATCAAGAAATATCTCAAGAATTGCAAAATAAAATTATTGAAATTATAAAATCTAAAAGAGAATATTATGATGGTCCTGGAAGTGAAAAGTCTCCAACCATTTATGGACAATTTTATTTAGAAAATGGAAAACTTATCCATGTTGATATGATAGAGAAAATGCGAGGGCATTGTTCGATTTATCCAGAAGAATTGAGAGCCCCAAAAATGTGTTATACAGCAGATTTATTTAATATATTAAATGATTTAAATAATTTAAAAATAAATGGCGAACATATTACAAAAGAAGATAAAGAAAATATCATTAACGATTATATTAACAAAAAAGGTGGTATTACAATTAAGCAGCTAGAAAAATTTTTTGGTGTAGATAAAGAACAAATGAGCGGTCTTAGAGAAGACACCAAAAAGAATCCAATTATAACCGAATTTAAAGGATACAAAAAAATATTAAAAGTGATTAAAGAAAATGGCCTAGATATTAAAATAGCTGGTGATAAAAAGTTAGTTGATACTATAATTGAAGTATTAACAAATAAAAAAGGATATGAAGAAAGAGTATTATCATTATTAGAATTAAATTTAAAAGAACACGAGGCGAAAGCTTTCGCCAAAATAACGGGCGTAACTGGATATCACTCCCTATCTTTAAAAGTGATGAAAGAGGTTATTCCAGACTTATTAGACACTACTGATAATCAGATGCAAATATTTCAGCAAAATGGATATTTCTCAAAAAATTTAGAAAAATATGTAGGGAATCATATACCATTTGACAATGAAGCAATTTTATCGAGTGTCGCAAAACGAAGTCAAAAAGAAGCTTTGAAAATAACAGAAGCAGTAATAAAAAAATATGGCGATTTAGATTCAATTGTAATAGAAATGCCTAGAGATAAAAATAGTGAAGAGCAAAGAAGAAGGATAAGAGATATACAAGATAGAAATAAAGAAATCAACGATAGAATCAAAAGTTTGATAGGAGATAAAACGGTAAGTAATGAAACAAAACTTAAATTAAGACTTTATGAACAACAACACGGGAAATGTATATACACTAATAATACTATCGAAATAGACGATTTAATAAATGATCCATATATGTATGAGATAGATCACATTATACCGATTTCCATATCATTTGATGATTCGCTTAACAATAAAGTACTAGTAACTCATAAGGCAAATCAAGACAAAGGTCAAAGGAGTCCATACGCGTATTTTAAAAGCGGAGAAGGAGAAATTGACTATGCTACTTTTAAAAATATTGTATTATCACTCGGTTTACCTAGAAAGAAAAAATCTTATTTGTTATATGAAAAAGATTTAAGTAAATTTGAAAACAAAAAAGAGTTTATCAATAGAAACTTAGTTGATACACAATATGCATCTAGAGTTATTTTAAACACACTAAATAATTATTTTAAAGCAAACAAGAAGGAAACGAAAGTGTTTACCATCCGAGGTGCTGTAACAAATTCATTTAGAAAACGTGCAATGATAGATAAAGATAGGAGCGAGGATTATAAACATCACGCGGTAGATGCTCTCATTATTGCTGGAGTAAAAACAATGAAGCTTTATGATAACGTTTTGAATATAGTACGTGCAGACGGAAATAATTTTGATGCTACGACAGGAGAAATTATAACATTAGAAAATGAAGATGATTATTTTGATGCCGATTATGTAAAGTTTATCAAAGGGCTTAGAAATTTGAAAACAAAATATTCTCATAAAATTGATTCTAAACCTAATAGACAAATGACAGATCAGACAATCTATTCGACAAGAAAGGTAGAAGATGCAGAGTATATTGTTGGAAAATATAAAAATATTTATGACTCAGATGGGGTGGGATTGGCCAAAAGAATGAGAGATGGTAAAGGCGACTCACTACTGATGTATAGAAATGATCCAGATACATATCAAATTTTAGTGGATATAGTGCGAAGCTATCCTGAAGAAAAAAATCCCTTTTTAGCATTTTATAATGAAACAAATGATTATATTAGGAAAAAAAGCAAAAAAGGAAAAGGCCCAGTTGTAAAGTCTGTCAAATACTTAAATAAAACACTAGGAACAAATGTGGATATATCAAATAAATATAATATTAAAGATAAGCGGGTTGTGTTACTATCTAAAACACTTTATCGACTTGATTTTTATGAAGAAGATGGACTGTATAAATTTTTAAGAGTATGTCATGATAACATTAAAAGAAAAAATGATAAATATGTAATCGATAGAGAATGGTATCAGGCAGAGAAACAAAGAAGAAACATAAGCGAACAGGCTAAGTTTTTGTTTTCATTATATAAGAATGATTTATTTTACTATGAAACAAGTGATGAACTTAGTAATAATAATGAATTCTGTGGAAATGTTGTTAGGTGTATAGGAACTAACTATAATGCTAATAAATTAGAATATAAAAATGTCAATAATAAGTTGGCAGGGGATAAAGAAAAACGAATATATCTGACAATAGGTAAAAAGATAACACGACTAGAAAAAAGAACTACTGATATACTAGGAAATATGTATAAAGTAAATAATGAGTATTGCAAATTCGAGTTATAAATGTTATAATATAGCTGTGTTCGACGGAACACAGCATAGCAAAAGTTCTTAGGAGCTATTAAAACAAGGCTTTATGCCGAAATCGAGACTCATTTGAGTCTCTTTTTGTATATTATGAGCTGGAGAATTGTATATATAGAAGAAGCAGATTATTTGAGCTTACACTTAGATAATCTAAAAGTCACTAAAGGGAATGATGAAACAACGATCCCTTTAAGTGATATAAACTCAATTATTATTGATAATTATAAAACCACGTTATCTGTAAATTTACTTAATAAATGTATGGACTACAAAGTAAACGTTGTATTGTGCGATATGAAACATTTGCCCAATACTATTATTTATCCATATTCAGGGAATTATCAAGCGTCGCTTGTTTTAAAAGAACAATTATCTTGGAAAGAAGAAAATATTCGTAGAGTTTGGAAAATTATAGTAGAGGGAAAAATCATCAATCAAATGAAAGTGTTAAAAGAGAATAATAAATCTATAGATGTTATTTTGAAATTATCTCATTATTTAAACGAGATAGAACCATTGGATGTAACCAATAGAGAAGGATTAGCTGCTAAATTATATTTCAGAGAACTTTTTGGTGAAAAGTTTTTACGAGAAGATGAAAATACGATTAATGCATGTTTAAATTATGGATATAGCATTATCAGAAGTATGATAGCAAGAACGCTTGTAGCAAAAGGATTAAATCCACATATAGGCATTTTTCACAAAGGTCAATTTAATGATTTTAATTTAGCGGATGATATCATAGAAGTTTTTAGACCTATTATAGATAATTATGTGTATAATAATTTTTTAAACGAGACATTTTTTACGAGAGAAATGCGTTTAAATATCGTGGCTTCACTGACTAGAAAAGTGCGATATAACGAAAAAAAGCAATCAATTAGCAATGCAATCAATGCATATATAGATGGCATCATACAAGCTTTAAATACTGGTAATTATAGTCAAATTTATTTTCCTGAAACAAAAATTTATGATATATGATTTTATGCGAGTTTTAGTATTTTTTGATTTACCAGTTATTACAAAGAAAGATCGTTATGAGTATTCTTTATTTAGAAAAAAATTGATTGAAAAAGGATATATAATGTTACAATATTCAGTATATTCTAAATTATTTAACAACAGAGATGCAGCAGTAAAACATATTTCATCAATGAAGACGGATTTACCGAAAAAAGGTTCAATCAGAATTATGATGTTAACAGAAAAACAGTATTCGAGTATGGAAATTTTAGTAGGAGGTAAAAGCAGACAAGAAGAAATGATCACCATAGACCCATTTATATTGTTATGAGAGAAATTAAATTATATGTAGATAACGAGGAAATATCTTTTGCCATCGATAAACACAAAATATTATATGGCGAAAACTACTTAAGAAAATATAAAATATTTAGTAAAATTGAAAAATATTTTAAAACAAAAAACGATGATGAAATAAACTCAGAAGATGTTTTCCTAGAAGGAGATCCTTTAAATAAAAATGATTTTCTATTTTTAAAGATAGTGTCTAATTTTGACTTTGAAGAAGAATTAAAAATCAATTCCAAAACGTTGATTAAAAAATATCTCGAATTAAAATTACAAAACATAGATTATTTGGAAGAGTTAAATACATTAAAAATCATGCTTGAATCTTTAAATAATAATTTCGTATCTGATAATTTGAATATTGAATGTAACGGAAAAATTATAAATTTTTCGTTTGATGAAATTGACAATAGAGAACTGATAAAATTATTAAATGTAGATATTAGAAATTTAGAATATGACAAAATATCAATTTACGATCTGGATTATCATGATACTATTCTATTACAATTAAATATAGTTGAAAATATAATGAAATTAAATGAAAAGCCAATATTTTTGTTAATCGATTGTTATTTAGATGAATATTTATTAAATAAAGTTTTATTGTTAAATTCAAAAGATTCTATTATTTTAATAAACACCAATACAAAACATAAAGTAGAACGAGTGGAAGATTATTTGTTGGTTAACAATTATGTATTTGATCTTTTTGATGAAGTGACATTATATCATTTGATGGATACCATGAATGTTTTCATCAATGATGTTAGTGAATTTAAAAAAATCATTACAGATTATATAAGTGGAAATAATAATTCAAAAGTGATTGAGTTAATGAATATTATATGATTTAGGCATAATATTTGTAGTTTCAAATCTGATATGATATAATCAGTTTGAGGTTTTAGTAACCTAAGAATTTTTGCTATGCTAATACTGAACGAAATAAAGAACGTAGTGAATGAGAGTTTTAGTAACCTAAGAATTTTTGCTATGCTAATACAAAAAATCACGAGAAGATATCGATAGTATTGTTTTAGTAACCTAAGAATTTTTGCTATGCTAATACGGCACTGGTGTTGGCTCCACTGTATCAGTTGTTTTAGTAACCTAAGAATTTTTGCTATGCTAATACAACCTTGTAAACTTACCATGTAACCCCTTTGTTTTAGTAACCTAAGAATTTTTGCTATGCTAATACGGGAAGCGGTAGTACCTAAAAAATATAACCGTTTTAGTAACCTAAGAATTTTTGCTATGCTAATACTATCAACATTTCTAGCTATATATTCACCTTGTTTTAGTAACCTAAGAATTTTTGCTATGCTAATACTCAAGATTGGCTTTCTATCTTGGCAGATAAGTTTTAGTAACCTAAGAATTTTTGCTATGCTAATACATAAGGGGTGAGAATAATGTACAAAGCAATGTTTTAGTAACCTAAGAATTTTTGCTATGCTAATACTGTTATTTTCAAATATTCTGCCATTTCTTTGTTTTAGTAACCTAAGAATTTTTGCTATGCTAATACAAAAACAATAAAGGAAATAAATACAATATTGTTTTAGTAACCTAAGAATTTTTGCTATGCTAATACCAATAAAGATAAAAGTGTTCCGTCAAGCCCGTTTTAGTAACCTAAGAATTTTTGCTATGCTAATACTTTTATATCAAAACAAGTTCATGCTTCGGAGTTTTAGTAACCTAAGAATTTTTGCTATGCTAATACGTAAAAATGAATTGCTTACTTCTTTACTGCGTTTTAGTAACCTAAGAATTTTTGCTATGCTAATACAACTGATGTTACATTGTTTTCGTATGTACTGTTTTAGTAACCTAAGAATTTTTGCTATGCTAATACGAATGTATGTTGCTGTATCTTACGCAACTGGTTTTAGTAACCTAAGAATTTTTGCTATGCTAATACATAAGGGGTGAGAATAATGTACAAAGCAATGTTTTAGTAACCTAAGAATTTTTGCTATGCTAATACTGTTATTTTCAAATATTCTGCCATTTCTTTGTTTTAGTAACCTAAGAATTTTTGCTATGCTAATACAAAAACAATAAAGGAAATAAATACAATATTGTTTTAGTAACCTAAGAATTTTTGCTATGCTAATACCAATAAAGATAAAAGTGTTCCGTCAAGCCCGTTTTAGTAACCTAAGAATTTTTGCTATGCTAATACATTCAATGTATTCCATCTTTTCCTCCTCATGTTTTAGTAACCTAAGAATTTTTGCTATGCTAATACTATTGTATGTGATTTCTCTCCCTTGAACGAGTTTTAGTAACCTAAGAATTTTTGCTATGCTAATACTATCAACATTTCTAGCTATATATTCACCTTGTTTTAGTAACCTAAGAATTTTTGCTATGCTAATACTCAAGATTGGCTTTCTATCTTGGCAGATAAGTTTTAGTAACCTAAGAATTTTTGCTATGCTAATACTTCTGTTAACAATACCATTTCTAGCTAATTGTTTTAGTAACCTAAGAATTTTTGCTATGCTAATACTTTTAGATAAAGAATTCGCAGTAGGAGCAGGTTTTAGTAACCTAAGAATTTTTGCTATGCTAATACAGATACCTGCTTTCTTAGCATCTAACACAAGTTTTAGTAACCTAAGAATTTTTGCTATGCTAATACTATTCATTAGATCTTTATAACCATCATCATGTTTTAGTAACCTAAGAATTTTTGCTATGCTAATACCTAATTCAACAATTACTTTGTTGTTATCATGTTTTAGTAACCTAAGAATTTTTGCTATGCTAATACGATTAGTTGAGGGTACTGAATATGGTAAATGTTTTAGTAACCTAAGAATTTTTGCTATGCTAATACAATAACAAACAAAATGGTTTTCCATATTCAGTTTTAGTAACCTAAGAATTTTTGCTATGCTAATACATTTTTTGTTTTACCCCCATTTTTTTTATAGTTTTAGTAACCTAAGAATTTTTGCTATGCTAATACATGCTATTGTCTCGATGCCACAATCAAACGGTTTTAGTAACCTAAGAATTTTTGCTATGCTAATACAAAATCTGACTATCTAACAAAAGCAATCGCGTTTTAGTAACCTAAGAATTTTTGCTATGCTAATACGTTAACTCAAATAATAATATGATTGAGATGGTTTTAGTAACCTAAGAATTTTTGCTATGCTAATACTTTACTTCTCTCATACATACACTTTTTTGCGTTTTAGTAATCTAAGATAATATTATATAGAAAATATCACAATGAAATATATTAAGTATTGCGCTAAAAATTACAAAGGAGACAAATGATGATAGATTTACATGTGCACACAACGTATTCGGATGGAACGGATACTGTCAGACAAATATTAAGAAAAGCAGAAGAATTAAAATTAGAAGTTATTTCTATTACCGATCATAATACTTGTAAAGCGTATTATGAAATGGAAAAGTTTAATGTGAAAGAAATATATAAAGGAGATATTATAGTAGGATGTGAATTTACTGCTAATTATGATAATAGGCTGATTGAAGTGTTGGGATACAATTTTGATTATAGAAAAGTTAGTAAGTATTTACAAAAGAAATATAATTTTCTGCATAATAAGAAAAAATTTAAATATTTTTATAAGGAAGTAAATAACAAGATAAAAAGATATGGATTAGAATGTGATTTAAATGTTATTAAACAAGCCAAAAGAGGAAAGATCTTTGAAATAGCTGTTTATGAAGAATTACGGAAGTATGAAAAAAATAGAAAAATAATTGATGAGAACCTTTGGGATTCTTATAGTGATTATTATAGAAAGGGAATAACTAACTCGAAAAGCAAAATGTTTATAAATAAAGCCAAATTTTATCCTAGTGTGAAAGAGATTGTAGATCTTATACATGAAAGTGGTGGCGTTGCTTTTTTAGCGCATCCCTATCAATATAAATTTAATGATACAGAAGAATTTTTAGAAAAAATTTATAATGAGAATTCTTTGGATGGAGTAGAGTGTTTTTATACAACTTTTAATGAAGAGCAAACAAACTATCTAATTAGTTTTGCTAGGGACAATAATCTTTTAATATCAGGAGGAAGTGACTATCACGGTTTAAATAAAAAAGATCATAATTTAGGAATAGGTAGAGGAAATCTTAATATAAGTAAAGATATTATAAAGAATTAAAAATAACGAGAACATCATTAGTAGTTTTAGTTTTTTAAATATTGTTATTTTCTATTTTAATGTTAAAACGCCATTTTTCATCTGCCATTTATTATCTCTTATTCTTAGATTTTTTCTCCATAGTGCATAGAATACTTAGTGCCAGAGTTGCTATTTTGTTTAGAATCTGATATATTGTTTGTGATGGGATTAGCCAACGATGTAGTGAAAGCATTTGCTGATGTACTACGATTTTGGCTAATTCTTTTTATTTGCATTATGTTATATAACATTTTTTCATTACCTAATTTGACAGTACCATTACTTTGTGATATATTTTCTTCAGATGTGGAAATACTTGAATCGGGTTCCGTCTTGGACGTATAAGGAAGGACATGATTGTCATAACTTACCCCGACAGGTTCTTTCCACATCGTTTTTATTTTTAATGAATTTCCGTGGTCAGGAATAACTTCTACAACATATGATTTATTTTGATCATATGCTTTTATATATCTTATAGAGTTGTTTGTGTTTCCTGCCCGATCTATATTGGAAGAACCTTTTATAATATTATCTGGATCTTTAATAATCTCTGGTATTTTTATAATATCTTCCTTTGTCAAATCCAATTGTTTTCCGTTAGTCATCTTGGTATCGTTTCCGTGCCGATTTAACATATGCCTAATATCATTATCAGTTAAAACATGTCTTTTGTTAGATACATCTATTCCAAAAAATCTTTTTACTTTTCTTACAACTGTATTATTGGCTTTACCTAAATAAATTTTTCGCTTGGATGATTTATTATTTATAGCATTTAAAACATTTGCTTCTAATTTTTCTGAAATAGAATATTTGGGGATGTTTGTTTGATTAAATGCATCTACGAGAGCGACCCCATTATTGTGATCATTCAACTTTAACTGTGACAACGTATGTCCTGTTCCTTCTGTTTGGAAATTTTGATCTACGAAGTTTTGCCATTTATTATTACTTTGTGAATATCTTATATCTTCGGTATTTGTTGGGTTAAGATTATCTACATTTTTAATTTGATGAGGATAAAAAGCTACATATTGATTATTTTTCTCTCCAAGAGTTTGAGAATCGTAAAGAGTATTTTTAATGATAATACCATCATAGCCTTCTTTTTTTAATTTATCGATATATTTTTGCATTATTTCGTTTTCATTTTCTAAAAATACTCCAGTTCCTCCCACATTGGCATCATAAATATCCTTGCCAGACAAAGAATATATATCTCCTCTAAATTGTTCATAAGAATCTGTTAATGCTAAATTTTGCTTTTTTCTATATAAATCATTTAACTGTTGAGAAATATTTGCATATTCTTTGACATCTTTTAAATATTGATTAGAATCTTTTGTAAAAGTCATATCTTTTATTATTTCTAATAAATCATTATCAGTATAATTAGAATATTTACTGTTAACCATCCCTACAATTTTCGTAAATTCGTTATCATTCCTACCGAAATAATCAATATAATATTTGTTATCGAATATTTTCTTCTTTTCTTCCAGTTGTTTAATTTTGTTGTCTACTTTTTTTGTTTTGTTGCTATTATCAATATCATTATATATTTTAGGATTTTTAATATTCAAATACACTTCCATAGCACGTGAAGTATCATTTTTGCCATACCATACACTGTCAGCAAATTTTCTTGCACCTTCGGAACTTTCAGTAAACCAAAAACCGGCTTTTGCTTGTTTAGAGCTTGAACCCGACTTATTTATATCAAAAACAGTAAAATCGTTACGAGTTCCATGATATAAAACTTTTAAATTTCCGTTTTCGTCTCTTACTTTACTATCTTTGAAAAATTCTTGCTGTTTTTTTGATAATTTTCTTCCCTGATTATCAGTATTAGATAAAGAATATTTAGTATCTTGACCAGTATCACTTACAAGATAATTTGAAACATCCAAAGATTCCTTTCCGTTAAGATGTATTTTAACGTCAGCGTTATCAGAAAATATGTCATCTAATAAAAGCTTTTCAACAGGTATTTTGAATTTCAGTTTTACTTGTCCTCTATCCGATGCTTGCTGCGCTTCTTTTGAAGTAGAAAAAAACACGTCTCGTTCTTTCGAAATCATTTTTCCAGATTGTTGTATCTTTTTCGCGTTTTCCTCACTTGTTTGATGATAAACTGTAACATAACCATTTTTGTCAACTTCTGCATTAACATCTTTTAATTCTTTTATTAGATCTTGAGCATCTAATAATTCATCACCACTTACTCTATCCTCTAGTGATTGTATTTTACTTTTAGTAAAAGAAAAAGAACTATTATCTAGTTCTTCTATTCCACCCATCTGATGTGGTCGTATAGCCTTTTTAGAGCTCTCCAAATTTTCTTCAGCATCTCGGTCTCCTTTTAAATAATTATACCACTTTGTATCTTCCTTTGTATATAGTTTTTTCTTCGATTGCTTATTGTATATTTGCGTATATGACGGAGTTGCAAGTCTTTCTTCAAAATTAAGATTCTTTCTTTGCGATGTTTCTCTTGCCTCCGTCTCTCCAAAATTGTTTCTATATCTGTCATATGAGTTTTCTTTGTATTGTGTCGTTCCACCTTGAAACTTTTCTTTCCTTTGGACCTTATGCTGGATTTCGTGCAGTAGTGTTCTTTCTATTTGTGAATCATTCCCTACCAAATTATTGTTTATATATATATTTCCAGTCAACTTGTCTGTTTTACCTCTCGTCGTTTCTGGTAATTTAGAAAATTTGACGTTTGTATTTTTCAAATATGGATACGCTTTATACAAAATATTATGATCTAATAATTCTTCTAGTTTATAATTAGTAGATAATTTAGGAGAAATTTTTAATTTTGCAGATTTATCACTAATTTCGAACTTCCAATCACCATTGATATCTTTATACCATCCAGTTTCTTTTCTGATTTTATCCTTTAAAGCGTCATGTTTTTCCATTTTTATAGCTTCTTTATAATTTTTAGAAAATTCTTTTGTGTTAAATGTTTTATCTAATTGCTTAGCAGCTCTACGACCTGTAATCATAAATCGAATCTTCGCATCAAAATTAACATTTTCACTTCTATAAGCACTATCAAACTTGTTTTTTACGTCTTTCCAAAACAATTTTTCGCATATTCATTATATAATAGCCCGCCTTGATTGGTATATAATGTCATCACCCTAACTACTTTGGTCATCCTTCTTCTCTTATTTTTACCAATTTCGATAAGATTTAGTAGTCTTTTCTTTATGTTGGACATAATAAAAGAACGTATTTCTACGTCCTATGGTGCCTTTACAAGCACTGTACCGATAACGTCTCAAATTTTTTCGTTACCAGTACACTACCTATAAAGTAGTGTATAATAAAAGCACTCTATTTTTAAGTGCTAATTTTATCAAATAATTTTTGTAATCCATCGTCGTAAATTTCTACTGGTTCCCATCTTCCGCCTTCAGAACTGCCATCTAAAGGTCTAGGACTTGTAACAGAATAGCAATAATCTTCATCACTATCATCTACTATTTGAACCCAACCTTGTTCATCATATCCTACACAATTATAGATTTTATTGTTTGTTAAAGAAACAGCACCAAAAGATTTGCCAACATATTTTAATTTGCCAAATAATTTCATGTCTTTATAATAATCGTTTTCTGTCTGATAAACTTTTATTGTTTTCATGTTTTATTTCCTCTCTTTCGGTTTATTCTTTAATTTTGCTTCTAATTGTAGGCCATTAGCTTCATACCAATGTATTTCGTAGTCATAGTATTTTCCTTGAACTACCCCAACTTTTTTATTTAATTCTGTGGCATTGACATTATATTTTTCTGCTATTTTATATCTATCTCTAATATTTGTCGAACTATCTTTTCCTGCTATTACACGAACATTGGTAATGGTTGTATTCGAAGGAACAATGCCTTGCATACCCATTATATCATAATCTACCTTATTTTGTAATATAACGTCATCACTCTTAACTACTTTTGGTAATTTTTTCTTTTCTTCTTGTTTCTTCCAATTTTGATAAGATTTAGTAGTCTTTTCTTTTGCTTTAGGACTTAACGATGCACTACCAATCCACTCATTTGCTGTTATTCTAGTTCTACCAGTTTTATCTAAAAATTCTAAATATTCTTTTCTAGTATTACTTAGACTCAACTGTTGAGACATATAAAAAGCACCTCGCTTGGTGCCAATTTAAAAATTCTAAATAATTGTATTCATAATGAATAACAGTAAGGTTGTATGTATGGTAAGAAGATATATTAAGAATCTTATTTTTCTTCTTCGTCATTGATATATGGCATCAACACATTTGTCACTTTGATATATCCAAGTGCAGTTAGGTGGAGTCCGTCTTCTGCATAGGAACGTTTTAACTCTTTATTCTCGTCGAGCAAAGTAGAATATGTATCGATGTAGGTTACTTTTTCCTCTTTACAAAGTTCTTTTAATTTTTTATTTATTTTTGAAATGCGTTTATTTGTCTTGTGATCTTCTAAAACATCTGCTTCTTTTTGCATCGTTTCGTTGATCGGATAGATAGACTGTACATATATTTTAGCATATGGTCTGTTTTCTTTAATTCGAATGATAATTTTTTTAATATTACCTAAGATTTTCTCATCACTTCTATTATTTGTTAGATCATTTGTACCGATGAGTAAGATAACTTTTGAAGGATTATATCGATATACGCGCTCATACATGTTATCTAAGATATCTGTCGTTTGATTTCCGTTCACACCACTATTTACGACGTGAGTATCTTCGTAAAACTCATCCAATGGGTATTGATATGTAATAGAATCTCCGAGAAATACGACATTATCGCTGATCATTTCTTTTGTTATCAACAAGTTTTGAATATCGCTAATATGAAATCTAGGTTCCTGTGTTGTGAGAACAATATCACAAGTTAATAAGACACCTAAAACAATAGCTGTCCATTTCCAGTTGATATGGATTTTTTTTAACGCTGAAAATTTATCGTGTAAATAAGCTCTTTTTTGTTTAGTATGGTTTTTCTTCGATTTTTCTGACATAGTATCCTCCTAAATAATGACTTCTATTATAGCATAAATTGACAAAAATAACAGTCGTTTGTTTTATTTTGCTCGATTTTTCTATATTATTTCACACTCTATCATTTAATTTTCACAAAATTGTACTATAATATAAAATGATGGGAGGAACTATGAATAAATTAAAAGAACATTATAGAGTAATTACATTATTGTGTGTAGGGGTGTTGATATTAGGATTACTTATCTGGTATTTCTTTTTCGTAGATCATTCAGATGAAGAATGGTGGATGCAGAATCATATTGCATTGCAGGAAAATCAAGAGTTAGGTGCATCCATTTATACGGTAACGAAAGACGATAAAATATCAGAGGAAAATTTGACATATCAAGATATTGTGGAAAGTATGATTGCAGAACAAACATATACCACAACTTATACAATGGAAAGACCATTTATCATATATAATCCTTATGGTACAAATTTAAATGCAGTCAACGTATATTTAAATCATGAAGATGGAACAACGTTATCTTATTCTATATCAGTGGATGATGAGGATATCCCCGATTACACGCAAACATTATATGAAGCACAAGACGGAGGATATCAATTAGTTGGACTTGTTGCTGGATATGAAAACACTGTAACACTACAAGAAAAAGACAGTGAAGGTAAGGTAGTAAATGAATTTGTCTTTACGATCACATTACCAGAAAGAAAAAACAGTCAGAATAAGCTAGAAGTGATCGATGGAGATAGTATTGAGTCTCTTAGCAATGGATTATTTGCGGTATTAGGAAATGCAGAAAATTATAAAGCCAATACTTATCTATATGATAATAATGGAATCTTACGTGGAGAAATTCCAAACGATGGATATCGAACAGATCGATTTATGATCATCGATGATTATTTAGTATATAATGATAGTAAAGATTCTATTGTATTTGTAAATCATCTTGGTAAGATCGATCGCAGATATGAAGTAGAAGGATATAAATTCCATCACGATTATGAATACGATGAAGAAAATAATCGATTCCTTGCTCTCGTAAATAAGAGTGGAGAGAAGACAATGGAAGATTATATTATCACGATTGATGTAGAAACAGGGGAAGTTGAGGAATTGATCAACATGGCAGATCTACTTCCTGAAATGAAGGAAAAAGCAGTGATGCCAACGGATAATTCTTATACAGGAGATCGATTAGACTGGGTGCATTTAAATAGCATTGATATGGATGAAGATGGAGATGTTATCGTAAGTTCAAGAGAGCTTAGTACAGTAATTAAAATTAAAGATATTGATACAAAACCTACAATCGACTACATGATTGGAGATCAATCCGTATGGAAAGATACATCATATGCTGATTTAGTACTTGAAAAAATCGGAGAGGGTATTCCTAATGCTGGTCAGCACACTGCAACAATTGTAACTGATGAAAAATTAGAAGATGGACAGTATTATTTGATTTTATTTAACAATAATACAAACTTCACTTATACAAGACCAGATTTTGATTGGTCAAGCTATCCAGATAGTGCTGGATATATGGGTGGAGAAAATTCTTATTATCAGAGTTATTTGATTGATGAAAATGCTAAGACATACGAACTTGTAGATTCTATTGATTTACCATATTCAAGTATTGTAAGTAGCGTTCAAAATTACAATGGTCACGTGATTACAATGGCAGGAATGGCACAGACAATATCAGAATATGATGAAGATGGAACACTAATAAAATCCTATAAATTTGATGAAAGCAAAAATGCATATCGTACATTCAAGTACGGATTTGAAGATTTCTGGTTTGCTGAATCAGACGAAGACTAGACATAAATTGACATGATTTTGCAAAAATGTGACTTTTATGATATAATTAAGCTAGGTGATGCTATGAAATACGATAAGAAATTAGCTATGAAGTTAATTCAAGATAAGCTAGATCATCACAGTTTTCTACAGTATAAAGAAATCGCAGAAATTACAGGATATCATCCGAAATACATTTTGAAATTAAAAAAAGAGATGTTAGAAGGTATCGCTTCATCAACGCATGGAAACAAGCATAGAAAACCTAAAAATGCGCTTTCTGAAGAAGAAGAACAGAAAATTATATCATTATATAAAAAGTCACATGTCAGCATACGAAAATTTTGTAAATTCTATGGAAGACGTAGTTATTCATGTGTGTATCAAGTATTAAAGAGAAATGGAATGATAAAGGAGTAAATAAACGCTCCTTTATTTTTTTTATAATAAAAGGTAACATTTTATAAAAATAGTAAATCATATGTCAAAATAAGTGGATAAAAAAATCTGTTATATCTTTTTTGGTTATCATAAAGTAAATCAGGAGGGAAATGTGATGAAAAAGATTGAAACAGATATAGCATCAGGACTGAATGATCAACAAATTAGCGATAGCTGGAAAAAATATGGAAACAATCATATTACTTCTAAAGAACAAGATGGATTTTTAAAGTTATTATTAGAGTCATTAGGAGATCCTATTATCAAGATTTTACTAATTGCACTTGGAATCAAAACCGTTTTCTTAATTCAAAGTTTCGATTGGTTTGAAACAGTCGGAATTGTAATTGCAATCTTTTTAGCTTCTTTTATTTCTAGTATATCGGAATACGGGAGTGAAAAAGCTTTTGCCAGGTTGCAAGCTGAATCTGCTAGATTAAAATGCAAAGTAAAACGAAATGGACAAGTATCTGAAATCGAAGTAGAAGATGTTGTTGTTGGAGATATTATTTTGTTAGAAGCCGGAGATAAAGTCCCTGCTGATGGAATTTTGGTACGTGGGAACTTAACCGTAGATGAATCATCGTTTAATGGAGAAGCGGCAGGAGTAGAAAAAAATGTATGTAAAAATTGGAACGTTCCGGGAAAAGATAGTTATGTATATCGAGGAACAGTAGTATATTCTGGTAATGCTGAAGTTTGTGTTACTGAAGTCGGGGATCAAACTTATTATGGCCAATTAGCACAAGAGATTCAGGAAAAACAACCAGAAAGTCCATTGAAAATTAGATTGAGAGGACTAGCCACAGTAATTAGTAGAATTGGATATATTGGCGCTATACTAGTCAGTGTATCATATCTATTTTCAGTTGTTGTCATTGACCAACAATTTCAACTTTCAAAGATTGTCGCTTTCGTAACAGATTTTCCGGTAATGGCCGGACATATACTATATGCTTTAACATTAAGTGTAACTATTATTGTCGTGGCTGTACCGGAAGGACTTCCTATGATGATTACACTGGTACTTTCTTCTAACATGAAAAGGATGTTAAAAAATAATGTGTTAGTCAGAAGATTGGTAGGAATTGAGACGGCGGGAAGTATAAATATTTTATTTACAGATAAGACAGGGACTTTAACGAAGGGGAAGCTAGAAGTTGTTTCTTTCATGAGTGGGAACTTAAAATCATATCATAGTGAATATGAACTTTCTAAAGTAGGAAACTTATATCATATAGTAAGAGACTCCTTTTTATATAATAATGCTAGTAGGTATGATACATCTCATCATGCAATCGGTGGAAATATTACAGATCGTGCACTGTTAGAATTTATTCAATCTGATTTAGGATATCAAAAGAAAGAAATTTCACATATCCCATTTGATAGTAAAAACAAATATGCAATTACGACGGTTTCAGATAAAGGTAAGAGATTAAATTTAATCAAAGGTGCTCCTGAAAAAATTCTTCCATACTGTACAAAATATTATGATGAGAATGGGAGTATTCGCACGATTTTGTCTAGGATAGAAATGAATCGAAAGATTTCATCTATGACGCAAAATGGTATTCGTGTAATTGCATTTGCAACGAGTGATAAAGTAGTAAATGTTACTGCTTTTCGCGATTTAACACTGGTAGGATTTGCATTTATTAAAGACGAGATTCGTAGTGAAGCCATTACAGGAGTAAAACTAGTACACGAAGCACATATTCAGACGGTTATGATTACTGGAGATAATAAAGATACTGCGATGGCAATCGCAAAAGAAGCAGGGATATATCAAAATACAGATGACGTCGTATTGACGAGTGATGAATTAAAACAAAAAAGTGATGAAGAGCTGAAGAGGATCCTTCCACATTTAAGAGTTGTAGCGAGATCACTACCTAGTGATAAAAGTAGGTTGATTCGTATTTCGCAAGAATGTGAATTAGTTGTAGGTATGACGGGTGATGGAGTTAATGATGCGCCAGCTTTGAAACGAGCGGATGTAGGGTTCGCGATGGGAAGTGGAACAGAGGTTTCAAAAGAAGCAAGCGATATCGTTATTTTAGATGATAATTTCTTATCGATTGTGAAAGCTATTCTATTCGGCAGAACAATTTTCAAAAGTATTCGAAAATTTATAATATTCCAATTAACGGTAAATGTATGTGCCATTACACTTTCCATTATAGGACCATTTATTGGCGTCGATACACCTGTTACGGTGATTCAAATGTTATGGATCAATATGGTTATGGATACGTTAGCAGGTCTTGCATTTGCATTTGAACCACCACTGGTAGAATATATGAAAGAAAAACCAAAGAAAAAAGATGAACCAATTATGAATCGTTATATGAAAGATGAAATATTATTTACGGGAATATATTCATCTATCTTATGCATTCTGTTTTTAAAAACGCCTTGGATTCAACATTTTTTTAGGACAGGAGAAAATTATAAATATTTGATGACTGCGTTCTTCGGACTATTTATATTTATGGGGATTTTTAATTGTTTTAATGCGCGAACACACAGGTTAAATTTATTTGCTCATTTGTTAAAGAATAGAGTATTTATCGCTATCATTGTATTTATTATCATTGTTCAAATTATTATGATTTATTTTGGTGGTAATTTATTTCGCACAAGTGGATTAACTATAAAAGAATTTATTACGATGTTGATCTTTGCTTCAACTGTGGTTCCAGTAGATTGGTGTAGAAAGCTTTATCTACGAAAAAAAGGAATGATTGGAGGAGTATAATTTATGCAAACTTCTTTCTATTTGCGTCGAATTATGTTATACTATTTGTAAATAAAGGGCTCGTACAGACTTTAGTGTACGACCCTTTTTTGTATCACGGTTGGAGGTTTATATGAAAAAAAATTTTACGTGGAAAACAGTATATGACATATGGATGGAATATGTTTCTAAATTACAGATTGATCTAGAAATCAACATAATGAATGTAGAAGTTGAAATTGATAGAAAAGGTGTCGAAATTGATTGGATTTCAAAAGATGACTATGTTGAAATTCAAAAATCAAAAAATACGGAAAGTTTAACCTGTAATAAGAAAGCAACAGGAATTCAGCAAACAATTGAATGTATGAAAAAAGCTCAAAGTAATTTTGAACATTTATCTTTTCTCTGGATTAGAGCCTTTTTACATGAGGTAAAGCGAAAAAAAGAAAACCAAACTGACGAAGAAACTCAGTTGATTCAAAGATTAGATAGAATTATGAAACAACAACAGGAGAAATTTAAAATCCCAGAATATCAGGTGAGAACAGATGCTGTTTTACCTGGGTATTTGTTTTCACAAGTATTAGTAAATGAAGTACATATTGTGAAAATTGAAAACTTTATAGAAATGTGTGCATTAAATACTTTATATATTCAAAATCAATATTATTTTGTACGATATAGAAAACAATCGGAAATAAGTGAGCAGGAAAAAGAATTATACCATTATATTGCAGAATACTGGTACAAACATGGAAAATTAGAACATACAAGTGTTACGTATGAGGATGCAACAGAACGTTGTTGGTGCTGTGGAATGAATAAAAAATTATATCCAACCTATATTCTTCCTAAAGAACTGAAAGGTAAATATAAACCAGATAATTTGATATTATTATGTGGAACGTGTAAACGAAGTGCCCCACAAGTGTATAATCCGTATTCTATGTGGCAATGGTTACAAGGCCACAAGATAAGATTTTTTGATCATTATCGAATCGAAGAAGCAGCAAAGGAATACGAACTGATATATCAACGAGATATCAACACCGATTTTCAACGCGTATTTCAACTGTATAATGATCCGCTTCGCTTTGATTATGACTATAAAAAACTTTTTTCACGAAAAAAGCGTAAGTTAATTAGCGTAGGTATCTTAGAATTGAGTCCTTCTACTTGGGCAGTGTTACAATATGAAACAATGTATGAGCTGATGCAAAAAATGAATCTTACCCATCCACCTTTTAAAGGAACTATCCAATATAATGATTTTAAAGGAGAATACTATATCGAATTACCAAAATATATCTTAGATTATTATAATGGAAGAGAGATACATGCAAAATTAAAAGTTGAAAACAACGAATATCAAGGATCTGTATCCAATTTAAATGGACGTTATTATTTTAATTTTTATAGTGCAGAAACGCTAAAAACCATTGGACATCCAATGGAAATGAATATTGAAGAAATATTTTATTAAAAAACCTACTAAACTGTAGTAGGTTTAACTTCTTTTACATTTTTTGCTTGTAATCCTTTTTCTGTTTCCACTAAATCAAATTCAACCATTTGTCCTTCTGACAAAGTTTTGTATCCTTCGATCATAATGGAACTGTAATGGACAAAAATATCGAGATTTTCTTTATATTCAATAAATCCAAATCCTTTTTTATTGTTGAACCATTTAACACGACCCACCATATATGAACCTCCTTGACTATATAAACAACAATGTTGTTTTCATATATATTATTATATAGGAAAAAAAGCGGAAAAAACGTATGTTAGTTTTAAATGTATAGATATGGTCTGTCTAAGCATAAATATGTTACCCAGTCTATAAAAAAATATAATTTTGAACATAAAAAACATATTTTCATACATAAGTCGATATTTATTGAAACTTGTAGGATACAATTTCCGAGATAATTCGGGGGTAAGATTATGCGAAGAAAAATAGTAACACTAATATTGAGGAAAATCGGAGAAGAATGTCCAGAATATACAGAAGAACAGATAGCAGTTGTGAAATACGGATTAGAGTCGATTTATATATTGATTACCAAAATGACTGTTTTAACTTTAGCGGCTTTGGTAATGGGAGTTGTAAAAGAATACTTAATATTTTTATCTTTTTTTGGAATTATTCGTTCTACAGCCTTTGGATTGCATGCTAACAAAAGTTGGGAATGCTATGTTTCATCTTTTTTATTGTTAGTGTTACCTCCATGGATATGTTTACAATTTAAAATGAATGTTTGGATTCAACTTGTATTGGGAACGTTTGCTGTTGGTTATATATATAAATATGCACCATCTGATACAAAGAATAGGCCTATAATATCTCAAAAAAGGAGAATTGTTTATAAAACAATTTCAACATTGACTGCCTTGATATATGTAATTGTTTCTTTTTACACTCCACCGTTTTATTCAAATTCGTTAATTGCAGTGTTATTGATCGAATGTTTAATGATATCACCAGAAATATATAGTGTTTTTCATTTACCATACGCGAATTATCGCCAGTATTTAGAACATGTAAGTTGAAGTAAGGGGGGAGTAGATGTGTTCAAAAAAGCGGCAGTGTGGTTAGCAGGAATTGCGACGATGGTAGCAGGATTAGGGAGTCAGGCTTGTATTTTCGGTGTTATTCTAGAAGAGGCAAAAACACCAAAATGTATGATTAAATAAAAAAGGAGAATGATTTAAGCATTCTTCTTTTTGTTATCAATAAGGCGAGAGACGATCACGGCCTGATGAAATCTATTCGCGTTGACTTTCTTCTGATTTTGTTTTGTGATCTGCGCAATAATTCCTAATCCGTATCCATGTAATCCTTCTTTGCTTGTTACTCCAACTTCATCCATATTGTCTATTAACTTTCCATAATTGTTACTAACGTCTATGTGTAAATCTCCATGTTTACAAAATAATTCTAATTTTATCTTTCTATCTTTTCATTTTTCATCTCTTATATGTATGAAACTTATTAAAACTCGTTTGAAATAGCTATTTATTTGTTTAATTTTTTTATCAGTTCACTCCTTAATTTATAAATTTCGTCTCTTTAAAACATTTTGTTTGTTTTACAGATCATTTTATGTTATAATATTATCGTCTTCAACAAAGGGGATTAGTTAAATGGTATAATAATGGTCTCCAAAACCACTGTTGGGAGTTCGATTCTCTCATCCCCTGCCATAGATAATTGATTTCTATATTTAGAAATTTTATATAAAGATAAAGAATTAGGTTATATGAGAAAAGGTACTAAAGGGTTAAGAATAGCTAGTATTATTCAAATTTTATTAGGAACAGCGTCTGTTGTTGCTACGTATTTTTTAATTGGTGAAGCTACTGCTGCCAACGTAAATATGGATGGCGAACAAGCTTTACTTGCTTTGGTTATAACGTATGCTGCGGCATTTTTTCAAATTTTAGCTGGGGTGATAGGTTTATTGCTAGCTAAAAAGAAGTCATTATTAACATTAATTTTAGGTGCACTGTTATTTTTACCGCAACTCATTCATTTTATCAATGTAAAAGATAATATTGTTTTAATAATTATCAACGCAGTTTTGTTGGCTATTCCATATTATTATTTATATAGTGCTTATAAAAATTTCAAACAACCTGAATAGAAAAGATATTAACTTTAAAAATGAAAAGTTAATATCTTTTTATTTATATATCAAATGCAAAATGGTATAATTTTCTAAACAACAGCTAGTAATTTGTATAGGAGGATAATTATGAAAAAATGTAATGATTGTAATATTGAAATGATAGATGGTGTTTTGTATGGTAAACCAAAATTTATAGACGTGGATCATGAAATAGACAAGTTTTATGTAAATATTAGAACTGGAAATAAAAAAACTATTTTTGGAATTCAAACTGACGAAATAAACCAAGTAGAGTTAAAGGTTAGAATTTGTCCGAATTGTGGTAAAGTAGAACTGTATGTAAATCCAAATGATATAAAATAGCGGCAGAATAAAATATATTGCTGTTGCATTAAAGAAGTGTTGATAGTTAAATACATTTATTTATAAATAAATCAGCTAAAGACTAAATAGTATATCATTATAATTAAGGACTTATTATTAGTCCTTTTTTGGATGACTTTATTTTATAGATTTAATAAATTATAATATACTTGATAGATGCAGAATTTGAGAGGTATATAATGATGAACAAAAATGTTGTTATAAATGGAATAATGGGCTTTATAATTGGTGATGCCTTAGGTGTCCCTTTAGAGTTTAAAAAAAGAGAATTATTCAAAAACAATAAAGTTACCGATATGATTAGTAGTGATAGAACCGGTATAAAAGGTGTTTGGTCCGACGATAGTAGTATGGTGATTGCTACAATGAAATCGATAATAGATAACAATGGAAAAATAAACTACGAAAGTATTATGAATAATTTTATTTTATGGGTTTCAAATAAAGATTTTATTGCCACGGATAAAGCATTTGGTATTGGTAGAACCACCTTTTTTGCTCTAGGCAATTATTATAATAAAAGATGTGACAGGATAACCGAATGTGGAATGAAAGGTTTTAATTATAATGGTAATGGTAGTTTAATGCGCATATTACCGATTGCATATTACGCTTATTATAAAAAATTAAATGATGATGAAATATATAATTTAGTAAAAGATATATCATCACTTACACATAGTCATAAAATAAGTATCTTAGGTTGTTTTATATATGTACTTTTAGTCATAGAGTTATTAAACGGCAAAGAAAAAGAAATTGCTTATAGTAACGTAAGAAGATACAAATATACAAAATATTTCGATTTAGATATTATAAAGTATTACGACAGATTATTAAAAAACGATATTAGCCAATTAAATATAGATAGTATTAGTAGTATGGGGTTTGTTGTTGATACATTAGAGGCTGTCATATGGTGTTTTATAAATAATGATAGTTACGATAAAAGTGTCATTGAGGCTATCAATTTAGGAAATGATAGTGATACTATTGGAGCATTGGTTGGTGGTTTAAGCGGAATATATTATGGTAACTTACCTAATAAATGGTTAGATTGTATTGTTAAAAAAGATTATTTATTAAAATTAATCAATGATTATTACAATTGTATAAAATAGGCGTTTAAAAGTGAACTGATAAAAAAATTAAACAAATAAATAGCTATTTCAAACGAGTTTTAATAAGTTTCATACATATAGGAGATGAAAAATGGAAAGATAGAAAAAAAGAAAGTTCAAAAAAGGAAAAATATGGTATACTAAGAGTATCCGACAAAATAAACAAAGAGCAAAAAAGATCGAATTTTGTGACGCTCTCATTGCAAACCATAGAGAAGTCTATGGTGTAAGCTATATCATTAGCTAATGGCGATTACAATTGAAACGAAAGAAGAAAGAGGGGAATGAAGATGATTAATTTTGTAGTAGTGGATGATGAACCATCCATATTAAAAATGGTTGAGAATACAATCAACGAAACAATGATGAAAAATAATATCGATTATAGAATACACACGTTCTTATCATTTGATAATGACTTTTATTCTTTAGCAAATGATACTTCACAAAGAAAAGTATACATCTTAGATATTCAGGTCAACAATGATTCTGGAATTGATGTCGCGAGAAATCTTAGAGACGATGATGTCGAAAGCATTATTATCTTTCTAACAGCTTTCGCAGATTTAACAGGGATCGTAGTAGAAGATACAATTATGCCACTAACTTATATCAATAAATTTGATAATTCTCATGATAAATTAGTAAATGCAATCAATAAAGCTCTAACGATATCAGGTAAAAAGAAAATGATTCGTTTTTCTGAAAAAGGATCTGTATATACAATTCCAACAAAGGATATTTTATACGTAGCAAGAGAAACGATCGAAAGAAAATCTGTCATCGTTACTGATTATAACAAGTTTAGATCTATCAAGCCACTAGTAGAATTATCTGAAATGTTGGGTGAACCATTTGTAGAATCTCATAGAGCTTGTTTAGTAAACATGGATAGAGTCCGAATTATTGATAAAAGAAATCGAACAATTACGTTCGACAATGGAATGACAACAAATTTAGTGTCACCAAATTTTAAAGTAGAGGTTACGAAGTATGCAAGAAATATTTGAAACTATTTTATCTGTTTGTATTTTAGGGGTTATTATAATTTTTGGATGGCATAAATTGCAAAACACAAAAATCAATTGGAAATCATATAAAGTTTATGTTATCTACATAATTTTTGTTATATTATCCTTTTTAGGTAGCGCATTAACAAATACATATATTAGATTGCCTATTTATTTGATCATCTGGACTTTTTTATATTCATTTTTGTTTAAAGAAAAAATTAGAAATGCAATTGTATCTGTTGTTGAAGTTCAGATTATAATTTTAATACTTGAAGCGATTTGTATGGTATTTTTAATGGGAATATTACATATAGACATTCAAGTATTACAATCAAATTTGTTTTTAAAATTATTGCCTAATGTAGTAATTGGAATTTTAATGTATATTACTTTTCTATTTCAATTTCCGATTTCTGTTAGACAAAAAGTAATTAACGTTATAAACCATTTAGATTCAACATATGTTGCTTTATACTTAATTTTACTAATGGTATGTATAAATATTATGCTGGCTGTTATTTACTACGAAAACACAACAGTTATTATAATTATTTTAGAGTTTATTGTTTTGTCTATATATACCGCTATTTCTATTTTAATGTTAAAAGAAAAGAACACAAGCGAAATATACAGAATCAGTTACGAGGAACAACAGAAAGCATTACAAGATAATGTTCTTTTACTAGATCAAGAATGTATGAAGAATCATGAAAACGTAAATCAATTATATACGATAGAAGGACTAGCTCGTAATAATGATGTACAAGGTATTTTAGAATATATCGGAGTCGCAATCAAAGAGAAAAAACAAGAAGACAATACATTAACAAGAAGAATAAAAAGAATTCCGTTAGCTACGATTCAAGGTCTCATCTATCCGAAATTGGGAATTATGAAAGAGAATAATATTGATTTTCAAGTAGTACTAGCTAGAAATATTAAAGAATTTGACTTTACAAAAATAGATATGAAGACCAACATGGAGCTATGTAAGATTTTAGGAATAATCATTGATAACGCGATTGATGAGGTAACAAAATTAAAAGATAGAAAGATAAAATTAGAATTATTTTGTAAACATGGAGATTTACACATAGACGTTAGTAACAATTATGGAAAGTTAATAGACAATATGGATGAAGTTGGAGTAACAAGCAAAGAAGGATCACATGGATACGGATTAGGAATTATTGCGCAGATCACAAAACAAAATCCTAAATTACAAAATCAGAAGAAAGTCAATGCGAATAGATTTCATCAGGTCGTGATTGTCTCTAATTTTATTGATAACAAAAAGAAGAATGCTTAAATCATTCTCCTTTTTTTATTTGTTTGATGTTTTCGTCCTCAAGCTAAGTGAAAATTTGTCTTATTTTTTCTCGAACATAAAAAAGGGGTTTTGAGACAAGTTACGAGTTAATTTCCTAAAATTATAGTAGAATAGAACTTGCCACTGCTACTGAGATCAATCAAAAAATATTTTGTCGGTTTTTGTCGGATGAATTTCGTTGCATAAGTGGTTTGATTTACGGTATAGTGGTAGTGCAGGGAGGATGCTAGAAGGGAGATGTTAATTGTGCGTGGGAAAGTAAAATGGTTCAATAACGATAAAGGTTATGGCTTCATCGAGTACAAAGATGGAGAGGACATTTTTGTTCATTATTCCGCAATACTATCAGACGGATTTAAAACGTTAGTCGAAGGACAGTATGTAGATTTTGAACTAGTTCAAACGGATAAGGGTCTACAGGCGAAGAACGTTGTAGAGATTAAAGCTGCTTTGGTATAAAGCTGCTTTTTTTCTATCTTGTTTTGAACATAAATTCACATAAAAAAACATATTGTTTTTCTATAAAATATGTTATAATAAAGTTAGAAAGGATTGATGCTATGAAATTTAATATTCGTGGTAATAAAGTAGAGATTACCGAGCCAATCAGAAAGTATATTGAGGAGAAGATAGGTAGGTTAGATAAGTATTTTGAAAATCCTGATTCTCTTACCGCAAATGTAGTAGTTCGTATACGAGGAATTGACCAAATTGTAGAAGTCACAATTCCAGCGAAAAGAATGATTTTACGTGGAGAAGAGAGAAACAAAGACTTATATGCAGCTATTGATTTAGTAAGTGATAAGATCGAAAGACAGATCAGAAAAAACAAAACGAGAATGCAAAAGAAGGCTACAAAGTCTAGCATGATCGATTTTAACATGAACTTTGAAGCAGAAGAAAGTGGACCAGAGGAAACTGTCGTAAAACGTAAAAAAATTGAAATGAAGCCAATGAGTGAAGAAGAAGCAATTCTTCAAATGAACTTGATTGGACATGAATTCTTTGTATTTAAAGATGCCGATACAGGAGAGGTATGTATTTTATACAAGAGAAAAGATGGCGGATACGGAATGATAGAAACAAATTAGGACGAATTCGTCCTTTTTTCTTATTTCACCTAATTTTCACTATGATTTTTAAGAATAATTTGATAAAATATAAGTTGAGTTAGAAAGGATGATAAAATGAACTTTTTAAAAAAAGTCTTTGATCATGAATATAAAGAGTTAACTAAATTTCAGAAAATAGCTGATGAAATAGAAAAATTAGATGCTGAAATGAGTGAAAAAAGTGACGAAGAATTAAAAGCAAAAACAAAAGAGTTCCAAGAACGCTTACAAAATGGTGAAACATTAGAAGATATCATGGTAGAAGCGTTTGCGGTAGCACGTGAAGCAGCATTCCGAGTGATTGGGGAAAAACCATACTATGTACAAATTCTTGGTGGACTTGCAATTCATTATGGAAATATCGCCGAGATGAAAACAGGAGAAGGTAAGACACTTACTTCTACGATGCCGGCATATTTGAATGCTTTAACTGGAAAAGGAGTACATATCATTACAGTAAATGAATATTTGGCTGGTCGTGATGCGGAATGGATGGGAAATATCTATCGATTCTTAGGATTGACAGTAGGAGTAAATTATAGAGAATTATCTTCACAGGAAAAAAGAGAAGCATATCAATGTGATATTATGTATTCTACAAACAATGAAATCGGATTTGATTACCTACGTGATAACATGGTAGTGAATGCTGAATCTCGTGTACAACGAAAATTAAATTTTGCCATAGTCGACGAGGTTGACTCTGTGTTGATTGACGAGGCTAGAACTCCATTGATTATCTCTGGAGGTAGAATGCAGTCTGCGAAGTTATATACGCAAGCTGATCGCTTTGTAAAATCGTTGAAGGAAAATGATGGGTATATATATGATGAAAAAACTAAGGCGGTTACCTTAGACGAAAAGGGGATTGCCAAAGCGGAAAAAGCATTTGGTGTCGATAATATCTATGATATGGAACATACAAACCTAGTTCATCATATCAATCAAGCATTAAGAGCAAATTATGCTATGAAGGTCGACGTAGATTATGTCGTAGCAGATGGCAAAATCGTTATCGTAGATCAATTCACTGGTCGTTTGATGCAAGGACGAAATTATTCTGATGGATTACATCAAGCGATCGAGGCAAAAGAGGGAGTTGAAATCCAAGAAGAGACAAAGACTCTCGCTACGATCACATTCCAAAATTTATTTAGAATGTATGATAAATTATCAGGTATGACTGGTACGGCGAAGACGGAAGAGGAAGAATTTAGAGATATTTATAACATGTATGTTATTTGTATTCCGACGAATAAACCTGTAATCCGTAAAGATTATGGTGACTTGATTTTTGCAACAGCAAAAGGAAAATATAAGGCAATTGTAAATGAGATTGTAGAACGCCATAAGACAGGGCAGCCGGTATTAGTTGGTACTGTTGCTGTAGAGACTAGTGAGTTAATTAGTTCGATGCTTAAGAAGAAGAATATTCCTCATGAGGTTTTAAATGCAAAAAATAATGCTCGTGAAGCCGAAATTATTGCAAAAGCTGGAGAAAAGGGTGCGGTTACTATCGCCACTAACATGGCTGGTCGTGGAACGGACATTAAATTAACTGATGAGGTAAAAGAACTTGGCGGATTATGTGTTATCGGAACAGAACGTCACGAGTCACGTCGTATTGATAACCAGTTAAGAGGTCGTTCTGGACGTCAAGGAGATCCTGGTTTTTCACAATTTTGTGTATCTTTCGAAGATGACCTAATGGTACGATTTGGAACAGACCGAGCAAAAGCTTTATTACAACGTGTTGGTTTTTCAGATGATATGTCAATACGAAATAAGGCGCTATCAAAATCAATCGAATCGGCGCAGCGCCGTGTAGAGGGAAACAACTTTGATATTCGTAAAACATTGTTACAATATGATGATGTTATCAATAAGCAAAGAGAAATTATTTATAATAAACGTAATGAAATTCTCGATAGTGAGTCTATTAGTGATACGATTAAACAGACGATTCACAATCATATTGAAGATTTAGTGCATGAACACATTATGCCGGAAGGACATTTAACAGAATCGGATCTTTCAGAAATTATTGAAGCAATCAATGAAAATTTATTGCGAAAGGATATGAAAATCGATGAAGTTGTAAATATGGATGTACCAGAAGTCATCGATTATATCTTTAATCGAGTAGAACAAGAGTATGTAGATAAGATGAGTGAAGTTCCGGATGATATTCGAAATGAATTTGAAAAAGCAGTTACACTTCGTGTGATCGATACTCATTGGATGGAACATATTAACACGATGTCACATTTACGTGAGGGAATTCATTTAAGAGGATATGCACAGGAAAATCCATTGCGAGCATACACAACAGAAGGATATGAATTATTTGATCGCTTATTATATACGATAGATAAAGAAACGACGATTTATTTACTTCGCGCGGAAGTAAGACAAAATACAGAACGCAAGGAAGTTGCTAAAGGTGAAGCGGTGAGAGATCCACAGAAAGAAAAGAAGCGTCAACCAAAGAAAGTAAAAAAAGTAGGACGCAATGATCCGTGTCCTTGTGGATCTGGCAAGAAGTATAAACAATGTTGTGGAAAGTAGTAAAATGGGGGAAGAAAAGTCTTTGAAGACGAAATAGATCGAAGGAGAGTGAGTAAGAATGACAGAAAACAAAAAACTGATAGCAATTATTATAGCGATTATCGTAGTGATTGTAGGAGCTATAGGAATTAGCTACATAGGGAAAGAACAAGAAAAAAAATTGATGCAAAAATATGTGGATTTGGTCAATTCGAAAGAAACGCAAATTATATATTTAGGAAGAGCTGGATGTTCATATTGTCAGCAATTTACACCGATTATGAATGAGATGAAAGAAGAATATGATATCGATTATACTTATATTGATACTGACGAATTATCTCAATCAAATCTATCTGAATTATTAAAAATGTTGAGTGTTGATGAGACACAATTTGGGACTCCACACCTTTCAATTGTAAAAGAAGGAAAAGTTTTAGGAACACAGATGGGGTATACAGATAAAGAGGGATTGTTTAATTTCTACAAAGATAATGGTATTTTAGGTGAAGATGCTGTATTAAAAACAGATGATGAATATTTAACAAAGATTGATTTTGCGAAGTATAGAGAATTGATCGCTGAAAATAATTCTGAGAAATCTATTATCGTATTGGGACAAACTGGTTGTAGTGCATGTAATTCAGCGCGTCCAGTCCTTTCTAATGTCGCACTACTCTATGGAATTACAATCAATTATTTGAATATTACAGACTTAAGTGATGAAGAGTCCGCTGAGTTAAGCGCTTCTTTTGAAGAATTACAAGAAGACTTTGGAACACCATTTACACTAATTGTGCAAAACGGGGAGATTGTTGATACACAATCTGGATATTTAGATGAAGCAACTTTTGTTACATTCTTCCAAGAAAATGGATTGATTGAAGAAGAGTAAAATTTAGGAGGTAACTATGAGTAATGTAGTATATGAAAAAATATTGCGTTTTAAAAAAAGGTATCCACTAACTGTCGCTTGGAGAATTAAACAACACAGCAAACTTGTGGAAAACTTTTTAAATCCTGGAGAGGAAGTTTATTATGCGTTTGCTGCACAAAAGAACAACAACCCTCTAGATATTATTACAACATATGCGGTAGTGCTTACCAATAAGCGAATTTTACTTGCACAAAAGAGATTATTGTTTGGATATTTTTATACTGCAATCACACCTGACTTATTTAATGATTTGAAAGTGCACATGGGAATCGTTTGGGGAAAGGTGATCATAGATACTATAAAAGAACGAGTATATCTTTCTAATATTCAAAAAGATGCACTAGATGAAATAGAAACGCAAATCACAGAATATATGATGACAGAAAAACAAAAATATGGTAATAGCAATCAAAGCAGATCTTAGCGGTCTGCTTTTTCTATATAAGTAAGTAGAATATTGAAAAAATCGGAAAAGCTTAAAATTTTCCTTTTCATTTTTGTTTTTTTCAGTTATACTGTATATAGTAGAATAGTGGGGAAACAATATGATATTAAGAAAACCGTATGCGATATTGATTAAAAATTTCAAATTGATTCACGTTATTTTAACTGGATTGATGGCATATTTACTTTATAAAACATGGAATATCATGCAGTTTTTTAGTGACTATTTTAGTCAAGGTGAGTCTATTGTCGGGCAAGACATTGCAAGTACTTTAATTAGCTTTAGGGTCTATTTAGTAATAGGTATTATCATAGCGGGACTGATTACAGTACTAGTTTTAATGTATTTAAAGAAAAAACCGATTACCTACTATATATATTCTATTGTTACTTTTATTTTTGTTGCTGTCATATTTGTACTAACCAAAAATACGATTGTTACGATGGAGGGGCAACTGGTAAGTGCGCGTTTAGCTCGAGCGATAAGCGACTTTGTAAATATCGCGTTTATTGCTCAAATTATTGCGACTGTCATGACCTTTGTAAGGGCGACAGGGTTCGATATTAAAAAATTCAATTTCGTAAAAGATCTCCAAGAGTTAGATATTGCGGTAGAGGATAATGAAGAATTCGAAGTCGATGTAGAGGTTGATACCGATCGATTCAAACGAGATTTGAAGCGTAGATGGCGACACATGAAATATGTCTATGTGGAAAATAAATTGCTTATCAATATTATCGCTGCTGTTGCAGTAGTGGGGATAGGGGTATTTATCTTCTTTGCATCTGGATTGGCCGATAAAAAATATAAAGAAGGTCAATATTTCTACACCTATGACTTTATGATGAAAGTAAATCGTTCTTATATTACAAATACAGATTATAAAATGGAAGAATTAGATGATTATAAAAATTTAGTGGTTTTAGAGATTAGTACAAGAAAGTTATCGGAACCGACCGATCCTCTGGAACTTGCAAAATTGGAATTAAATGTTGGAGATAAACATTATTATCCGACAAGGATATATAAGAATCAGTTGAAAGATTTAGGAACGTTATATCAAGGAGAGAATATTCCAACACAGTCTGAAGTGACTTATTTAATAGCGTACGAAGTTCCTGCAAATTATTTAGATAAAACGATGATGTTAAGATATATTAACGGGTTAAAAAGTAAAGATAATAAGATTCAAGCGATGTATGTAAACGTAAAATTAAATCCGAAGAATTTGATGACGAACTTAAAGTCAAAAACAGTTTTGTTGGGCAACGAAATGAACACGAAAGGAACGATCCTTGGCGAAAGCAAGCTGAAGATTGATTCGTATGAAATCAGCGATCAATTTAAATTAGAGTATAATTTCTGCGCGGCACAAAATGAATGCGTTCCATCGATTGAATATATTAAACCTGATATCTTGAGTAATTATGATAAAACACTTTTAAAACTAACGGGTTCTTTAAAAATGGATGATAGTATTCAATTGCGAGGTGTGGATACGGTGTTTGAATTGATTCAAATGTTTGGAACGATCGAGTATGAGATTGACGGAAAAGTTAAAACACAACCATTTCAAATAAAAGAAGTGAAACCGACGAGTGTAAAAAATGAAAGTATCACTTATATCGAAGTGACACCAGAGGTAAAAAATGCAACAAAAATCATGATTCGTTTTCGTTTGAGAAATCAGGAAGTGGTTTATCAACTAAAATAGTATGTAAAATATAGAAAAAAATAAGAAATTTAAGAAATTTGTGGTATAATATAAAAATAGAGGACGGTACGTCATATTTGAAAGGAGGGTGACAATTTGTGGGGTCAGTGTGTATCTAAGGATACGCTAGTTAGAATATTACAGAGAATGTTTGTAATAACACAGAATGATCTTTTACAGATTTGTGACCTTGATGTTGGTAATGAGGTGGTGAGAGAATGAGTAAATCGTTTTGGGGAATATTTATTATTGTGTTAGGCGTCATTGCAATATTTTTTGTAAATTTCTTTCAAAATATTACGAATGCAGATGAACAAAACTTCAACTTGTTGAAAGAGACGACAGAAGCTGCAATGTATGATGCTTTCGATTTTGCATCATATCGAGCATACGGAGCAATCCGAATTGATCGCGAAAAATTCGTAGAGAATTTTTTAAGACGTTTTGCACAAAATGTAAATTTAGGAACTACGTATAAAATTCAAATTTATGATGTCAACGAGATGCCGCCTAAGGTTAGTATCAAGGTATCAAGTAGCAACACAGCAAATTTTACTGGTGAAGTACTTGAGTTTGATGTGACAAATAAATTAGATGCGATATTAGAAACGCCATATTAGAATAGGAGAATAAAAATGAATAATATAATAGTAACATTTCAAAGATTTTTGAAAAATAAAAATACTGTAACAATTATCGGGGTTGTAGCAGTTATTGGAATTTTATATTGGGGATATAATGCACAAATCAACAATGCAGTTACTCCAGTACGTAATATTCCCGTAGCTGTAGATACGATTCAACCAAGAACGAAAATAACAAAAGATATGATTGAATATGTCGATGTTGCACCTGTTGTGTTAAGTGATAACGTGATTCGTGTAGCATCACAAGTAATTGGAAAATATAGTAATTATAATACTGTAATTCCACAGGGTAGTATGTTTTATCAAGATACATTAGTAACAGAGGAAGAATTACCTGATTCTGCATTTACTCAAGTAGGTAAAAATGAAGTAGTATATAATTTCCCAGTTACGATGGATTCTACATACGGAAATTCAATTTTCCCTGGAAACAAGATTGATATTTATATGAAAGCAACGACAGATGCTGGACAGATCATGGTAGGTAAATTAGTTGAAAATATCAAAGTATTAGCTGTAAAAGACAAAGATGGACGTCATGTGTTTGAAAACACAGAAGAAGCACGTACACCATCAATGTTAATTTTTGGAGTAGATCCTGAAATCAATATCTTGTTACGTAAAGCAAGTTATATGGATGACTTCGATGTAGAACTATTCCCAGTTCCACACGGACAAGAAGTTGACGAAAGTGGAGAAACACAAGTTAGTACACAATATTTAAAAGACTTTATTAACGCAAATACAGTAGTAATTGATCAATCAACAGATACAAATACAAACAATAATTCAGGAAATAATACAAATACGCAAGAACAAGCAGGTGCATAATATGTTTAATGATGCAATGTTTGCCCAGATTGACTTTGGTCCATTAAAAGAATTGTTGGAAAATGATGATGTAACCGATATTTCTTATAGTAATGGGGGTCAATTATGGTTAAAGACTCTATCACGTGGTATTTTCCGCGTAGAAAATGATGTGGTCAATGATGCGTTTATGGAAAAATTAGCTTTCCAATGTTCCAATGTTATGGGTAAGACATTTAACATGGCTCACCCATTCTTGGATGCGGAGAGTGCCGAACTACGTTTAAATTTCGTACACGATTCTATTGCCAGAAATGGAATCGCTTGCGTAATGCGTAAAACACCAGCGAAGATTCGTTTGGAAAAAGAAAAAATATTAGCAGAGAATTATATAACGCTTGATGTTCATGACTTTTTGATGAAAGCGATCGAGGGACATTGTAACATTATCGTATGTGGAGAAACTGGTTCAGGAAAAACAGAGTTTATTAAATATCTAGCATCTCACATTAAAGAGAATGAAAAAGTTATCACAATCGAGGACACCTTGGAGTTACACTTGGATCGGATTTTCCCACATAGAGATATCGTGGCAATGAAAACGAACAACATCGCTTCTTATTCAGATGTGTTAGTAACTTGTATGAGACAGAACCCAAAGTGGATTTTACTATCCGAGGTTCGTAGTGCAGAAGCTGTTATGGCTGTACGTAACTCGATTTCATCAGGACACTATATTTTGTCGACGATCCATGCGGATAAAGCGGAGTCTATTCCAAACCGTATGTACAGTTTGTTGGAGACAAATCAAGATATCGATCAATTTTTGAAATCTATTTATCGTTATGTACAATTAGGAGTCTATATTCGTGGATATCAAGATAGAGCGACAAAGAGATTTCATCGTGAGATCGCTTCTGTTGTCGAATTCTATGTAACAGAGGATAATGAAGCAAAATATAATGTTATTTATAAAAAGTTAAATGATGGGCACGTCGTAAGACAAAACCCTAGCAAATATTTGCTTGAATATTTAGAAGGGCAAGGAGTAGAATTGCCAAAAGACCTCATTCGAACAGATTTGAATGATAAAGAAGGTGGTGAAGAGGCTGTTGGGAACGCAACAACATCTACAGTAGATGCTAAAACGCAACCACAAGTACAACAGACAGTGCCAGCCAACCAGAGTGTGGTGCAAAACCAAACGCCATCCACGCCAGTTGGACAAGTAAGTGCTCAACAGAGTACAACTGTTTCTTCACAGCCGGTGACATCAAATTCATTTTCGAATGTACGACCAGTAGAATAAGGAGGGAATCATTATGACGTTTATTATATTTGTAGTTGTTGCTGCAATCCTTATTTTCGTTTATTCTTATCGAAAAAACTCAGGGCAGAACGTATATAAATATATTTCGAAACAAGCAGGTGTAATTTATGAAAAATATGCACCATATTCGTTTCGAGAAGTACGGCAAAAAGTAAAAGATTTAGGACAAGAATATACAACGAGACAATATGTCATTCAGATTGTTGTATTTGCAGCATCTGCGGCAGTTATTTCATATCTATATTTTTACAATCTAGTTATTTCTATTATTTATTCTTGTTTATCAGTTTTAGTGATTCCTTATTTGACTTATTTGAGATGTAAGAGATTGTATAGTGAGTTTATTTTTGAACAAATTCAAGTATATACAACCAATACAATCATGGAATTTGCAACGACTCAATCATTTGTTAAAGCTCTGGAAGGAGTTCATGAGTCAGGGGTTTTAGAGGATCCTGTAAAATCTGATGTAAAAATGATGATAGATATGGCTTACGAGAATGGTACTGTAGAACAATCTATCGAATATATGAATTCAAGATATGAATTTTATATCGTGAAGAATATGCACCAGTTGTTTTTACAAATTACAAATGAGGGTGCGAAAGATTCTAGTGACGCGCTAGAAAATATGTCTCTCGATATCGATATGCTTGTTGAAAATGTATATAGTGACAGAATGGACCGAGCACAGTTCCATAAAAAGTTTTTACAGTTCGGTATCATTTTGTATTTGATGGTTATGTTGGTACAATTTTTATTAGGAGTAGATACCTATATCCAAATGTTGGATAATGTGTTAGTACAATTATTATTGCACTTGATTATTATCATCAATACAGCATTCCTATTAAATGGTGAAAAATATTATAATGAGAATGTGGGGGCTGAATAATGGAATTTATTGTAATTGCAGTAATTATCGTATTTGTATTATCTTATAACCATCATATCGATATGCACAAATTTATTGGAGATACAGAACCATATTTTAGAATCTTAATGGAAGATGATTATGTATTTCTTTTAAGATTGCGTTATGGTGATGACATCGATGTTGAAAAGATGTTTGGGATGCGAGTACGCAACGGACTAATAGCAACAGCAGCTATGCTTTTCATATTGATGTCCCAAGCAAGTTTCTTAAATGTGTTGTTTTCTGTAATCGTTGGATTTATAGTGTTCAAATTACCATACCAACAATTAAAAGGATTTTATAAAGCAAATCTACACACGATCAACCAGATGCTTCCGTATTATTTGAAGAGTTTGGAAATTTTAGTTCAACACTATACTGTTCCAGTGGCACTAAATCGTTCTATTGAAACAGCGCCAGAAATATTTCGATCTGGATTAAGAGAAATGATTGCTAAAATTGAAGCGGGAGATTCTAGTGTGGATCCATATATGGATTTTGCAAAAGAATATCCAGTACGTGATTCTATGCGCATGATGCGTCTTTTGTATCGTTTAGGATTAGGATCACAAGAAAACAAACAAGAGCAACTTATGATGTTTGCGCGAAGTGTCTCACAACTTCAAAATAAAGCGCGTGAGCAAAAATATAAAGAACGTCTTGAGAAAATGGAAAATAAAACGATGGCTATGTTGATGACAACAGGTGGAGGAATTTTATTACTCATGTTATTCTCAATGACAATGATGATGAATTTATAAAATATAGTATTTATAAAATTCTAAATATATGTTATACTAAAAATAGTAGAAGTGTAAGGTGGTGAAGAAGAATGAAAGAAGCAGCAGGAGAAGCAAACATGACAGTTATTACAATCATTTTGATCGGTATTATTGCAGCGATTGCATATCCAATGATTAACGGTTTAATTGAAAGTCAAAGTTCTAAAGCAAAATGTCTTGATGAAGGTGGAACGCCAGAAGAGTGTGGAACTACTTATGGTAATTAGTAAAAACAATAATGGAGGAATAGAATTATGAGAGAAGGTTTAGGAAATGTATTTATGTACAACATCATCATTCTTTTCCTCGTGTTAATGGTGGTATTTTTGGTTGGTACTATCAGTTATAATAAGGCATTTAGAGTTAATAGTAGAATTATCAATGCGATCGAGAAATATGAGGGATACAATAGCCCTGCGTATGAAGAAATCGATCGCACTTTAGCTATTATAGGATATCGCCGTGAGGGAAAGGTTGATTGTCCGCAAAAAGAAGGCGCTAATGCCATGACGAATTTCACGGGTAAGTATCAGTACTGTGTATATGAATTTAAAATCAACGATAAATTTTACAACTATGGAGTTTTAACGTATATTGATTTTGATTTGCCAGTTGCAGGAAAGGTAAAGTTGCCGATTTATTCTAAAACCGATCAAATATATCAATTTCAAAAGTAATAATGGGGTGATGAGATGAATCAAGCAGTTGGTAATACGGCGATTGTAAATGTGGTTGTCGTATTTGTGATTATCATTAGTGGGTTATTTGTTGCATCACTCAGTTATTCGAAAGCATATAAAGTAAAAAATATAGTTCTTAATGCGATAGAAGAACACGAGGGGTTTGATGAGGTAGTAAGAGCCGAAATAGAAGAGTCTTTGACTGAAATGGGGTATCGACTCAATCGTAATGGTCAACAGAAATGCCCTACGCCTAGCGTAGATGGAACAGTCGAGGTTTTAAATACAGCAAGTAACCATCATTATTGTGTTTGGAGAGTCAGAGAGACGAGAGGAACTTATTATATAGCAACAGCTTATATGTATTTTGATATTCCTCTAGTCGATGGATTTGAAGCGCCTGTAACAGGGCATACGAAAACATTTTATAATGATGAAGCTCACGATTAAATAAGGAGATGGTGGATCAATGAATGTTATTGTAGCGAATCGATATCAATCATTACTACAAGGGCTTAATATTGATATCATTAAACAAATGGTCGGAGAGTTTGAAGTAGATGATATTATATCAACTTTTCAAAATTTCTTTTACCAGAGAATGATTTTAGATATTACAGCAATCAAAAACTATAAAGATGTGAAGACGTTACAAAAATTATCAATATCTTTAGATATGGATAAAGTTATTTTACTATTAGATGATTCACCGGAAAGTACATCACCGGATTATATCTCTAAATTAGTGTCGATGGGAATTTATAATTTTACGAAAAATGCAGAAGGAATCATGTACCTTTATAACAATCCAAATTCTTATCGAGATGTCGCTCAATATCAACAATTGGATATCGTAACTCCTATCGTTCAAGGGCAACCGGGAACTTCTGTAAATCAAACCGGGTTGATGCAACCGGAACATGGTCGTATCATAGGTATTAAAAATGTAACGGATGATTCTGGTGCTACAACGTTAATTTATATGATGAAAAAACAATTGGAAAAGAATTATTCCGTTGTAGCGATAGAAGTTGATAAAAGGGACTTTATGTTCTTTAGAGATAAAGGATTGGTTAGTACAAATACTCAAGGGATAGGAAATGAAGTTTCAAAGTACAGTAATAAGGATGTCATATTGATTGATATCAATAAAAGTGCAAGCGCAGAAAGTTTATGCACAGAAGTGTTTTATTTGATAGAACCTTCCATTATTAAGTTGAATAAATTGATGATGACTGACGGAAAAGTGTTGCAAAAATTAAAAGGAAAAAAAGTTATTTTGAATCAAAGTTTACTGAGTTCGAAAGATGTGTTGGATTTTGAATATGAATCTAAGATTAAGATTTTTTATAATATGCCACCTTTGAATGAGAGAGAAACAAATATTCAAGTTTTGAATTCCTTCTTAACAAAAGCAGGATTTACACGTCAGGCAGGGGGAGAGCAGGAAAAAAAGAGTAAACTACTAGGAATTTTTAACATATAAAATTGACATTTATATGAAATTCTTATATAATTGTTGTAACAAGGGAGGTAACATATGTTTACATTAGTAAGTCCAGATGCAATTTGTGGTGGAATTACAATTCCAGGATCAATCGTAAGTATTATCAATATGGTAATCTTAGTAATTCAAATTGCAATTCCTATTATCTTAATCATCATGGGTATGTTAGATTTAGGAAAAGCTGTTATGGCTGGAAAAGAAGATGAAATTAAAAAGAACCAAACGCTATTCTTTAAACGTGTAATAGCAGCAGTTATGGTGTTCTTAATTATTGCGGTTGTTAAATTAGTATTTGGAGTATTAGCAGATGCTAGTGGTGACAATACAGCAGTAGATTGTATCAGCAAAATTATTGGTTAAAACAAGAGTATTCTTGTTTTTTTGTGCATAAAACTTGGAAAGAAAAAATGAATATGGTATACTTATGTTATGTAAAGATGGTGAAATGATATGAATTTAAAAAAATATATGAGAAATATTATCGTGCTAGCTGTTATTTGTATGTGTATCTCTCCAGTGAATGTACTTGCTGTTTGGGCAGGTGCACCAACACAACCACAATCTCAGCCTCAAGTAAAAGACGATGCTACTATAAAACAAGAAGTGGCTGCATGTAAGCAAAGATGTAATAGTAGCTCAAGCGCAGATAAATCGTCATGTTTAAGTGCATGTGATGCAAAAGAGAATCAAGACAAAAGCCCTTATTGTATGCAAAATCCTTGTCATGGTAGTGCTGCTGATTATGGAAATAAATGTTGTGCACAAAACGGTAGTGGATTTAGTGACCCTCAGTATGATCCTAGTAAGGAAACTACCCCGACCTCAGGAGCTAATGTATCGAATGGGAATGGGCCAACCTTAGAAGAAACATCATATAATATTCCATCTACGACTTGTGGTGGATCTATTGAACTTCCTTTAGCATTAGCAACGATTACTTCAAATGCTGTTAACTTAGGAAAGGTTGTAGTTCCTATTATCTTAATTATTACGGGAATGATCGATTTCTTTAAAGCGACAGCAGCAAGCGATGCAGATGCAACTTCTAAAGCAGGAAAGAAACTTACAAGGCGTATTGTTGCAGCAATTGCAGCAATGTTAATTGTTACTCTTGTACAATTTATTTTTAGTAATTTTGGAACAGCCACAGGAAAGACGAGTGTAACGAGTTGTATAGATTGTTTTATCAATGGTAATTGTGGCGTATAAACTATGGAAAAGTGACAATAAACATATTTATTATTGTCCTTTTTTATGTTATAATGAAATTACTATTATGGGTAAGTGGGGATATTATGAAAAAAAACAACATTAAGAATAGAATATCGATGTCGTTATTTACAGCAATGATGTTTTTTGTTGGTAAAGGAAACGTGCTTGCGGTAGATAAGACATGTGAAGGGATTATGAGTCCTGAGGTATTAAAGTTAATCAAAGATATCTACAATACTATTTCCGTGATGATGGTAGTAGCACTTGTAATATTTGGAATATTAGATTTTATTCAAGCAATTGCAGGAGATAAAGATGACGCGTTAAAGAAAGCGGCTGCTAAATTTACAAAACGCGCAATTATTGTAATGGTAATAATTTTATTACCAGTAATTCTTGATACTTTATTAGCTATTTTATGGCCAGACGTATCGTCATGTTTAGATAATATCTAAAAGAGGAGAGTGAAGAAATGATTACATGGATAATTAATATTTTTCTTAGTTTCTTTTTCTTATTAGATCAAATTGTTTATGGCCTAATTGAAAGTTTATATCAAATGATATTACAAATTGCCAACATATCTGTCATCAGTCAAGCATCTATGCAAGAATTTGCAAACAGAATTTATATTTTAGTAGGAGTTGTAATGTTATTCAAAGTTGCTTTCTCTTTGATTCAATTGTTTGCAAATCCTGATAAGATGAGTGATTCGAACATGGGAGCGGGATCGTTAGTAAAACGTATTATTATATCACTTGTTTTACTTGTTATGGCTCCAACGATATTTCAATTAGCGTTCCGTATTCAAGGAACTATTTTGAATGCCGGAATTCTAGAAAAAGTGATTTTAGATTCCGATGTCGCACCGGAAGGACAAAACCCAATTGATGTAGACTGCTCTTTGGAAGAGAACCAAGCGTATCGTGTCTGTGGTGGAAGAACGATAGCGTTTGCAATCTTCAGAGGATTCGTCGTACCAAACGAAAACTTATATGAAGAAGATGAAAATGGAGAGCAAGTGTTATCAGATGATTATAAGGATTATGAAGAAAATGTAGAACAATATAATGAGGCAGTAAAAGAACAAAATATTTGGAAATTATTAGATCCAATTTTAGCAGGAGAATCGGGAGATCGTCCATTTAATTATAGCTTTTTAATTTCGACCGTTGCTGGGGCATTTGCAGCATGGACTTTATTTATGTTCTGTTTCGATGTTGCAATTCGTGCGGTAAAACTCGCTTTCTTACAATTGTTAGCACCGGTTCCAATTTTAGCGAGAGTGGAACCAAAAAGTGACAAAGTATTTAGTAAATGGTTGTCAGAGTGTATTACTACTTATTTAGGAGTGTTTGTTCGACTGATTGCTCTATATTTTGTCGTGTATATCATTCAAGAAATTAGTGCAAACGGGTTATTTAGTTTCTACGAGTATACTGCTGAAGGAGCAACAAAACAAGCAGAAGATGTAGGACTTTTAGCAACAGCATTTATCATACTAGGTTTGTTAATGTTTGCTCAGAAAGCTCCAAAATTAATTTCTGATATCTTTGGAGTTAAATCTGGTGATTTCACTATGAATCCGTTTAAAAAATCTCCAATGATCGGTGGAGCTGTTGGACTAGCTGCTGGTACTGCAATTGGTGGAATGGCAGCTGCTCAAGCGGCCAAAGAAAATGGTAAAAATCCGATTGGTGCAGCGCTGAAAGGAGCTTTAACAGGCGGTGCTAGGGGCGCAAGCGCAGGATCACGTGAAAAAAGCTTTATGAAGACACTTGGTGCAGCCGGAGATGCTTCTACTAGGTATGCACGAAAGATACCGAATAACACAGAGCATGCAACACCTGGAGGAAAAATGTTGGCGGTTGCCCAACGAATGGGATTTATGAAGACGGCTGGACAAAGAGATAAGGAAAAAGTTGATTCATACAACCGATATAATAAATCGGCAAAAGCATTTAAGGATCGTGCGAAATCTCAAGCAATGAAGAAAAAGGATACAGAGGTAACAATTTCAAAAGGTGCTTTAGCCGGAACGAGTTGGACGAGGTATGGATTAGAGGCTGAGTTAGATCTTGCGAAGAAAACTGGAAATACAACCGATATTGAAGCGGTAAGTATGGCTCTTGATGACTGGGACAAACAAAAAGCGGATGATATCGCAAAAGACTGGGAGCATCAATATAAAACTGATGGATTACAAGTGGATGATGCTGAAGCATTGCAATACTTAACAGAAATGACAAACGAAGTTAATGATAATCTATCTTATTATGATGGCATTTTTGATGCTAGTAAGAGTGTGGATGACAATTCTAAAGCAGTTGCTAAAGCTAATGCTGAATTTCAAGATTCTGAAGAATTTAAACGTAATCGAGATAATGATCAATATGCTGAGAGCGCTGTCGGACCTATGTTCCAGACAAAAGGAAAATAGAAAAAGGGGGTTAAAAGGATATGAATGGATTTTTAATACCAGCAAACTCAAAGAAATCATTGTATATTTTTGGACTGTTTACAACCAACGAGCTGATTATGTTTGCTGCTGGAGTGGGATTGACGTTGATTTTCTTAATTGCATTCCCGCTCAATAATATATGGTTCTCGATCTTGGCATTGATGCCAGGACTAATCACTGGTCTATTGGTACTTCCAGTACCTCATTATCACAATGTTATGACTTTTTTAAAGGAAATGTATTTATTTTATACAGAACGTCAAAAATTTGTTTGGAAAGGATGGTGTTTCCTAGATGGCAGCGATAAAGAGTAAATACACAGAAGAGAGTTTTGTTCCTGTTAAGAACATTACAAATGGAATGATTATTTTAGATAATAATGAAAAAGTAACAGGTGTTAAGATTATGCCTCGTAATATCTTTATTCTAGAGTATGATATGCAATCAGCAATTATCAATAATCTAAAGAACGTTTATAATATGATCGATTATGAATTTTGGATCATTGCTGCAGACCGTCCGGTCGATATCAACGTATATTTATCGCAATTACAACTTCTATATAATTCCATTCAAAGTCCAATTAAGAGAAAACTAATTATTGAGGATATCAATAAGGCAAATAGTTTTATGAATAATAACATTGTGGATACAGAATATTTCTTGTTATTTAGAGAACGAGATGATGATAAAATTCAAAAGAGAATTCGTACTTTGATTACACAGTTTGGAAATGCAGGATTATCTTCACACCAAACGACAAATGAGGATTTGAGAATTATTTTGGATAACTTCCTAAATGGTGGAGTTACAACGACGTTTGGGACGGTGATGTCATAATGAATATTAAGAGTCAATTAGCGCCAAAAGGTTTAGAATTTAAACCGAGTGAATTTATCATCAGTGATAAGTATGCTACGATTATGACAGTGATTTCTTACCCAAAATTCATTAACCCTGGATTTTTAGCAAATTTGACAAGTTTATCTGGAATAAAAGTAGTTATTAAACATATTCCTATGCCATTTAGTGTCATTAGTAAGATGTTAAATAAAGAAATTGCTGATTTGAAACAAAGATATCAAGAAGAAAACGATAAGACGATTCAAGAGAGAATTCGTCAGGATTATGAGTCATTGGAAGTTTTTATACAGATGCTTGCATCAAGTCAATCAAAGATTTATGACTTTCAATTACACATTATGATAACTGCCAATTCTGAAGAAGAGTTGATTGCGAAAAAGTTACAAGTTAGAAGTTATTTGGAAGCAATGGAGTTACGTGCAGTACCACTTCGATTTGAACAAGAAAAAGTATTAAAATCAATTTTACCTATTTATCCAAAACAAGATATAGAAGATCGAATTGGAACTCCGATTCCATCTCCTACGATTGCTGCGATGTACCCATTTATTTTTGATAGCATTAAAGACCCAGGATTGTCTACATTACTTGGGGTTGATTTCTCAGGTGGAGTTATTCTGTTTAATCAGTTTTTATATCAAATCAAAAAAGAGCATAACCGTAATAATGCAAACATGATAATTTTAGGTACTTCTGGTAGTGGTAAATCAACAGCAGCTAAAGTAATGTTACGGAGCCATTTTAGAAATAATAGTCAAGTCATTATGATAGACCCTGAAGGGGAATTAGAGGAAATGGCACGGCTATATGGTGGAGACTTTATCGATCTTGGTAAAGGTGGAGAATATGGAATGATCAATCCACTAGAGATTGTTATGGATGCAGATGAAGATGAGATTAAACAAGGGTTAGGATACACTGTATTAACAAGAACTCTTCAAACTTTAAAGGCATTCATTAAATATTACGATCCAAGTATTACAGAGGACGTTATTACTTTATTTAGTGAGGTTGTACAAGAAACATATAAGCGATTTGGAATTGATTTCAATACAGATTTTTCTAGATATACATCAAAAGATTATCCTATCTTTAAAGATGTATATGCTACGATCCGTGGAAAGTTGAATTCGATGCCAGAAAAAACACACGAACGAGATATTCTTGAACAATTGGAATTAAAGATTAGACCAATTGTTAAGGAGTTGCGTTATTACTTTGATGGTCATACAACTATTAAACCAAAGAGTGAATTTATCGTATTTAATATTAAGGAATTGATGAATGCGGATGTGAATATTCGTAATGCATTATTCTTCAATATTTTGAAATATGCTTGGGGAATGACATTGAATAAAAATGTCAATACGATATTGTCCGTGGATGAGGCTCACGTGTTGTTAAGTGGTAACAATACATTAGGTGCTGATTTCTTGGCACAAATTCAAAGACGTGCACGTAAGTATAACACGGGAACAATAATTATTACACAACAACCGAGTGATTTTAGTGATAATGCAGTTATCACACAGGGAAAAGCGATTTTTGATAACGCCTCTTATTACTTAGTCATGGGACTAAAGAAACAAGCGGTAGAAGATTTAGCTCGTTTAATTGATTTGAATGACAACGAGAAAGAAAGTATTAAAGGTTATAATCAAGGAGAAGCATTATTTGTATGTGGTAGTCGTCGTATGCAAATCAATGTTATCGTATCAGAACAAGAGTTAGATTCATTTGGTTCAGGAGGAGGATTATAATCACACATTAGTATGGTGGTGATGACATGCATTTTTTAGCCGGATTAGGGAAGAAATTATTAGGTAATAAGGCAAAAAAGAAAATTGCTGGTAAAGTAAAAGGTGATTTGCCAACACCTAAAACTCCTTTGTTTATGATTGGTGGACTGCTTGCAGGATTAGGATTGTTTCCAATAATCCTAGTCCTTTTAATGGTAGCCGTAATATGTTATATCATTTTTGCTCCGATTGAAGGAGCTGTTAACTTTGTAAAAGAAGTAGCAAATGCAGTTGGAGATTTTTTCCAGAGTATTGGAAATTTCTTCGTTTATGGTAGTTTTGCTAACGACAAGACCACTTATTATAATGAGTTGAAGAAATATTATGATGACTGGAAAGAAGAGGGGGTCACATTAGATGTTGCATGGATTGCAGCAGCTACCAACTATGCTAGATTAGCAGATTTAAATGAGAGTGGAGAATGTGAACCAGAAGTTGATAGTGATGGTAATGTTGAAGGTTGTTCAGAAGAAACTGATTATGGGCAAATGACAAATGAGATAAAAGAATTAGTTGAAGGGATGATAGAATCGGCCGATGGTGAAAGTCGCCGCAAGTCAGATGATGATTATAAAGCATGGATGCTTGATGATAGTTCTGGTAAATCATGGATAGAAAGACATATGGAAGAAGTAGATGCTGATATTCCGTCAAATCCAGAGAAGAAAAAAGATTTTCTGGAAGATGCTGTAGAGCAGATCTTTCAGATGAAAGAAGCTTATAACGAATTAAACGCATCATTTGCAAAATCTGGAGATTGTGGAATTTATCAAGAAATTAAATTATGTGATACCAAAAGTAGAGGATTTACAGGTGGTTATGCCAATATGCCATGGGCAAGTGGAAGTTATCAACATACATTTTGGAATTGCGATAAAGGAACTTGTTCTTCTTCAAATTTGGTGACGTTGGGAGAAAATGAATATGGGGACTTGCAAAGAGATGAATTAGGGTTTACATATATGGAATTTGGAGGAATTAAATTCTATACTGCTGCTATCGGTTCATACTATTTTGATGATCCTACTGAAGCGATTGGTTCTAGATATCGAATTACAACGGATGCGGGAAATGTTTATCATATTATATTAGGTGACGTATTAGCTGATGGGGATGCAATACCAGGGAATAATGACTCTAGCCCTTATTGTTCATCGCAAGTTCATACTATTGGAGATATGTATTTTGATCGAGTATATATGCAAGCACACAGCCCGGAATCTTATAATTTGTTTATGAGTGATGGAACTAACAATCATGATTTTGATGAAAATCATAAATTTAGTGGTACTATCGTCAAGGTAGAAAAATTAACAGGAGATGGACTTTGTACTGGTGAATTAGGAAGGCCAAACTTTGACAACGCAGCTTGTTGGCGGGATCCTTATAATACCTACGATTATGGACAATGTACATGGTTTGCCGCTGGAAGATTATGTGATACATATGGAGAAGATTATGATTTTAATGATCTTGGACATGGCAAGATGTGGGTAGGAAATTTAACTAAGAGATATGGAGATATGTTTGAACCTAGTATAACTCCAGCACCAGGTGGGATCTTTTCGAGCCCTGGACCGATGGCTTGCTGTGGTCATGTAGGCTTTGTGACTGCTTTTGATGGAGTTAATATTACGATTCAAGAAGGAAATATAAATGGAGCTACAGATCCATGGGAATGGGCAATTACAGAAGAAACTAATGGGCCTGGTAGTGGAGATTGGCATGAAGTAACATATCCAATAACAGCTTTCGAGACTGTTATTTATCCAAAAGCTGTCTATGCTGTTCCAACAAATGGAGGATGATTGATGTGAAGAAATATATAATCAAAATTATAATTTTATTTGTATCAATTATATCTGTTGGATGTAATCCATTTGCGACAAGAGTAAATCTTGCAAAAAATGTTCAGATTAAATTTAACGGGGCTGATGGCAGTGGCATTATATCTTTTTCAACGGTAAATTTGCAGATAAAAGGGGTATCGCCTGAAAAATTAAAAGAATTTAAAAATACTTTTGAATATTCGGTTAGTGCATATACGGAACTTTCTAATGGAGATATTATAGAAATTATAATTAATTATGACGAAAGTTTAGCAGAAGAATTGAATCTAGATATTATACAAAATGTAATAAAAGTAGAAGTTTCAAACTTAAAAGAAGTAACTGGCACAACTGAATTTAATGGATATCAAATTCCTGAAAATTGGGATATGACGGATGAAGAAAAAGAGATTTATGTAGAATATCTACAGAGTTTAGAACAAGTACCTCCTATAGGGTATGAAAGTAAAATCCCAGATTATATTTGGTATCTTGGGGATTCTGAAATCGAAACACAATATAGTGACCGAGAATTTTATAATAATGATTATCAGGCACCTATTCAAGCTTATAATGCAGCATATGATTATGGAAAAAATTCGTCACAACAATTCAAAATTGAAGCAATTGGAGAAGAGGCAAACATTATAGGGTATGTCTGCAAATTTAAGAGTGAAAATGTTACAAGGATAGAAGAAGATAACATAAACGCATTAATTTTTAAATATTGGCCTGTATTGGTAGGTGCGTTATTGATAGTAATTGTTATAGCTTTTATTTTAATCTTTAACACACAAAGAATGAAAAGGAACGAAATTTAAGAGGAGGCATGTAGATATGAAATTGAAATTTAGAGCAGATTCAAAAGATATTACGATATTTTGTATTTTCTGTATAGCGCTTTTATATTTTGTTGCCATTGCAATATTAAATGTTGTAGAGTTTATCGAATCATCGACGTTGTGGGGATTTAATCCGATACCAGCATTTACGGAATATTTCTTCCCAACGATGGTTTTATATTTAATATGCTTGATATTGATTATTGCAAGTGTTTCTTCTTATTTCTTTGATAGAGAAAAAGGAATTGGAGTTCAAGCTGGAAAAAAAGATAAAGGTGGATATTCTAGATGGGCGAAAGAAAAAGAATTGCAATCTCAAAAGGACATAAAAAAAGTTAATCCTGCCGATGATGAGATCCCATATGCTGGAGTTCCTTTAATCAATAAAGGAAAAGAAATGTGGGTAGATGATGGAGAATATCACAATTTGATTATCGGAGCAACCGGAAGTGGTAAGACGCAGATCGTAGTAAACCCATTAGTTAAATTACTTGCAAAGCATGGGGAATCTATGATTGTAACTGACCCAAAGGGTGAAATTTATGAGGAAAATGCTAATTTATTACGAGAAAAAGGATATAATATTGTCGTATTAAACTTTCGTGATCCATTGAAAGGGAATTCATGGAATCCGATGACGTTACCTTATAATCTATATAAGAATGGAAATCAAGATAAGGCAATCGAGTTGATCGATGACTTAGCTGCTAACATTCTATATGATGATAATTCTAAAAATCAGGATCCATTCTGGGAAAAGACATCAGCTGACTATTTTGCCGGATTATCTTTAGCGTTATTTGAAGATGCCGAAGAAGACGAAATCAATTTAAATAGTATTAGTTTAATGGTTAATATCGGTGAGGAAAAGTTAGCTGGATCTACATATATTAAAGAATATTTTAGTGATAAAGATCCGAGTGGAGCAGCTTATACAAATGCCTCAGGAACATTGATTGCTCCAAGTGAAACAAAGGGTAGTATTTTATCTGTATTTAAACAAAAGATAAAATTATTTGCATCTCGTGAGAATTTATCAGAGATGTTAAGTTATAGTGATTTTGATATTAAAGATATCGGTCGACAAAAGACAGCTGTCTTTATCATAGTACAAGATGAGAAAACAACATATCACTCACTTGTAACGATTTTTTTGAAACAAACTTATGAAACATTAATCGATGTTGCACAAGAAAATGGTGGAAAATTACAATATCGTACAAATTTCATTCTGGATGAGTTTGCCAATATGCCACCGCTAAAAGACGTTACGACAATGATTACTGCGTCACGTTCTAGAAGAATGAGATTTAATTTCATTATCCAGAACTTTGCTCAATTATATCAAGTATATGGAAAAGAAAATGGTGAGACGATCAAGGGTAACTGTGGTAATATCATATACTTAATTAGTAGTGAGTTAGCAGCATTGGAAGAAATTAGTAAAATGTGTGGGGAAGTTAAATCAAAAGAGAAAGATAAAACAGCGAGCACACCACTCGTTACTGTCAGTGATTTACAGCGTCTCCAACAATTTGAAACAATTATTTTACGTTTGCGTACTATGCCGTTTAAGACGAAGTTAACGCCTAACTTTAAAATGATTCAAAATGGATTCTGGGGTAAGGAGTATCCAAAAGCGGATTATCCTATTAGAGAACGTAAAAAAGTAAAAGTATTTAATATTAAAAAGTTTGTTGATGAAAAGCGTAAGAAAAAGATGGAAGAGATGTTTGGACCTTCTGCTGGGAAAGGACCAATGCCATCTCGTCCAATGCCATCTCGCCCAATGCCAGGTGGAATGCCATCTCGTCCGATGACGCCACCAATGGGACCGACACCACCTGCAGGAGATTTTAACGTCGATGAGATCGTGAAGAGAATTGATGCAAAAATTGCAGAACTGGAAGAGGAAGAACGCAGAGAAAAAGAGGAGATGGAAAGAAAGAGAAAGAGGGAAGAAGAGAGAAGAATTAAAGAGGCTATGGATGCCAAAAGAAAAGAAAAACAAGAGCAACAACGTGCGCAAATGGAATCTCATAGACCAAAGCCTCCAGTTTCTGAACCTCCAAGGCCAAAAGAACCACCACGTCCAATTACAGATGAGAAAAAGCCTACTCCAACAGTAATGCCAACGCCTCCTAAAGTGACACCAGTTCCACAGCATCCAGATGTGAGACGTGATGTAAGGCCTCAACCGAATATTGTACCACCAACTCCAAAGGAGAAAGAAGAAGCGGTATTTTCTGCCCCTATCTATGGTGATACAGATTTTCCAAAGCCATCTGTTCCTACACCAGAGAGAAAACCTGCTCCGAAACCTCAAGTGGAATCAAGGGTAATTACACCGGCGGTAACGGATGATCAGTTTTTCGATGATTTCTTTAGTGATGATGACGATGAGTAAATCTAGAAGTTTTCTAGATTTTCTTTTTATCTTATTGAAAATGTGTGATTGTACTTTCTAATTTAGATTCACTATCATATATTAAATTGAGGGTGGTTGATGATGATACCGAGTATTTCCATTTCTGAACTATTGCACATGAATTTTCACGGAAATTTGATTGATCTTAGGAGTACGCAAAATTATAATAATAATCATATACCGGGAGCAATTCATATTCCATTTGAGACGTTGCTCGCTAAAGCAAAGCAATTGTTGGATCCGAACGAAACATACTATATATATTGTCAAAAGGGAACAAAAAGCATAAGAGTTTGTCAAATCTTAAATCAAATGGGATATCATACGGTTAATGTTGCCGGGGGATACGAAAGTTGGATATTAGAAAAATAGAGTGGAGACACTCTATTTTTAATATATGATAGAAAGTGTTTTGTTTTTCTTTTGATTTGTATTATAATGGAAAGTAGGATAGGAAAGGAGATTGACATGGATTATATTATTATAGGACTACTGGTCATAATTTTGATTCTCGTCGTTGTAAGTCTCATGAAAAACATCAATGAATCTAATATAACAGAACGTTTGGGGAAAATGGAAACAGAAGTGATTCGTGAACTTGGAGAATTTAAAATAGATTTAAATAAAGGAATGAATGAAGATTTCAATGCATTGAATGAAAAAATGGAAGAAAAATTACGCTTGATCAACGATCGGGTAAATGAGCGGTTAGATGAAAATTTTGAACGGACTAATAAAACATTTACTTCCGTATTGGAACGTCTTTCGAAAATTGATGAGGCACAGAAAAAAATAGATTTATTATCCAATGATATCGTTTCCTTACAGAGTGTATTGACGGACAAAAAAACGAGAGGAATTTTTGGGGAAGCTAATTTATCTCACATTATGGCAAGTGTATTTGGAGAACATAATGATAAAATATATCAGCTACAGTATTCTTTCGAAAATGGAACGATTGCCGATTGTGTCTTATTTGCACCTGAACCACTTGGTACGATTGCGATCGATTCAAAATTTCCATTAGAGCATTATCGTATTATGGTAGATAAAAGTCGTAGTAATGCAAGTAGACAAGAAGCGGAAAAACAATTTAAGCAAGATATGAAAAAGCATATAGATGCGATCGCATCGAAGTATATTATTCCGGGTGTTACGAGTGATCAAGCTATTTTATTTTTGCCAGCTGAAGCTATTTTTGCAGAAGTCAATGCATATCATAGTGAGATTATCGAATATGCATATAAGAAAAGAGTTTGGATTACTTCTCCAACGACGCTCATTAGCACGTTAACTACAATCCAAATGATTATTAAAAATATGGAGCGAGATCGATATGCATCTATTATTCATCAGCAACTTCGTCTGTTGGATGAAGAATTCAAAAGATATAAGGAGCGTTGGGATAAATTATCGCGCAGTATTGATACAGTGAGTCGAGACGTAAAAGAAATACATACTACGACGACGAAGATTACTAAACGATTTGATTCGATCAATCAAGTAGAAATGGATGATATACATGAAATTCAATAGAATATTAAATTTAATTTTAATATGTATTGCGATTTGTTGTGGAGTATATTTTGGAATTGATAAGATGATATCGGGGGATCTTTATAGCGCACTGATTCGTCTATCTATCGTTCCTGTTATGTTGGTGCCATTGATTTTAAGAAAGTTATTTCATCGTGAAATAGGGCCTAAATTAGAAACGATATATTTGTTATTCGTATTTTGTGCACATTTTTTAGGATCTATTATAGATTTATATCATAGTGTACCTGGGTATGATAAAGTAATGCATTTGCTTTCTGGTAGTGTTTCAGCTTTGGTAGCGTTATATGTTTTGATTAAGTTAAATCAGTATAGCGAAAAGTCATTACTTTTTAATGTACTTTTTGTAATGGCATTTACGGTGATGATTGCTGGCTTTTGGGAGTATTATGAATATATTTGTGATCAGTTGTTTCAAAAAGATGCGCAAAACGTATTAACGACGGGAGTGGGAGATACGATGCAAGATATGATTGCTGCGACAATAGGTAGCATTTTAGTTATAATTATGTATTTGTATGAAGTATTATCTCATTCTAAATGGTTTATTACGAGATTTATGCAGGAAACAAGGGAAAGCTAACAGGAAAATCAATGATTTCTTTGTATAATATGAATATGGAGAAACATTGGAATAAAAAATATTTATCTTATCGAGAATTGAAAGAATGTGGATATGATCTACCATATTCTTTTTTGATGAAATCGTATCTAAAAGTTCATCATGCTTTATGGTTTCGTAAAAGATTAAATATGGAAAAAGAATATCTAGATAGAATGTATAACTGTACGGATACTAATATTGTTTTAGATGACGTACAAAGAAAAGTGATCGTTTGTGAAGAAGATCATATTTTTATTGTTGCTGGTGCAGGTAGTGGTAAGACGACAACCATCGTTGCAAAAGTGAAATATTTAATTGAGCGAAAGAAGATTTTACCCGAATGTATTCTTGTAATCACATATACAAATCAAGCAGTGAACGAGTTGAAAAAAAGATTTGGCGAAATGTTGGGTGCTTCGGTAAAAGTAATGACATTTCATAAGTTCTGCTTTGATTTGGTTCAAGAACATGACGATGATTACTATGTGTGTGAAGACGATAGAGAAATTGTTCTAGACGCTATTTTTGAATGGAAACAGGAGTATCAAAAAAAATATGAGGTATTACATCATTTTTATTATGTAGAATTTGAATTGCCTGTAGATCATCCACAATCATTTTTAAAAAAATGTCAAAAGTTTATATCCCAGTTTTTAGAGTTAGGATATGTTTTAGAAGATTTTACCCTGTGGAAAAAACGATATTCGAGTGATCCGTCTACCTTGATATTCCTCGATTTTATAGAATGGATATATATTAGATACCTAAATATTTTAAAGGAAAACGATATGATTACTTTTCCACAGATGATTCGAAATGCAAGAGATATTTTAATGACGCAAAAAGAGAAATTTTCTTATGAATATGTATTTGTCGATGAGTTTCAAGATATTTCTAAAATTCGGTATCAAGTGATACGAGTGTTGATGGAAAAGTTTCAGGTGAAAACGATATGTGTAGGAGATGATTTTCAAGCGATTTACTCGTTCGCCGGATCTGATGTGAACTTCTTTTTTGAACAGATAAATTATGCACATGGTATGGAAGTATTTTATATTGTGAATACTTATCGAAATAGTCAACAATTGATTAAGATAGCTGGAGAGTTTATCATGAAAAATAAATTTCAATTAACAAAGCAGTTGCGCTCACTGAAAAAAGAAAAATGTCCGATTACTCTTTTTCCTTACCAAGGGGACTTTATTTTTATATTACGCTATATATTAAAAGAAATTTATATGTATGATCATCATGCGGAAGTTTTATTTTTAGGAAGATATCAGTTTGATGAAAAAATGTTGTGGGAAACTGAACTATTTACTAAGGAAGAAGAGAAGATGCAATGTAATTTATATCCTACATTAAATATTTCTTTTTATACTGTTCATCAATCGAAAGGATTAGGTTTTGATGAAGTTATTCTTTTGAATGGAAGTAAGGGAAGATATGGGTTTCCAACAGAAGTAAAAGAAGATAGAGTCGATCGAATATTGAGGAAGAACGGCGCAGAAGAACAATGGTGGGAAGAAAGGAGATTGTTTTACGTAGCGCTTACGAGAACAAAACATAAAGTGTATATATTATATCCTAAATATAGGGCCTCTGCATTTGTGAAAGAAATACAAAAAAAGAAACATGTAGAAACGAAATGGAATGTTTCATAATGTTTCTTTAGTATACACTTTTCTAGTGATGACGTTGCTAGAGGTGATTAAAAATTCTTTATTTAAATAATCGTAGTAAGTTCCCGGAGTAATAATACCGTTGACTGCAAGGACACCTTTTCCCAAGGAACCTAAGATATAATCTACGACCATAGCACAATTAGTTTTTAAAACGAAAAACTTTTTATGCTTCCCTCGCGTAATTCTTTTGAATTTAGCATTTGCTAATTTATAGAGGTCACTGGACATATCATCAAAGTCGCCATACGGAATTTTTCCCATTTCGTATAATTGTAAATCTGGATAGTAATCTGCCGTATTGACCGATATTAAATCTTGAATTCTTTTTTGTACGTTTCGCTTTTGGTCAGCTGTCAGAGAAAGACCGAAGATAACGAGATAGCGATTTTTACTTTCAATCGCATAGTGGATATATTTTTCTTTGTCGGCGATACATATAATTCCGTCGCCGATTGCGTCGAATAATCTTCTAGAATGACGGTTATAGTTCCCATAGGAATATATCTTGTTTTCGAAGGCAATTTCTACATGTCCCATAGCAGCTGATCCATTTTTTGCAAGATGAATAATAACTTCGATATCAGGACTTGAATTAGACTTACTGGCGTTAAAATCATCTGTGTCGTGTTCTACTTCTAACATTTCATTGATACGAAAGAGTAATTTTTGTGGAATAAAAACGGTAAATAACAAAGGCAATGAAATCTTGATTCTCTCTTTCATTTTATTTGTGATTCTAGTAGGTAAAACCATTTGGATAAAATCGATAAAATAAGAAACTCCTAAGAAGATCATATATATTCCGATGACGATTTCAGCATATTTCATGTTATCTGTAGGTTTATAGATAAGAAGTATAGCAAAGATGAGAGTGGCAATTCCTTCGCATAAAACGCGAAAACTACCGCGAATATGATATCTAAAATATATGACATAGTTGATAAAATGTAGGGCGCTCATGATAAGAATATATAGACCGAAAACGATAGTGATACTTTTCAATATCAGTGGGGTTTGGTATTGAATAAATGTGGCGAATAATAGTTGAAATCCGCTTTCGATTAAGGTAGTTGCGATCTTTCCACGGCGTTTTCTTAAAATCGTTATAATTTGTACGATTGCTCGAAAGGAGATTCCAATCGATAGCAAAAACAGAATTAGTTCCATTAAAGCGGTCCCATCGATACAAGTAAAAATACCAATGATTATGAAAAAAACGCTGATTGCAAAGAAAGTATAAGTTTCAATTTTTTTTTGAATCATCGGTATCACCTCGATAGTATTATACAATAGAAAACTTGATAAAAATAGACAAAATCATAAAAAAATGTTGAAATACTTGCGAAAGTTAGCTATAATATTAGATAGAATAAAGGGAGGATAAAAATGGGGAAATTATCAATAGTAGAATTAGGACAACCAAGAGAAGTTGATGTTGTTCGTTATTATAAAAAAAATGATACAAATTATTTAATGTATACAAAAAATGAAATAGATGATCAAGGATATGTGAAGTTATATGCTGCTAAAATATCTGAAGAAAACGGGGTATTAAAAACAACAGATATTACAAATCCTACGGAGTGGAATGATGTAAAAAATACGATGAAACAAATCGTACGTGATAATCGTGAATTAAGCCCTGTTTCTGTAGAAGATTTAAATGTTGCGACACTACAAGGTTTAGAATTAACAGAACGTCATGTTTTCAAATTAGCAGAAAATATCGTATCCTATTTAAGTGCAAATCAAAAGCAGTTTGAAGAAGAAGCAAAAGATAATTTTTCATTAGAACAATTGGCTCAAGAAACTCCAGAGGCACCGACGACATTTGAACAAGTGATAGCAGAAGAACCAAAGAATCAGCCAGAAATTTCTGCAGTAAATGATAACCCGTTTCAAATGTTTACGCCAGCTCCAGAGGAGACACCAAAAGAAAATGTATCAATTGATCAGCCATCTGAACCAATTTCTATGGAAACGCCAGTTGCCGTAGAGGAAGCTCAACCAATGATTGAGGAAGCACAATTGAACATAGGAGAAACAGAGAATAAGGATGCTATTGAAGAATTAGATTTAAGTGGAATCGATTTACATGAGTCTCAAGATAATATCACGACGGATGAATCTTTATTATCTCCAAAAACAGAGGCAGATGACAGTGCATTTTCAGGAGCAGAGACATTTACATTACCTCAAGAAGAATTAAAAGATGTAACTTTAATGAATGTTGATAATGAAAAAGATAACGAAGTATCATCTTGGGAAAATTTCGAAATGCCAGTTCCACCAGTTGCTGATGCAACTGTAACTGTAGATCAACCAGAGACTCCTGAAGAAACTTTAGAAGAACAACCAGAAGAACATAAAGGATTTTTTGAAAACTTATTTGGTAAAAAGCATCAGGAAAAGAAACAAGATGAAGTTAGTGTAGATCCAGAATCTAATATAAATGAAGCCAAAAAATTATTTACAAGTTTAGAGAGAAATGAAATTCAGTTACCTGTAGAACAAGATAGAAACGTTGATGAAATGATGTCTTCAGAAGATACTACAAATGAAAGTTCAATTATATTGCCTGAAGTAGAAGCTACAGATGAAGAACCATTAAGTCCTATTTCAGTTAATGATGTAGTAGCTGAAGAATCTAAGCCTGAGGAAGCTCAACCATTTAATTTCAACGGATTTGATCCATTGAATGAGACACCTTCTTACGAAGTGCCAAGTTTTGAATCACTCGGTTTAAATGACAATCATGGAAGTACTAAGGTTGAAATAGTACCAACATATACAGAACCAGTTACTGAAGAGCAACCTGATTTAACGGAAGCAAAATATCAAACGTTATATTTTGATGAGAAAAGAAAGAATGAAGATCTATCTGAAAAAGTGGATTTACTTCAAATGGAAATTGATCAATTAAAGAAAAAATTAGAAGAAGTAAAAAATATCGTATTATAATAGAGTATCGATAAGAATGTAGACTAATTAAATAGTCTACATTTTTTGTGTTTGGTCATATATCTAAGATAACATAAAGGAAAAAAATATGCATAAAATTAGATGAGGTGGATCTATGAAAAACGCTATTCGTTATTATTATAACTTATATGTGGAAAACATCCACCAAGCAGATCAGCAGTATCGTTTTCAGATTGGAGAAGACCATTATTTATTTATGTTTGTGGAGTCATCTTTAGATGAAATTATGGAAATCTATCGTTTTTCGACTCAATTATTACATTACGGGGTATTTTGTCATGAAATTATTTTAAATCAACAGAATCAAGTAGTAACAATGATCAATCAAAAACCATATGTACTTTTAAAAATGTATCATTATAAAAACGATCCAGTGATCTTAAATGATTGTTTGGATCTAACACAATATGGAATCGAAGTAAATAAAAGTGATTTTTTAAAGAGAAACGACTGGTATCAATTATGGACATTAAAAATTGATTATTTAGAATATCAGATAAGCCAATTTGGAAAGAAGTTTCCGATGATTCGTGAAAGCTTCGGATATTTTGTAGGGCTTTCCGAAAATAGTATCTCATTGTTTCAACAATTATCGAAGAAAAATGCACCTCTTTGTATAGCGCATAGAAGAATTTATAAAAACCAAACTTTATCTGATTTTTATAATCCGTTGAATTTTATTATCGATTTTCGTATTAGAGATACGAGTGAATATTTTAAAATGCGTTTTTTTGAGGGTGTTTTTGTAATAGATGAAATAGAGTCTTATTTGAAAAAGGCAAATTTATCGGAAGAGGAATTACAGTTGTTTTTTTGCCGAATGATGTTTCCGACTTATTATTTTGATTTATATGAAAAAATTATATCAAGAGAGATTGCAGAGAAAGCTCTTTTAGATATTATCGATCGTATTGCAGAATACGAATCGTTTTTAAGAACTTTATACGTTATGATTTCAAAAATAACTTCTTTGCCAGATATAGAATGGATAAATAAAAAAATGTAAGATTAAGATCTTACATTTACAACTTCTTTGATTTCTGGGATTTCTTCTTTGAGTGCGAATTCTATTCCATCTTTCAATGTATAATCTAGCATTTCACAATTAGAACAAGCTCCAGTCATTTGTATATATACAATTTGGTCTTGGTATTTGATAAATTCGATATTTCCACCTTCTGATATTAAAAAAGGTCTTAATTGATCCAAGACGGACATGATTTTCTTTTCTGTTTCTGACATATTCATCACCTTTACAAATTATACAATACATTTTTAAATTAGTAAACAACCTTTTGCATTTCTATAATTATCTATGCTATAATAAACAAAGAGGTGGGGCCATGGCAAATTATAAGAAAGGGAATATAGTAACAGGAACAGTAACGGGAATAGAGTCTTACGGTGTATTTGTTTCGTTTGATGAATATTATAGTGGACTGATTCATATTTCAGAAATTTCTCATGGTTTCGTTAAGGATATTCACGATTATGTAAAAGTCGGAGACGTGATTAAAGTGGAAATATTAGAAGTCGATGAAGAGACTTCACATTTGAAATTGAGTATTAAGAATATTGGTATTGAAAAACCAAGACCAAGTCGCAGAAAGAAGAGAAAGATAGAAGAGACTCCGTCTGGGTTTCACACATTGGCACAGAAATTACCATATTGGATTAAAGAAAATTTAAAAAAACAGGAAAATGGAATAAATTCTATTGACAAATAAATATATAAATGTTATATTTAATTACGTCCAGTGGTTTACGGGCGCTTAGCTCAGTTGGTTAGAGCACCTGCCTTACAAGCAGGGGGTCATAGGTTCGAGTCCTATAGCGCCCACCATATTTTTTTGCCGAAATGGCTCAATTGGTAGAGCAACTGACTTGTAATCAGTAGGTTGCGGGTTCAAGTCCTGCTTTCGGCACCATCGATGGGGGGATAGCGAAGTGGTCAAACGCGGCAGACTGTAAATCTGTTCCTTCGGGTTCAAAGGTTCAAATCCTTTTCCCCCCACCACTGATTATGACCAGTTTTACATAAATTTGCCTCGTAGCCAAGCGGTAAGGCACCACACTTTGACTGTGGCATTCGCTAGTTCGAGTCTAGCCGAGGCAGCCATGATTATGTTCCGCTAGCTCAGTAGGTAGAGCATTTGACTTTTAATCAAAGGGTCCGGAGTTCGAATCTCCGGCGGGACACCATTTGAATATTACAAATCCTTTGGATTTGTTTTATTTTAACTATCATGTGTATAAAACAGGTCAGAAATTCATAGAATTAAAAAAAACCTATAAAAAGGCTTGCAAAAATAGGATAGTTATTGTATAATTTAAATTGTCTGATTTATATCAGGTCATTGTGTTGCCTGAGTGGCGGAATAGGTAGACGCACAGGACTTAAAATCCTGCGAGGGTTATACCTCATGCCGGTTCAAGTCCGGCCTTAGGCACCAACTGGAGAAATACCCAAGTCTGGTTGAAGGGACCGGTCTTGAAAACCGGGAGGTCGGAAACGGCGCGGGGGTTCGAATCCCTCTTTCTCCGCCATTTATATTTTAATATCGCGGAGTGGAGCAGCTTGGTAGCTCGTCGGGCTCATAACCCGAAGGTCGTTGGTTCAAATCCAGCCTCCGCAACCAATGGTCCCGTGGTGTAGCGGTTATCACGTCTGCCTGTCACGCAGAAGATCGCGAGTTCGATTCTCGTCGGGACCGCCATTTATTTTGGCTCTGTAGCTCAGTCGGTAGAGCAAGGGACTGAAAATCCCTGTGTCGATGGTTCGATTCCATTCGGAGCCACCATCTTAATGTGAATATATAACACATAAAGGAGTAATACATTTTGTATTATTTTTTTTATTTTCTCTTTTTTTGTTAGCTAAAATATGTTATTATTATATATAGGATAAAATAGAAAGGGGAACTTATATGGAAGAATCAAAACAAACAAATCCTTCAAATGATCAAGCAAAAGAACAAAATGAAACTGTTTTTGGAGGTTTTAAAATTGCAGAGGATCAAGGATCTGGGGAAACGACATCGAAAGAGAGTAAACCGGAAGAACCAGAAGTAGCAAAACAATCTGAAGTAGTTGAAACACCAACAGAAAAAGAACCGGTTCCAGCAGAAGAGGCACCTGCACAGAATAAAAACGAGTCAGATACTATGAATTTATTTGATGGTTTTCCTGTTGCCGATGATAATGATGAGGCATCAACTGATGCACCGACATCAACACCTGTAACAGAAGAAAAGCAAGATTCTAATATACAATCCCCAACGAAAGAGGTAGTAGAACCAGAATCTCAAACTACTGTTCAAGAAAATCCAGTGTCAACAGAGGAAGAAAATCCTATTCCGCCAGTCAATGGTGCAGAGATGACACCTCCAACGGAGCCTTCTGATAACAATGATAATAACAAGGATCAAAATAATAATGAGAATACTGAGAAAAAAGGTGTGGATTTCTTCTTAATAGGGTTGTTTGTATTGCTGACAATTGTTATTTTTAATCTTCCTACAATTAGTAGTTATTTGAAGGGGGATAAGAAAAAAGCGACGCCAACGCCAACACCAACAGCGACTCCGACTGCAACTCCAACACCAACGCCTATAGCTTATACAAAATTAACTTGTAATGCGGTTGGAGCAACTGATATTGCAACGGCAGGTGATAATTTGCCAGAACTTTATACTTATACATCAGGAGGTGTGATGAAGAGTACTTCACGTGTATTCTACTCTATTGATGGTAAGTTGAAACAAGTGGAAAATATTATTACGATAGACTATCAAACGGTAGATACGACAAATCAAGCTCAATTTGATCAACAGAAGCAACGTTGTGATACTTTAAGCGAAACGCCGATTAGTGTGAGTGGATATAAATATACATGCAAGCAAACAGGCAATAAGTTTGTTGAGACAGAAAAATTTGATTTAACGAAAACGGATCAAGGAGTTAGTGTTGTAAAAGATGGACAACAGACAGTTGTTTCTAGTGGATATTTATTGGATGACAATGTTAATACTATTCAAACAAGTATTACACAAAGTGGTACAATAACTTGTAAATAAATACACTTCGGTGTATTTTTTCTTTGAAATGGTAAAAATATATTGCAAAATACAAAAAGTGGTGCTATAATGTATGTTGTAATTGCCGATAAATGCATATTTATCTCAGTTATCTCATATTTATGAATATGAAAGAGTGCGCCCTTAGCTCAATTGGATAGAGCGTTAGACTACGGATCTAAAGGTTAGGGGTTCGACTCCCTTAGGGCGCACCATCTCGGGAAATAGCACAATTTGGTAGTGCACTTGGTTTGGGACCAAGGGGTTGCAGGTTCAAATCCTGTTTTCCCGACCATTTGAAATAAAAGCCTTGAATATCAAGGCTTTTCTCATATATTTTATCGGGAAGTAGCACAGCTTGGTAGTGCACTTGGTTCGGGACCAAGAGGTCGCAGGTTCAAATCCTGTCTTCCCGACCATTTTGTATGTCGATCATCGGGTAGATGATATATATAAAGTCCATATAGTTTGGATTTTTTTGTTTGATTTAAAAAAACATGATATACTAAATGTGTAAGTAGGGTGGAATTATGAAGAGAGTTGTATGTTTGATCGGAATTGCTATGCTACTTTGTGGATGCGAGCAGGAAAAGGTCTTAATTTGTACAAAAAATAGTAGTTCATATGGTGTAGAAATTCAAGAGAAAATTGAAGTAATATTTAATGAATATAAAGTAGACAAGACAGTTCTAGATATTAAAAGTACGATTGCTGTAGAACACCAAGACCAGATACAGGCATATATGAATCAATTTTTAACGTTATATGAAAAATATAGGAAAGAACCAGGGGTTGAGACTGATGTGACACAAGAAGAAAATATAGTACATTTTAAGATGTCGATCAATCCACGACAATCGAGTGAGAAGATTACAGGAGTTCCACAGACTGCCGATTTAGAAGAGACGAAACAATATTTTAAAAGAGAAGGGTATCAATGTAAAGAAAACGAGGCTTAGGAATGAGCCTTGTTTTGTTGTTGTTTGTTGAGTCGTACTTTTTTTAAAATGTGATAAGCGATGATTTCCATGAAGCTAGTTCCAATCATGATCCCAGCGATTATAAGCATAGATAGAGAGATGGAGGAAAAGATGATATTGCTAAACTGAATCATTAAACTATATTCTGCCGATAGAAAGATATCTGACATTCCTGGCAAAAGACATCCAATTGCTATGATTACAATACTGGAACATAAGGTAGGAATTGCTTGAAATAACAGCCATTTTTGGTGTTGCCATTTTAATGGAATTAAAATGATGGCAAATCCGATCGTCAATAATAGAAAAACATTTTTTAAGTGATCGCTAGAAATTGTCTGGACATTTTCGATTAGCTTTTGATCCAAGTGAGTTATAATTTGTTCTGAAGTTGGTATAGAATCGATTATTTTCTGTGAGTAAGACTTTGCGAGAGATACAAATTTTTCTTTTTGAGATGTTGTTAATGATTGTCCACTATTTTGTGCGAAGGTATCTACGTTATCTTCGATGAGCTGATCTAATTCTTGTTTGGTAATTGGATCATAGGCTTTTCCATTGACAACATGCTCGATTGTCTGTCCGATAATCGTTCCGAAGAAATTTTTGATTTCTGTTGAATTTAAAGCGCTATCTACAAATTCTTTTGGGATATTGTTTTCTTCTGCAGCTAGATAAATCTCATCGATCGTGTCGCTAAAGATGGGAGATGTGACTGTACCATTTTCTCCAGTAGTCGTAATTGTCATTCTTTGAATAGAGTTTTGTATATAACTTGATTTTAAAGATGTATTGGTTTGAAATAATACGACGGTTATAATACAACTCAGGAATAGCAAAATTGAGATAAGTACGGATATCAATTGGTTCAACATATGTTTCATAAAGTCACCTTCCTATCAATATTATAATGGTTATTTTCTATTTTCGCAAATTGTAGAGGGATGGAAAATTAAGCTATTTTATTGTATAATATCCTATAGAAAGTTGGGGAAAAATGAAAAGAAAGCAAGATGTTATTTATCAGTTTTTATTGATCTTTTTTGTATTATTTCTATTCTGGATAGTAGTGGATAGCAATGTTTTATTCGGATCGAAAACAGATTGGATTAGTCAACATATTGTGATACCTGAATATTTGAGGACTCTTTTTTACGATACGGGAGAATTATTTCCTAATTTCGCACCTCATATTGGTGCAGGACAAAATATATATGTGCTTTCTTATTATGGACTATTAAATCCTATTATTATGCTTTCGTATCTTTTCCCACAAGTATCGATGGTAGATTATATGATTACCAGTAACTATGTTTTATTTTTATGTACGGGATTACTTTTTTATCATTTTATAAGGAGTCATAAAAAATCACCCAATGTTTCATTTTTGACAACGCTTTTGATAATACTTAGCAGTTGCCTTTTGTTTCAGTTTCACAGGCAGTTCATGTTTGTCAACTATATGCCTTTTTTGGTTTTGGGACTTATCGGAATTGACTATTATTTTAAGACAAATAAAAAGTGGATCTATATGTTGGCCACATTTATGATGATTATGATGAGTTATTACTATAGTGTGACTGGAATTTTTGTCATGATTATCTATGGTATTTATCAATATATTCATATTCATGATAAGATAACAGTGAAAAAATTTTTGAAAGATGGTATTGTTTTTTTTATTCCTATCGTAGTAGCTATTTTCATATCTGGCATTTTATTGCTCCCGACAGCTTATACTATTTTGAATGGACGGACAGATGAGGCTACATCTATCCAATTAGTTTCTTTATTTATTCCTGATTTAAATTTAGACGGATTACTTTATGGAAGTTATAGTCTTGGTTTTACAAGCATTATTTTATTTGCACTAATTGAAAATTTATATTCTAAAAAAAGAGAGAATAAATGGTTATCAATAACCGTAATATGTGTACTCGTTTTTCCAATTTTTATCTATTTACTAAATGGAACGCTCTATGTAAGGGATAAGATATTACTTCCTTTTTTACCGCTGATGGGAATTTTATTAGCAGATTTTTTAGAGAAGTTTAAAAATAAAGAATTACATCTAAAAACATTATATATTGTCACTGCTATGATTGTTCTGCTTGCACTGATACAAAACGAACAAGAGACATTTTTCTATATCGATATTGTAATGATGTGGATCGTTCTTTTTATCGGAAGTAAGATTGGTTATCGAAGAATATGTTTAGGGACGATTATGTTAGTGGCATTTACAAATTTTATTATGGTGAATGCTAGTGAACAGTATGTTACAAAAGAAGAGTATAATACTTATTTCTCAGAGGAAAAGCAAGTGTTGATAGATGAAGTTTTAGAAAAAGAAGATAAAATTGTAAGAAGCAATCAACTGGATGATACACTATATACGATCAATAAAATATATCGTAATAATTATTATCAAACGTCTATCTATTCTTCCACGTATAATGCGGATTATCGTAATTTTTATGATTCTGTTTTTGGTCATCCATTAGTACATCGTAATAGTTTGATTACATCACAGACAAATAATATTTTATATCAGATGTTTATGGGAGTTCAGTATGTCACAACGGAAAGAAAAGCACCCGTTGGTTATCGTAAAATAGCTGGAGAAGAAGGAGAAGCTTCTATATATGAAAATAAGAATGTTTTACCAATTGGATATGTATCTTATCAGACTTTAAATGAGAAAGTGTTTGATACAATTGCTTTTCCATATAAAGATGAGGTGTTGTTAAATCAAACAGTAACGAAAGATAGTGATAATGATCAGTATGAAACGCACATCAAAGAAATTGATTTACAGACAACTCCAAAGTATATTGAAAGTGGTATCGATTTTAGGAAAACGGAACAGGGGTATCATATAGATGTATCAGAGACGAGTGTGATGCAGTTAAAACTAGATCATTCGTTGAAAAATAAAATTTTGATTATTACATTCGATATAAAAAATCAACCGAGCTGTAGTGAAGGAGATCTTCGCATAACGATCAATCAAGTTAGAAATAAATTGACGTGCTCTGATTGGCTTTATCAAAATTATAACAATACATTCAAATATGTGATTTCTTCGTCAACCGCAACCGCAACTCTTACGATTGGTTTTGATCCAAGTAGTTATGATTTGGAAAATATTCATGTATATGAATTAGATTATAATGATATAAAAGATGTAAAAAAATCAAAGGATGAATGGAAATTAGACAAAAATGCATCAAAAGGTAATATTTTAACAGGGAAAGTGACAGCTAAAAAAGAGGGTTATTTTACAACAAGTATTCCATATGACGAAGGGTTTACGGTACTTGTAGATGGACAAGAAGTGGAATATGGAAAAGTTAATAAAGGATTTGTTGGTTTTCCAATTGAAAAAGGGACGCACACAGTTACGCTAAAGTATCAATCTCCGTGGTTTCAGACTGGGGTATTCTTAAGTGGATTTGGAGTTTTATGTGCGCTTATGATTATCGTATTCGATTTGAAAAAGAGCAATTAGGTGGCTCTTTTTTTCATACATTGATCACAAAAGAAATAAAATAAAGTAGTAAGAAGGTTGATGTATGAAAAAGAAAATATTGATTTGTTTTCTTATCTTATGGGGACTATGGATAGTTAGTTATTTCTTTATAAGAATAGAAATCAATAAGGATCATAAAATTTGGATTCGATTGAATGAACCGTATGAAGAATTTGGAGCATCTGCAAGTTTTTTTGGAAAAGAACTAAAGATAGAAACGACAGATAATGTTAATACGAAAAAGAGTGGAACTTATTATGTGTGCTATAAAGCGAGAAATATTTTAGGAATTGCCCGCTACAAAAAGAGAATTGTTGTTGTTGCGGATGAACAAATGCCACAAATTATTTTAAAAGGTTCATCTTATATGGTGTTGCGTCAAGGAGATAAATATAAAGAACCTGGATATCATGCTCTCGATAATATAGATGGTACGATTACAAATAAAGTGAAAGTGTCGGGAAAGGTGAATTCTGATAAAATCGGTAAATATCGAATTACTTATCAAGTTTCAGATAGTAGTAAAAATATAGTGAAGGTTACGCGGACGGTTCAGGTGATTTCATCGAATTTTCAATATCTTGACGAATATGATAATATCGATAATACATTGCAAGGCTGGTGGTCTGGTAACAAGAAAGATCATAATCGTCCATTAGGTGGAGCTGATATGAATGAATTAAAGAAATATAATGCTTATTTTATGGGCGAAGACAGAAAGCGTATATATTTAACATTTGATGAGGGATCGAATGATACATACATCAATGAAATCCTCGATGTGTTAAAGGAAAAAAAGGTAAAAGCAACATTTTTCTTATGTCATAATTACATTATCCATAATAAGACTGTTTTAAAACGTATGGTAAAAGAAGGACACCTCGTAGGGAATCATACTGCCGATCATAAAAAAATGCCGACGTTAGCAACACGTGAAAATTTTGAGGAGTTTAAAAAGCAAATTCAAAAAAATGAAGAAGCTTTCTATAAATTGACAGGTAAAGAGATGGGGAGAGTGTATCGCGAGCCTGCTGGCGAATGGAGTTATCGAAGTTTAAAAATTGTTTCTGACATGGGATATCGGACTTATTTTTGGAGTGCGGATCATTATGATTTTGATCATACGGTAACCAAAGAACAAGCTTATGATGAAATGATAAAACGTTATCATAATGGAGCGATATATTTACTACATCCAAAAAATAAAGGAAATTATGAGGCGTTAGGAGATTTTATCGATGAAATGAAATCACAGGGATATACGTTTGGGTTAGTTGATGAAATAGGAAATTGATAAAAAGTTATTGACAATTAACATTTGCTTTGATATAATCTATTTGTGTCTTTTGAAAGGACATAAATAGTTATGGGGAATTAGCTCAGTTGGCTAGAGCACCTGCCTTGCACGCAGGGGGTCGCGGGTTCGAGTCCCACATTCTCCACCATGATGGGAATAACCGTTGATTTTCAACGGTTTTTATTTATAAAGAATAAGAGATATTCAAGATGATTCATCATGAATGTTTTTTTATGTCACTATTTTAGAATAATTACATATTTTATATTGGGAGAGATGTCAGAATGGGGAAATATAAAATATGTGTTTATGCGATATGTAAAAATGAAGAAAAGTTTGTGGAACGGTGGATGCATTCGATGAAAGAAGCTGACTGTGTTGTAGTGTTAGATACAGGATCAACCGATCAAAGTAAGAAAAAGTTAGAAGAGATGGGGGCAATTGTTGAGGTTGAGAAGATTTGCCCTTGGCGTTTTGATGTGGCTCGGAATCACTCATTGAATCTTGTTCCTGAAGATGTAGATATTTGTGTTTGTACAGATTTAGATGAGGTGTTTGAAGCAGGTTGGCGTAAAAAATTGGAAGAGGTATGGAAACCTGAGACGACGAGAGCACGTTATAATTATAATTGGAGTTTTGATGAGTATGGGAATCCTGCGGTAAATTTTTACATTGAAAAAATTCACAAGAGAAAAGGATACTATTGGACGCATCCTGTACATGAAGTATTATCGTATGATGGAGAAGAATCATTTATTACTTTAGATAATATGACGTTAAATCATTACCCTGATCAAACAAAATCAAGGTCAGGATATCTTCCTTTGTTAGAATTATCCGTAAAAGAGGATCCAGAAGATGATAGAAATATGCATTATTTAGGAAGAGAATACATGTATTATGGGAGATACCAAGAGGCAATCGATACTCTGAAAAAGCATCTATCTTTAAAAAGAGCAACATGGAAAGATGAACGATGTGCATCCATGCGTTTCATAGGGAGATGTTATCAATATCAGGAAGATTTTAAAAGTGCAGAAGAATGGTTTGTAAAGGCAACCCAAGAAGCGCCTTATTTAAGAGATCCATTCGTAGAATTAGGGCTTCTGTATTATTTTCAAAAAAGATATCAGGATGCGATTTCAATTTTAGAGCAGGCACTAATGATTCCTAAAAATGAAAAGAGCTATATCAATGAAGTGTTTTGTTATAATGGAACAATAGAAGATGTTCTTTCTATTTGCTATTTTGAATTGGGGAATGATGAGAAAGCACTCGTTTATGTGAATGCTGCCCTGTCACTAGATCCTAAAAATGAAAGAATGATCAATAATAAAAATTTTATAGAAAAGCATTTAAAAGAGTTAAAACAATCATAAGTTTTAGCTTTTTTTAATAAATAGAAACAAAAGAAATAAAATAAAGTAAGGTGATCATATGGCTGTTAGAATCGGTTTTCTCATACTTGGATTTTTTATGGCACTGATTGGAAGTGTCTATATCATTACTTATTTAAATTTGATGACAGTAGGGTATAATTTTTTAGAATATGTCAACTTTATAATTAGACGTACAGAGTGTATTGTTTTTATGATTGGTATAATTTTAATGTTATTATCGATTTATTTACCAGGGGGAGATAAATATGAACTACATTTATGATATCTTGATCAATTTTCAGCCGATTTTGTATGATTTTTACGAATGGAATTTAAATGATAATATCGAACATATCAGAAAAGTACCGATGTTTCACGTTACCGACAAAAGCTTAAGTGAGATTCGAAATTATAAGATTCAAGTAGATCAGGAATTTCTTTTGAAAATTTATAAAAAAACTGAAAAGTTTACAAAACACGATTTAGAATTACTTCCATATGTATGTATTTTTAGTAGCGAGAAAGAAGCGTTAGCGCTCCAATTTGATAAAAAGGGTGTTGTTTTAAAGAAAAGTAAGTTATTGATTGATGAAGAAAGTGAAGTGTTAGATGTAGCTAAGAGGGTTTCAATATTTTCAATTACTTATAAAAAATTGAATAAAGAATTATGCATTACAAATAAAACAAGACGTGAGATAGCAATGGAACGTCGACTTAGAAAAGAGTTAAAGAGATTAAAAGATAGAGATGTTGAGAAATTAAAATATTTATATTATGAATGTTTTAATCAAAAAGAAGAGGATATGAAAAAAATTATGTTGCATTTTGAAATGGCTTTAGAAAGAAGCAAAAGTGAAATTATAGAACGTATGCAGAGCTTTTTTAAACTAATACAATCGCAGAAATAATATTGACACATATTAGAAACTATATTATACTACTTGTAGAACTGTGAAGTGGAGAAGTAGGATTTGGACTGCACGATAGAGAGTCGGAATGGTGGAAACCGATGTGTAAGCAAATTTGAATAACACCATGGAGTTGTCTAGATGAAATAATAGTAGTTTAGACCGGTCATACCGTTATCGATGAAGAGAGCAAGATTACTTGAAGAAGGGTGGTACCGCGTTTTTGACGTCCCTTTACAAGTAATTTTTTTTGTAAGGAGGCGTAATATGAAATCGATAGATGTAAAAGATTTAAAACAAAAAGTAGAAGACTATATGGGTAAGGAAATTTGTCTACAAGGATGGATTCGTAATCACAGAAAGCAAAAGGAGTTTGGGTTCATTGATTTTTACGATGGTACATGTTTTGGAAGTGTACAATTAGTTTATGACAATATATTAGAAAACTTCGAACAAATTCAAAAATATAGAGTTGGATCTAGTATCGAGGTTGTAGGAACAGTAGAGGAGTCTCCTGCGAAAGGTCAGGCGTTTGAAATTAAAGTTGCGAAACTTACTTTATTAGGAGACAGTCCTGAGGATTATCCAATTCAACCGAAAAGACATACGAGAGAATTTTTAAGAGAAGTTGGATATCTTCGACCAAGGGTAAATTTATTTCAAGCTGTTTTCCGTGTTAGAAGTGTTGTTGCAATGGCAATTCATACGTATTTTCAGGAAAATGGATATATCTATTTTCATGCCCCACTCATAACGGCAAGTGATTGTGAAGGCGCTGGAGAAATGTTTCAAGTCACCACGTTAGATTTAGAAAAACTTCCAAAGACAGAAGATGGAAAAATAGATTTTCATCAAGATTTCTTTGGAAAACCAGCAAGCCTAACTGTGTCTGGTCAGTTACAAGCCGAGGCTTTTGCAATGGCATTTAAAAGAGTGTATACATTTGGGCCGACATTTCGTGCAGAAAACTCAAATACGAAAACGCATGCGAGTGAATTTTGGATGATTGAACCAGAAATCGCGTTCTGTGATTTAGATGGTGTTATGGATATAGAAGAAGATATGTTAAAATTTATCATTCGCTACGTATTGGAACATTGTGAAGAAGAAATGAAGTTTTTTGATTCTTTTGTTGAGAAAGGAATTATTCAAAAGTTAAAGGATGTCGCCCTTACAAAAGCTGCGCGAATTACACATAAAGAAGCAATTGATATTTTACTTGCAAGTGGTGAAAAGTTTGAAAATAAACCAACTTACGGAGAAGATTTGGCAACGGAACACGAAAAATATTTAACGGGAGTCCACTTCAAAAGTCCAGTATTTGTAACTGATTGGCCAAAGGATATTAAAGCGTTTTACATGAGGCAAAACGATGATGGAGAGACTGTTGCTGCAGTTGATTTGTTAGTACCAGGAGCAGGTGAATTGATGGGTGGAAGTCAAAGAGAAGAACGACTCGATAAATTAGAAAGCAGAATGAAAGAATTACATATGGAAACAGAAGGTATGGAGTGGTATTTAAATTTAAGAAGATATGGTGGATGTAAGCACTCCGGATTTGGAATGGGGTTTGAAAGACTTTTAATCTATATGACAGGTGTAGAAAATATTCGTGATGTAATTCCGTTCCCGAGAACACCAGGAAACTGTGAATTTTAACAAGAGAAAGAGAAGAAATTCTCTTTTTTATAATTTAGAAATTTTTTACAAATTTTAAAAAAGAAATAGTATAATTTGGAAGTTTTCTCTCAAACTAATAATGAGGAGGAAGAATATGAAAAAAATAATAGGGATCTGTTGTGCTATCATGTTATTTTGTGGATGCTCTCTCGGTGAGGATATGACGAATACACCAACCAAAAAAACAGAAGAATTTCTCTCAAAATATCAAACATTAGATGATGATGTTTTAGATAGTTTAGATAACGTAATTGATGAAGATGTGAATTTTAATACATCGCAAAGAGATCAATATCGTGAATTGATGAAAAAACATTATCAAAATTTAACGTACGAGATCAAAGATGAAAAAATTGATGGAGATCAGGCGACAGTTACAACTGAGATGGAAGTGACGGATTATACAAATATATTAGAAGAAGCAGACCAGGCACTTCAAGAAACACCTGAAAAATTTCAAGATGAAAGTCAAAATTTAGATGATAGTAAATTTATGGATTATCGTCTAGAAAAGTTAAAAGATGCTTCTGATACCGTAAAATATACGATCGATTTTCATTTAACAAAAAAAGATGGTGTTTGGCAGATGGATCCATTGTCCGATGAACAAGAGCAAAAAATACATGGTATGTATCGAAATGAAAGATAAGTGATTATCTTTTTTTCATATTCTAAACGTGTCCATCTCGACATAAAATGATATAGGTGAAGGTTATGAAGAAATGGATGATATTCGTTGTTTGTCTTTTTATATTCCCACTTAATGTAAATGCGGTTTCGACGAGTGCACAAGCGGCTATTTTGTTGGATCAAGATTCAAACCGTATTTTATATAGTAAAAATATGGATACCGTTCGCAGTGTTGCTAGTATTTCTAAAATTATGACGGGAATTTTAGCAGTAGAAAGTGGAAAAATGGATCGTACTGTTACAATTAACGATGTTGTTTTAAGAGCATATGGATCTGGAATATACGTTAAAGTTGGAGAAAGACTAAAGTTGAGAGACTTAGTATATGGACTTATGCTTCGTAGTGGAAATGATGCGGCACTAGCAATTGCTGATTATGTTAGTGGGGATGTAGATAAATTTGTAGAAATGATGAATGCAAAAGCAAAAGAGATTGGAATGAAAAATACGACTTTTCATAATCCAAGTGGATTAGATGAGGAGGAAGAGGTTGGGAATTATTCTACAGCTTATGACATGGCACTTTTAATGAGTTATGCTATGAAAAATGAAGACTTTAAAAAAATTGTAGGTACGAAAAAATATACGCTGAAAACGAATAAAAACAATTATATATGGTATAACAAAAATAAATTATTACAAACTTATCAATATGCGACGGGAGGAAAGACTGGATATACGCAAAAAGCACGCCGTACTTTAGTGTCGACGGCAACAAAAGGTAACGTCAATTTAATTGCGGTGACCTTGAATGATGGAAATGATTTCCAAGATCATAAAAATCTACATGAATATGGGTTTCATAATTTCGAATCTTATTTCGTTTTGAAAAAGGGAAATCTAAAGATTGCAAAAGAGAATTATTATAGTGGTGATACTCTTTATATCGATCGGAATATTCGAATTGCGTTACAACCGTCGGAAAAAGATGCGGTGCATATCAATTATAAGTTGGAAAAAAAGGATGATTATAAAAATGGAGATCAGGTGGGTATAGTAGAATTATTTTTAGGGGATGAAAAGATTTCAGATATTCCTATTAAAATCCGCATAGAAAAAAATAATAACTATTATCGCAAGAGTTTGTGGGATAAGATTAAGGGATGGTTTACGCCATGATGAATAAAATATGGGCATTTTTCATTGTAAGTAGTATTCTTTTTTCTTTGTTTACAGGAAACTTAGATACGATGAACAAGCACATTTTAGAAACTGGAAAAGTGGCTTTCGAAATGACAGTAAAAATTATTCCAGTGATGGCATTGTGGTTAGGAATCATGAAGATAGCGTCTCTGTCGGGATTATTATCTAAAATGGCACGTCGGTTATCGCGACCGTTAAGGATCTTATTTCCTGACATTCCAAAGAATCATGAGTCATTTTCTTACATTTCATCTAATATGATTGCTAATTTATTTGGACTTGGAAATGCAGCGACACCGTTTGGTTTAAAAGCGATGGAATCCTTGCAATCACTTAATTCGAAAAAAGATACGGCAAGTCGTAGTATGATTACGTTTTTGGTGTTAAATACGAGCGGGCTAACTTTGATACCGACGACGATTATTTCTTTGCGGATGATGTACGGGAGTAAAAATCCAACGGAGATCGTGATAGGATGTATTTTGGCAACGTTATGTGCGACGTTTGCCGGATTATTGATGGATCGTATCCTTGCCCGTAGGTGTTCTCATGATTAGTACGATTTCTAACATGTTGATTCCTTGTTTGGTATGTGGAATTATCCTTTACGGAGTGAAACATAAAGTAGATGTATATGATGTTTTCATCGAAGGTGCAAAGGAAAGTTTTCCGATGATTAAATCGATGTTTCCAACCTTTCTAGGAATGATCTTCGGTGTGAACTTGTTTCTAAATAGTGGGATATTGGAATTTCTATTGGAGTTTTTAAATCCTATCTTAGAATTTCTAAAAATTCCATTCGATGTTGTTCCTATGGCAGTATTACGTCCTATTTCTGGAAGTTCTACGTTGGCGATTCTCAATCATATTTTTGAGGTGTCTGGTCCGGACAGTTTTATTGGAAGATTAGCTTCTATCATTCAAGGTTCTACCGATACGACGTTTTATATCATTACCCTATATTTTGGATGTGTTGGAATTAAAAGAATTAAGTATGCCTTGTGGGCAGGGTTGTTTGCGGATTTGATTGGAATCCTTGCAAGTATCGTGATTGTTCAATTGATTTTTTAAGTTGTTTCCTGTATAATCAAATCACGGGTGATTGGTATGGAGAGACTACAGAAAGTGATTGCAAATTATGGTATCTGTTCTAGACGTAAAGCGGAAGAACTGATTTCCAAAGGACATGTGACTGTGAATGGAAAGTTAGTTACAACGCTTGGTACAACAGTAAGTGATAAAGATATCATCGAAGTAGATGGAGAACGTATTAATAAAGAACAAAAAGAGTATATTCTACTATTTAAACCAAGAGGAACGGTAACGACGACACACGATGACAAAGGTAGAAAAACAGTTATGGATTATATTGAAACTGACAAAAGAGTATATCCGGTTGGGAGATTAGACTATGATACAACGGGGGTATTGTTACTAACAAACGATGGAGAACTTTCTAATATGTTAATGCATCCAAAAGCAGAGATTGAAAAAGTTTATATTGCTAAGGTAAAAGGAATATTAAGTGGAGATGAGATCAATCGATTAAAAAGAGGAGTTGTGATCGATGGTAGAAAGACGGCTCCTGCAAAAGTAAAAGTACAGAAAGTTGATAAAAAAGCACAGACGAGTATCGTCGAGATTACAATTCACGAGGGACGCAACCACCAGGTAAAGAAAATGTTTGAACGAGTTGGACATGATGTATTAAAACTGAAAAGAGAACGGCTAGCTTTTTTAGATTTAAAAGGATTGAAGTCGGGAGAATATCGATATTTAAAAATAAAAGAAGTGCATCAACTATATATGCTTGCAAAAAAATAAAAAAAGATTTCAAGTTTATATTTGAAATCTTTTTTATTCATCTATCACGATCGCACTAGTAGGACACATATCAGCTGCATCTTGAATTGCTTCTTCTGATTCTTTGATATCGCTACCTTCTATTACAGTTGCTAATCCTTCTTCATCGATCTCGAAGATGTTACTAGCAATCCCTTGGCATGCACCACAACCGATGCATACTTCTCTATTTACACGAACTTTTTCCATATATTTCCTCCCGTTTCATTATAAAAAATTTTATGCGAAAATGCAAGGAAATAGTTTAAAAACTTTGTCAAATATGGTATGATGTAAAGAGACGGTAGGTGATATTATGGCAAGTCGGATGGAACGTTATTATCAATTAAATACCGAAACTCCAAGACGTAGTAGACGGAATCAAGCTTTATATGAGAAGATCTATGAAACGAGCAGAGAATACTCTAATATCGAGGGGATCGCCAAGATCGAAAAGACGAATGAAATTGATATCAATAAAATTAAAGAAATGTTACGTCAAAGAGAAGAGAGAAAAAAAGGAAGAACGATAGATCCAGAGAGTATAAAGAAAACTACGCCACCAAAAGTAGAACAAATAGAACCAGCCGTAGAGAAAAATTATGATATTCGCGACATTTTAGTAAAGGCAAAATCACAAAAAGAAGAAACGGAAAATGATAGATATCATAGTTTGAAAAATACGCAATATAATATTTTGAAAGGAATCAATCTAAAAGAAGAACTCAATCGAAGAGATTATATGGATCAGGAAGATGAGTTAAAAGAAATCATCCACACAATTACGAATACAAGTATATTAAATAAAATGGCTGATGAAGATTTATCATTAGACTTGTTAAGCGATTTAAAGTCAGTTGATAATACACAGATCAATAGTGAGGCAATTCAAGCAATTTTAAAAGAGGAAAAAGAAGAACAAAGAAAGTCGGATTTTGATGATACGAGAGATTTAGATAAATCCTTTTATACTTCTAGTTTAAATTTTAGCGATGAAGATTTTGATGAATTAGGAGAAATTAGAAAGAAAATTACAAAACGAAGAAAAATTTTAAAAGCGATTGCAATGATCATCATTTTAATTCTTGTCGTCATCGCAGCATATTTTGTAGGGAAGTATTTACTATAAAAGAAAAAGACTATATGTCTTTCTTTTTTTCGGTATAAAATATTTTGAGCATAACTCCAAGGGGAAGTATGAAAAAGAAGAAGAATATAAAAAATGGATATATTTTAGATAAGAAATGATATGCATCAGTGTTCGTTGGAAAAATAAATTCACTCAGGATAAAAATAATTCCAAGTAAAATGGTATAAATTATTTTTTCACTTTTATTATCGTGTGGGTGCCATATTCTTTTAATACCATTCGCAAGAAAATAAACAGCGATTGCACATGTAATCAACATGTCAAATATCCATTGAAGGGACAATGTATTTTCCACTCGCGTGATAAATCCTAAGATAGAGACTCTTTTTAAAATATGAAATTCTGCATATTGGTATAGTTGACATAACTCTATTCCTAAAATAGAAAGGGTACAAAAAGCAATAATAAATAACATTAGATTAGTGATCAAATAAGCACCGATCACGTGTTGATTGAAATGTCGATCTTGTTTCATTTGTTCTTTGGGTATGATGGTAAGTAAAAAAATGGGGAGAATGTTATAGATCATATAGTGTAAAGAACCCGTCATAATTGGTTTTAATCCTTCGTCTGCAAATGGTCTTAAGTTATCAATATCAATTTGTCCTACGAGTCCGATAAAGCTAAGTAAATATAGAAATAGATCTATATACAATAGAATCATGATGACGCGAGCAAAAGTAGGAAGCCCTTTTGATAACATATACCATATACCAATAGCAAAGATAATTCCTATCAAAACAACAGGGGTTCGATATAGATATTGGGAGTTAATGAAATTGCATAAGTTATAAAATATAATGACAGCGAGAGAAAGAACGAAGGAGAGCAATAAAAGATTGATGATGAGAGCTATTTTGCGGCCAAATAATTCTTGATTTAATTCGATGATAGAAAGATTTGGTTTATAGTTCATAATATAAAGGAATATATAAATTGGAATCAATCCTATGATAATAGCAAATAAGATAGATATGGGAGTATTTTGTTTAGAAATGAAAAATAAATTGTTGATAGAAATTCCAACAAAACAAGAATGCATAATGAAATAGATAAAAGAATCGAACTGTATATTACTAATTTGCTTTCTCATTTCTTATATCCTCCTCTTTTTGAACAGTATCATTGAGAGAACCTTTCGTCTCAAGCTTTAGTGATACATCAAAGTTAACTTCCATATATGGGAAAATATCATCATCCCATAGATTTTGTACATTTTTAAAGTAGTTAGGATGGTGGCGATAGAAGTATAAACCAAATCCAAAGATATCAGATTTATACTCGTTCTGTGCGATAGAAATCGCACTTTGCAACATATCTTGAAGGGAAGATTCAAATTTTTTCGTTAATTTGTTTAATTCTTTTGGCTGCAGTAGATTATAAGCACAATTGATTTCCTGTAATGATCCTTCCGCACTTACTTTAATGTTTACAGAGGGTTGATTTTTATCAAGCTGGTAATCTCTATCAACGTGAATATTAGTAATGTTGGCATTTGCAAAATTGGTTCCGTCACATTTTGTTGTGACAATTACATTTTTTGCATTACCATTGATAATATTGATTCCTCTACTTTCTTCACGTTTTGCAAACCCGACAAGTTTGTCGTTTTTGAATATTCCCAAATTACTCAATTCAATATAGGTTTTAGGCTCGGAATTTTCTAGATTGGCCATGTTAGCACCTTCCTCGGAATCACCGCTAATAATGATGCTAGGTAATACGGGATTGATGCCAGGGCGTAAAACACTACGTACAAATTGACTATATCCTATGTTTGTAGAAATCGACTGATTCGTACTAGAGTTTTGCAAGTTAATTACGATATTTTGAGAAGGAAATGCTTCTAAAGGAGAGAGCACTTTGACGACGTCTTTTGCTTTTTGATCTTTGGTGATCAGAAAGAAGAATTTTTTTCTAGATTCAGGATCTCTCATGAATAAATCGACCACTTTAAAAACGCCTTCTTTGGCAATGTCACTGCTCATAACGATGACAGAAACATGTCCTAAATATGTAGATCTTGGATTCTTTAAATCAATCTCCCTCATTGCTTCTGATAGAGTAGGTCCAACTCCACTAAAGACAGTCGTTTGGCTTTCTCCTTCTTTACTGCTAACTTGTGCTTTTTTTGCATTCGCAATGGAGTAACTAATTTCATAGCCGCTTTCAACTTTATCTATCGCAACAGCGGTCACGATAGATAAGTCATCTAATTCTTTGTAATCAAAGCATCCAGTAAAGAGGAACATAAAAAATAGAATCGATAATAATTTATATTTCAGATTGATCAGCTCCTAATCTACGTCGATTTTTCTTTGTGAAAAAATCTGGACGATATTTCATCTTGTTACGAGAACGTCTGATCAACCCATCTTTTATAATGGCTTGATCAAGAGGACTGAATGGAATTAAGTAAGGTGTTCCCATAATTTCTAGACTACATAATTTCGTAAGGAAAATAATACCGATAACGACAAATCCTACAAGCCCCATAAAAGCAGATGCTAGCAAGAAAACGACGCGCCAAAATCTCAGTGCATTGATAAAATCGATATCGGTAAAAAGAAACCCGGATATAGAAGTCATAGCGACAACGATAACGACGATCGGGGATACGATACCAGCGTTTACTGCCGCATCTCCTAAAACGAGTGCTCCGACAATACTGATGGAAGATCCCATCGCGCTAGGAATGCGAATATCACTCTCTCTTAAAATTTCGAAAGTGGTAATGAGAATTAAAATTTCAAAGATGGTTGGTATCGGGACGCCTTCTCGTTGTACAGCAATAGATATCAGTAATCGGTCAGGAATAATTTCCTGGTTGAATGTCGTCATTGCAATATATAGCGCAGGAGTTGTGATTGTTATGAGAAATGCGAGAAATCTTAAAGCTCTAGATAAACTAATATTAGAAGGTTTTTGATAATAATCATCCGCGGTTTGGAAAAAATCCATAAATAAACCCGGAAGAACAATGACATATGGAGAATTTTCTACGATGATTGCAATTTTCCCGTCTAAGATGGATCCACATACTAGATCAGGTCTTTCTGTAGTCACTGCTTTTGGGAAGTCCGTATATTGCTTAGGAGATAAATATTCCAGGATATATCCACAATCTAAGATTCCATCGATATCTATTTTTTCTAGTCGATCGACTATTTTTTTTATTTTTTCTTGTGATACTACATCCTGTAAATAAGCAACCCCAACTTTTGTTTTAGTTCTCCTTCCAATCATTGTTTCATTGATCCATAAGTTAGAATCTTTGATTCTTTTTCGAATCAATCCTAGATTCATCATATAATTTTCTGTAAAGCTATCTTTAGGTCCTCGCAAATTCTTTTCGTCATTTGCTTCAGCAACACCTCTATCCAATACGCTTTTTGTTTCTAGTGCGATCGCGCTATGATTACCATCGATAAAAATAATCGTAAAACCAGAAGCTAAAAAGTAAAAGAGATTATCGAAATCTTCTACCGTTCTCATCTTGCTATTTAAAATAGTATTTTTAAGATGTTGATAAACTTTTTTCGTACTTAATTTGATCTCATCTTTGACGTCTTCACGCAAACTTCGCATTAAAAAGTCACTTACTTTATCATCGCTTGCTACACTTTCTATGTTCATATATGCGAGTGTGTTTTTTTTCAAATGAATGATGCGAGAGTTAATATCACAACTGTTTCCATTCATTGCTTTTACAGTATCTATATTTTTTTGTAAGTTTTTATATAGTTTTTTCGTTTCTTTCATAAGTATCCCTCATTCATCATTATCATACCCAAAATTGATCAGAATATCATAATATCAATGATGTATGTTATAATTAGTATGGTGGTTTGATGGAAAAACATATTTTAAAGATAGAAAAGTTGGATCATAGCGGAAGAGGAATTGCGCGATTGAATGATAAAATTGTATTTATTCCTTGTGCTTTCAAGAATGAAGTTGTAGAAGTAGAAATAATCAGAGAGAAAAAATCGTGGATGGAAGGACGAGTACTGCGGTGGATAAAAGTTTCTGAAAAGAGAGTTCAACCGACTTGTCCTTACTATGATATTTGTGGTGGATGCGATATTATGCATATGTCGTACCGTGATCAAATTGCTTGGAAAGAAGAAAAAGTAAAAGAAATTATGCAGAAGTTTGCAAATATTTCTCCTTTGGTTGTATCTTCGATCATTCCATGCGAAGAAGAGAAAAATTATCGAAATAAACTAGTATTACAAGTGAAAGATGATATTGGTTTTTTTGAAAAGAGAAGTCATCAGCTTGTAAAAATTGAGAAGTGTCAAATTAGCGATACACGTATCAATGAAGTGTTAGAGATCATTCGATCTCAAATGCCGTTAAAACATGTCCATCAAATTATGATTCGTGCTAGTAAAAATACAGATAATATCATGGTTGTCTTCGATGCCTCAGATCCTATCAAAGAAGAGTTAGTATCAGTGCTCAAGGACAAGGTATCTTCTATTATTATGAAACAAAATCATAAATATAAAACAGTATATGGAAAAGACGATATGATTGAAAAGTTAAATGGTGTTTCATTTCAAATCGCACCTGATGCTTTTTTTCAGGTTAATACGAAACAGACAGAAAAACTGTATCAAATGGTGAAAGATGCTTTTGTATTATCTTTGGATGATATCGTTTTGGATTTATATTGTGGAACGGGAACCATCGGTATTTTTTTAGCTCCATTTGTCCGTCAAATAATTGGAGTAGAAATAAATGCGCAGGCGATCGAAAGTGCCAAAAAGAATCAGGCGTTAAATAAGATTTCTAATATAGAATGGAAATTAGGTAAGGTGGAAGACGTGATACCTTCTATGAAGGTAAGTCCAAATGTAGTAGTTGTCGATCCTCCTCGTAGTGGATTAGATGATAAGACGATCGAAAGAATCAAATCATGGAATGTGGAAAAGATCGTATATGTATCTTGTGATCCAGTGACTCTTGCGCGTGATATAAACAGGTTAAAGGAAAAATACGATATAGTCAAAATTGTTCCAGTTGATATGTTCCCACAGACGAAGCACGTTGAATGTGTAGTATCATTACTTTTAAAAAGTAGGTTATAAAAGAATCGATAAGTGATCAAAATATAATAATAGGGATCAGACGATATATACGAAAGTATAGTTGTGAGCATACTAATATAGGAGGAATGTTATGAAAATTAAAGTTATAATGATCTTATGTTTGCTTGCGATCGGAGTAGGGTTATGGTTAGGAACAGAAGCTCGATTGAGAGAAGATGAGAATGTTTCGAAAACATTAGAGATAAAAGATGACCTTATTGAGGAAAAGATAGAACAGATGACGTTGGAAGAAAAGGTCGGACAAATGTTTATTGTGCGAGTTCCAGAAAAAGATGTTTTAACATCGATCGAGCAGTATCATTTGGGAGGATACATCTTATATGCGAGAGATTTCAAGAATCATACGAAAGAGAGTGCAACTGCGATGATAAAATCTTATCAAGAACACTCTAACATTCCTATGTTGATAGGAGTAGATGAAGAAGGAGGAACGGTGAATCGAGTTAGCTTATATCAAGCTTTCCGTGAAACCCCGTTTTTATCTTCGCAAGCGTTATATCAAAGTGGTGGATGGGATATGATCGAAAAGGATACTATAGAGAAAAGTAGATTATTATCCTCTCTTGGAATCAATGTTAATTTTGCTCCTGTCGTAGATATTTCTGAAAACCCGAGCGATTATATTTATGATCGTAGTTTTGGACATGATGCAAATATGACTGCTCAATATACCAAAAAAGTTGTAAAAAAAATGCTTAAAGAACATGTAGAACCAGTGTTAAAGCATTTTCCGGGATATGGGAATAATGTGAATACACATACGGGTATCGCACATGATACTAGAAGTTATGAGCAATTTGAAACTTCCGATTTTATTCCATTTCGAGAAGGAATTAAAGCAGGAGCAAATATCATTTTAGTATCACATAACATTGTACATTCTATGGATGATGTCTACCCAGCATCTCTATCATCGAAAGTACATAAAATTCTTAGGGAAACATTGGAATTTGATGGTGTTATAGTGACGGATGATCTATATATGGAAGGAATCACACAATATGTAAAAGCAGAAGAGGCTGCTATATTAGCTGTACAAGCAGGGAATGATCTTATTTGTTGTACCGATTATCAAATTCAGATACCAGCAGTTGTGAATGCAGTAAGAGAGGGGAAAATCAGTGAGGAAAGAATCAATTCTTCTATCAGACGTATTTTAAAATTAAAAAAAGAAATGGGAATTTTATAATTTTTGAATAAAGATACTTGCGCATTTTGTCGAATTATGCTATATTGATAGTGCAAGAATTTCTTGCGGGTATTATGAAACTTTCCCACGTTACATCGTACCCTTTTTATGACAGGTAGAACTTATCTGTCTTTTCTTTTTGTTTATGATATAATAAAGCAAGAAAAGATGGTGCATATGAAAGCAAATTTAGAATATAAAGTAATAGAAAACGAAACATTACTTCCTTTTTTAAATCAGAATTTAAAAGATATATCAAAAAAGAAGATCAAAAGTTATTTGACGCATGGTTGTGTATATGTGGATGATAAAAGAGTAACACAATATAATTATTGCCTGATGCCTGGACAAATAGTAAAGATACATCGGAGTGAAAAAAGTAGTGAGAATAGTGGAGAGCTGGACATTTTATATGAGGACAGAGACTTACTTGTCGTAAATAAGAAACCGGGCCTACTCACGATTGCAACCGAGAAGGAAAAAGAGAAGACTTTATATCATATGGCAAGTAATTACGTAAAGAAAAATTATAAAAATGGAAAGATATTTATCGTTCATCGATTAGATAAAGATACATCAGGGATCGTAGTCTTTGCCAAAAATGAACACATGAAAGAGATGTTACAAAAAAACTGGAATGAACTTGTTTTATACCGTGGATATATTGCGATAGTAGAGGGATCCTTACCAAAGAAAGAGGGAAAGATTCACACGTGGTTAAAAGAAGATGGGAATTATCGGGTGCATTCAGTAAAAAATAAAAAAGAAGGAAAAGAAGCGATTACATTATATAGAGTGATAAAAGAAAAAAAGAATACGACAGTTGTGGAGATAGAATTAAAAACGGGAAGAAAAAATCAGATACGAGTGCATTTTAGCGAGCTTGGACACCCGGTTGTAGGCGATAAAAAATATGGTTCACGTATACGTTCATCTCGCTTAGAATTACATGCTTACTTTCTAAAATTGAGACATCCGGTAACGCACAGGGAAATAGAGTGGCATGCTTTGATTCCCGAGGAAATGAGGTAGAAAAGAGGGATTATATGAATAATTTGTTGATTGCTTATCCAAAATGTAGCACTTGTCAAAAAGCAAAGAAATGGTTAGAAGAACATAATATTGAGTTTGCAGAAAGACATATTGTCGATGATCGCCCTTTAAAAGAAGAATTGAGAAAGTGGTATCTTGAAAGTGGGTTACCATTAAAGCGCTTTTTTAATACGAGTGGTTTAAAATATAAAGAACTAGGATTAAAAGATAAGCTTCCGATGATGAGTGAAGAGGAGCAATTAGATTTATTATCTAGCGATGGCATGTTAGTAAAAAGGCCTCTTTTTATTACATCATCACGCATATATGTAGGGTTTAAAGAAAAAGAGTGGAGTCATCTAGAATCATGATAGAACATCAAGAACATGAATTTCCACCTTTTTATGAACACAATTCTAAGATTCTGATCTTGGGGAGCTTTCCTTCTAAAAAGTCGAGGGAAGCGGGTTTTTATTACATGCATCCACAGAATCGATTTTGGAAAGTGCTCGCTCGTGTTTTCGGGTGTGAAATTCCTAAGACTTTAGCGGATAAGAAAGCATTCTTAAGAAAAAATCATATTGCCCTTTGGGATGTTGTTGAAAGTTGTGACATTAAAAATTCGAGTGATGCGAGTATACGGAATGTGAGCTCGACAGATATTTTAGGCCTTATGAAGATAACAGAAATCAATACGATTGTAACAACAGGGAAAAAAGCGCATGAATTGTATCAGAAGTACAGTAAAGAGATTGTAGAAATGGAAGATGTAACGTTACCGTCTACGAGCTCAGCAAATATAGCCAATTATAGTGAAGATGATTTAGTCGAATGCTATCAGAGATTAAAGGAGTTTTTATGAAGTTATCAAAGCAGATCGTAGATCCCTTGCTTCATTGGTATCAAGAGAATGCGAGAAAGTTACCTTGGAGAATTGATGCGACCCCTTATCATGTGTGGGTGAGTGAAATTATGTTACAACAGACGCGTGTGGAAGCTGTGATAGGATATTACTATCGCTTTATGGAATCCCTTCCAACGATTCAAGATTTGGCTATGGTTGATGAAGAGAAACTATTGAAACTATGGGAAGGATTGGGATACTATAGCCGTGTTCGTAATTTACAAAAAACGGCTCAACTTTTATGTCGAGATGGAGATGGAAATCTTCCTGAAACTTATGATGAATTGATAAACCTACCAGGAATAGGACCCTATACCGCAGGAGCGATCAGCTCGATTGCGTATCGACAAAAGGTAGCTGCTGTCGATGGGAACGTTTTACGCGTTGTCAGTCGCCTTACAATGGATTCTTCATGTATTGACGAAGAGAGTGTAAAAAGAAAATGGAAAGAAGCCATCGAACAAATTATGCCAGAAGAAAGTGGTATGTTTAATCAAGCGTTGATGGAAATAGGAGCAATGGTCTGTATTCCAAACGGAAATCCGCTTTGTCATCTATGCCCACTCTCGCATTTATGTAAAGCACATCGTGAAAACAGAATGTTAGAATATCCTGTTCGAAAACAAAAGCCTAAAAGAGAAATAATATCGATGACGGTATTCTTAATGTTATATTATGACCGTGTGGCAATTTTAAAAAGAAAAGATGAGGGGTTGCTTGCTAAATTTTACGAGTTTCCAAATATCGATAGAAAGTTATCTAAGTGTCAAGCAGAAGCATATTTAAATGACAACAACATTAAATGGATAGGAATAGAAGAAGGACCGAGTGCGAAACATATTTTTACGCATAAGGAATGGCACATGGTAAGTTATATTGTGTGGCTTCGAGAACCAGTAGATTCTTATTTGTTTTGCACAGGAAAACAGTTAGAAGAGGTATATCCAATACCAAGTGCTTTTGAAAAATACCGAAAGCATGTGGAAAACTTGTGGAAAAAAGAAGCCTATTTGCATTTTTCACAGAGGAATTTATAAGACGACAAATGGAGTGTAAAGTTGACAATATTTGTCAAAAGAAATGTGTAAATCATTTCTTTTTTTTGCTATACTGATAATAGGGTGATGTGCATGCCAGACTTAATTTATTTGGATCATACCTATCAAGTGCTGGAACGTGTTAATTTAAATCAACATAAGTATATATTCGCACTACATTTAAATCGGTTAGAATATTTAGAACATTCTGAAGGGATGAGTTATATAAAACCGAAACCAGAAGATTTTAAAAATAGTAAAGATTTAACGTATGTGGCAGAGCAATACTTATTAACACAGTTTCAAAGGGATGTCGAGGGAAAGATCAATAGTGGACAGATTCACTCGTTAGATGAACTAAAAGACACTATGAAGAACTTTAAGACATTTGCAGAACAAGACCCGAAATTACACAGTTTAATGCAGGTAAATCAGAATATGAGTTTAACAGACACTAAATTTATGAAGATGGTGACAGAAATGATTCAATATTATGAATCGAGAGGAATCGACAGGACGCCATTAGAGTTGGATAATGCGAAAAAAGTAGAGGCAAATGATAAGGAATATATTCAACATATCGATCGACAAGGGAATGTTAATGTCGTAGAGAATAATTCTGTATTTGGTGTAAAAGAAGAGTACGAGCGTAGAAAAGATGAATTGAAGGATCTTTCGAAAGAAAGTGGCAGTTTGAACGCAGATACAATTTTTAAAGATATGGAAAAATCTAAAATTGGCATTCATCTAGATCATGATCATCAAGTCAATAGACAAGAGTTAAATGCGAAAGAAAAAGAACGTATGAATACTGTAGAGCAAGCAGTAGACGGTGAAGTTTTATATGATCCAATCAATAACATATACTATAATGCACGGACCCAAGAGGTTTTAACGACAGAACAAAAAGATAACATGGTCGTAGTCAAAAGAGCCTCAGGAGTTAGTAATGAGACAATAGATGAAGATACGATCAGACAAGAATCATTCGATTCTATTCCTGTAGAAGAGTTCCAAGCAGATTGTTTATTTGCCGAAGAAATGATAAATCAAATGAGTGATGAAAAGAAGGATATCAACGTCGATGCACTCGTCGAGGCAATTGTTAATAAAAAAGCTGCTATGACTCCAGAACAAAGAAGAGCGTATCAATCTAAATTGTCGAATTATGTTCAATTTCGGGCAGCCAAACTAAAAGAGCTAGAACCGGAAGAAAAAAGTGTAGGAGGATATCAATATCAAATAAAACCTCCGACTCGTCCAGATACAAGTGGGTATGCAACGCCAGTCTTGCTCGGAATGCTCGTCGGTCTAACATTATTTGCAGCCCCAATCATTGCACTTTTATTTCAAGCGTAATTGTGCAAAAATTGGCATATAAAAAAATAAAAAGGGAATTGGCTTGAAAAATAAACGGAGAGAGAGAATTGAGAAAAGATTCTCTCTTTTCTGTGTTTAAAAAGACAAAAAATTTACCAACATAATCATAGAATGATAATAGAGAGGGAGATAATATGTTTGGAAATTTTACAGAAGAAGCAAGAAAAATACTAGTGATGGCAAAGTCAGAAATGAAAGAGTTAAAACATCCATATGTAGGAAGCGAACATTTACTACTCGCTATTTTAAAAAATAAAAATAACGTGTCAAAGCGATTAGAGGAGTATGATATTACTTATGAAAACGTAAGACGAGAAATAGAGCAAATTATCGGCGTTGGATCGGTAGAAGCATCTTGGTTTTTATATACACCATTATTGAAAAGAATCTTAGAAAATGCGATTTTAGATAGCAAGGAAAACAATCAAAGCGAAGTTACGATCGAACATTTATTCTCTAGTTTATTGGAAGAAGGAGAAGGTGTTGCAATCCGTATTCTATTAGGAATGGGAATCGATTTGGACGAGTTGTACGGAGAATTTTCATATAAAATTAGTCGTACGATGAAAGGGAAAAAACATAAAAAATTACTCTTGGAAGAATTAGGAGTAGATTTAACCAAAAAAGCAAGGGATCAAGAACTCGATCCTGTGATTGGAAGAGATAAAGAAATGCAACGTGTGTTGGAAATATTATCGCGTCGTACGAAAAATAATCCTTTACTCATCGGAGAAGCTGGAGTGGGGAAAACAGCTATTGTAGAAGAACTTAGTCGTCGCATCGTACAAGGAGACGTTCCGATGTCGTTAAAAAATAAGCGTATTATTAGTCTCGATATGGCAACAGCTGTAGCAGGGACGAAATATCGTGGAGAGTTTGAAGAACGAATTCGAAAGATATTAAAAGAAATAGAAGAAAATGATGACATGATTCTTTTCATCGATGAAATTCATACGCTTGTTGGAGCAGGTGGAGCCGAAGGAGCAATCGATGCGTCCAATATTTTTAAACCTGCTTTGGCACGTGGAAAACTTCGTTGTATAGGCGCGACAACGACACAAGAATATAAAAAGTTCATGGAAGAAGATAGTGCGTTGGAACGTCGTTTTCAAAAAGTATATATCGAGGCTCCAAAAAAAGAAGTTGTGAAAGAAATATTGATGAAATTAAAGCCAATCTACGAATCTTTTCATTATGTTACGATAAAAGAAGATATAATCGATTTTATCATCGAATTAAGTGAGAGATATATTTACGATCGAAATCAACCCGATAAAGCAATTGATTTAATGGATGAAGTTTGTGCGAAAGTCAGTTTAAAAGAAAGCAAAGAATATACAAAGTATCATCAACTTGCCAAAAAACTAAAAGAGGTAATCGAAGTGAAAAATCAGGCGATATTGGATAATCACTTTGATGTTGCATCGAAATGGAAAGAAAAAGAAAATCAACTGGCAGACCAAATGAATCAGTTAGAATTAAAATTATATCGAAAGAAAAAGACAAAACACGTAACAAAGAAGGACGTAGCAGAAGTGTTGCATTTAAAGACGAAAATTCCCACTTATGAAATATTAAAAGAAAATAAGAAGATCGTGGAGGAAATTGAAAAGAATATTACGAGACGTATCGTCGGTCAAAAAAAGGCAGTAGCAGAGACAATTCAAGTTGCTAAACGGATTAAATTAGGGCTAAAAGAAGAAAGTAAACCGTATTCTATGTTATATTGTGGTCCAAGTGGAGTTGGGAAAACAGAGTTATCAAAAGTATTTGGATCGGAATTGGTAGGAAAGGAGAATGTTATTCGTCTTGATATGAGCGAATACACGGAAGCCCATGCAGTGAGTAAAATTGTAGGAGCTCCACCGGGATACGTAGGGTATAAAGATCATCAAAACGTTTTAGAAGAAATTCGAAACAAACCTTATTCTGTCTTAATTTTAGATGAAATCGAGAAGGCACATCCAAGTATTATTCATCTGTTGTTTCAAATTTTAGATGAAGGGAAAATAAAGGATTCCAATGGTATCGCAGTACATTTTGATCATGTTGTTATATTGATGACATCTAATATAGGGTTTCACGAAATCAATATAGGATTTACTAAAGATAACAACGACATGGTATTGACCAAGTTAAAAGAAAATTTTTCAATCCCATTTATCAATCGGATTGATCAAATTATTGTGTTTGATGCATTGCAAGAATCAGAGATTCGTCAAATTATAGAACAACAATTAGAAGCTTTGAAACAAAAATATAAGCGACGGGGAATTCAGATCAAATTTGGGAAAGAAATTCTCCCTACACTAGTTAATTTAAGTGATTATCTCGAATTTGGAGCACGGAGAATTTCTAAGTTAATTAAAGACAAAATCGAAAATCAAATGATGGAAGATATACTGAATCACAAGGAGTGTATTATGATAACAAAGGTGAAAGAAGAGGCAACTGTTTGACAGCTGCTTTTTTTCTAAATTCCAAAAGACTTGCAAAACTTTTCAGAAATGATATAATTAGTTCAGGTGATATTATGAAGAGTATAGAAGATGTACAAGTAGCCATGAATAAAAATGCTTATCTAACAGATGAAATCAAGGCCAACATTATGTCACTTGTAAGTATTTTTCATAATCGTTTTCCAAATGTAAAATTAGATAATCTATGTAAAAATTTAGCAACACTAAAGATTGATAAAGCAACAAAATTTATTACGTTAGAACCTATTTCATATAATGGGATGCTCAATGTTTTATCGATCAATAAGGGAACTTTAAAAGAGGTTCCAGACGCTAAAAATTTATTGATGAGCGCAATTATTTGTATGATTGCTACAAATCAAAGAGGAATTACAGGTTTTTGTGATAATCCAAAATTTGAAGCATTAAACGCAGGTTATGTCGCTGGAATGGCTAATATGTTAGTGGGAAATGATAGCGATGTAGATTATTATACTGACGAGATTATCGCAACGAATTTATTTGGCCAAATTGTAGGACCAGATATATTAGCAAAAGCCTTTTTTGAAAATAATTCATCAATTATTGTGAATCAATTTATGAATGCGGGGGAATGAAGATGGTGTTAGACGATAAGATGGAACAATTAGATGCTTTTTTGAATCAAACAGCATACGTATTAAATCGCAGAAAGAAAAGTCCGGGGTATCCAAGTAAGATTAGTGAGCAAACGAAGGACTTGACGAATTTGTTGTTGATGACGAATCCGACGCAAGAAAAAATTGATGCATTTGTAGCGTATGTTCCAGGAGAATGGATGTTACAAGGAGCAGTGGATGAAAGACATTTAAATGTAGGAATAGAGACACTTCCAGAAGAAGTGAATAAGATGATCGCTGCATACCAAATGGAAGCAAAAACAGAAAAGGGACCGAATTTACATTTATCGTAAGTGCGGTCTTTTTTTTTGAAATGAATCATGTTATACTAAAATAGAAAGTAGGGAAAGAGAAAATGGAAAAGAAAAAACAGGTTCGTAAAAAACAGAGAGGATCATTTAAAAAAAGGGTCAAATTGAATGAAGTTCCCCAACCTACAAAATTGTTGTTAGCCATGGCTTTTGCAATCATTATGTTAAGTGGTTATCTTTTGATTTCTAACGTTGTACTTTCTTTTGCACTGAATGAAAATGAAGTCATTGATTATTCGAGTCCAGAAATGGGAATTTTAAAACAGACTTTACACGGGATGAATGCTAATTTGATTCAATTGAATCAGGCGACGTCTAGTAGTTTTTTGACAAGTTCGGAATTAGAAGAGTTAAAAGAGGATTTTAATGAGAGTGTCGAATCGATTAACCAATTATCTTATCTGACGGAACAAGGAAAGAAAAAAGTGAGTCAAAAACAGCTATATGAAATTTATAAAGAAAATGGGAAATTACAGATGATTCCACTTCTTCATATTTATGCCAAATTGGAAAAAATGGATCCAAGTTATCAGGTGACAAAGGATGCATTTACACGTAATGTTTTAAATTTGATGCTGTCAAATGGTTCTATCTCTAGAGAATTTTATAATAACTTTCGTTATACTTCATTTGATGATAGTAATATATTAGGAAGTATCAGTCTAGATCAGAAGGGACAGATTCCATCGCAGACGATGCAATTGACGACGAATTATGTGCAACTGACAGACGCCTTATTGAAAATGGTATTAGTGAAGGGAGGCTTAGTCTATGCATAAGAAATTATTCTATTTTAGGACGGCTTTTTTAGAACTAAATACAATTTTGTTTATCTGTTGTCTGGTATATGGAGGCCATTATAATATGATTCTGGCAGGATATTTCACACTATTGATTATCCTACTTCAAATTCTAACTTATTTAGAATGGAAACGACAAAAAAAAGAACTGATGGAAGATACGTTATTTCACATACTATCCATTACTTGTCACGTTTCTTTATTCGTCATATTATTACGTACGCTATTTGATCAGAATATCTTATCTACCTATATTTTAGAAGAACAAGGAATCGTTACAAACGGAGTGAATATTATGTATTTAAATTCTAATTTTATTTACATTAGCGTTCTATTTATGCTATTAATATTATATGGATGTATTAAGGGAAAAACAAAAAAGCAATCATAGCGATTGTTTTTTTCTATTTTGTTAGCACAATGATAATGTTTTATAAATTATGCTAAGATATTTAAAAGTTTGTTATGATAAAAAATATAAATATTTAAAAATTTGTATTTTGACATGAACGAATATGTATGAGAAGATGAAATAGAGGAGGAATGAAAATGCATACATTACGTAGACATGAATTGATGCGATATTTAGATATGGATGAAAATCATCAATGGAAAGGATGTTTGATTTGCAGTTTTATTCCAACATTCTATCATAAAAAGATACAAGTTATAGAATCTCATTGGGAGACAAAATATTGTTTGGTGTGTCGTGTGGTCTGTGAGTATAAGCACTATACTATTGAAATCGTATTGGAGAAAACAAATCGAAAATATGAAGCATTACCACATCAATATCATAGGAGAATTATGTTATCCTGCGTGGATTTAGTTGCTTCTCATCCGCCAATCGAAATATCAAATATGGGAATTCGATATCATGTAAATCAGATTGGGATGATTTGCGATGGAAAATGCAAGGAGGAGTTAAATGCTCCGGAACGGTTTATTCAGATGTTACGTTCGGAAGATTGGTATCAAGCAAGTGATTATATGTATGATCAAACATGGTTGTATCCCTTAGTAGATGCGATGAAAAAGCAGAGAGAAGTATGAAGTATAACGGCAAAGTTAAACTTTGGATATATTATATGCAAGGCACAGTTGGTGGACTGTATTGAAATGACGGAAGAATATATTGACAAAGTGAAAAATGAAAATCATTTAGAATATATTTTAGGTGAATATAAGGTTGGTAGATATGCATGGGGATTAGAGAATGTAGAAGTATTAGATCAACTGATCTCAACAAAGAATTGGGAATATGGACATATGAAAAAGTACTTGATTGATAAATTTCAAGTACTTTTATTGTGTCTTAGTAGTAGGAACGAGGGCGTCTAAGTCGGGTGAATCATCGTATGGTTCTGTTCCTTTTATATAATAGAGCATTTTTTTCTTTTTACTTTCCGCAGTTGCAACTTTTCCGGTAACTGGTTCCACCATTACACCGACGACATTTTGTGGGATTTCATACCATCCATTGCCTTCTACGTTTTTTTCCGCACTTTCCATGACTTCTGCCCAAATATTTTTAATTGCATTTCCATCTTTGACGTCAGAAACTCGATTGTCGTCATATCCTGTCCACATTCCCATAATGAGTTCTTTGTTATATCCGAAGATGAGATGATCTGTTTCGGTTGTCCCCGTTTTAATTGCGTATTTTTTAGTTAATTTCGGAGCTAAATTGATACAAGTTGGGTAGTTATAATCGACGAATTCACTAGCGTAAGAATTATTTAACATTTCATTTAACACAAACACTAGACTACGATTGAGTATATTTTCTTTTTTCTCTTTATGTTCGTATAAAACATTCCCATCGATGTCTTCTACTTTTTCAATAAAATATGGTTCTACTGAATATCCTTCATTTGCAAATGTCGCATAAGCTTTCATCATCTCTAAAATGTTAATGCTTTCCGTTCCGAGTGCTAGGGAAGGAATCGGGGTTAATTTAGATTGAATTCCTAATCTCTTTGCGGTATCGATTAAAGTTTGTTCTCCTAGAAATAGGTGTGTTTTAACAGCGTAAATATTATCAGAATATGCTAGAGCAGTAGCCATGGAAATTGGTTTGTTGGGGTATGTATTTCCATAGTTATTAGGACTATATGTTTTGTCTTCGGAAAATGTAAACGTCGTTTTTTCACTTTTGAAAGTAGTAGATGGTGTAAATCCATTTTCTAAAGCGGCATAGTATAAAATAGGTTTCATAGTAGATCCGACTTGTCGTTTCATACTCGTGACGCGATTATATTGACTTTTTGAATAATCCCTACCACCAGCAATTGCTAGAATCTTTCCGTTGTTAGGATCCATGACGACACTAGCAATTTCTAATTCTTGATTATAGTCTAGATTTTTTTTGATACTTTCTTCCATTGAAGTTTGTATTTCTAAGTCGAGATTAGTATATATTTTAAGACCACCAGTTTTTAAAAAAGAAGTAGGGATCGTTTTAATACTCTGTAGTTCTTGGATAACTGCGTCTTGATAATACATGAGAGTAGTAAGATTTTCTTTATTTTGATCTACTTTGTAAGTAAGTTCTTTTTGCATCGCTTTTTCAGCTTGGGTCTGTGTAATATACTTGTTTTTTACCATTGCATTTAAAATGAGTTTTTGCCGTTTTTTAGAATTGTTTTCATTTTGAATGGGAGAATAATAAGTAGGGTCTTTTGGAATTCCTGCTAAGATAGTAGCTTCTGCTAAAGTTAGATCCTTCGCGTTTTTACCAAAGTAATATAAGGAGGCATTTTCTATTCCAAAAATTCCGCCATAGTTAATCGTATTTAAATATCCTTCTAAAATCTTATCTTTGCTGTAATGGGCTTCTAAACGAATAGTAAGCCACGCTTCGTTAAGTTTTCGCTTCCATGTTTTATCGAAATCAAGGAATAAGTTTTTCGCATATTGTTGAGAAATTGTGGAGGCGCCCTGTAGCGTTTTTCCGTTAGTAATATTGATATAGAGTGATTTTAAAATACGTAAAAAGTCAAATCCTTTATGATGATAAAAAGACTTGTCTTCAATTGCAATGGTAGCATTGATAAGATATGGGGAAATATCATCTAATGAAACCCATTTTTTACTATTTTTCCCTTGAAATAATTCGTTTTGATTATCGTAAAGGTAGTAGCTATTCGCTTTGTCGATTGGAAGTTTTGGAAGCATTTTAGCATACGCGTATAATCCAATGTAGCAAATAAGGAAAAAAGCGACGAGAATTAGTCCAATTTTTATAATTTTTTTCAATATTTTCATATGCGCCTCCAATCTATTTTTAGTATTACAAAAAAAAATAAAAATATGAGTGCATTTTTAATAAAGTTATGCTATAATTACATTCAGTAAAAAAAGAAAGAGGGAAGGAATGGCAAAAATAGAAGTTCGTTCGAGATTGATCGGCAATGAAATAGATCATCATATAACAACAAGCGGAATTTTAACGAAGGGAAAGATCGTCTACAGAGAGCCTGATATTTGTATGATTGTAAAATTTACGAATAACTCTATAGAGCTTGAGAGAAGTCATTCAGACTATACATTGAAACTTTCTTTTGATACTCAGTGTACATGTAACGGATCTTATCGTATCAACGATCCTACGTTGTCGATAGAGGCTAAAACAAAGACGAAAGTACTACAGATAGAAGATGGTATGATCGATATCGTATATGAGCTTTCTCTAGGGGATGAACTTGTAGGAGAGTATCATTACCACTTGGATTACGAGGTGAAAGAATGAAAGAAAAATTAAAAGAGTTAATTGGGACTGTACTTGAAAAAAATCATATAGATTTTAATTTAGACGAAATCGTCGTAGAAGTTCCGAAGGAAAATAGCCATGGAGATTATGCGACGAATGTGGCGATGCAATTAGCGCGCACATTAAAGAAAAATCCACGAGAGATTGCGACGTTGTTAATCGCTGATTTACATAATGACGATATTGAAAAAGTTGAGATTGCGGGACCTGGATTTATCAATTTTTATATGAAAAGCGATTATTTATATGAAAATATCAATACGGTATTAGAGAAAAAAGAAACATATGGTAGTTCTAATGTCGGAAATAGGAAAAAAGTAAATATCGAATACGTCAGTGCGAATCCGACAGGAATTTTACATTTAGGTCATGCACGTGGTGCTAGTTATGGAGATTCTCTTAGTAGAATTATGTCATTTGCAAATTATGATGTGACGAGAGAATATTATATCAACGATGCGGGAAATCAGATTGTTAACCTGCAAAATTCGATTCAAGCCCGTTATGAAGGACTTTGTGGTCGCGAGGAAAAAATGCCAGAAGATGGATATTATGGGAAAGAGATTATCGATATTGCGCGCGATATGAAAGAAGAGCTTGGAGATAATATAACGGATATCAATGTTTTTCGTAAAAAAGGTCTCGATTACCTTTTAGGTAAGATCAAAGAGCATTTGAAAAATTTCCGTGTAGAATTTGATGTTTGGACGAGTGAACAATCTATATATGATAGTGGCGAAGTAGAAGAAACATATCATAAATTAGTCGATGCTGGGTATACTTATGAACAAGATGGAGCTGTCTTTTTAAAGACAACTTTGTATGGAGATGAAAAAGATAGAGTACTCATTAAGAAAGATAAAACAAATACATATTTATTACCTGATATCGCATATCATAAGAATAAATACGATAGGGGATACGATGAACTGATCAATGTTTTTGGGGCAGATCATCATGGATATGTGCCGAGATTAAAAGCATCGATTGCTATGCTTGGGAACGATCCAGATAAACTAGACGTAGAGATTTTACAAATGGTTCGTCTTGTGAGAGGGAAAGAAGAAATCAAGATGAGCAAGAGAACTGGAAATGCAGTAACGATTGCGGATCTTGTAGAGGAAGTTGGATTAGACGCAACAAGATATTTCTTCTCTTCTAGAAGTCTCGATACACAATTAGACTTCGATATGGAACTTGCGACCAAAGAATCAAATGAAAACCCAGTTTATTATATCGAATATGCCTATGCGCGTATTAGTTCTATCTTAAAGGAATATCCACATGTAGTAGAACCGCTCGAACGTTATGAAACATTGACAAGTGAATATGCTAAAAATTTACTTGCTAAAGTGTATGAGTTTACCGATACGATAAAATTGAGTGCCGAGAAGAGAAGCCCACATATTATTGCAAATTACGCATATGATTTAGCAGGTTTATTCCATACGTTCTATGCACATGAAAAAGTTTTAACCAAAGATGAAGCGAGTACGAGAGAACGTATCAATTTAATTGCTGCAACAGCAATCACAATCCAAAATGCATTGCGACTCATTGGTGTTGCGACGCGAGAAAAAATGTAGGAGGACGAATATGAAGTTAAAAAAAATGCCAAAAGAGGAGTTAGAGTTACTTTCTTATACAGATTTAACTTATATGATTTTAAAAGAGAATAAAAAATCAATGAATACTCCAACCATTTTTAAGAAAATCTGTGATCTTCTTGGATATAGTGATGAAGAGTATAGTGCGAAAATAGGTGATTATTATACATCTCTTACGATCGATAAAAGATTCGTGCTTTTAGACAATGCAGAATGGGATTTAAGAGATCATCATTCTATTGAAATTGTAATCGATGACGAAGAAGACGAAAGCGAAATGGTAGAAGAAGAGGAAGAGATCGAAGTAGAACCAGAGGAAAACGACGAAGATGATATCGATGACATCGATGAAGAAGAACCGGAAGATACTTCTGATATCGAGGAATTATCTATCATTGCTGATGACGAAATCGAGGAATAATGCAAGACAGAGTAATCTGTCTTTTTTGCAAAGCGAAAATATGATTGAAAAATAAGGAAAAAACAAAGAAAAATAAGAAAAAACATTGCTTTTATGCGTAAAAAATGGTATTCTTAGATTGTAAGCAAGATAGCTTAACAAAATAGGGAGGTAAATGCAGATGACAAAAACATTATTAGTAGACTATATTGCAGAAGAAACAGGATTAACTAAAGCTGATTCAGCACGTGCTTTAGAAGCAATGATGAATGGAATTGTAAAAGGATTAAAAGAAGATGGAAAAGTTACTTTAACTGGGTTCTGTACATTTACTGCAGTAAAAAAAGCTGCTAAAACAGGACGTAACCCAAGAACAGGAGAAGCTGTTCAAATTCCTGCAAGAGTTGCTGCTACAATCAAAGCTGGTTCTAAGTTAAAAGAAGCTTTAAACTAAAAACGAAAAAGACACTTTGTGTCTTTTTTTCGTATCGTTATTATGATATGCTAACATTGAGAGGTGATAATATGCCGATAGAAGTAAAAGAAATTTTAAAATGTCTAAACGATGCATCTTATGAAGCATATCTTGTCGGAGGATATCCGAGGGATCGTTATAGAGGGGGAACTACTGACGATTTTGATATTTGTACGAATGCAACACCGGAAGAATTGAAGAAACTATTCCCACAGCTGGGAGAAGTATGTTTTGGAAGCTGTCGATTAAAGAAAGGTAAGGTAGAAGTACAAATCACACCCTATCGAGAGGAATATGAGTATCAGAATCACCGTTTTGTTCAAAAGTATCGTTATGTAGATACGTTAAAACAAGATTTAAAACGTAGAGATTTTGTGATGAATACATTATGTATGGATGCAGATGAACATTATGTCGATCTTCTAGATGCTAGAAAAGATATCGATAATAAGATGATTCGTTGCGTTGGAGATCCTTTTCAAAAATTAGAGGAAGATGTGTTAAGAATATTACGTGCGGTTCGTTTTGCCACGACACTACACTTTGATATTGACCCATCTTTAAAAGATGCAATCATAGCAAAAAGAAATCTTTTAAAATTTTTATCTAAAGATCGAATCAAAATAGAACTAGATCGCATTTTAAAAGATCCTATTGGACTAGATTGGATTTGTAAATTAAAATTAGAAATGCCATTAGAACTCGGGAATATTTCTGATGTAAAGTGGGTAGATGATATCGATTTTTGCTGGGCACAAATGAACTATAAAGCATATCCGATGTGTCGTAGTAGAATGAAGAGAATAAAAGCGATTTGTCGATTATTACAGCGAGATTTAAATGAACCAATGATTTTATATCAAACGCAAGATGCATGGTTGAAAAAATTAGCTGTGATAAAAAACATGTCATATGAAATATTAAAGGACAAGAAGGAAGCGTTGCCGATTCATAAAATAGAAGATATCGCAGTTTCTATCACTCATTTAAAAGCAGTATATGAGAAGTATCCTGTTCAATTTGTTTACCAATGTTGGAAAGAATTAGAAATACAAATTGTACTTGGAAATATAGAGAATAACGAAACTTCTATCTATGAGTTTATGGACCAAATTATAGACCGAAAATTTTCTACACATCAGAAAAAAAATAGAGTATAATAGATAGACGAGGTGGTAAAACATGTTAGAAAAAATAATGCATATATTAGAACATGGTACATATCAAATACCTAGTTTACTGATTACAAATTATAAAGAGTTAAAACTTTCAGATATAGAATTTATTACGCTCATTTATTTGATGAACACGGATAGTATGTTTGCGCCGAAAGAAATAGGAAATGCGCTACATCTTACTTTGGAAGAGGTATTAGAGACTATTGGTTCTTTAGAATCGAAGGGGTTTATCAAAATAGAGATGAAAAAGCGTAGAGAAGTGCGAGAGGAACATATTAACTTGGAAGGTACTTATCAAAAACTTGCTTTTTCTTATGTTGAAGCGCCAAAGGAAAAAGAGGCTACTTCTAATTTATTTACTACGTTTGAAACCGAGTTTGCAAGACCATTGTCTCCTATCGAGTATGAACTCATCAATGGATGGAAAGAGAATGATTTTACGGATGAACTCATTATTTTAGCGCTCAAGGAAGCTGTGTATAATGGGGTAACAAATTTACGGTACATCGATAAGATTTTGTATGAATGGAAGAAAAAAGGGATTCGTACGAAGGAACAAGTAGAACAGTCGAAAGTGGCGTTTAAGTCGAAAAAAGAAGAGAAGCAGGAATTATTTGATTATGACTGGTTGGATGAAAATGCTTGATGATTTTATCGAATATTTAGATGAGCTGATTCCTAATCCTGCTTGTGAATTGAATTACCACAAAGATTATGAACTTTTAATAGCGGTTATGTTGAGTGCACAGACGACAGATAAAAGAGTAAATGAAGTGACTGCAGTATTGTTTCAAAAATATCCGACATTAGAGGCATTACAAGATGCAGATTTATCTGATCTAATGAGGATTATTCGTCCGATTGGAACATTTCAGAAAAAGTCGGCTAATGTGAAAGCAATAGCGCATCGATTGCTAGAAGATCAAGGCGGGAAAGTTCCAAAAGATCGAGCGTATTTAGAAACACTACCAGGCGTTGGACGAAAGACGACGAATGTCGTTTTAGGAGAACTGTTTCACGAACAATGTATCGCAGTAGATACACATGTAGAAAGAGTGAGCAAGCGTCTTAAATTAGCTAAGGAACAAGATGATGTTCTTACAGTTGAAAAAAAGCTTACAAAGAAGCTGAAAGGATATGATTTGTGGAAGATGCATCATCAGATTTTACTATTTGGTAGATACTATTGTAAGAGTCAAAATCCACAGTGTGAACATTGTAAAATGCAGGCATACTGTCGTTATTATAAGAACCAGCAAAAGAAAAAAGTCACATCTTAATGTGGCTTTTATTTTATAATTTAAAGTCATTATAAATTTCATCGTTCATGTTTTTTCCATCGAAATAAGTTCTCTCTTTAAATTTACAAATTTTAGATACGATATTTGATGGGAATGCACGGACTAATTTATTATAATCAGTAATAATATCGTTGTAATATTTACGATAAGCATAGATGTCTGTCTCTGTTTCATTTAATCCAATATCGATTTTTAAGAAACTCTCTGAATTTTTTAGTTCTGGATATTCTTCTTTATATTTATTAAATTCATTGATTGCCTCATATAATTGTCGATCTAATTCAAAGTTTGTTAATTTTCTCGAACGAAGTTTTACGATAATCTCTAAGATGTCTTTATCGATATCCGTATTTGCTTTGATAATTCCTATTGATTTATTCAAAAGATCAAATCTTTTTCTCAAAGTAGAATCGATATTTGCCTCTGCTTCGTTGATTCGTATAATACAACTTTGAAAACGATTAAAAATATTGATATAGCAGATTAAAATAATACAAATTACGATACATAGTACCAAAGAATACATAAATAAGTCCATATGATCACCTTGTTACATTATAGCAGAAATGAAATGCAAGATCAATTATTATTTATAAATTTGGAATAAATTCAGGACTATAGTTAATACGTTCTTCGAATTCTACATAGTCTAGATAAATCATTTGCAATAAATACCATTTTCCAGTTTGTGGATCACTCAAAATTAAGTGATCTCGTCCTGCTTGTTCGATGATGCCGTCAAATACCTTATCACGCCATTCGGTAGAATCGGTAAATGTCATATAGACTCGCACTTTTTTTCCTTTATTGAGACGTAGAATATTTTCAATATAGGATTGTTCTACATCGTAAGCACCAGATGTCATAGCAGTAGATTGATTAGGAACTTGTATCGGTTGACCTGGAAAAGTCTGATTTGGATAAAAATTTTGATTCACTTTATCACCTCTTATTAAAGGGTATGTATAAATGATAAAAATATGATATACTGTTGTTAATTTGGAGGAGTTATATGAAGTTAGAATTACATCACATTGAGAAAAGATTCGACGATAAAGAAGTGTTAAAAGATGTTTCTTTCACATTTGAAGAAGGGCATATCTATGGATTATTAGGACGTAACGGAGCCGGGAAGACTACGCTTTTTAATTGTATCAATGAAGATTTGAAAATAGATGGAGGGGAGTTTTTCATCGAAGATGATAAAGGGAAAAGAAAAATTACATCAGAGGATATCGGATATGTATTATCTACGCCGATTGTTCCGGAGTTTTTAACAGGGAGAGAATTTTTAAAATTTTTTATCGATATCAATCGAAACCATATGAAAGAAGAAAAAACGATCGATGAATACTTTGAGCTGATGAAAATAGAAGAGTCAGATCGCGATAAACTTATGAAAGATTATTCACATGGAATGAAAAATAAAATGCAACTTTTAGTCAATATTATTGCAAATCCTAAGATATTGTTGCTCGATGAACCATTGACCTCATTCGATGTCGTTGTAGCGGAAGAAATGAAGGGATTATTAAAGCAACTAAAACATGATCATATTTTGATTTTCTCTACACATATTATGGAATTAGCTTTAGATTTGTGTGATGAAATCGTCATATTAAATCATGGAATATTAGAAGAAATTGATCGTCATAACTTAGAACGGAATGAGCTCAAAGATAAAATTATTTCTGCTTTGAAAGGAGAAGAAGAATGATAACAACTTTTTTCTTATCTTTTCGACTGAAATTGACGTACCGTAAAAATAGTATTATCTATGCTTTTCAACAATTTCCATTGATTGGAAAATATTTTTCAAATTCTTTATATGGAAATAGAGGAATAGAAGCACTAGTGAACGTGATTAGTGCATTGATTGAGTTAAGTTCTATTTTCCTTGGAAAACTACTTTTTATCTCGTTAATGGTATTTTTACCAGCATGCCTTTATAAGGAGAACGTCGCTTCCGCATTTCTTATTATTTTATTTTTTCTTACGATCGTAGGAACATGGTTAAATACAAATATGTTTAATCCTACTAAAGATAAGTATTATGCGATCGTTTTAATGCGAATGGATGCTAAAAAAGAGGCAATTGCAGAATATGGATATTTTCTTTTGAAGATGATCATAGGTATGTATCCATTTGTATGCCTGTTTGGCTTTTTATCACATGTACCTTGGTATTTGTGCATGCTTGCGCCATGGATGGTAGTGGGGTTTAAAGTACTATCGACATCTTACAATTTGTATCTTTATAAGAGAAAAGAACTCATTGTCAACGAAAATAAACCTACGCCAATCGTTTGGGGGTTGATCATCTTATTTACAGTGCTTGCTTATATTATTCCATTATGCGCAATTCCAGGAATAGAATGGATTATGTTATGTTGTTATTTACTGGTCATTATTCTTGGAATTACAATGTGGAAATATATTGTAAATTTCGACAATTATTTTACAATATATAAAAAATTATTGACGCCAAATCATGTTATTTTGAATGCGAAAAGTACGCAACAAGATACATTGAGAAAAAATGCTTTAAATGCGATTGATAATAAAAATTTAGAGACGAGTAATAAAAAAGGTTATAGTTTTTTTCATGAACTTTTTATTAAACGACATCGAAAGATTTTGACGACGTCTGCTCATAATATTACTTTGGTCGCCTTTGCTGTTACATGTATTGCAGCTTTAGTGTTGGTAATTGCTCCAGATGCAAAAAAGCCAGTTAATAGTGTGATGATGAATTTTTTACCTTACTTTTTATTTATTATGTACTTGTTGAATCGGGGAAGTACAGTGACACAGGCTATGTTTATGAATTGTGATCATAGTATGTTGACTTACCGGTTTTATCGTCAACCTAAAACTATTTTAGAATTATTTCGAAGAAGGATTGTCGATATTGTAAAAATCAACTTAGAACCTGCTCTCGTAATAGCGCTCGCACTTCCATTTTTATTGTGGTTAAGTGGAGGGACTTCGGAAAGTTTAAATTATATCGTTTTATTTGTATCGATTATCTCTATGGCTGTCTTTTTTTCAGTACACCATCTCGTTATTTATTATCTACTTCAACCATATAACATCAATATGGAAATGAAGAGTCCTGCTTATCAAGTCATCAACTGGGGAACTTATTTCATTTGCTATTATATGATGGATCTTAAAATGCCGACGATGATATTTGGTAGTGTTATGATCGTCTTTGCAGTAACGTATGTCCTTATTTCGTTATTTTTAGCTTATCGGTATGCTCCGAAAACATTCCATTTAAAATAGTATCCTATGTAGAATATATGTCAAATGAGTGGAAATTGTATCGTTTGAAATCAGAATCATGATATAATGACTGTTGGAGGTGGAGATATGAAAGTGACAGTAGGAGTATCGAATCGTCATGTTCATCTAACAAAACAAGATTTAGAAACTTTATTTGGCATTGGACACGAGTTAACAAAGGTAAAAGATATCAATCAGCCGGGACAATTTGCAAGTGCGGAAATGGTAACATTAAAAACGGAAAAAAATGAAATCAAAAAAGTACGAGTACTTGGTCCTGTTCGTCCATATACACAAGTGGAGATCTCTAAGACTGATGCCTTTACACTTGGTTTAAAACCACCAATGAGAGAATCTGGAGACGTTATTGGGAGTGCTTCAATCACATTGATTGGACCCAATGGGACACTCGATTTAAAAGAAGGGTGTATTATTGCAACGAGACATATACATGCTACAAAAGAAGATGCAAAGAGATTAGGATTAGAAGGTATTGATAAAGTGTCGGTAAGAGTAGGTGGAGAAAAAGGCGGAGTTATGGAAAATGTCTCTGTACGTGTTGCAGATAATTCTTACTACGAAATGCATGTCGATACGGATGACGCTAATGCGCATTTTATCTCAAATGGAGACGAATTGGAGATAATACTACCAAATGATGAGAACTAGAATTAAGATATGTGATAAATGTAGAGGAACAAATGTGGATACGTTAGTTCCAAGAATCAAAGAAATTCTTCCCGATGCTGAGATTCAAATTGGGTGTCAGAATTTTTGTGGGATTGGTCAAACAAAATCTTTTCTGATTTTAAATCATAGACCACTGATTGCTGAGAACGAAGATGAGTTAATAAAAAAACTAAAAGAATCTTGCAAATAAGATTCTTTTTTAGAAACGAGGGTTCAAAATGAAAAAGATAGAGAAAAAGAGAGAAAGAACACATTGGATTGGGCTTGCGGTTTTATCGATCGTACTTATTATTTTCCTCGGGTTTTGGTTCTTTGCAACTGATATGATAGGTAGTTTTTGCGAAAAACATCTAGGTGTATGTCACCCGTCCGTTACAGATACAGATAGTTTATTTTTCTTACTTAGATTGAAAGGTCACGATTGGTTGAGATATGTGATGTTATCGATACCAGTGATTAGCTTTTCTATAGCACTTATCAACATAATTTGCTATAACAAAAGAAAGAAAAAGTATGAAAAGTGTTAATTTTCGTAAAGTAAATAGTGTAAATGTATATTTTTATAGGGATATCCTTTATAATGAAAATAGAGGTGGGTTATGGAAGAACAGATATTAGAGATATTTAGGCACGAAAAAAGAGCTTATTCTGTTTCGGAATTGGAAGACTTACTCGGGCTTGGTTCTGTAGAAGAACTAAAAGAATTATTGAAGACTTTAAATCGTTTGGAAGACCAATTAAAAGTATATCGTACCAATAAAAATAATTATATGTTATTTCAAAACAGTCATTTGAAGATAGGTAAATTACTAGGAAATAAAAAAGGATTTGGGTTTGTCGATATCGAAGGAGACGACGATGTTTTTATCGCGCCATCTCATATGAATAATGCGATCCATGGAGATACTGTCATTGTTGAGATTACTTCTCAAAAAGGAAGCGATCTAGAAGGACGTATTGTAAAGATTGTCGATCGTAAGTTAAAACAGATGGTTGGAGAATTTTATTATAAAGGCGGAAAAGGACATGTTGATCTAGATGATGATAAAGTTAAGATCAATATCGAAATTGATCAAGATAAAACATTAGGTGCTATGAATGGGCACAAGGTGTTAGTAAAATTATTAAACAAGTTAAAAGATAATAATTATAAAGGGCAAGTTGTCAAAATTTTAGGACATAAAAATGATCCAGGGGTTGATATCCTGTCGATTGTAGCAAAATATGAAATTAACGATACATTTCCTGATGAAGTGATGGAGCAAGTAGAAGGAATTGAACTAGAAGTATCAGAAGAGGAAAAGAAAAATCGACGTGATTTGAGAGATCATATGATTTTTACAATCGATGGAGATGACGCGAAAGATTTAGATGATGCAGTAGAATTTAAGAGGCTTGAAAATGGACATTATTTCTTAGGTGTCCACATTGCCGATGTATCTTACTATGTAAAGGAAAATACACCGCTAGATAAAGAAGCATTTGAACGTGGAACGAGTGTCTATTTAGCAGATCGAGTTATTCCGATGTTGCCGCATAAATTATCAAATGGAATTTGTTCGTTAAATGGTGGAGTAGATCGTTTAGCAATGTCATGCGAAATGGAAATCGACGAGAAAGGAAATGTCGTAGATTATGATATTTTTGAAAGTGTCATCAACTCTAAGAAGAGAATGACATATAAATGTGTTAATCAAATATTAGAGAAAAATGAAATACCAGAGGGATATGAACCGTTTGTAGAATCGCTACATGGTATGGCAGAACTAGCCCATGTTTTACGTAAAAATAAAGAAGAAAGAGGATATATCGATTTTGATATCGACGAAGCTAAAATTGTCGTAAACGAACAAGGAGAGGCAATCGATGTCGTCTTACGTGAACGTGGTACTGGAGAAAAACTAATCGAAGACTTCATGATCGCTGCAAATGAAACGGTAGCAACACATATTTACTTTATGGAACTTCCATTTATCTATCGTGTTCATGGGGAACCGAATGAAGAAAAGATTAACAATTTTGTTCGATTTGTTGCTATGCTTGGATACAAGATCGAAGGCAAAGTAAAAGATATTCATCCAAAGACGATGCAGATGATATTGAATTCTTTGAAAGATAAAAAAGAGTTCCATATTTTATCATCCCTATTATTGCGTAGTATGCAAAAAGCTGTATACGACAAAAAGAATATAGGACACTTCGGATTGGCTAGTAAGTGTTATACTCATTTTACTTCTCCGATTCGTAGATATCCAGATACGACAGTACATAGATTATTGCGTACATACTTATTTGAAAATCATATGGATAAAGATACGATCAATTATTGGGATCAAAAGCTTATTTTTGTAGCAGAACATTCTTCAGAAAGGGAGCGAGCAGCAGTTGCTTGTGAACGTGAAGTAGATGATATGAAAAAAGCGGAATATATGATGAAACATATCGGTGAAGAATATGAAGGAATCGTATCTAGTGTCATCAGTTTCGGAATGTTTGTCGAACTTGATAACCTAGTAGAAGGTCTTGTTCATATCGATACGTTGACAGATGATCAATATCACTTTGATGAGACGACGTTCGCACTTGTAGGAGAAAGAAACAAACGAGGATATCGTTTGGGAGACCGCGTAAAAATCGTTGTTACAAATGCGAATAAGCAGACAAAAACAGTTGATTTTGAATTAGTCAAAGAAAAGAAAGAAGTCGAGTAAAATTTACTCGATTTTTTTATTTCAACTATATTAAACCACTATGAAATAATAAGCATAGGGATCAAAGTTGAGATAATTTTGAATGATAGTTCTAGACTATTAAAATGATATAAAAAATGATAAAATAATATGTAGAAAAGGAGTGACTTTTTTATGATAAAACCAGAACCGTTAAAAAGAGGAGATAAAATAGCAATAGTTAGTTTATCAAGAGGATTATTAGGAATGCCATTTTGTAAACACGAATTGGAAATCGGTATAAAAAGATTAAAGGAGTTTGGATTAGAACCTGTTATAATGCCTAATGCTCTAAAGGATTTAAAATACTTAGAAGAACACCCTGAAGAAAGAGCATCAGATTTAAAACAAGCATTTATGGATCCATCAATTAAAGCAATCATAGCGGCAATTGGTGGTGATGACACTTATAAATTGATTCCTTATCTAATGGAAGATAAAGAGTTTAAAGAAGCTGTTATAAATCATCCTAAAATATTTACTGGATTTTCTGATACTACTAATAATCACTTAATGCTAAATAAATTAGGATTGTCAACATTTTATGGACCTTGTCTATTAGTTGATTTAGCAGAATTAGATAATGAAATGCTACCTTACACACAAGAATATTTCGAAAAGTTTTTTAAAAATGAAGATAGTTTTCAAATAACATCGAGTCCTATATGGTATAGTGACCGTGAAAGTTATGATGTGAGTGAATTAGGAAAACCAAGAATTGCTCACAAAGAAACTCATGGGTTTGAAACATTAAATGGTACGGGTATAGTTACAGGAAAATTATATGGAGGCTGTATAGAAAGTATATATGATGCTTTAACTGGAAATAGATATGGAGATGAATCTTTTGTTTATGAAAAATATCAAATACTTCCAACCAATGAAGAATGGCAAAAAAAGATATTATTTTTAGAAACTTCAGAGGAGCGTTCTACTCCAGAAAAGTTAGAAACTATGTTGATGGAATTAAAAAATAGAGGTATTTTGAATTTAGTTAAAGGTATAATTGTTGGAAAACCTATTGATGAAGTATATTATGATGAATATAAAGAAGTCTATAAAAAAATATTTGCAGATTTGAAAACACCTGTTATGTATAATGCTAACTTCGGTCATTCTGTACCTAGATGTATATTACCATATGATGTTGAAACTATCATTGATTATGACAATAAGAAAATAATAGTGAATGAACCTATTTTTAATTGTTCGATTCAAGAAAAAATACAAAGATAATTTTTCATTGGTATAAATAAATATGAAAGAAAATCTATTTTATAAATACAAAAAACGTGGTGCATTAGTATTAGCAATGGAAGATTATATGTATTCTTTCGTTATTGGAAAAAAGTTGTAGATATCTACGCCATCCACTCCATTAAGACAAAAAAGAACTTAGTAAAAACTAAGTTCTTTTTTCATTCTTTCGTGTAGTCATCTTAGGAAAAATCACTCCCAAGAATATAATTGAGTTTATTTTAAAAATCATTTATAATAAGATTAGGACGGTGAAACTATGATAGAAATTAACAACCGCAAAGCAAAATTTGACTATGAAATAGTAGATACGATAGAAGCTGGAATTGTATTAAAGGGAACAGAAATAAAATCAATCCGAAATGGAAATGCGAATTTGAAAGATAGTTATGCGATCGTTCGAAATGGAGAAGTATTTCTTCTAAATATGTTTGTAAGTGAATATAAAGAGGGAAATCAATTTAATCACGATGAAACAAGAACGAGAAAGTTATTACTACATAAAAAGGAAATCTTAAAATTACATGATAAAATTCGCCTAGAAGGATTTACTTTAGTACCTTTGAAATTATACTTTAAAGAAAATCATGCGAAAATTTTACTCGGTATTGCGAGAGGAAAGAAGCAATACGATAAAAGAGAAAGTATTAAAAAGCGTGATTCTATGCGTGAAGCACGTGCAGCCATGAAGAGAAACTAAGTAAAATTTAGGAGGTATGTATGACGAATTTGGAACAAAAAATGATAATAGCTTTATTATGTGTGAATGAGGCAGTACCTGTGCAATATTTTGAACGTATGATGACGAAAGAGGAAGTAGACACAACGATTCATGCACTCATGGAGAAAAAAATTATCCACAGATCTCATCATGGCAATGGAAAATATCAACTGACTGCGAATGCTTCCATCGAAGGGAATGTCGTCGCGTTAGATGAAAACTATGTGATTGTTGCACCATCTGGAGATCACAATATTTTTGTTCCAAGATCCCCTTATGAGCATATTAGAATCGGAGATACCGTACTTGTAAATGCGATTTATCACTTTGATGGAAAATGTTTAGGAAAGATTCAAAAAAGAGTGATTCATCATAAAAAAAATTTAGTTGGAATTCCAATTCAAATAGAAAACGATTATTATGTCAATTACAAAGGAACTTTGTATAAGATTAATATGACACGGAAAAAGGATGATATTTTAAAGAAAGTAATTCGCTATAAACTAGTAAAAAAGAAAAGATATCAATCAACTTATGCAGAGATGATTAAAGTGATCGGCTCTCCGACGGACAAGGGGATTCAAAATAGTATCGTGTTAAATAGACTTGGAATTCACGATCACTTTCCAAAGGCAGTTCAGCTAGAGGTTAAATCTTTTCCAGATAAAGTGACAAAGAGAGATTTATTTGGTCGAGTCGATTGCAGAGATCATTTGGTAGTGACGATCGATGATGCGGATACAAAGGATATGGATGATGCAATTGAGGTAACGAAAACCGAGGATGGATATCGATTGATCGTACATATTGCCGATGTTGCGCATTATGTAAAATATGGTTCTAAGTTATGGAAGGAAGTCTTTTATAGGGGGACAAGTATCTACTGTTCGGATCGTGTAGAACCTATGTTACCGGAAGAATTATCCAATCATCTATGTTCGCTGAAAGAAGGCGTTGATCGTCTTGCGATGTCTTGTGAACTATGGTTTGATAAAAAAGGAAATGTAGTAAAAAGAGATATTTACGAAAGTGTAATTCGTTCCGAAAAAAAGATGAGTTACCAAGCTGTGAATCAAGTATTTCAAGGTAACATACCGGATGATTATCTTCCGTTTGTTTCAAATTTATCAGTGATGAAGGAATTATCAGATTTGATTCGTGGGAAGATGTTGAGAGAAGGATATTTGAATTTTAACATTCCTGAAACGAGAATCACGACAGGGAAAGAAGTGGAACCTAATATTCGTTTGCGAACTCGTTCGATTGCCGAAGACATGATAGAAAACTTTATGATTATTGCAAATGAAGAGGTTGCGAAATACTTTGTAGAGAAGAATGCCTTAGCTATCTATCGAATTTTAGAACGCCCAAAGATGCAAAAAGTATTAAAAATTTTAAGAGAGTTAGAACTTTCTGGCTATCGTATGAATTTAGAGGTGCCGGAAAATATAACTCCTCATTTTATACAATCGCTTTTAAATGATATTCATACAACTAAGGATAAAATTGTTCAAGAAACGCTTGTCCATGTCATGAATCGGGCGGAGTATTCCCTGGAGGAAATGATGCATTTTGGTATCGGTTCGATCTATACGCATTTTACATCTCCGATTCGAAGAATCAACGATTTATGTATTCATATGCTATTAAAACAGCACATCAAACAATGGGATTTCTCAGAGTATGATGATGAAAAGTTGAGAGAGATTCTTTTGAGTGTGGCAACGCAAGCGACGAAGACGGAAAGAATAGCCAATGCCGTAGAACAAACGGATAAAAAATTATGCGAGGTAGAATATATGTTGCATCATAAAGAGGAAGAGTTTAATGCACAGATTATCAATATGAATGGGCATCGAATGATCGTGCAGTTAGAAGATAGTTTGATCGAAGGGAATGTGTTCTATAAAGATGTAAACCAAGAATGGAAGTATTTTGATCAAAAGAAAACATTAGTGAGAAAAGATGGAACAGAATTAAAAGTAGGTGACTATATCAGAGTAGTATTATCTCCTGATTGTTATGAATTATCTACCGTTGATTTAGCAATGCAGCTGATAAACGGGAATATCAAACTTTTAAATTTTTCGATTATTGGTGTTGGAAAAATGGAAAAAGAAACCAAGAAATTTCTGTGTAAGAAAAATTGCCAAAATGCATAAACTATGATATAATCTAGCTTACACGGGGATGTCTAGGTTTCGACGGGATTACTAGGTCTTTTGTGGCAAGTCGGAGGTACACGTTACGTACAAACAGAAAAATAACTGGAAAAAATTTAAAAAATGTATTAGCTAACATGTTCTCTACAAAGAGTGCTGTAGCTTTCGCCTAATTTAAGAAAAGGCATACGCTTCTATTTATTCTTTGCCTACGAGAATATCTAGGGGTTCATCAAAGTAGGATATAGCAATTTTTCGTCTAAGAAAATTGTGGAACTTTATTAGACTTACGAAAAGATAAGTTGTTGATTCCTCACATCTTTTCGGACAATGAACGAATCAACTAAACTTGTAGAAGCAGAAGGGATGGTAGTTTCGGACATCGGTTCAAGTCCGATCATCTCCACCATTGGAAAATTAGACGAACTAGTGATAGTTCGTTTTTATATGCATTTGAGAGTCACAAAAACCTAAGTGATTTCACTTAGGTTTTTATATTACATTGAAATGTTATTGTTTTGAATGTGTGGAATTTCTATTTTTTGGTTAGAAAAGTTCCAATTCATTTGATAATCTGGCAATAACTTTGTTTTAATTGGCATCATTCTTGGAATTAAAATAACTGCTTCGAATTGTTTCATCATTTTTAATTCTTCTACTGTAATCAGTGGGATGACCATACCGTGTTCTTCTTTATTACCACACATTTTACTAATTTCTTCTAATGTTTCCATATTGTTAGATAACAAATAGATTATGTTTCTGAATGTCATTTTAATAATTTCAGCATCTTCTTTTCCATATAGATTTGTAAGTGCTTGCAAACTTTGAATTAAGGCAGTGATTCGAATAGAAAGTCCACGTGAATAGCTTGCGATATTATTAAAATTAACAATGGGCATAAGTTTATCAAATTCATCTAAGATGATATCCGTACCATGCTTTTGATTGCTGTATAGTCGAATTGTTTGATATGCTTGATCTATGAACATCGGAATGAGAACGCTACTATATGAACTAGTGCCACTGATCATAAATACTGCTGTTTTTTCTGTGGCGATTGTTTTAAAATCGAAATCCGTACATGCAGTCATATTAGAAAATTGTACTCTTGAAATATATTTTTTCAATTTTTGATTGGTAACAGATAAAATACTTCCTTTGGTTTCAGGTGGAGCTAATAACGTTCCAACTAAATTCATGTAGATTGTAGAAGTATGATCTAAACTATCCATTAACTCTTTTGCGTCGCTTATGTCAGAATCTTTTTTGGTTTCTTGCAATTCACATGAGAATGTAAAAATCGCTCTCTTTCATGGTTTTCACTCGATCGAATATTATAGTGAGGTATTTCGTTCGATGATTGGAGTAAGTCCTAGAATGTATAAAAAATTTGTTCTATATCGTGATTACGAAAACGAAAGCGATTATGACCGAATGACAACCTCGATTGTTCGACTGCAATCGGTCAGAAACTTTGTAAATCAATATCTGACTCGTAGAAAGCCATCGAAATTACCAGTTAAGAAAATTCAGCTATAATTATCTATCTATTTTTATTGGATAGTGTTATAATGATAGTGAGAATAGAGGTGGAAAAATGCCTTATATAGAATTAAAAGATGTCAAAAAAGAATATCAGATGGGAGAAGTAAAAATTACCGCCTTAGCTGGAGTTGATTTTTCTGTGGAAAAAGGGGAACTGGTTGTCGTACTAGGTCCATCAGGAGCAGGGAAGACGACGGTTTTAAATATCCTTGGTGGTATGGATACGTGTGATAGTGGTCATATTTATGTAGACGGAAACGATGTGTCTCAGTATTCTCGTCGTAAATTAGTAGAATATCGTAGATTTGATATTGGGTTTGTATTTCAGTTTTACAATTTAGTTCAAAATTTAACGGCTTTAGAAAATGTAGAACTTGCAAGTCAAATATGTAAGAATCCATTAGATCCAGTAAAGGTGATGGATCAAGTTGGATTGAAAGGAAGGTTGAAAAACTTTCCTGCACAGCTTTCAGGAGGGGAGCAACAGCGTGTTGCAATCGCACGTGCGATTGCGAAGAATCCGAAATTGTTATTGTGTGACGAACCGACAGGTGCTTTGGACTCTAAGACGGGAAAGAGAATTTTAGAATTGTTGCAAAAGACATCTCACGAAATGGGGATGACGACAATCATCATCACTCATAATGCGATGATTGCAGAGATTGCCGATCGCGTTGTTCGGATGAAAAATGGTAAAATTATCGAAGAAACATTAAATGATCATCCGTTACCAGTTTCGGAGATTGATTGGTAATGAAATTATTATATAAAGATGCAATTCTAAAAATTAAAGGGTCCTTTGGAAGATTTTTATCAGTTTTACTCATTGTGGCATTAGGAGTAGGTTTTTTTGCTGGGCTTAGAGAAGCTACTCCGGATATGTTTTATACTTTAGATCATTATTATGACGAGCATAACTTAACGGATTTTAAAATTGTCAGTACAGCAGGACTGACTGAGGATGATGTCGAATCTTTAAAAGAACTAGATCATGTGGAAAAAGTAGTTCCTAGTTATTCTGTTGATGCATTGGAAGATGGGAATGCGATTAGAATTCATGCGCTCGAAGACGATATCAATCAAGTGAGACTCGTAGATGGTAGAATGCCAAAAGAAAAGAACGAGTGTCTAGGTGATAGCACCCACTATAAAGTTGGAGATACGATTACGTTAGATTCGGACAGCGTAAGTGATCAGTTAGAAGAAGCTCAATATCGAGTGGTAGGAACAATAGATTCTGTTCTGTATACTGGAGTTGAGAAAGGTATTTCTACCGTCGGGAATGGGAAGTTAAATTCCTTTGTATTTGTTTTGAAGGAGAACTTTAAGATCCCATATTATACGGAAGTGTATTTGACTGCAAAAAATACCAAAGAGGAAGAATCTTATTCAGATGCTTATGAGGAAAAAAGAGAATATTTAAATCAAGAACTTTTAGAGTTAAAACCAATTCGCGAAACAAAAAGATATGAAGAATTAAAAGAACAGGCAGCAAGTCAGATTTTATTATTAGAACAATCGATCGCTTCGCAAAGACAAAAAATTACGGAAATGGCACAGTATGGCATTCGACCTTCTCAGGAAGAAAGGGAGATTTGGAACCAACAGATCCAGTTGATGGAAGAGCAGGTAACACTGGCAAAACAAGAATTAGAAACATTGCCGAAACCAGAATGGTATCTACTAGATCGTACAGATCAAACAGGATACACTTCACTTCGTGACGACATCAACAAAGTAGATGCGATCGCGCAAATTTTTCCGGTATTTTTTATACTGGTTGCTGCACTCATGTGTTTTAATACGATGACGCGCATGATTGAAGAAGAAAGAACGCAAATTGGTATTTTATCTTCGCTTGGGTATAGTCGTCTAAAAATTATTCATAGTTATATTTTCTATGTTTTGATTGCGACTATCTTAGGTGTTACGATTGGATTATCGATAGGATATACGACGATTCCAAATATCATTTATAATATTTATCATTCAAATTATATTTTGCCTGATTTAATTGTCCAGGTAAAATGGGGACCATTTGCCCTCATCGTAGGTATTACAATTTTGCTCATGTGCCTTGTTACGATATTTGCCGTGATGAAAGAATTGAGTGAAAGACCTGCCGTTTTGCTTCGACCAAAGGCACCCAAAATGGGAAAGACCGTGTTATTAGAACGTATTCCTATATTGTGGAAGCATTTTACGTTTACATGGAAGGTTACGAGTAGGAACATATTCCGATATAAAAAACGTGTTTTTATGACAGTTATTGGTATATTAGGATGTACCGCATTACTTTTAACTGGTTTTGGACTTAGAGATGATATCAATCGATTAGGTAGTTTACAATACGGCGAGTTAATCCATTATGATGCGGTTGTGGGGTTAAAAACAAAAGCGACAACGATCGCGCCTGAGCTACAGCAGGTATTTGCGAAATCCAAGGTCGAAAAGACGATTTCAATTTATCAAGAGACGATGAAATTTTATGCGGAAGAAGAGAATCATGACGTATATATGATGGCTTTTCCAAGTAATGAGGATGTTTCTGAACTTATTACACTGCGATTACCAGAAGATCAAGAAGAAGTGAAAATACAAGATGACGGAGTTGTGATTACGGCGAAAATGGCACAACTATTAGGTGCAGAGAAAGATGATTTTATCAAAGTACGCAATAGTCAAAACGAGTTATTTGTGTTACATGTGACGGATGTGATCGAAAATTATACGATGCATTATATCTACATGAATGAAGTATATTATAAGGAAATTTTTGGAGATGACATGCAGTATAATGTCGTTATGACAAAAGGATTAGATGTCAAGGAAGATACGTTCGCACAAGATTTGATCAATAGTGGCATGGTCACATCTGTGAATTTTACAAGTGATAATACCGTACTATTTGATCGCATGGTAGATGGCTTAAATCAAATTATATATTTGATTATTATTGCTGCTTCCATGCTTGCGTTTGTCGTGCTTTATAATTTGACTGCAATTAACATTATGGAGAGAATGCGGGAAATCGCTACATTGAAAGTGCTTGGCTTTTACGATAAAGAGGTATCTAGTTACGTATATCGAGAGACATTCTTGTTAACAGTTATCGGAAGTCTAATCGGACTTGTGGCTGGAATTGCTCTACATCGATATGTGATGTTAGTGGCAGAGACAGATGATATTATGTTTTTAAAACAGATTGAACCACTAAGTTATCTTTATGCTTTTGTAATTACGATACTATTGAGCGCTGTGATTCAAATATTTACGTATTTTAAGTTAAAAAAGATCGATATGATCTCATCTTTGAAATCGGTAGAATAGTGATTGTCATAGAAAAAGGTGTTAAGCATATAATATAGTATATCTAGCAATAGATATGAGGGAAACTCGTAGTGTTACGGTTTCCTTTTTTTGTCTGAATTTTCCAGTGTAAAGTGATGTGTAAGAATGGATTGATCTCTATACTTTAGCGACATATTTTGATATAATATAACAAGAGAATAGGAGGAATAGAATGAAGAGAATATTAAATATTGTACTTTCATGCGCTATATTATTTTCATGCTTTATTCCACCTTTTGAATACTCGGAAGTGAAAGCAGCAACTGTAGATGTCTATGGAATTGTTAACTTTAAAGCTGGTGGATGCCGAGTTGTAGAATATACTGATGTCAATTCTGGGAAACAAGGTTATTTGAATTCTTGTAGTGCAGCTGATGGAGCTTATCTTGGAACTGATAGTTTAGGAAGATATATATTTAAAGTTGCAGGAGTTGCAGGAGTTTTAAATAGTAACGATGGAACGACAGTAGAACCATTTTATCTATCAAATGGACAAGAAAATACAAAATTATATAATTCTTTTTATCGTAAAGAAAACGGATTATTAAAGCACTATATCAACGTCGATACGACAAATTATTATGGATATAATACCATCACACTTGGAATCGAAGATGTCGGATTACAGGAAAATGTCGTTTATTATAGTTATGATGGACATTATTTCTATACGGATTTTAGAGCAATGATCGACGATTATATGAATGGTGGTTATGCTCATTCTGTAAATCCTAATAATCCATATTATAATTATTATCAATATATTTCACATCGTAGTATTAGCAATCACTCGGTTGATAACATGAAAGATTATATTCAATCGATGTACAGTAAGAAGCCAAGTTCGTTTGTCGATACAGATGGCAACGGAATTCACGATTATGCGAATGAATCTCAATTATACGGCGAAGAATTATCGTTTATGGAAAGCCAAAATATCTACGGGGCAACCGCATATTTAATGTATGGTGTCGCTAGTAACGAGAGTGCTGGTGGACGTAGTAGAATGTCGATCAATCGAAATAACTTGTTTGGACATGCAGCTTATGATGGAAATACTTCTGCTGCAACGGTATATAGTGCTCCATCTCAAAGCATTTTGACACATGCCAAAAAATATGTTTCTGAGGGATATTTAGATCCTTGTGACGGTAATTCAATTGGAAATAATGGATACCAAGCAAATTTATGTGGTAAAGGAAGATATAATGGATCCCATCTTGGTGATAAAGCAAGTGGTTTAAATGTAAAATATGCTTCTGATCCTTATTGGGGAGAAAAAGCTGCTGCAAATTATTATCAGGCAGACGCGAAGAATTCATTGAAAGATTATAAGAAGTATACAATAGGAATTAAAGGAAACAATGTTAGTTATCCAATCTATAAAGAAGCGGATCCGAGTTCAACAGTGTTATATTGGACTGGAACTGTAGTTAACTATCCATTTTTGATTTTAGAAACAGTGACTGGACCTGTCATGAATGGAAGCAATGTATGGTACAAAATTCAAACTGATCCAACGCTAAGTAGCGATAGAACTAGAATTGTTCAGGACTATGGAAATTATGATCACAATAATAACTATGCATATATTCATTCAAGCGCCGTACATATTTTAAAACCAGGAACGCAGAGCGCAAAAAATAGATATCGTATTACATTCGATCCGGCTGGAGGAACATGGTCAATCGATCAATCGACAGGAGTAAAAACAGTAACAGCAGAAGAATATACGACGCCAACGATCGATACGCCATATAAAGCAGGATACACATTCTTAGGATGGCAGACGGAACTCATGGCTGCAACAGAAGATACAACTTATGTTGCGCAGTGGAGAAGTAATAGTGCTTATGAAATCACATTCAATGCGGATGGTGGAACATTCAGTGATGGTTCAGGAACGAAAAAAGTGGCAGCAAATCCTGGAGAAGTTCCAACGATCGAATCACCTACAAAAGAAGGATTTACATTTGCCGGATGGACACCAATGGTTACAGCAGCAACAGGGAATGCGACATATACGGCAATGTGGAAAAAGATAGCAACTTATGATATTACATTCGACGCAAATGGTGGAACTTTTAAAGATGGAAATGCAAAACAAACGCAAACATTACAACAAGGAGTCATGCCAACAGAACCAGAAGCGCCAACAAGGGCAGGTTATATTTTCAAAGGTTGGGATAAAGAAATAACAACTGCAACGGAAAATACAACTTATAAAGCAGTATGGGAACAAGAAAAAAAGACTTTCCAAATTACATTCGATGCGAATGGTGGTGTCTTTGAAGATGGAAAAACTACACAAGTTGTAGATGTGTTAGAAGGAAATATTCCTGAAACACCAAAAAGTCCAACGAAAAAAGGATATCGCTTCGCTGGATGGGATAAAGAGGTTACAGCAGTAACAGAAAATACAACATATACGGCTTCTTGGGAAGCGATAAAGACATATGCAATTACATTTGATGCGAATGGCGGAACTTTCGAAAATGGAAAAGATCAAGTGATCGTAAACATAGAAGAAAATACAAGGCCATCTGCACCAACGCCAACAAAGGAAGGTTATGTTTTCCAGGGATGGGATAAAGAAATTGAAATTGCAACGGAGAATACAACATACACGGCAATATGGAAAGAATTATCGCTAGATGATTTAGAAGAAAGAGAAGGACTATATTACTTTGATTCGCTAAAAGAAACAAAAAACAAATTACAAATCAAAGGATATCATGCTATAAGAGGAATTGATCATACTCTAGAAGAAGAAATATCGTTTTATTTAGTTTTAAAAAATTTAACAACAGAAGAAGAATTTACTCAAGAGTTGAATAGAATTACAGACAAAAGCGAAATCACAAGACCAGTATTTAGTAGTGATGGCAAAGATTATACTTATTCATGGTATAAAGGAAATATTGACATTGATGAATTACCTGATGGCGATTATGAACTTTATATTGTAACAGAAAACAATAATTACTATGCAAGGACAAGAATTAATAACAAAGTTTTAAAAGAGCAAGTAGCAGAATTTACAAGTCAAAAAACATTAACGACAAGAAACGATTATCGCAATCCAGAAATGCCTCTACAATTTGTAATAAGAAGTAAAAAAATTGCTGATAAGACCGCAAACAGTGTTTATAATCAATATACACAGTATCGTACTTTTGCTATTGAAAATAATAAATTACATATCAAAGGTACAGCTTATTCTATAGGAATGAATCTAGCAGAATCTGAGCAAGTTAATAGACGGATTATCTTTGAAAACCAAGAAGACTATACAACATATAGTTATGATTTAGGAAGTATAACAAATGGGATGTACAAAGTAGGAGCAACACTAAATGATGGTTTAGATAAAACTAGAGCTTGGTTTGATAGTACAGTAGATATTTCAGATATTCCAAAAGGAACATATACTATCTATATCGCAACAGAAAGTAATGTTAGTGATTATAGTGAATTAACAGAACTTCTAGCTAGAAACTTAGATGATGTAGTATTAAATACAGATGGAAAAACCTATAGTTTTACAATTGATACAAATGAAAGATATAGAATAGAAATGAATGTAGAATAAAAATGTGAGAAGAACTAGGTTCTATTAAAAATTGTATTGGTGTGAAAAGTACTAATACAATTTGGGAACCTGTTTTTTATACCCTAGAAATAGGGATTATATCAGTGCTCACCAACACAAATTTTAATAATAGTACCAAAAAGAAAAGTCTCGCTTAAATGCGAGGCTTTTTTTATTGTTTTTGTTGAATTTTTAATGTATATATATCACAATGATTAAGAGCATGTTCATCAATTTCGCTACTATTAACAAGTAATCCACTTCCAAGACCGGCGGAAACATATTGGCAGCTAAAATGAACGTTCGGATAAGTTTTTTTAATATTAGAACAAGTAGTAGTAGGCTCACTAGAAAGTAATTCGTCGTAAATATACACCATAGTAATTTGGCTCCGATCACAAACTGGAGTAGGTGGAGTCGGATTGTTATTTCCGCTATTACTGTTATTTCCGGAGTTATTACCTGAATTATTTGAACTTCCACCACTAGGTTTTGGTCCATTGCTGACAGTAAGAACAACTGTCGCACCATTTACGATTTGAGCTCCAGCATTTGTGTCTTGATGGATAATCGTACCTTTTGCTTGACTAGAATAAGCATAGTTTAATTTACAACTAATACCAGCTGATTTACATGTATTTTGTGCGGCACTTGAAGTCATTCCTACAAAGTTTGGTACTTGTACTGCTTTTCCTTTTGATACGACAACTTCAATTCCTTGTCCTTCGATTAGAAAATCGCCTGGTTTTACAGAGGTTGAAATAATTTGACCAGATGGTACTTCGGAAAATTGCTCTGTAATGTTAACTGAAATATTGTGTTGTAGTGCGAAGGATTTGATTTTCTCTAAGTCACCAGTTCCGAATTGAATCATTTTTAATGGTCCCTTAGAAGTAATAATATAAATTGTTTGTCCTTCTTCGATCGTATCTCCTGCTTTTACGCTCGATCTTTTGATTTTTCCTGCTTTAATAGTTTCGTCATATTCGCTATTGAAAAGTACTTTAACCTTATTTTTGTCTGCCCACTTACTAATTTCTTCGAGGGTCATTTTAGTAAAATCAGGAGCTTTTAATTTCTTTCCTTTTGATATAGTTAATGTAACTGTCATTTCCTTTTGATTGATCATAACACCTTCTTTAGGATCAGTAGAAATGACACGGCCTTTTGTTACTTCATCGCTAAATTGATATACGATTTCATATTTGATTCCGTTTCTCTTTAACCAGAGAGTGGCGTCAAATTCTTCCATATTTGTTAAATCTTTCATCTTCACTGGTTCTAAATCTTCTTCGCGTCCAAGAGAAAATTTCATAGCTAATTCGTCACTTCGTTTCATTTCACCGCTACGACTTTGCTCGATTGCATTATCTCTTTTCTCTTCGGAAAACTCATAGTTGATAAGAACGTTATTTAATTTGTTTTTCTTAATGATGCTGACAACTTCATCGATGTTCCATCCAATCATGTCTGGAACGTTGACGATCATATCATAATTAGGTCCTTCAGATACGATGACATTTAAGTAGTCAATATCTTTTACTAGAGTGTTTGGCTCTACGTTTTGACTAATAATTTTGTTTGTTTTGACATTATCGCTGTAATCGTATTCATAGTTTAATTTGACTTTATTGTCACTTGCCCATGTGATTACCTTTGCGATCGTCTGATTGGAAAAGTCTTCAATATATGCTTGTTGTGGTAGTACGAGAAGTTCTGTCTTTACCGCAACGTGAAAACCGATAAATGCTATTAAGATAAATGTTGTAAAGATCGTCATCTTTTTTTTCAACGAATCTTTAGTAACCAAACTTGTAAAAATAAAGAAGATAGCAAACGCACTAATGAGAGAACTATTTATGATGATGAATAATTGATCGATCTGATGGAATGAATCATAAATACTATAGCCGAGGAATCCTGCTACTAACAGGAAGATAAGGCATAGATAGAATTTAGAAAAATTTCCCCATCCTGTTTTTTCGGGTTGCTTGTTTTGTTCGATCGTAGTAGATCTTTGGAGAGACATTCTCTTGGTATCTTCTAGATCTTTTTTGATTTCATTCATCTGTTGTTGGTGTAATTTCATCGTGTCTTCTATTTTTTTAATTTCTTTAGGAACTTCGTCCGATTTTTCCTTTTGTTCTTTTTTCATCCGTTTTCTTTTATTTTTCTCAAGTTCTTTGATGAGTTGATCTTCAAACTTTTTTTGTTTTGCTCTTTTTCTTTTTTCTTTTCGACTCATAATCTCTGTAAATGAATTATCATCATTGGCAAGAGAATTGATCAGTTCTTTTTTTCTATTACTATCCATATGATCACCTTATAATATTATATCGTATTTTGTCAAAATAAGAAAGGAAAATGCTTTGGAAATTTTTGTGGTATACATTTGATTGATATCTAGTTTCTTAGAAAAAGAGAGTGTGTTATAATAAAGGTAACAAACGGGGTGAGATAATGAAAAGAAATACGGTAAAAGAGGTTTATGAAAGTATCAAAAACCCGATGGAATGTGAAGATGTTTTGAACTTTTTAGAATCGCTCTATCAAAGAAGTGCGGTACCTATGGTTAATGCGAATGAATTTATACCGAATGTCCCACGGGATATCGATATTGAAAGTGCATTATTAGATGGATATTGTGACCAAAAGAAAAGCGAAATGACGGGGATGCCTCAATTAGAAAATTATCTGTGGAATCTTTGGCGTCAGAACATGTTAAATAGCTATAAAGAAGACGAGGATGTAAAACGATTACAAAATTTATTAACTAAAATTACTTTTCCTTGCTCAAACGATGAGATGAAAGAGCTCGAACAATGTCCAAATTTTAAAAAGTATGTCTGGAAAAAGGAAGGGATGGACACAAATGCACATTTCTTATGTTCACGAAATTTACATGCGCTTGATGGCAAGACAATGTCAATACAACATCAATTGATGATGAATCTAGAATCAAGTGATGTCGCTTTTTTGACGTATGAGTTTATTTCGTATTGCGAAGAAATGCAACTTCCGTATTATATTTGGATTCCTAAAGAATCGAGCAAAATTCGTACAGTTGAAATTGGTGCAGACAGCGAGAATTTATGTACATATTTAGAAATATTGCGAAAGATTCAAAAAGAGCATCCCGAGATAGCAAAACGATGTGGAAGGCCGCCAATCTTTAGCGGAAAAATCGATGAGTGGATTGGGTATGTATCTGTAGTCGTTGGAACATCACCACATACTCTATTTAGAATGCAAGAAAAAAGATTGATGGAATATTTTAACGATGTTACTGTGGAATGTTTAAATTGGTTAGATGAAAATAAAATGGAAAAAATGTTAGATGATAAACAGAGGGAAGTTACGGTGTTAGAATATTTAACACAGACACAGACATTAGCGACCAAAGGAGATTTAGGATATACGTTGAGACAACACTACACTGAGGTTGCAAGTTGTTTTCCAGCGTTGAGAAAGATATGGAGAGAGAAGTTACAAAAATCATTTCACGATTCTCATTTGTGGGATGAAAAGATTTGCTTTCGACCGGAGATAAAGGATATCGTCATGAAAGATCATATAGAAGAGGAACAGTGTAGGGAATTTTTTGAACGACACTCAAATGAACCATGGGATAGCTATTATTTAATTCGCATGTTACCAGAAAGTTTAGGAAAGAAGCAAGTGTTGTTTCCAGATGGAACAACGGGTGAATTACAACGATACATAGAAGAAGTGATGACAGATTATATTCCAAGTGGTGGACAACTTCCACTATGGAATGGAGAAGTGGTTCGCGTAGATCAATTTGTTAAAGATGTCGTTTTATTTGAAGGACAATATCGATACCATGGAAATATAGAAAAGATGATATCTTCATCGGTCAACGTAGATCGATTCCATGATTTTCCTTTTCAAGAAAAGAATGTGCAAGAGAAAGAATCTTTGGTACGCCATGAAAGCGAAAATGTAATATTGAAAAGAATGTATCAGTTATTATTGCAAATGAAACCGAATCAATTAAAAAGTTATGCTGGTTCGCAAAGTGGATTAGAGAGTATAAAGGAACTGCAAAAAATGGAATTAACAGAAGAAAAAGATATTCAATTGCGAAATGAAATGATTGAAATATTGCAATCGGAACAGGAGAGGAAAGCGAAAAAAATGTAATACGTTTGAACCATAGTAGTATGATGTATAATGGGAAAAGAATTGCGTATTCGATTAAAATATAGTATAATTTTTGTGCGAATGAAACCGGAGGGATAATATGATAGAAAGATTACAAGCAATTGAAAAAAGATATCAAGAGATAAATGAAGAGATCATGAAACCGGAAAATATAGCCAATGTTAAAAAAACATTAGAACTAACAAAGGAACAAGCATCTTTAAAAGATGCCTATGAAGCATATCAAGAATATAAGAAAATACTTTCGGGAATCGAAGAATCAAAAGAGATGTTGCATGATCCAGAGTTAGGTGAAATTGCAAAGGAAGAATTATCACTACTAGAAGACAAGAAAGCTAAGATGGATAAAGAATTAGAGATTATACTTTTACCAAAGGATCCAAACGATGGAAAAAATGTTATTGTAGAAATTCGTGGTGCTGCTGGTGGAGATGAAGCTAACATTTTCGCTGGAGATTTATATCGTATGTATACGAAGTATGCTGAAAAAGAGGGATGGAAAACGGAAGTTTTGGAAGAGTATCCTTCAGAAGCAGGTGGATATTCATTGATTCAATTTATGGTCAAAGGGGATAACGTATATTCTAAATTAAAATACGAATCAGGAGCACATCGTGTACAAAGAGTTCCAGAGACAGAGACGCAAGGACGTGTCCATACGTCAACAGCAACTGTCTTAGTGATGCCAGAAGCAGATGAGGTAGATTCAGAATTAGATATGAATGATGTTCGAGTAGATATTACTCGTAGTAGTGGATGTGGAGGACAAGGAGTTAATACGACGGATTCTGCTGTTCGTTTAACGCATATTCCAACAGGACTTGTCGTTTATTCACAGACAGAACGTTCTCAAATTAAAAACAAAGAGAAAGCAATTAAAATCTTACAAGCACGTCTCTATGACTTAAAGATGCAAGAACATGAAAAGGAAGTTGGTGCGGAACGTAGAAGTAAGATCGGAACAGGAGATCGTAGCGAAAAGATACGTACGTATAACTATCCACAAAATCGTGTGACAGATCACCGTATCGGATTTACATTAAAACAATTAGATCGTGTGATGGAAGGTAATTTGCACGAAATTATCGATGCTTTAATTAACGAAGATCAAGCGAGAAAATTAAGAGGAGAAGAATAAATGACTCGATCAAAGAGTCATTTTGATTATCGAAATGAGTGATTTAGAGTATTTAAAGAAATATGGTAATCCGAAGACGTTTCAAGAGGATGTGAAACGTCTTGAAGCGGGAGAACCTGTACAATATATAGTAGGAAACGTGGATTTTTATGGAAACTTGATCGAAGTGACACCTGATGTATTGATTCCTAGATTTGAAACAGAAGAGTTGATTCATCGGGTTGTATCGTATTATCGAAAAATGAATCAGAATCCAAAACGAATTTTGGATTTGGGGACAGGGAGTGGCTGTATTGCGATTACATTAAAAAAAATATATCCAGATGCAGAAGTAACTGCAGTTGATCTTTCAGCCGATGCTTTAAAAGTAGCTAAACGAAATGGAATCTTAAACGCAGTTGAAATTGATTGGTTAGAGGGGAATTTTTTAGAACCAGTCAAAGGAAAATACGATTTAATTATTAGTAATCCACCATATATCGATCCAGCAGAACCTATCGATGAGAAAGTAGAAAAATATGAGCCGGCTTTAGCGCTATATGCAGATCACCATGGTCTTTCTTGTTATGAGGAAATATTAGAAGAAGTTTCCGCCTATATGGATGAAACCTCCGTGTTAGCGTTTGAAATCGGCTATCTACAAAAAATACCACTTACGAATATAGCAAAGAAAAACTTAAATCATCGTGAGATAGTAGTGGAACAAGATTTGAGTGGAAAAGATCGGTTTTTAATTGTAACACCAAAAAAGAAACAGTTATGATGATTCTGTTTCTTTTTTTGCTTCGATGAAAAGTAAGAGTGCGATATAGATACAAACTGCTGGATAAAATAAAACGTGTCCAGAAGTCGTAGCGATCGCTAAAAATAAGATGAGTGAGAAATAACCGCTTTTTGTTAGCTTTCTATTTTTTATATAGTAGAAGATCATGGTGATGTAACTTACAATACCGATAATTCCAAAGCGAAACCATAGGTCAAACCAGTCGATTTCCACAAACTTTTGATTGGATAGATTTCCGAGCCCTAAGAATTTATCGGAAGTGGATGCAGAACGATATATTTCGTAGTTATCCTGCACGAAGTCGAGGCGATCATTAAAGATGACTTTATTGAATCCATGATATGAAAAGAGGTCTTGTATTTCATCGACATGGAAGAATTTTGCCTGAATCAACATATTTTTATAGACGTTTGTAAAAGTAAATGCATAAATAGAACCACATAAGATCACAGTTGTAATGATAATAGATGCGATCTTTTTCTTTGCGGATAATTTAGAAAACTTGCGATAGAAAAATGGACATGCTTTAACGAATAGAACGAAAAGACACCCAAATAATAGAATTTTAGTTCCGACGATGAGAGCGGTAAGGATGACTTCGATAGTAATAAAGATCATTGTTCTTTTTTTTATTTCTGCGTAAGATAGAATTATTGGGAATAGTCCGATAATAATAGCGCTAATCTCATTGACAGATAAGAATAGTCCACTGAATCCACCTTTCTGATCACCAAAACGGTAAGAATCTAATCCGGTATTTGTGAGAAATGTAAGAAGGATAACGTTGATATATACAAGATAGATAATCGTTAGATGTTTCTTTGAAAAAGGAAATTCTTTCAAGTTCAGGAAGAAATAACCGAAGACAGGAAGATAGATCCATTTGAATAGTAGATCTAAGTTTTCGCTGAGTCGATCTTGAAAGTAAAAGTGAAGTACGAAACATAAAAAGATAGAAAGGATAAACATGATGAATTTATAGCGCTTCGTAAGTACTAGATACATTAGTGCTACTACGAGACTGAGTCCTCGGATGATCGTGCTAAGAGGAATATCAGGAAGCAAAGTGACGCTCATATCTAAAAATGGTTGTGCAAATAGAAAAATGAAAATGTAGTATTTTAGATAAGTTGAAATTTTTTGCTTCATAGTACACCTCTTTTATTGTTTTTTAACATCATATCACATCTTTTATAAAAAGCATAGTATACGAATGTTTGGCGTTATAAAAACAGGTTGGAATGCTTGCATTACCATAGAATATGTTTTATAATATGAATGATGGAAGTGGGAGAAAGAATGGAAAAAAAGATCTGTTTTGTTATTATAAATTACAATGATTTTGAGACGACTTCACAGCTTTTAAATAACATCAAAGGTTATAAATGTTTAGAAAAAATTGTAGTTGTTGATAATAATTCGACCGATAATTCTCTAGAAAAGTTGAAAGAGTTTGAAAGTAATCAAATCACTATAATTAAAAATAGTAGCAGGCACTTTGCTTCTGGATTAAATGCGGGAGCCAAATACTTAATTAAAAAAGTAGGAAAATGTAATGTCATTTTTTCTAACTCGGATGTCATCATTAAAGGTGAGGAAGACTTAAAACGACTTTCATCAGACATAGGTAAGAACAAAATTGGAGTGATTGCCCCGGTGATCGAAGAACATGGATCTTTGAATCGAGGATGGAAACTTCCAACTGCCAATTCGGAGATTCTATTTAACTTACCACTTATTAGCCGTTATTTTAAAAAGAAGCGGTTACCGTATTGCGAGGAACATTATCAAGAAGATATTTCGTTTGTCGACGTTGTGTCTGGATGCTTCTTTATGGTAAATAGTGATCTATTAAAAAAAGTTGATTTTTTTGACGATCAAACATTCTTATATTATGAGGAACAAATCTTTTCCACCAAAGTAGCAGCAACGAACTACAAAATAGCGATTGATAATCGTGTTCATGTAATACATAATCACTCTGTAACGGTAGATAAGAATGTCAATAAAATTAGAAAATATCGGATATTAAAATCCAGTCAGAGGTATTATGTAAAAGAATACCTAAAAGCAAATGTATTGCAGATGGCATTGTTATATATGACGAACAAATTGTCTTTGGGAGTATTATATATAAGGTGCTTATTTAGGAGGAGAAAATGAAAGGAATTATTTTAGCTGGAGGAAGCGGAACAAGACTTTATCCAATTACAGAAGGTATCAGTAAACAATTGATGCCCGTGTATGACAAGCCGATGATTTATTATCCACTTGCTACGCTTATGCTTGCTGGTATCAAAGAAGTTTTGGTAATTACAACACCAGAGGATCAGGCTTCATTTCAAAAACTATTGAGAGATGGAAGCCAGTTTGGAATTCACATTTCTTATACGGTACAGCCATCTCCAGATGGACTTGCCCAAGCGTTTATACTAGGGGAGGAATTTATTGGTGATGATGCTTGTGCCATGGTATTAGGAGATAATATCTTCTATGGGAATGGATTTAACGAGCTGTTAGAAAATGCAACAGAGAATGCGAAACATGGAAAAGCTACGATCTTTGGAAATCAAGTAAAAGATCCAGAACGTTTTGGAATTATGGAATTGGATGCAGATAACAATGTGTTGAGTGTAGAAGAAAAACCAACACATCCAAAGTCAAATTATGCAATTACGGGATTGTATTTTTATCCAAAAGGGATCCCTGCTAAAGCAAGAATGGTAAAACCATCTGCGCGTGGGGAATTAGAAATCACAACACTTAACGATATGTATTTACAGGATGGAAATCTAAAAGCAGAGTTATTAGGGGAAGGATTTACTTGGTTTGATACGGGAACGTTTGATAGCCAATTAGATGCTGCCAATATGATTCGTACGATTGAAAATAATAAAGACAAAGTAATTTGTTGTCCAGAGCAAATTGCTTATTATCGCGGATGGATTACAAAAGAACAATTAGAGGAAAGAGCAGAATTGTTAAAGAAAAATTCATACGGAAAGTATTTGAAAAAAGTAATTAAAGAGACAAAGTAATGCCATAGAAAGAAGTGTATCGATGGAAATTATTAAAACAGAGTTAGAAGATTGTTATATTATTAAGCCAGATCGTTTTGGCGATGATAGAGGATATTTTAGTCCTTTCTTCATGCAAGAAAACTTGGATAAAAAAGGGATTGTGTTTGAGGGCGTCGTACAAGCGAATCGTTCTAAGAGTACAAAAGGTGTCGTACGTGGATTACATTTTCAAAAGAATCCGAAATGTCAGGCAAAGATTGTGGAAGTAATTCAAGGAAAAGCAATCGATGTCGTTGTCGATATTCGAAAAGGATCACCTTCTTATGGAAAACATATTGCTGTATTATTAACACCTGAAAATGGACAACAATTATTTGTGCCACGTGGTTTTGCACACGGATTTGTAAGTTTGGAAGATAATACAATTTTTCAATATTTAGTAGATAATGATTACGCACCTGAATTAGAAGCAGGAATTTTGTGGAACGATCCAGATTTAGGAATCGAATGGGAACAAATTTTTAGCGAACACGCAATCGAAAAACCATTATTATCTGAAAAAGATCAAAAACATAAGACTTTAAAGATGAGTCCAACTTATTTTGAAAGGAAGTAAATATGAAATATTTAATTACTGGAGTAAAAGGACAATTGGGGTATGATATCGTAAGAGAACTAGAAAAAAGAGACGAACACGAGTATCTTGCTTTGGACGCAGAGGAGATGGATATTACTGACCGTGATAAAGTAAGAGAAGTGATTATGGAATATCAACCAGATGCCATTTTTCACTGTGCAGCTTATACTGCAGTGGATAAAGCAGAAGATAATGTCGAGACATGTGAAAAAGTCAATGTGGAAGGGACTAGAAACATTGCTGAAGCAGCTCGTGAAGTAGGTAGCAAGTTAATCTATCTTTCTACAGACTATGTGTTCGATGGAACGAAAGAAGGTAAGTATGTACCGGAAGATCCAACGAATCCAAAAAGTGTTTACGGTAAGACGAAATATTTAGGAGAGTTGGAAGCGTTAAAAGTATTAAAACACTATATCGTAAGAATTTCATGGGTATTTGGAATTAACGGACATAACTTTATTAAGACGATGTTAAAATTAGCAGAAACTCACGATGCAGTAAGCGTTGTGTCAGATCAAGTTGGAAGTCCAACTTATACAGTCGATTTGGCGCGGTTACTTGTCGATATGGCACATGCTGATCGCTATGGAATTTATCATGCGACAAACGAAGGAGAATGCTCTTGGGCTGATTTTGCTGAATACATTTTTAAAGCGAATGGAAAGGATACCAAAGTAAATCACATTACGAGTGAAGAGTATCCACAGAAAGCATATCGTCCTAGAAATTCGAGATTGTCAAAAGATAAGTTAGTAGAAAATGGATTTGACTTATTGCCAACATGGCAAGATGCTGTAGATAGATATAGCGAAGAATTAAACAAAGTTTATGTGAAGGGAGCAAAATAAATGAAGTTTTTAGTAACTGGTGGAGCTGGATTTATCGCAAGTAATTATCTTTACTATGTGACAGAAAAATATCCAGAAGACACTTTTGTATGTTTAGATGCATTAACATATGCAGGAAACTACAATAGTATTAAACCATTAGAGGAGAGAAGTAATTATAAATTTGTAAAGGGAGATATCACGGATAGAGAATTCATCGATAAGTTATTTGCAGAAGAAAAATTTGATATTGTTATCAATTTTGCTGCAGAATCACACGTGGATAACTCTATCAAGAATCCGGGAATCTTTTTACAGACAAATATCATTGGAACGCAAGTTTTAATGGATGCATCTTTGAAATATGGAGTAAAAAGATATCATCAAATTTCAACAGATGAAGTATATGGTGATTTACCACTAGATCGCCCAGATTTATTATTTACAGAGCAGACGCCACTTCATACATCTAGCCCGTATTCTGCAAGTAAGGCAAGTGCCGATTTACTTGTTGGAGCTTACCATAGAACATTCGGGTTACCTGCAACGATTAGTAGATGTTCTAACAACTATGGGCCATATCAATTTCCAGAAAAATTGATTCCGGTTGTAATTAGTAAAGCGTTAAAAGGAGAGAAAATTCCTGTGTATGGAACAGGTGAAAACGTACGTGACTGGATCCATGTTCACGACCACAATACTGGAATCGATATGATCGTTAGAAATGGTAAAGTAGGAGAAGTTTACAATTTGGGTGGTCATTCTGAAAGAACTAATTTAGATGTTGTAAAGACGATTTTAAAACAGTTAGGAAAAAGCGAAGATTTAATTGAATTTGTATCAGATCGTAAAGGACACGATTTACGTTATGCGATTGATTCTTCTAAGATTGAAAAAGAATTAGGATGGGAACGTACTTATACGTTTGAAGAAGGAATTAAGGAAACGGTAAATTGGTATGTTGAACATCGAGATTGGATCGATAACATCTTGTCTGGTGAATATAAAAATGCTTATGCGGAAGCATTGAAAAAATAAAGAGAGATAGCGAGCGCTATCTTTTTATTTTGCCATAGAAATGAAGGGAAAAGGGTGTTATTCTCTACGGATTTATGGTATAGTAATATATGAGGAATAATAGGGGCAACAATGGAGGAGTTTATGGAAAAAGTTAAGAGAAGAGAAAGAGATGCAAACTTTGAATTATTGCGTATTATTTCGATGTTTATGATTGTGTTATGGCATGTAATATGCACGATGGGGGGATACTCAAGAACATCTGGAACAATTCATTTTGTCTTTATTGCCTTGATGTGTACGATTCTCGTGCATGTGAATTCTTTTGTACTTGTGACTGGCTACTTTTCTAGCCATAAAAAATCGACGTGGAAAAAAGCCTTATCTTTAATTGGTCAAATGTGGTTTTATAAAGTTGTGATTGCGGTGATATCAGCTGTCATAACGAAAGATATGACACCATTTCAAATATATCAAGAACTAATGCCGCTGGATTTGATACGTAACTACTGGTTTATCGACGTCTATGTATTGTTACTATTTTTCATGCCGTATATCAATATTTTAATTTCTAGGATCAACCAAAAACAGTACCGTCAATTATTGGTTACTTCTTTTTTGTTGTTGTCTGTAATCCCTTTTATTACTAGTCAAGCAATGGTAGCACATAGTGGGTACGATATCGTACAATTTGTATTTTTATATTTGGTTGGTGCTTATCTTATGAAATACCCAATCGAAAAGAATGAACACTTTAAAAATGTATCTAAAAATAAAATTCAAATTTTTACGATTTTGATTTTTGTCACATGCGTTGTTTTTCAAGTATCACTATATTATTTATCTGTGAATTTGCTTGCAACGTGGAATCCATTCTTAGTAGATATGGGAGAAGCGATCAATTCGAATAATTTGTTAGTGGGAATTTTTACTTATAATAGTCCATTAGTCTTAATTCAAAGTGTCGCTTATTTTATGTTTTTTAGAACGCTGACGATAAAAAGCAAAGTTATCAATAAGATAGCAAGTCTGACATTTGGTGTATATCTCATTCATGAGAATTTCTATTTTAGAAACTATTTTATGTATTTGCCGTTTGATAAGAAGCCATATGCAAAGGATTCTACGATGATATTGTACGTTATTGGTGTATCGCTTGCCATTTTTGTTGGATGTCTTATTATTGAGGCGATCAGAAAATTATTAGCAAAAATATGTAAGTATATCAAACCACTGCAATCGATGAAGAAACGTGCGATTGATTATATAGAAGCTATTTAATTTTGGACGGATTGATGCGCTATGGTATAATGTGAAAGGGTCTGGTGATAGGATGAAGAAAAATAAAAAAGTTATATTTTTCGGGGTTTTATTATTTGCTTTTATGTTATGTATGCCAGAAGTAAAGGCAAAGACGAAAACCGCTATGTATATTGAATCTCCACAACCTAATGCCATAGTGGGACGCAACGTCGTAATTGGTGGTTGGCTCATGACGGATAGCGATCACCCAGACATTCATATATACGTAGATAACAAAGAATTATCTACATCATTGAATCGTTTCGTACGTAATGATGTCGTAAATGCAAATCCGGGATTTCAAAAGAATCAAAACAATAATCAACCAGGGTTTAATACTATGGTTGATTTATCTGCCTATATGGATGGAAATCATATATTGACAGTCAATGTCGTCGATTCTTATACCGGAGAGGTATTATATCAGTATAGTGCCTATTTCACATTACAGAAATCGAAAACTATATTACATTTGGAAACACCTAATCAACAAGCAGTATGGAAAAAAGAAGCAGGTGTTGGTGGATGGATTATGACGAATAATCCATATGCTCAAATCGAATATTATTTAAATGGTAAAAAAATGAATGTATCGACGGTAAGAGCTGGTCGACCTGATGTTTTAGCTGCAATCCAGGGATATGGAGATGCTACGACAAATCCGACACCAGGATTTTATTCTGTCATCGATGATATAGAACATCAAAGGGATGGAAATTATTTTTTAGAAGTGAAAGTTGTAGATAAAAGTAACGGAGAATTCTTAACGGGGGACTCGAGAAATATTACGATAAAAAAATACGATGGTAACATGAATTTAGAATTGCCTAAGCTTAGTATGGTTGGAAGCCATGTTACAGTTGGTGGTTGGGTTTTAACAGAGAATAAAGATGCCCTTTTGGAAATTTATGTAGATGATACAAAAGTAGATGCAAATGTTGAAAGATTGAATCGACCTGATGTATTTCAAGTGATGGGGAGATCATTTGGTGGACAGGCGACAACTCCCCAACCAGGATTTCAAACAACGATCGATTTAACTCCATTTCAAAGTGGAAATCATGTTCTTTCTGTGCGTGCTATTAACTCTAAGACAGGGGAAGTTATTGTTAGAAATGATAAAAATATCACACAGGAACTTTATCAGACACATATCAATTTAGATCTACCAAAAGTAACGCAAACGGAAGATCAAACTTTAACGATCGATGGTTGGTACTTGTCATTTTATAAAAACAGCGAGTTGAAGATTTTGGTAGATGGAAGTGAAATAACAAATAATATTTCTAGATGGGCTAGACCTGATGTCCATGCAGCTATGAATCAAGGGTATGGTGGGATCGATACTAATGCCACACCAGGATTTCATGTAACTGTCGACATGAAGCGATATAAAGATGGCGAACATACAGTAACGATTATAGTGGTGAATCGTGATAATCAAAATGTGTTGGAAAAAGTTACGAGAACATTCTATTTGAAAAAATACGAAAGTAATTTAAATATTGAAAATCCATCGCAAAATGTAAAAGATACGATGACGGTAAGTGGATGGGCATTAGCAAATACGAAAGAAAAAGAAATTGAAATTAGAATAGATGATCAAAAGGTTGATAGTGAGATTACTTATATCGAAAGAGATGACGTCCACGATGTGATGAATGGTGGATATGGTGGAATTACTTACACACCAAAGCCTGGTTTTTATGCGAACATCGATATGAAACAACATAAAGATGGATGGCATCTAGTAAGTGTTCGTTTGATTGATAAAAATACACAGGAAATTATCATTTCAAAAGATGTTAAGATCTATTTGAAAAAATATGAAGGAAAGATTATTTTAAATCGTCCAGAGCCAGAGCAGACTGTAAATCGTTCTATGTCAATTTCTGGTTGGGATGTATCGAATGCCGAAAATAAGACGACTAAAGTATTGATCGATGGCGTGGTTCAAGATATCGATCTTACGAGAAGCGAATCTGCAGATGTGATTGCAGCAATCGGTGATAATTATGGTGGACTCGCAACCAATCCAGAACCATTCTTCCGTGGAACACTTAACTTGGAAAGTTTTAAAGATGGAAAACATACGATTACGATTCAGACGATCGATCTTGTGACAAATGACGTAATTGAGTCATTAGATAGAACATTCTATTTGAAAAAGTATGATGGAATTGTCAACTTGGAAGCTCCGCATTCAAACTTACTCAATGAAGACGTACTTTTCGTAGGAGGATGGGCACTTTCAGAACTACCAGGTTCTTACATCAAAGTATATGTAGATGGTGTTGATCAAAATGCTACGATGGCATATGGTCCTAGACCTGATGTCATAGCATCTGTTCCTGGATATGGTGGCGCTGCAACGAATCCGACTCCAGGATTTGCAACCAACATAGATATATCTAAGTTACCAGAAGGACGTCATAAATTGACAATTAGATGGTATTCTAAATTAAATGAGCTTTTAGATGAAACGACAAAAGAGGTAGTATTATACGATAATATTTATTTTGGAGTCGATGTATCAAGCTATCAAAAAGATATTAATTGGCAAGCAGTCCGCAACGATGGCATTTCGTTTGCCATTATCCGAGCTGGATATCGAGGATATGGAACGGGTGAGATTGCAGAAGATCCGAAATTTTATCAAAATTTAATTGGTGCAAGAGATGCAGGAATAGATATTGGTGTTTATTTCTATAGTCAGGCAATTACAGTACAAGAGGCAATCGAGGAAGCTGATTTCGTAGTGAGTCGTTTAAATGCTTATCAAGCGGGAGGCTTAGTGAAATTACCAATCGTGATCGATACAGAATTTACTGGTACGAATGCGGGGAGAGCAGACTTTTTAACGACACAGCAACGTACGATTATCGTCAAAGCGTTTATGGATCGAATTACTAGTTATGGTTATAAACCGATGGTATATTCAAACAAATCGTTTTTAGAGTTGAATTTAGATATGAGTCAACTTCCAAATTATGAGGTGTGGTTAGCGCATTATACATCTAAGGACGATCCGTTATCTCACCCAAGTTCCTATAATGGTCCATATGAGATATGGCAATATACTTCAGAAGGAACAGTTGCTGGAATCTCGGGTGTTGTAGATCGAAATATTGCTTATAAAAAATATTAGAGAGTGTGATATCTATGAAGTTATGTGGTGTTGTAGTTTTATTTCACCCTGAAGAAGATGTGATAGAAAATATAAAGACGTATATAGGTGAATTAGACCGCTTATATATTATTGATAATAGTGAAGAAAGTCATCGAGATTTATTTACGATGAAGAAAGCAAAATATATTAAGAACGATGAAAATAAGGGAATAGGGTTTGCCTTAAATCAGGCCGCTCAATTCGCAAATGAAGAGGGATATCGATATCTTTTGACGATGGATCAGGATAGCCGATTTGAAGCAGAGGGACTAAAAAAAATGAAAGAAGAAATTTCGACAGGAGATTATGAAAACGTCGCTATTTTCACCCCTCTTCACGTTACCAATAGTCAAAGTATCAATCATACGATCGAAACGGATCAATTGGTAGTGATGACATCAGGAAATATATTAGATTTAAATATATTTCGAGAAGTTGGTGGAATGAAAGATTGGTTTTTTATCGATGGAATCGATCAAGAGTATTGTTTGAATATAAGAAAGCACGGATATCAAATTAAAGTGTTTGATGAAATTCATTTGAAGCATTCTCTAGGAAATATTGGAACGAAAAGACTATTTGGAAAAACGATATCGTTTACCAATCATAGTGCGATGCGGCGCTATTTCATCGTTCGCAATCGCTTGTATATTAACGAAATGTATCAGCATGACTTTCCTACATTTTGTAAACAGGAACTTTCTAATAGCAGGAAAGAAGCGATTAAAATCATTTTGTTTGAAAAAGATAAATGGAAAAAGATAAAAGCGATAAGAAGGGCACAAAGGGATTTCAAACATAAAATAACCGGAATTCCAAGTTGGTTGAAGGAGGTTTTAAAATGAAACATTATCATTTAGATGAATATTTTTTTGATATCGATAGTAAAAAGTTATTTGTACGTGGATGGGCTTTCTTACCATCTTATGAAATTATTGTAGAACTAGATAAAAAGGAGGTGCTTCGAGCTCGTCCAAACGAATATCGCGTAGATATTTGCAAGAGATATACGGATCAAAAAGACAAGAGTAACTATGGGTTCGAATATACGATACCTGTAGAAAGGCAATATAAAAACATTAAAATTTCGGCTTTTGTCGATGGAAAAAAATATAAAATTTTTTCTTCTCGCATTCCAACGACTGCTTTGGAAAAAGGAGTTAATCGTGTCTATCATCTTGCGGGGAAAAGTATTAGAGTTATCAAAAAGCAAAATGTTAAATTATTAAATCCAAAGTTGATTCATAGATATTTTTCTTCTGTCGTAGAAAATAGGCAATACCGAAAAGAAGGACAATATTATGTAAATCCGAATAATTCATTTCAATATCGCACATGGGCATTAGAAAAGGAAAAAAGAGAGCAAGAACCATATAAAGAATTGGAATATCAACCATTGATTTCTATTTTGGTTCCAGTCTACAACGTACCTACAGTTTATTTAAAAGCTTGTATCGAGTCCGTATTAGAACAGACATATCCAAAATTTGAACTTTGTATTGCAGATGACTGTTCGACGGATCCAGAGATCAAAAGGGTATTAGACGCCTATAAAGAGAAAGATGAACGAATCAAGGTCGTATATCGTAAAAAGAATGGGCATATTTCTCGTGCGACAAATTCAGCGTTAGAGATTGCGACAGGAGATTTTATTTCCTTATTAGACAATGATGATGTTTTAACGAAAGATGCATTATATCAAGTAGTAAAAGCTTTGAATCAAAATCCTAAGTTAGATCTTATCTATAGCGATGAAGATAAGATGGATCTTAATGGAAATTTATGCTTCCCAACTTACAAACCAGATTGGTCTCCGGAATTATTTTTCTGTTATAATTATCTTTGTCATTTTACGACAATTCGTAGATCTATCATGGATAAGATTCACGGATTCCGCGTTGGGTATGAAGGAGCGCAAGATTATGATTTGTTCTTGCGTGTCGTAGCAGAAACAAAGGATAAAAACATTTATCATATTCCAAAAATTCTATATCACTGGCGTATGATTCCTGGTTCGACAGCTGCTATTATGAGTAATAAAAGCTATGCGTTTGATCGTGGGAAAAAAGCGTTACAAAATTACTTTGATAAGAAAAAAATTGCTTGTCACGTTTCGCGAGTGCCTAATTTTCCTTACTATTATCCGAAGTACAAAGTTTCCAAGACAAATATGATTACAGTCATTATTACTGGAAATGATAAGAAGGCAAAACGTAGTTACGAACAACTCGAGAAGTTTACAGATTATAAACGTATGGAAATATTACTTTCAAATGGAGAGTCATTGAATGATCTAGTAGAGAAGGCAAAGGGGAAATATATTGTCGTTATGGATGCGAATACACAGTTGCAAAGGGAATCATCGATTTACAGCTTGATTCAATTTGCTGCAGTTGATCATATAGGGGTTGTGTCTCCATCTATTCGCAAAAAGAATAGTTATTTTAAATCTTCAGGAGTCATCTTATTTAAGGATCATTTCAAACATGTTTTATATTCAGGACGTCAAAAAATAACGGCGGTAGAACCAAAGTTAAAAATACCAGTTAATTATTCTGTTCCAGGAACGAAAGTAATGGCGTTTGAGAAAGAAAAGTATTTGGAGGCAAATCGAAAACTTAAGATCGATGGAATGCCAACAGAAATAGAATGGATCAGAATCTGTTTGAATTTCATTAAAAAAGGATACTACAATGTTTGTGATTCTTCGAACGAATATATCTGTTTAGAAGATTTAGAACTTCCTTATGAAGAGGAAGCATATCGGGCATTAAAGGTGAAACAAGATCCATTTTATAATCCAAATTATAGTAAAACATATATGTTTAAATTAGATAAGTTAGAGGAGACAGCAGATGAAAAATAAAATAAAAGAGTTAGCCAAAAAGTCAAAACACGTGACAGCTTTATATAATCGAGTTGTCCGAAATAGGAAGACTGAGGATGTTGAAAAGATTATCAATCAATATTATCCGACACAGGGAAAACGTATTATTGTGATTGGTCATAGTGGTGGTATGGGTGGTGCCGAAACACTATTAAAGAATATGATGAAAGAATTTGTCAGACAAGGAATTCAAATAGTAACACTGGTTCGTGGAGATGGACCTATCATTGCATCATATAAAGAAATTGCGCCTACGTTTATCATCGATACTCCAGAGAAAAATGAGCGTTATATTAAAACGTTGAAAAAATTGGGGTATCATAGTGCGATTTCAAATACGATGACAACGGGAGATTTAATTCCTTTATTACATGAAAATGGAATATATTCAGTTAATCTCATTCACGAACTTCCAGGAGTCATACGATTGTTAAAATGTGAAGAGCGTGCTAGAGAGATCGCAGAACATTCTGATTTAGCTGTATTTCCGGCAAAATATGTACGTGATCAATTCGCAACGATTGCGCCAATTCACGTAAAAGAGATGATTCAACCACAAGGATTATATATGAAATACGATCAATATGACTATGAAAAGTCTCGCCGATATATGGAAGAAAAGTATGGAATTCCAAAAGATCATTTCATTGTTTTAAATGTAGGGCTTGGTGAAAAGAGAAAAGGATTTGATTTGTTTGTCACGATGGCAGAAAAACTACAAGAGGAAAACTATACTTTTGTATGGGTTGGAACTTTAGATCAAGAGATGAAAGCTAGTTATGGAGATAGAATTCATAAGTTAAAAAATTTTGTACTTCCTGGATTTATCGGGGAAAAAGAGACATTTATGAAATTTTATGACGCCTGCAATGTATTCGCATTAACTTCTAGAGAAGATCCATTCCCATCTGTCGTATTAGAAGCATTCAATGCAGAAAGACCTGTGATCGCTTTTGAAAACGCCGGTGGATTTCAAGATATCGTTCGAAATGATGAAAGTGGATATCTAGTAAATTATGAAGATACAGATGCGATGGTCGATAAAATAAAAATGTTGAAAGATGATCCAAAATTATGTAAAAAACTAGGAAAAAAAGCTAAGAAAATTTGTGATCAGCATAGTTTTCAACATTATATTGAAGTATTAGAAAAAGCATGTAAATGAGGTGAAAAAATGCAAGAGCAAAAATATAAAGTAAGTGTGATTATACCAAATTACAATTATGCGAATTATCTAAAAAAACGAATTAAAGTAATCGAAAAACAGACGTATCCTATCTATGAACTCATCGTGTTGGATGATTGTTCTACGGATAAAAGTCGACAAGTGATTGAGAAAATGGCTAAAAAATATCCAATTAAGATGATATTCAATGAAGAAAATAGTGGATGCGTTTTTAAACAATGGCAAAAAGGAATCGAAGCAGCTACAGGAGATTATATTTGGATCGCAGAAGCTGATGATCAAGCAGATAAGAAATTTTTAGAAAATATGGTAGAAAAATTTGAAGATCCAGAAGTAGTCCTTGCTTTTTCCGATTCAAAGCAAATTAACGAACGCGGAAAAGTGATTCGAAAAACATGCAGTGATTTAGCAGATGAACATCAGGATGGACGATATCGCTCTGATTATATTAACGATGGTATCGATGAAATTACGAATTATTTGATCGTAAAAAATTATATTTACAATGCGTCTGGAGTCGTTTTTAAAAACGGTGATTATCACGACATCTTAGAGGAATGTACGAAGTTTCATTTGGCAGGAGATTGGTATTTCTACATTCAAGTATTGAAAAGAGGAAAAGTTGCCTATGTAGCAAAACCTCTTAATTATCATCGAATTCATACCAATAGTGTAACGAAGACGACGAAGAAACAAAGTCACTATGACGAAGTTGTTAGAATTCAAGAAGAAATCAAAAAAGAATATCCTGTTTCAGAACAAGTTGTAAAAGAAGTTGAAGATCAGAGACAAAAATTAAAGCAAGTCCTAGGATTATAGGAGGAATACATGAAAATATTAGTATTAGGTGGTCAAGGATTTATTGGCCAGAATTTATGTCAACGTTTATTATCTGAAGGACACGATATTAGAGTCCTTGAGTATAATGTGAACCCGGAAAGATGCCTAGAGGGAATTTTATATAAACAAGGTAATTTTATGAAGATTGATACGTACAAGGATATGTTAAAAGATATCGATGTCGTTTATCATTTAGTCAGTACCACAAATGCGAACAATTCTAACCGTGAAATTAAACGCGATATAGAAGAGAATGTGATAGGTACGGTGAATCTTTTGGATGCTTGTGTGGAAGCAGGAGTTAAAAAAGTAGTGTTTACATCGAGTGGTGGAACGATCTATGGAATTCCAAACGAGGTTCCAATCAAGGAAAATCATCCAAACAATCCACTTTGTTCTTATGGGATTACAAAGTTGGCAATCGAAAAATATTTAAATCTATATCATCATTTATACGGACTAGATTATGTTTCATTACGTTTATCTAATCCCTATGGGCCATTTCATCAATCTATGACACAAGGGCTTATCAATGTCATCTTACAAAAGGCGATAAAAGGAGAGCCAATCGAAGTTTGGGGAGATGGAAAAGTGGAACGCGATTATATCTATATCGATGATGCAATCGATGTTTTAGATATGGTGAAAGACAAAACAGTTGAAGAGAAAGTGTTTAATGTGGGAAGTGGACAATCTCATTCTATCTGTGATATAATAAACGCAGTCGAATCGGCGATCGGGGAAAAAATACCTGTGATTTATAAAGAGGCTAGGGCACAAGATGTACCTGTCAATGTATTAGATATAAAGCGCATTAAGTCTTATTTTGGATGGAAACCAAAGGTAAGTCTTTCTCGCGGAATTCATTTAACCTATCGCGATTTAATTACAAATAATCTCCACGGGGAGAAAGAGGTGAATGATTTTGAGAAAATCCAAAAATAAAGATGATGTAGTGATTAAAGTATCACACGTATCCAAGCATTTTAATGTATATTATGATAAGGCAAATACGTTAAAAGAAAGAATGATCTTTTTCAATCGCAATAAAAAAGAGGTTAGAAATGTACTACAAGACATCAACTTAGAAATAAAAAAAGGTGAGACAGTCGCACTGATTGGAGTAAATGGAAGTGGGAAGTCTACTTTATTAAAGTTATTGACAAAGATTATTTATCCAAATAGTGGTACGATTGAAATTAAAGGAAAATTAACATCTTTACTTGAATTAGGTGCAGGATTTCACCCTGACTTTTCTGGTAGGGAGAATATTTATTTTAACGCATCTATCTTCGGTTTAAATAAAACGCAAATCGATAAGCGTATCGATGATATTATCGCATTTTCTGAATTAGGAGAATATATAGATAATCCAATTCGTACATATTCTTCAGGAATGTATATGCGTCTTGCATTTGCGGTTGCGATTAACGTAGATGCAGATATTCTATTGATCGATGAAGTACTTGCGGTTGGAGATCAACATTTCCAAGAAAAGTGTTTGAACAAGATGAAAGAGTTAAAGAGCGAAGGAAAAACGATGGTGTTTGTCAGTCACTCGATGGATGCTGTTAAGTTTTTATGTGACAGATCTGTTTGGTTATATAATGGAAAAATTAGAGAAGATGGAAATACGGATAAAGTGATCAAAGAATATTTGAAAGAGTGTGCTTAAGAGGTGATCGGATGAAATTGTTTAAAGAGCTATATCAATATAGAGAATTTCTAAAAACGTCAATTCGCAAAGAATTCCGTGGAAAATACAAGAAATCATTTCTTGGAGTTCTCTGGTCATTCATCAATCCATTACTTCAGCTTTTAGTATATGCACTTGTCTTTCCATTCATCATGCGTGTACAAGTAGAAAATTATACGATGTTCTTGGTTGTTACTTTGATTCCATGGAACTTCTTTAATGCGACTGTTTGTCAAAGCACATCGACAATTATCGCTTCTTCGGGAATTATCAAAAAGGTATATTTTCCAAGAGAGATTTTACCGATTTCCAATGTAACGAGTAATCTATTAAATTTTTTAATTTCATGTATTATCATCGTTGCTGCTTTATTTATTAGCGGAATTGGAATTGGACCGAGTATAATTTATCTACCTATTATCGTATTGTTACAGTATATTTTTTCACTTGCGATTTCATTTATTTTATCTTCTATCACAGTGTATATTCGAGACTTAGAATACTTCGTAAGTGTTCTTATGATGTTATGGTTCTATTTGACACCGGTATTATATGAAATTACGATGATTCCAGCTAAGTTCCGTGCCATCTTTAATTTAAATCCAATGGTACATATTATTACAGCATATCGTGATATCTTGTATTATCAAAAAACACCAGATATGTTAGTTATCTTTGGAATGTTAGGTGGATGTATACTACTGTTAGTATTAGGATATTTTATATTTAATAAGTGTGAGAAAAAGTTCGCAGAGGAATTATAATATAGGAGGAAAAATGAAAAAGGGAAACTTGAAATTTTTGTTGCTATTTATTTGTATCCTGTTAGGACTTTTTTTTCTTTATGGCGCAATATTTGAAACGAATGATTTGATAAAAGTGTGGGATCATGCGACTTATTGGCTTACAACTTTAGGTCAAAAAGAAGCTCTTTTAACAAAGACGATTGGTGAAAATTTATCTGACGTGTATTATTCTATCAATCATGATGATTATAATTTGTTACCATCTTTACTATTACAACCTTTCTTTATGTGGTCAAATGGTGATTTTTTCCATTACGGAATGGCGATCCTGACCGTAGGAGTGATACCAGCTTATATCTTATATGTGCTTCTTTATAGAAAAATATATAAAGAGAAGAAAAGCAATTGGAAATATCTTCTATTATTCTTGATACCGTTTTTAACAACACCACTTATTTATGGTTCTGTTTTAGATGGATATCTAGATATTATAGGTGTGATACCGATATTGATCATTTTCTACTATACATATGGATATGATTTTGAAACCTTCGATTTGAAAAGAACAATTATTTTGGCACTATGTTTTCTCTTTACGATCATCTTGAGAAGATACTATGTTTATTTTACGGTTTCCTACTTTATTTCAATTGCGATTGTGTACATCATTCGTAAGTTATTAGTGGGTAACAATTGTAAATTATGGAAGCAGGCAAAGAATGTTTTTATCATAGGGATTTCTTTTTCGAGCGTTATATTATTATTTTTCCATGAAATGATTGAACACATTATCAAAGGAAATTATGGGACAGCTTACAGTGCCTATTTAGATGGTGGATTATTTATTCAGATGTGGGATTTGATTACAAAGCTGGGAATTGTCGTTGCAATATTATTTGTCGTTGCAACTGTTTATCTATGGGTGAGAAAGAAGGAAAGTAGGGAATTTATCGCCATTTTAGTATTGAATATGGTGATTACAATTTTACTATTTAATTCGATTCAAACGATGGATCAACACCATTACTATACGATTATCTTCAATATTGTAATTATGATTTCCATGTTTATGGTAGAGCTTGCAAGAAATATAAGAAAGAGCTACAATCGCAGATTGTATCAAGTTGGATTAGTTTTCGTTTGCTTGATTCAGTTTATGACGTATAGTGTTGCACTTTTCCGAATACCTCAGACAGGAGTTCCAGTGTTTACTAAAACTTATTTTACATATCACGATGGCTATCGGAAGGCTTTAAAACCAGTGATGGATTATACGCAAGAGATGATTGAAAAGAACCCAGAGCTATCTATCTATACGATTGCAAGTTCTTCTGTTTACAACAATGAAACGTTTGCAAATTATAATCTTCCAGATGTTAAACTGCGCAGCAAGTTTGTAGCAACGCCGAATGTAGATTTACGAGATGGTTTTTCTAATCAAATTTATAATGCAACGTATGTATATTTAGTTACGCCGATTCAACATCATTTAGATTTAAAAGATCAACAAGTAGTGGAAGTTTTATGGAATGCAATAGAAAAGGATACTCCAATTCGTAGTAATTATGAATTAGAAAAAGAGTTTGAGCTTCCTGGTGCGGGGTTAAAGATCTATAAAAAGATCGAAGATTATACACTCGAAGATAAAGAGTATTTGAAAGATCAATTTCATAAGTCATATCCTGATAACAAAGAGTTATTTGAAGATCGTATTATGGCGGGATAAAAGAAAGTAGGGATAAAATGTCAAAAAAAGAAGATAAAATAGAAAGGTTCGTTCATAGGTGCCTTAGAATATTTCACATTCACGTTTCGAACCACCTTGAAAAGTTATTCGTCCAGATATTTAAATTTGCAATCGTCGGAGTATTTGCAACTCTCATCGATTTTATCTTTTTGTTCATATTTAAAGAATATTGTCATTTTCCGACGATTCTCGCAAATACGTTATCTTTTATAATTTCAGTTCTTTATAATTACTGGGCAAGCATTCGCTGGGTATTCGATGTCGATAAAGAAAAAGATGCGAAGAGAAATTTTATTTTATTTGTGATTACCAGTGCGATTGGACTTGTGATCAATGATATGATTATGTACGTGGTATCAGACGTATTACTTGTACACTACATGCTTGCAAAGATCGCAGCAACGGCTGTAGTGATGGTATTTAATTTTGTGACGCGAAAAAAATTTTTAGAGTAGGAAAGTACAAAGTTTTGGACTTTCCTTTTCTTATTCTTTTGTTTCATGTATAATAAACTTAGGTGATCGTTATGAAAAAGGTATCTATTTTAGCATTACATTTAGGGTATGGCGGAATTGAAACCGCACTTACGATACTTGCAAATAACCTTGCTTCCACATACGAAGTAGAGATTGCTTCTATTTATCAATTAGAAAAAGAGTTAGCTATTTCATTAGATCCGAGAGTAAAAGTTGTCTATTTAAATCCAGGATTAAGTCCAAATAGAGAGGCATTCGCACGAGCAGTGCATCGCAAAAATCCGATTTCTATTTTGAAGGAAGGGTTGCGAGCTTTTCGAATTTTACGCTTACGAAAAAACTCGATGATTCAGTATATTAAAAAATGTGATGCGGATATCGTGATTGCGACGCGAGATATCTTAGATTTATGGTTGGGAAAATATGGTAATGCACAAATGTTGAAAATTGGTTGGGAACACAACCACCATCACGGAGATATGAAGTATGCTAATAAAATAGTAAAGGCAAATCGAAAGTTAGATCGACTTGTCTTGGTAAGTAGAGATTTAACACAGTTTTATAAAGAAAAGTTAATCAACACAGACTGTCAGTGTGTCTATATTCCAAATACTGTAGATAACATTCCTCTCAAGACCTCGTCGTTAACAGAAAAAAGATTGATTTCTGTTGGGAGATTGTCTCAAGAAAAAGGGTATATGGATTTATTGAAAATATATGAAAGATTGGTAAAACATAATCCAGATTGGAATCTAGATATCGTAGGAGATGGGAAAGAATATAATAGATTACAAGAATTTGTAAAGAGTCATCATCTACAGGGCAAAGTAACGTTTCATGGCTTTCAAAAAAAAGATTACATCGATGACTTGTTAGATCGTTCTTCTATCTATTTGATGACATCTTATACGGAGTCTTTTGGAATTGTTTTATTAGAGGCGATGAGCCATGGACTTCCATGTGTCGCTTTTGATAGTGCAGAAGGTGCACGTGAAATTATAGAAGATAAGAAAAGTGGATTTTTGATTAAACATCGCGATTTTGATCGATATGAACGAGCTGTTGAGACATTGATGCATAGTATAGAAAAGAGAAAAAAGATGGGGAAAAGAGGATACGAAATCGTAGGACAATATAGTGAAGAAGTTGTAATCGAAAAGTGGATTGAGCTGTTAGAAGGGAAAGAAGTATGAAAAAACGCGTATTATTTATATCCTCCACAGGAGGACATTTATCAGAATTATTACAATTAAAACCTCTGTTTGAGAAAGTAGACTATCACATTATTACAGAGAAGACAAAATCGAATCTAGCTTTAAAAAAGAAATATCCATCGCGTGTTAATTTTTTGATTTATGGTACGAAAGATCATATGTTGACTTACCCTATAAAACTATTTTTAAATTGTTTGAAAAGTCTTTATTTTTATTTTAAATTTCATCCAGATTACATTATTACAACAGGTGCACACACAGCAGGACCAATTTGTTGTATCGGAAAGATTTTCGGAAGTAGAATCATCTACGTAGAAACATTTGCGAATAAGAAGACGAAGACGATTACTGGAAGATTATTATATCCAATTTCTGATTTATTTGTTGTACAATGGAAAGAGATGCAAGAACTATATCCAGAGGCAACATATGGAGGATGGATTTACTAAAGGAGGAACATTATGATATTAGTTACACTTGGTACGCAAGATAAAAGTTTTCATCGCTTGTTAGAAGAAATCGAACGATTGATACAAAAAAAAGTAATTCGAGATCGCGTCGTAGTACAAGTTGGCGAAACGAAGTTCGAATCAAAGCATATGGAAATATTCGACTTGCTTCCTATGGATGAGTTTGAGTCATATATGAAAAGTGCGGATTTAGTGATTACACACGGTGGGATTGGTTCTATATTAACCGCTTTAAACTATGGGAAAAAAGTAATTGCAGTTCCAAGATTATCAAAGTATAAAGAGCACACGAATGATCATCAATTACAGATTATAGAAGATTTTAAAGATCGAAAATATATTATCGGGGTAAATTCCGTAGAGAAGTTAGAAGAGGCTTTACAAAAAGTAAAAAGTTTTAAACCCAAAAAGTATAAAACAAATAATAAGAAGTTTGTATCGCTGATCGAAAATTATATAGAGAAAGATGATCACGTTAGCTGGTATAATCGCTACTATAGAATGATACAGTGGATCTTATTAAGTTTATTAAGTTTTTGTGGATATTTATTATTCGAACCTTACCTTGGGGTTTATCTATCAACTTTTATCATGTTGAGTTTAAGCTGTTTCTATCTAGGTTACTTCAGCCACTATCGTGTGTGGTATCGTATAATTTCCTTTCTATTAACTCTTACGATAGGATGTTTAGGCCTTTATGTCGTTTATGAAATGTTACAGTTTCACGATAAATATATTATATTATTAGTATTTTTAGTTTCCTATTCAATAGCATCTTACCTATTTACCGATAAGAAAGAAAAGTAAAAAAGATATTCGTACAAGCTACCGTAATATCTTTTTTTTTGATATACTAGATAAGTAGGTGATTGTATGCAAGATAAAATGAAAATATTACTAGATCAAATAAAATTACCAAAAGAAAGTTATTCTTATTATGAGAATGCAACTTTGAAAAGAATTATTGGAAATAAAGCGAAAGATCGATATCATTTTTTAATAGAATTGGAAAATACGCTACCTGTAGAGGAGTACGAGCAGTTTCTAGAATACTTGCCAAAAGGGTTTCCGACGGTTCGTAAAGTTGACGTACGATTTACAGCAAAGCATATTTTGAAACAATATATACCTGAGTATTTTAAAAAGTATATATCGAATTATGCCAAAGAGCATCCTCTATATCAAACTTTTTTAAATGGACAGCCGACGCTTGCAGATGGAACTTTAACGCTCATCGTTAGTTGTAAGGCGGAGAAGATGCAACTAGAGCATATACAAAGTGAATTGATCAAATATTTTGAACATGCGGGGTTTGGAGAAATGTTATTGGAAATAGAAATCGATTCAACATTGTCTCATGCAGTTTACGACGAGATTATCGAAGAGATGCATGCACCCCTACCAGAAATGCCGGATCCAATCCCACCAGTAGAAGAGCCAAAGGAACCGGTCAAGAAAAATTCTAAAAAAGGATATTCTCGAAAATTAGTTCAAGATCCAGACGATCCTGATGTCATTGTTGGACGTAAAATAGATGAACAAATCATGCATATCGATCACATTTTAGGTGAGATGAATAGTGTTGTCTTTGAAGGACACATTTTTGGGATGGAAGTCCGTGATACGCGCACGGAATTAAAGATTGTCACTTTAAAAATTACGGATTATACAGATAGTATCTATGCGAAGATGTTTGTAAATGATGCGGATGATTTTGCTCATATCAAAAAGCATATCAAAGTAGGAAACTGGTATGTTTTCCGTGGAAATGCAAAAGATGATCAATATTCGAAAGAATTGACAGTTACGATTCGAGATATCAATGCATTAGATAGACCCGTAGAAGAAATCAAAGATGAAGCGGAAGAAAAGAGAGTAGAACTTCATGCTCATACGATGATGAGTCAGATGGATGGAGTAGTCGACGCCAAGAAGTTAGTGAAACAAGCGCGCAAATGGGGACATCGTGCGATAGCAATTACCGATCATAACGGAGTGCAAGCATTTCCAGATGTCTATCATTTGATATGTGATATCAATAAAAATTTAGCGGAAGGGGAAGAACCGTTCAAAGCAATTTACGGAACTGAATTAACGCTGATAGATGATACAGTCGATATTATTATTCGTCCAGATGATTCGCCATTACTAGAGACAACCTATGTAGTATTCGACCTTGAGACGACAGGGTTTAACGCTGGAGGAAAAGATTCTATTATCGAAATTGGTGCCGTTAAAATCTGTAACGGAGAAATTTTAGACCGCTATGATCAATTGATAGATCCGAAGAGAAAACTGCCAGCTAAAATAGTAGAACTCACTAACATTACGGATGAGATGTTGGTAGGAATGCCAACGGAGGAAGAGGCAGTACGCGATTTTATCGCATGGTTTGGAGATTTACCAATGGTTGCTCATAATGCGAAGTTCGACGTATCGTTCCTTGAAATGGCATATAAAAAATACAATTTAGGAACTTTTAAAAACACCGTTTTAGATACGTTAGAGCTATCTCGAACGATGGATAATAATTTTGCTCGTCATGGACTTTCTGCATTAGTGAAAAGATATAATGTTCCATGGGACGAAGATGCTCACCATAGAGCTGATTACGATGCAGAAGGAACCGCACTCGTACTACATAAGATGTTAAAAAAGTTAAATGATCGTAATTATGAAACATTACGCGATCTAGAAAAGATTGTATCCAAAAATGAAATTCATAAATATGGACGTTCTCATCATGTCAATATTTTGGCGAAAAATAAAACAGGGCTGAAAAACCTATTTAAAATTATTAGTTATGCCAACACGAAATATTTATATAAAACACCACGTATTCTTCGTAGCGAAATTGAAAAGCATAGAGAAGGATTGCTCATTGGAAGTGGATGTTACGAATCAGAGGTATTCAAAGAAGCGAGAAGTAAAAGTGATGAAGAATTAACGAACATTATTAACTTTTACGATTATGTAGAAGTACAACCACTCGACTGTTATGATCATTTGTTGCAGATGAACGATTTCGCATCAAAGCAAGAATTGATCGAACACATTAAAAAGATCGTACGTGTTACAGAAGAGGCGGGAAAAATCATCGTCGCAACTGGGGATGTCCACCACTTGACAAAAGATGACAAGATATACCGTGAAATCATTGTCAATCAAAAAGTTCCAGGTGGAGGAAGACATCCTTTGGCGCGTAGTAATATTAAAGAAATTCCTAGTAATCATTTTAGAACGACGACGGAAATGCTAGAAGATTTCGCATTCTTAGGTGAGGAAAAAGCATATGAGATCGTCGTAAAAAATACGAATATGATTGCAGATATGGTAGATATCATCGAGGTCATTATCGAAACTGGTGGAGTACCATTTTCTCCAAAGATTGAAAATTCTGTAGAGACGGTAAATGAGCTCGTATACGGAAGGGCACATGAATTATATGGAGATCCGCTTCCTAAAATTATCGAAGAGAGAATTGAACAGGAGTTAAAAGGAATTATCGGCGGTGGATTTGACGTTATCTATTTAATCGCCCAAAAGCTTGTAAAGCACTCCAATGATGACGGATATCTCGTAGGAAGTCGAGGATCTGTAGGATCTAGTTTCGTCGCTACGATGATGGGAATTACGGAAGTAAACCCACTTCCGGCACACTATCTTTGCCCAAATTGTAAGCATAGTATCTTCGAGGAAAATGGAGAAGCTTTAGGGGCAAAATATTCGAGTGGATTTGATCTTCCAAATAAAAAATGTCCAAAGTGTGGTACTTGGATGAATAAAGAAGGGCAAGACATGCCGTTCGCGACATTCCTTGGATTCAATGCTGATAAAGTACCTGATATCGATTTGAACTTCTCAGGAGATTACCAATGGAAAGCACATGAATATACAAAAGTACTATTCGGAGTAGATAATGTATATCGCGCCGGAACGATCGGTACTGTCGCTGAGAAAACCGCTTTCGGATTTGTCAAAGGATATTGCGAAGATAAAGGAATTCACATGAGATCTGCCGAGATCGAACGTTTGGCAGCTGGTTGTACAGGAGTAAAAAGAACGACAGGACAACACCCAGGTGGAATCGTCGTTATTCCAGGTTACATGGATGTATTCGATTTTACACCGTTCCAATATCCAGCGGATGATGCGACATCTTTGTGGCGTACGACCCACTTTGACTACCATGCGATCGATCAAGACGTATTAAAATTGGATATTTTAGGACACGTCGATCCAACGCAGCTACGTATGTTACAGGATCTATCTGGTATGGATGTAACGAAAGTGCCATTAGATGATAAGGAGACGATGGATATCTTCTGTTCACCCAAGCCATTAGGTGTTACGAAAGAACAAATTATGTGTGAGACTGGAACCCTTGGAATTCCAGAGTTTGGAACGCCATTTACAATTGGAATGTTACAGGATACAAAACCAAAGACATTTGCCGAACTGATTAAAATTTCTGGTCTTTCTCACGGAACAGATGTATGGCTTGGAAATGCGCAAGAATTGATTCGAAATAATGTCGTTCCATTTGCGAAAGTTATCGGATGTCGTGACGATATTATGGTATATCTTATGTACAATGGATTAGAACCAATCAAGGCATTTAAGATTATGGAGTTTGTCCGTAAGGGAAAAGCAAGTAAGGATCCAGAAACATGGAAAAAATATGAAGCCGAGATGAAGGAAGCAAAAATCGCCGATTGGTTTATCGATTCATGTTTTAAAATCAAGTACATGTTCCCGAAGGCCCATGCAGCTGCCTATGTTATTAGTGCGTTCCGTATTGCTTGGTTTAAAGTGCATCATCCAAATTGGTATTATGCATCTTACTTCTCTGTTCGATGTACGGACTTTGATATCGAAACGATGATCAAAGGATATGATGCAATCAAAAATAGAATTATAGAAATTAACAACATGGGAAAAGGAGAAGTGAGCAATAAAGATTTAGAAGTGGTCGAAGTTTTGAAAATCGCATTGGAAGCAACTGCCCGTGGTATTACATTTGGTAATATCGATTTAAATAGAAGTGATTCTATGAAGTTTGTAATTGATGAAGATGGAACAACTTTAATTCCACCGTTTAGAACGATCGATGGATTAGGAGATACGGTTGCGAAAAAGATTGTAGAAGAAAGAGAAAAGGCAGAATTCTTAAGTATCGAAGATTTACAAAAAAGAGCTAAGGTCTCAGGTACATTGATTGAAAAAATGAGAGTGATGGGTATCTTAGATGGTATGGAAGAATCAAGCCAATTGAGTCTATTCTAAGGTGAAATATGGATAAGGAAAATACAAAAACAATCGTTCAGAAAAGAAAAGTAGGAGATCGTTACGTAGAAGAATTAGAATACTACGACTTCAATTTGTACCCGTTATATTTCATAGAACCTGGATATCAATTGTTTATCGTTCCTACCGATACGATCGAAGAAGCGTGTTATGTCGTGAGAAAAGACGATTTTTCGATCAATGGGGTAAGTCATACGAAATATGCGAGAGAACTTGTAAAAAGTGAGAAGTTTATAAAACGAGAAGAAGTGGAATATCAAAATTCTAATGGGAATACTCCGAGGTGGAAAGATTATCAAGAACTGTACGAAGGTCAAGAAATAAGATACTTGATTGAAAAAAAGGGTTTTATTTTGTTTTCCCCACCGAGTAAATCAGATATGACAATAATTCCAGCGTTTATTCCAGATATAAAACTATTGACTGTACAAGAAATTCATAACTTATTTTATCTGCTAGACATCAATCCTTATTTACATATAGACGAGCCAATAAAAGAACAATTGATGGTTAAAATTACAACGAAAAACAAAGGTCGATAAAAGAGATGTGGAACATCTCTTTTATGTTATTTAATAGTTGCATAATTATAATAGTGCGGTATCGACAATGGTGAAACGATTAGACGAGTCGTGGGTAACGATATAATATCCAATCAGTGCAGCGAGGAATGCGAGTCCTGAATTAAACTCCTGTAGGTATAGATTTGTCGGTTCTTGTCCTTCTTGCTTGGCAACTTGAATATTTCCATACCCTACATATAGATAGATGAGTACGACGATGATAATTAGAATACTATTGAAGTAACTTATCTTTCTTGCTTCTTCATCCGAAAAAAGGCGTGGCTTTCCGGAAAGAGAGAGAATCTTATCATAAGTGAGAATAATAGATATGAAGACGGTAAGAAGAAATCCTATTGCAGCAATTAACTGTATTGTAAGTAACTCGGTTTGTTGTTCTGTCGTAAGATTCTTATGCATCTAGTTTTGCCCTTGCTCTAATTTTTTTAACTGTTTCTAATTCACTGGCTGTCACGAATTGATATCCTTGTTCCTTTAGGGAGGGAATGATGATTTTCAATGCTTCATAAGAACGTTTGTGTGTATCGTGCATTAAAATAATAGAAGTATCTTGACAGGATTCTAAAACGCGATTTGCGATGGTATTAGCATTTTTAATTTTCCAATCCGATGAATCGACTGTCCACATGATGGGAGTTAAATTTACTTGATGTTTTAAATCATCATTTACGGCTCCATAGGTAGGACGAAATACGCGAGGGGTAAATCCAGTTAGATTTTTAATTGTATCTTGTGTTAAGATAATTTCTTCTTGCAAATCATCATCATCTAATTTCGTTAGCCATTTATGAGAAAAAGAATGATTCCCGATTTCGTTCCCATTTTTTAACATTGTTTGAACTGTTTCTTGATAACGGTTAATTTTATTTCCGATGAGGAAGAATGTTGCTGTTACTTCTTCTTTTTGTAACAGTTTCAAAATTTGATCTGTATAATAACTAGGTCCATCGTCAAAAGTAAGCGCGATTACTTTTTTATTAGGATCGATTACTTTTTCTGGAATAGAAATCGTCTCATGTTCTTCTTCAAAAACACCCCGTTCAAAGTCAATTCTTAAACCGATTTTATCTAGAGGAATTTCTATCGAAACGATATCTTCATATCCGATAGTTAATTGCTCTGGATTATAGTACAGAATAAGATAATCTTCAGTTAGTGTAAAAAGAGAGAAGTGATCAAAATTAGGGGCCATCATTTCCGAAAAATTTTCCATTTCAATACAATCTTTATATTTAGAAAGTAACGCCTCTTTCATAAGTGGCATAATTTTTTTTAACTCCTCTTTTGATATGAAGTCTTCGAGCGTTAATATTTTTTCCTTCTTTTGATCTAAGACGTATGTATGAATACTATTGTTAGTATGTTCTAATGCATCTGACTGAATCATCGTAGAAAGAGTGATCATCATATACCGTTCGTGAAGTATGTTATAGGTATAAGATAGATTAAATTCAGATGGTGTTGAAAGAGATTTCGTATCCTTTTGGAATTTTTGATAGTCGTGGTCTACATCTTTTTTAATTTGTTCGTCTAATTCTTTATAGTTGGTAATAGGGTAATTGATTGCTACTTTTTGATATTCGTTTTGTCGAATCATCGTTTTTACTTTTTCTCGTACGACTACTTTATCTTCACATCCGATGAAAAGAATGATAGATAAGACTAATAAAGTTAGTTTTTTCATACATATCACCTGTTAAAATATATTCAAAACTAGTTAAAAACAATACAAAATAATTTTGATATGGAATATAAGAAAATAGGAGAAGGAAGGTGTATGATAAATGGAACAATTATTTCCAGCTAAATTACTCGATTTACTTGTCATCAGTGTTACGTTTAGTATGGTTAGCATGGTTTTTATACAAAAATGTAAATCTATGAAATTTATTCGAAAAAAATGGCAACTGTGTTTGTTAAATTTCTTATTTTCTTTTCTTGTCGGAATGCCGTTTGCGAATGTTTTTTACGATATTTCATGGTTAGATTCGATATGGGTTGGATTATTTACTTTCGTCGGGGCTCCATCCATTTACGACGCACTAAAGAATCAAAAGATTTTCAATTATAAGCCAAGTTCATTACAAGATACGATATCGATACCAAAAGAAAATGAAATTACGATACCAAAAGATGATTAGTTTATAAATTGAAAAATTAAGTGTCCGAAAAGGACAAAAAAAGACACATAGAAATACCTATGATACAATGTAAGTGCG
>CALVIX010000005.1 GCA_944331895.1 uncultured Bacilli bacterium
AAAAAGGGATATCAAAGAAATGTTTTTGAATATTGTCTTGCATATGCAAAAGAAAATAAGATTAAGCAATTTCAGCTTGATAGTAAAAATGAAATTGCTATAAAATTTTATAAAGAATATGGATTTAAAGAAGTAGACAATGCTTATTATTTAAGTATATAGAAAAGAAAGGAAAGTTGATTTATGGACATTAAAGAATATAAAAAACACGGTGGAATATTTGGACTTGGAGAACCGAACAATGCTTACGCACAGTATTTTATTGGACAGAGTTATTTAAATCCACTTACAGATCCAAGTAAGACGAATGTTTTTCTAGCAAATGTAACGTTCGAATCTGGTTGTAGAAATAACTGGCATATTCACCATGCGAAAAGTGGTGGGGGACAACTTTTAATTTGTACCGCTGGATCTGGTTGGTATTAAGAAGAAGGAAAAGAAGCTGTATCATTAGAACCTGGCATGGTCATTACAATCCCTGCAAATGTAAAACATTGGCATGGAGCTAAAAAAGATACTTGTCTTTCCTTGACCTAATGACACCAAAAGATAAAACCATTGATTTACTTTATTTCAATGGGAATATTGGAGGTATTTCCATTGATTTAACATCTTCAAAATATATTGGTAAAAATAAAGGCTTTCAAATATATGTATCTATTGTAAAATAATTAAAATAATTTGTGTACGTTCCTATTTTGCAAATACATTATAAAATCAACTCTTATTTATATTTTTTTGATTAGCAGTTAAGGTATGTTTAATTACATATCTTTTTTTATACGTGAATGGAGGTAGATATAATGAATTTGAATTATGCTATCTTTAGAAGCGAACCTATTTATACTTTGAATGATTTATCACAAATCGGATCACATAACAAAAGAGAGAAAAAGGCTTATAACTCTAATCCAAATATAAAATTAGAATTAACTAAAGATAATATTGAAATAGTACCTTTGAAAGAAAAATATGTTAAAGGTTTTCATAATTTAGTAAAAGATTATGAAAAAGAACATAATGAGAGAATGAAAAATGAACGTGTCAATAAACATCAAATTGCTCTTGGAATTGATAAAAATACCTTAGAGCCAGTTCGTTATTGTTTCATCAAAAATTATGCGACTTTAATTCCTGCACTAGAACTAAGTACATTTCATAATTTCATTACTATGTTAATTCGTCAGATTGATACATTAGGACAAGAACAAGTAATTGTAATTAATGCGGAAGATGATACTTATGATATTTCTTCAGAAAAAGTACAGTATATTGATCAGAAATTCAATGAGATTTTTGAAAGCTTTACCAATTTCTTACAACAAGAAAAAGATGTTTTTGAAAAGAATAATTATGATAAGAGTATTTTCCAAGGTAAAAAACCATTTACAATCTTTATTATCGGAGTAGATTCATTTAAAAATAAATTAAATGCAGATAATAAAACAAAGTTTGGTAATTTATTTACACTTGGAAAAGATCTAGGAATTGTTTCTTTCTTATTGATTGATACCATTGATAAGATTAAGAAAATTGAATTTGAACTTTGGTATAAGAGTGAAGTCAATAATAATTTTGGAATTTATCTTGGTAATGGTATTAGTGAATAATTTAGTATTAAAACAACACAAAAATTAGATGTGATGAAGAAAGATATTCCAGATGGATTTGTAATTAAACGAGGAAGAGTTCAATATGTAAAATTCTTAGAAGAGTTTGATGATAAGAAGATATAATTTCCTTCTTTGTTTTGTAAAGTTAATGTTAATTTTTACTTATGAAAATTGAGGAATAATAGGGAAAATGATATCATGTAAATGAGGTGAAAAGTTGTGAAAGTGATTTATGTCCATCATGCGGAAAGAGATGTTTCTTCCAATGTAGAAAAACAAGAGCAAGACATTACAGAAGCAGGTATGAAAGAAGCTTCTTTATTTGCTGAAAAATTAAAACAACTGAAAGTGACAGCAATCTATACTTCTCCTTATTTACGTTGTAAACATACTGCTGAAATTCTCAATCAGTATATCCAAGTGCCTATTTATGAAGAGTCACGTTTTAACGAAAAGGATAAGAATGAATCTTGGAGAGAATGTCAAGAGAGAAATATGGAGGCAATTGATGATTTAGTAAATACTTATCAAGAGGATGATGATCTTGTCATTTGTGTAACAAGTGGAGTCAATTTATCAGCTTTTATCTTTTATTTTACAAAAATAAAAGCAAGTAATGAGAATCCATGGATACAAGCAATAGCATGTTCTCCAGTGTTATTTTCTACAAATGATAAGGTACTTTAATGAAAGAGTAGAAGATAAAAAGCCAAGAAAAAAGAGTGAAAACTTTATTGTGTCATTTGACCAAGAAAACGTGGTTTAGTCATATTGCTGTAGAAGTACCAGGAGAGATACAGAAAACGAATGGTGTGAAGCAATATCTGATGAAGAATATAATAAATTATAATTAAAAATTTTTAAATGAGATAGTCACAAAAAAAACAAAACAAACGTTCGCTAAATTCGTTGACAATCAACTTTCTTTACTGTACAATTTAGTTGTAGAGAGTAAGAAAGGAGAAGGCATTGAATCGAAAAAATGAAATAATTTTATTTGAAAACCAAAAAGTCAAACTTGAAGTTAATATGCAAGATGAGACTGTGTGGTTATCTTTAGATCAAATGGCTCAATTATTTGATAGAGATAAATCAGTTATTTCTAGGCACATAAAAAAGGTACTAGAAGAAGAATTAGATGATAATGCAGTTGTTGCAAAATTTGCAACAACTGCAAAAGACGGAAAAACTTATCAAGTTGACTATTATAATTTAGATATGATTATAAGCGTTGGTTATCGTGTAAAGTCGCAAAATGGTATTATTTCAAAATTTGCCAGAGCAGGATAGTTTCTTAGAAGCTATGGCAGATGCAGCAAAGTCTGTCGTAGATTATTTTAAAGGAAATGCAGTTTATATCAATGTTATGAAAAATATCTCAATCGATTGTGACTGTGATGCGCATGCATCTGCACCATGTATGCAGGATATTGGAATTTTAGCGAGTCTCGATCCTGTTGCAGTCGATCAAGCTTGTCTAGATTTAGTTTATCAGTCAAATGATCCTGGAAAAGATAAATTGATCGAGAGAATTGAATCTCGTCACGGAGTACATACGATTGAAAGTGCCTACGATCTCGGTGTTGGAAATAGGGAATACGAACTTGTTCAAATAGATGAAAAATAAGAAAGTTTTTACTTTCTTTTTTCTTTTATATGGAACACATTTCTGACTTTTGATTGACTTCTCCCACAATTCATATTACAATGATATTAGGTGAAATCATAAGTATTTTACTTAGTATATATATTGGAGGGAAGATATGGAACAGATAGCGTTTTCCATTTTACTTGTCCTCCTTGGACTTTTTGTTGGAGTCATACTAGTGATTCTAATAAATTATCTGAAAGGTAATTTAGCTGCAAAAAAAGTAGAGGCTTTATTAGAACGTGCCAAAAAAGATGCCGATAAAGTAAAAAGAGATTATTTATTAGAGGCAAAAGAAGAGGCGCACCGTTTGAAAAGAGAGACAGAAAAAGAAATTAAAGAGAAAAAAAATGAGATAAAAGAATCAGAAGATCGTTTGCTTGCGCGTGAAAATAATATGGATCGAAGAGATCAAACATTACAGAATCGTGAGCAAATGTTAGAAGATAAAGAAAATCATTTAATTCAAAAACAAAAAGATATCCAAGATGAACAAGCGAAAGTGGAAGAGATTAAAAAGGAACAAATTCAACTATTAGAAAATATTGCAGGTTATTCAAAGAATCAAGCTCGTGAGCTTGTCTTAAAAAAGGTAGAAGAGATGATGAGTTTAGAGATTGCAGCACTCATCAAAGATCGAGAAGCAGAAGCAAAATTAGAGGTTGATAAAAAATCAAAAGATATGTTAGTGTCTTGCATGCAGAAATATGCATCAGACGTAGCTAACGAACAAACCGTAACAGTTGTTAACTTGCCAAGCGACGATATGAAAGGTCGTATTATTGGTAGAGAGGGAAGAAATATTCGTACGATCGAAGCGGTAACAGGAGTTGATCTTATCATTGACGATACTCCTGAGGCAATTGTCCTTTCTAGTTTTGATCCACTACGCCGAGAAATGGCCCGTGTAACGTTAGAAACTTTAATTAAGGATGGAAGAATTCATCCTACGAGAATCGAAGAAGTTTACGATAAAGTGAGCAAGGATATGAACGCCAAGATTCTAGAATATGGAAATAATGCACTGTTTGAACTTGGAATTACGAAAATGGATCCAGAATTAGTAGAATTAGTTGGTAAACTTCATTTTAGAACAAGTTATGGACAGAATGCTTTGCAACATTCTATCGAGGTAGCTAGTTTATCAGGATTATTAGCTGCGGAGTTAGGAGAAAATGTTAATTTAGCAAAACGTGCTGGACTTCTTCACGATATCGGAAAGGCGATCGATCATGAAGTAGAGGGAAGTCACGTAGAATTAGGAGCAGATTTAGCACGTAAATTCCATGAGAATGATACTGTGGTAAATGCGATAGAATCACATCATGGTGATCATCCAGCAACGACGATCATCTCTGAAATCGTAGCGATTGCAGATACTTTATCAGCATCACGACCTGGTGCTAGAAACGATTCTTTAGAAAACTACGTAAAACGTTTACAAGAACTAGAAGCGATTGCAAATGATATCGATGGTATCGAAAAAACATTTGCCGTACAGGCAGGACGTGAATTACGTGTTATTGTAAAACCTGAAGAGATCGATGATCTTGGAAGTTATAAAGTAGCACGCGATATCAAAAATAAAATCGAAGAACAAATGCAGTATCCAGGAACGATTAAAGTTACTGTCATTCGTGAGACGCGAGCAACAGAAGAAGCAAAATAATTTGCTTCTTTTTCGTATAGAACAGTTTGTGCCTAGTTTTTGATACTTTCAGACAAAAGACGACTTTTTTCGATTATTTTGTGTTATGTTAAATGAGTGTATAAAGGGGGATTTCATGCAAGAGCAACAAATGAGAGGGTTAATTGCGGAGTTTCAAACACAACTCGCTTCTATAGAGGGAAGATTAACTGCGTTTCAATATACTTCCGAATTAAGGGAGTATTTCAAGTCTTATATCGTGACAGAATTAGAGAAAGATAGAGTTTCACTAGATCAGATGAAACAGGCATTCTTTTTTTCGAGTACGAACGAGGAAGATCTTTGTCGTCAATATTTCTTTTTAGAAAAACACGATTATCTTTTAAGTATTAGTGAAATTATCGATATGAATTATCATATGAGAGAGATTAGAGAACAGATTCGACAACTGACAAAAATCGTGTTTGATCGATTGCGAAGGCAGATCGTAGTACACTTGAAAAGTGAAAGTCAGAGTAGAATCACTTTAGAAAGTCATGCACTAACAGGATATGATCTATCCTGTTTATTAAATGAAATTGGAATTCCTTCTAATTTAAAAGGTCGTCAATATATCGAATATATTATGATTGAATTATTAGAGCGTAAGTTATCGATCAAAGATGGAATTACGACATCGATTTATCCGATGGTTGCAAGTTTCTTTCAGACGACACCAAGTAAAGTAGAACGTTCAATTCGTCATGCGATCGAAGTTGCTTGGATGAGAGGAAATGAGCAGCTGTTGCACGAATTATGTGGATATACAGTATCTTTTTCGGCATCGAAACCGACAAATAGAGAATTTTTAGCAAATTTGTTTCATTATCTAGAACTAAAATTATGCCATAATGGAATTGATAAAGAGAGTTTTTCTTCATTACGACATTCTTTGTTATCATAAAAAGTACTTGAATATCAAGTACTTTCTTAAATTAATGATAATTTTTTTACTAAATTTAATGAGTTTTATTCGCAAGAAAATGTTATATTAGAATTTGCTATAAATACTGGTAATTTTAGTATTATTATTGATACTACTAATAATTATTTAGATTATGATGAAAGAAGTAATGGATTAAAGTGGTACTTGAATTTATTTATACAACTACTTTATATGGAAAGAAAAAATTGTGATTCATATAAAAATAATATAATTTTAATAGATGAGCCTGGAGTTTATTTACATGCCAATGCACAAAAAGAATTATACTCTTTATTTAAAGATTTAACTAATAATTACAATCAAATTGTTTTTACAACACATTCTCCTTTTATGTTAGATAATAATGAATTGCAAAACATAAGAGCTGTTATAAAAGATGAAAATGGATTTTCACATATCTATAATAAAATTACAACAATTCCTACACAAAATAAATCCACCTATGATACTATAACGCCATTAGTTTATGCAATGGGAATGGATTTAAATTATAATATAGGTCCAAATTTTAAAAAGAAGAATGTAATTGTTGAAGAAATTTCTGATTATTTTTATTTAAATGCTTATTTTAATATTAAAAAAATACCAAAGAAAGATAAACCTAATATAATTCCATCTACTGGAGCAGATAATATTCTTCCTATTTCATCTATTTTATATGGTTGGGGTTGTGAATTTATAATACTTTTAGATCAGGACGATAAAGGAAGAAGAATTTATGATAAATTTAATGACAAAAATCATCCTTTTTTAGAGAAAATATTATTTGTAGATGGAAATAATGAAAAAGGAACAAATGATTTTGAAATTGAAGACTTATTTTCTTTGAATGATAAAAATAAATTAGGACTTAATAATTCGGATTATGATGAAAAAAAGTATAATTATTCATATTTGATATATAATGCTGTTTTACAAAGTGAACTTACATTTGAACAAGAAACAATTGATAACTTTGACAAACTAAATTTAGTTGGTTAGAATTATAATTTAGTAACACACTACGATATTGGCAGAGCCAATATCGAGGTGTGCAAAAGGGATTCCCTTTTGAAACCCAATGAGACATAATTTTATAAACGATAAAATTATGCTTTTTATTTGCTTTTTAGCAAATAAAAAAATAAAAGTTTATCGCCTCTTTCATTGCTTACTCAACAAAATGTGCCACAACTTTTATTTGTCTTCTTCGAAGAATTTTCCTAAAGGAATATCTAATACAACAGATATTTTATAGATTGTATCTAAAGAACAACCAATTTGACCCTTTTTGAATTCTAATCTTCTAACAAAATCATAAGATTTTCCAATGTCAACAGCAAGCTGTTCTTGAGTAATTCCAGCAAGTAATCTATATTTTCTAATATTATTAGATACTATTTCTTTAACATTTTTGTTAAAATTAAATTCTCTTTTGAAAGTCGCCATAATATAATCACCTCTGATTATATTGTGTCATTTTAAACTTTCTATGTCCGGTAACTAAAAAGTCCGGCAAAATTATTGATTTATTTTTTTTATACTGCTATAATTTAATAGAAAGGAGTAATACTTTGTAAGTAAGATGTACTATTCTTTCAATGAATAAGGAGGTGAAATTATGGGAATAGCAGCACTAATTTTAGGTATTATAAGTTTATTAGTTTCATTAACTATATTTTTAGATCTTAGCTTGATTTTAGGTGTATTGGCAATTGTACTAGGTATAATCTCAGTTGTTAAAAAGAAAAGTAAAGGATTAGCAATAGCAGGAATAGTTCTTGGAGCATTAGGTTTGATTATATGTTTTTCAACAGATACTCCGAGTGATACTAGTGGTACTGGCATTACAAATGATTCAGGAAATGGGACGCAAACTGTTAAAGTTACTACTGACAAAGTAAAAATGGAAAAAGTAGGACTTACAAAAGCAGGTGATTATGTTATTAAAGTAACTAATAATAACGAAGGTTCTGTATGTCTATCAAGTATAACTGCAAATTTTAAAGATTCAAATGGCAATTTTGCTAAGAGTTTAGAAGCATATAATAGTTTTGTAGTAATTCCTGCGAAAAGTTATACTTATGTTTACATTTGGGGTTATGATGAAAACTTATCACAATATGCTGATGTTACTTTTGCAACTGAACTAGCAAACATTTCTGAAGATTTTGCAGCAAGTGGAATTGAACTAAAATCTAATAATACTGGAAGTCAAATTGCAGTAACAGCAAAAAATACAACAGGTAAAACAATAGAATCTTGCTCAGTAGTAGTTTTATATTATCAAGGAGACACAATTGTAGGAGTTGAATCTGGACATTCTGATGGTTCTACACCAGATGGTTCTGAAGCATATATCAATGTAGAATATGCTACGGATAGTGATTATGATGAAGTTTCTTTTGATAAGTATGAAGTATATTATATCAATGCAAGTTATGAATATTAGTAGTCGTTATAGTGAAGTTGTCAATAGAAAGTAGACAATAAAAAAGTATTATTTAAACCCTAATTGAGTTCTATACTCAATTGGGGTTCTTAAATTAAAATTTCAACCGCACCACTTGGTGCGGCTTTTTGATACAATAAAAAGAGCCCCACCCGGCAAGGAGGACTCATAAATAAATTATACACAATTAACAGAAAAAAAGAAAGCCCAAATTGATATATTATTGCAACAAGGACTATCAATGAGAAAGACAGCAGAAATATTAAACATACACCATTCCACAATTTCAAGATATAAAAGAGGTATATATAGAAAAAGAAAAATAGATATAAATAAGAAATATGAAGTATTTATTAAGTATTTGTTTGATCATTATGATAAAAGGCATCACTCAATAGAAGTATGTATACATAATTTTAAAAAACGATATAAAGGAGCTAGATGCCCTTCGGTGCAACAAACATATAAATGGATAAGAGAAGGTAAAATATTTTTAACAAGAGATAAACTATGTTATAAAAAACGAAGAAGTAAAAATAATAATATGATGGCACATACTGTATGGAATATGAAAAATAAAACAGTTTTACCGATTAGATTAAGACCTAAGTACATAGAAAAAAGAGATGAAATAGGCCATTTAGAAATAGATTCCATTGTTGGACTCAAAAGTGAACAAGCGTCAATCACATCAATAGTAGATAGATGTACAAGATATTTATGGCTTATAAAAGCGGAATATAAGCAAGAATACTATGTAGCCAATTTAATATATAATTACATAATAAAAAACAATATAACAGTGAAATCAATTACAACGGATAATGGTTTAGAATTTAATGTATTAGGAATAACAGCAAAAAAACTAGGAGTAAAACTTTATAAGTGTGATCCATATTGCTCATTTCAAAGAGGAACAAACGAAAGAGCGAATGCATTAGTAAGAAGATGGATACCAAAAGGAAGTTCAATGAAATTAGTTCCACAAATTTATCTTGATGATATCTGTTTTGAAATAAATACAATGCCACGAAAAATATTTGACTTTAGATCTTCTTGTGATGTAGAATTAGATTATTAAAAATGGTGCGGTTGAAATATTAAAAAAAGAAAGTACTTGAATATCAAGTACTTTTAATAATTTCTATAATATGGTCCATAATATGGATATGGGTAGTAATAATAATTATTATAATATGGTCTAGGATAGAAGTATGGAGCGACTAAACCACCGGTAACACCACCGAGTAAAAATGGGAATAAGAAACCGCCAAGGCGATCCGAATTAGGTTGAAAATTTCTGTTATTGTTGTTTCCATATGCATATGGATGAAATTGAGTTGTAGGAACATACCTGGTTCCAAACTGATTTGAATACATATTGCCTCTCCTTTCATAATATAGTATGATAATAATAAGAAAGAGTGAGAAAATGAAAACAGGGTTTGAAAAATTAAGTGAAACAATTGTGCATTATTCGTTAGATGTAAAACCAAATGACAAGGTATTGATTACCTGTACTTTAGAGTGTAAGCCACTCGTGTTAAAATTGATCGATGCAATCACTGAGGCAGGAGCAGTTCCTATCGTTAAATTAGGCGATGATGAGATTGATGCCTATAGTTTACAACACACAAGTGATGAGAGAATTCGTTTGCTTGCTGACATGGCAGAGTTCGACGTGGATCATTTTGACTGTTTTATTCATATTCGATATACGAAGAACGAGTATGAAACTAAAAATGTTCCTGCAGAAGTACGTCGTAAATTAGGAGAAGCAAAAGAGCACGCAGATGATGTTCGCATCAACGAGAGAAGATGGACACTTTTGAACTATCCATCAGTGGTAGATGCTTACAAAGCTGGAATGCCAACCGAGGAATTTTTTAAATATGCAGTAGACGTCATGAACGTGGATTATAAGCGCATGTACGATGCGATTTTACCTTTGAAAGAATTGATGGAGAAGACAGATCAGGTCCGTATCGTAGGTCCTAATACGGATATATCTTTTTCGATCAAAGGAATTCCGGCAATACCGTGTTGTGGAAAAGCGAATATTCCGGATGGGGAAATCTATACGGCACCTGTGAAAGATAGCGTAAATGGCGTAATAACTTATAATACACCTTGTCCATATCAGGGAAATATATATACGAATGTTTCATTGACATTTGAGAATGGTAAAATCGTAAAAGCTACTTGTGATCAAGATAATGATAAGTTAAATGAAATTTTTGATACAGACGAGGGAAGTCGCTATGTCGGTGAATTTTCTTTTGGGGTAAATCCGAAAATTTTAGATCCGATGGGAGACATCTTATACGATGAAAAAATTTTAGGTAGTATCCATTTTACTCCTGGTAGAGCATATAAAGATGCATTTAATGGAAACTTGTCTTCGGTTCATTGGGATATGGTTTTAGTACAGCGTTCTGAATATGGTGGTGGAGAAATTTACTTTGATGGAAAGTTAATTCGCAAAGACGGAAAATTTGTCTTACCAGAGTTAGAGGCATTAAACGGTCTTCAAAAATAGAATATATTTAAAACTTCTTCATATCATGAAATAGGTGATACTATGAAGAAGTTTTTTCAGTTATTGGGATTGTTTGCACTTATTTGTGGAAGTTTTTTTTATACTGAAAAGACTGTATCGGTCGTCCGTGATATGGATGAGATTATGATACAGATTAAAGAGCAAGAAAAGATAGATAAAACCGACGCGATCGACGCCAAAGTGGATGGGGATACTGTGATTCCTGGAATGAGTGGAAAAACTGTCGATGTCGATTTAAGTTATCAAAAGATGAAACAGTATGGAGCCTACACTCCAAAATTACTCGTATATGAGCAAGTAAAACCCACGCGTAGTATCGATCAGTATTATCATAAGTATGTAGTAGGCGGGAATCCTTCAAAAAATCAGGCTACTATTATTTTTTTGGTGGAAGAAAATAGCAATTTTGACAAAGTAAAGAAGATTTTAGATCAAGAAAATGTGAAAGCAAATTATTTTGTCGATGGAATGTGGCTAGAAAAGAATAACGAAGAGATGATTCGATTGATCGAAGAGGGAAATATAGTCGGTAACTTAAGTTATCAAAGAGATTATGCGAATAGTTCTTTTGTGTGGATGGATACGATTATTCGAAGAGTAGGAGATCAAAAACAAGGATATTGTTATACGGAAACCAAGGATAAAAAAGTAATCGATCATTGTAAGTTGCAGAAAAACTTTACGATTTTACCAAACCTTATTACGAAAGAGCATCCTTTTTCGGAAGTGAAAGAAAAATTACAGCCTGGGAGTATCATTTCTCTTATGATCAATCAAGCGACAGAAGAACAGTTACTGTCGATTGTTCGATATATTAAATCAAGAGGTTATTCTATCGTTACCCTAGAAGAATTATTACGGGAGTAAAATTGCAATCAGGGGATTTTTATTGACAGAGATCCTCTTTGTTTGATATATTACAAATAGAGGAGGAGTGTGTTTTATGGACGAGAAAAATAATATTCCAATGGAATATCAACCAATTTCAATGTGGGGATATTTTGGATATGAAATTTTATTTTCAATTCCTTGTATTGGATGGATTCTTTTACTCGTGTTTGCATTTGGAGGAACTAGAAATATCAATGTACGTAATTTTGCTAGATCTTATTTCTGCTTGTTTATTATCGGTGTTGTATTGATTACTATTTTCATGCTTCTTTCAGGTGTTTATGCAGCAAATGTATAGGAGGAGAAATAGGAAACTATTTCTTTTTTGATTATGCAACAGTTAAAAGATGATGTAAAACAGATGAAATTAGCGCTCCTCGCTATTTTTATCTATGTTTGTTTTATGCAAATGATATTCGGAACTGTTTGTCCGATGAAAGCTTTTTTCGGCATCGATTGTCCAGCGTGTGGGTTAACTCATGCAGGTATTTGTGTTCTTTTAGGAAAATGGGAAGAAGCTTGCATGTGGAATCCGACGATCTTTTTGTGGATGTGGATTATTTTTTGGTTTGTGATCGACCGTTATTGTTATCATTGGAAAATGAAAATATTTCCATATGGTTTTATTTTGGTTGGTGTTTTGACATTTGTATGGTATGGTTTTAAATTCGTGTAAAAAGCTTCTATCGGGAGCTTTTTCTAATTTATGATCTATGTTAGAATAGGTGAAAGAGGTGGTTATATGAAAAAACCAGAATTACTTGCTCCAGCAGGGAACATGGAGTCGTTATATGCTGCTATTGAAGCAGGATGCGATGCTGTCTATCTAGGTGGGTATACATTTGGAGCTCGTGCCTTTGCAGGAAATTTTTCCCTAGAAGAAATGAAAGAAGCGGTAAACTACTGTCATTTATATGGAGTTAAAGTTTATGTTACTGTCAATACTGTCATTTATGAATCAGAAATAGAAATGTTGCTTGATTATGTAGATGAGTTAGTAAAAATTCACGTAGATGCACTCATTATTCAAGATTTAGGTGCTTTTGATCTCATTCATCAAACTTATCCTGATTTGGAGCTGCACGCTTCTACACAGATGCACATCCATAATGTGAATGGTGCTTTGATGATGGAAAAGTTAGGAGCAAAAAGAGTGGTGCTAGCAAGGGAAACTCCGATAGAAGTCGTAGAGGAAGTAAAGAAGAAAACGAATATCGAAGTTGAAATTTTTGTACACGGTGCACTTTGTGTAAGTTACTCGGGGCAATGTTTAATGAGTAGCCTGATCGGTGGAAGAAGTGGAAATCGTGGTAGTTGTGCAGGTAGCTGTCGCCAAAAATACGCAATGGTAGAAATAGATCGAGGAAAAGAAAAAGTATTAAAGGAAGAAAGTTATTTGTTGTCGATGAAAGACTTAAACACGCTAGAATATTTATCAAAATTGATCGATGCCGGAGTAGAAAGTTTTAAAATTGAAGGTAGAATGAAAAGCCCTAGTTATGTCTACTGTGTTGTCTCTTTATATCGAGAAGCAATCGATTCTTACTTACAGAATGGAAAGGTATCTATCAATCAAAAAATGCTTGAAAACTTATCCTATATTTTTCATCGAAAATTTACGAAAGGATTTTTATTTCATGAATCTAATGATCAAATCACAAATCCATTTCGACCGAATCATCTTGGAGTTTCTATTGGGAAAGTAACAAAGGTAAAGGGAAATAGAGTGTTTGTAACATTAAATGTACCAGTCGTTCAAAAGGATGGTGTCCGCATCATTGGGAAAGAAGATACCGGATGTTTTTTGAATGTCTTTTATAAAGATGGTAAGAGAGTGAGTGAGGCATCTAGTGGTGATACGATTTCTTTCGACGTTAAGGGAAAAGTAGAAAAAGGAGCAACTGTTGTAAAAACGTACGATGAAAAATTAGTAAATTCGATTCAAAAGGAAATTGATGCTAGAAAGAGAAAAGTTCCAATTAGGATGCATGTCGTATTAAATATAGGGGATCCAATGATATTGGAAGTGACGGATGGGAAACATAAAGTTAGAGTTGAAAGCTCACAATTGTTAGAAAAGCCAAAAAATAGTCCTACGCCAACGAACCGCATTCAATTGCAATTAGAAAAATTAGGAAATACTGTGTATCGTTGTGAAGAGGTTGCGTTTGAACAATCAGGAGATATTTTCCTTCCGATTTCTATCATTAACGAAGTACGTCGGCTTGCAATTTCTAAGTTAGATGCACTTCGATTAGAACGGGCAAATTTAGCGAAAAGAGAATATCATGCAAATTTGATTTCTTTAAAACGAACAGAAAATATCGAAGTTTACTTTTCCTCGCAAGAACAGTATGAAAAATTGAAAAATTATGGATTAAAGTTAATTACAGATATTGAAAATAAAGAGAAGTATCATGAAAATATGATATGGAAGTTACCCAATGTAATCGATAGATATCCTGATATAAAAGAAACTGTCATGGTAGAAGAAATCGGAGGGTTGGGATGTTATTCTGATTTTATGACCGGGGTAGGTCTCAACGTATGTAATTCTTATACAGTTCATTTACTTCATCAACTTGGGGCAAAAGAAGTGACTCTTTCTTACGAGTGTAATGATATTCAAATAGGAGAATTGATGGACGCTTACAAAAGACGCTATCAAACATTTCCAAACGTCGCTTTGATCGTTCGAAGTGTTCCACGCATGATGACGACAAAGTATCGATTACTAGAACAAGTAAATCCACAAAAGCAATATTTTTTGAGGGATCGATTCCGTAATTTGTATCCAATTTACGCAAACGAGAGGGGTATGTGTTTGTATTATGATCGTGTTCTCGAAAGAGGTATGATAGAGGGTTATCGCAAGATGGGAATACAAAATTTTCGATATGAATACTTACCGACAGAACGAGTGGACGAGGTTTTAAAAATCAAAAAATAAATCAGTAGAAAAGCGTAGACTTTTCTATTTTTTTGTATTATAATAAATGACAATTTTAGGAGGTGATCACGTGATAAAAACTAACTTGCCAGTCATTTTATTACGTAATATGTTATTACTTCCTAATAATGAGTTAAGATTCGAATTTGATCAGGATGAGACGAAGAATATATTGGATGTTGCGGAATTATTTCACGAAAATAAATTACTTGTCGTAAGCAGCGAAGATTCACTAGAAGAAATGCCAGATTTAGAAGGGTTACCTAATGTCGGAGTGATTGCGGTTATCGAAAGTAAGATGGAGTTGCCGAACGATAAAACGAGAGTAGTGATCCGTGGATTGGAAAGAGCACACATCGTAGAATATTTAAATATTACACGTACGAAGGAAGTTTTGGAAGCGATCGTACAAAGAGAAGCATCAGAACAAATACCAGAAGATAAGAATCGTATTTGGGTACATAAGTTACTTACGGAATTAGAAAATTATTTAAAAAAGATTCCTTATATGAGTAATAGTATGATGGCATCGATTCGTAAGGAAAAACAATTGTCTGTCGTTACGGATATGATCGCACCCCATCTTCCTATTTCAACCGAGAGATACTATGAGTACTTAGGTGAATTTAAAGCAATCGTTCGTGCAGAGATGATCTTGAAAGATCTATATGAACAGGAGCATATTTTCGAAGTAGAAAAAGAGATTGATCAGCGCGTTCGAAGAGAAGTAGATCAACATCAAAAAGAGTTTTTATTGCGTGAACGTATGAAGGCGATACAAGAAGAGCTGGGAGATGAAGAATTCTCTAAAACGGAAGCAGATCGCTTTTTAGAAAAAGCCAAAAAAATACGGTTATCTAAAAAAGTGAGAGAGCGATTGGATCGCGAAATTAAACGTTATCAATCCTTACCACCGATGTCTCCTGAGGTAAATATGATCCACACATATATCGATTGGATTTTAGATTTGCCATGGGGAAAGTATTCAGAGGATTGTAAAGATTTTGCCTTTGTTCAAGAAAAACTAGATGAATCTCATGCAGGGTTATCTAAAATTAAAGAACGAATTATAGAATTTTTAGCAGTCCGACAGATGGCTGGTAAAATGTCTGGATCGATTATCTGTTTTGTCGGACCACCAGGCGTCGGGAAGACATCACTTGCTTTTTCGATTGCACATGCGATGAAGCGAGAGTTCGTGAAAATTTCAGTTGGTGGAGTTTCTGATGAGTCGGAGATTATGGGACATCGACGTACTTATATCGGAGCAATGCCAGGACGAATTATTCAAGCGATGAAGAGGTCTCGTACCAATAATCCTGTTTTCTTGATCGACGAAATTGACAAGATGACAAAATCAATTCACGGGGATCCGGCAAGTTGTTTTCTGGAAATTTTAGATCCAGAACAAAATAAGATGTTCCGTGATAACTATATCGAAGAAGCATATGATTTATCAAATGTCTTATTTATTCTAACTGCGAATGATATCGATGAAATCCCAGATCCGCTTCGCGATCGCCTTGAAATTATCATGTTGGATGGTTATACGGAATATGAAAAATTGGATATCGCCAAGAATTATTTAATTCCAAAATTATGTCGTACACATGGGTTAAAACAAAAGCAAGTAGAAATAAACGATCGTGAAATTTTATATATGATTCGTCATTATACGAAGGAATCAGGCGTTCGTGAACTTGAAAGACAGTTGGAAAAAGTGCTTAGAAAGATAGTGACGCAAATCGTAGTAGAGCATCAAAAAAAGAGAGTGTATCATGTTTCTCATCAAGAGTTGGTGCATTATTTAGGAAAAGAAAAATTTCAATATATGAAAAGAGGAAAAAATGTTCCTGGAGTTGTGAATGGACTTGCCTATACTTCTTATGGTGGTGATACACTGCCAATCGAAGTAAATTATTATAAAGGAAATGGCAATTTAGTACTAACTGGATGTTTGGGGGATGTGATGAAAGAGAGTGCTACGATCGCACTTTCCTATATTAAATCGAATGCCGAAATGTTACATATTCCATACAACTTGTTAGTTGAGAATGATATTCATATTCACGTTCCAGAAGGAGCAATTCCAAAAGATGGGCCTAGTGCTGGAATTACGTTAGTGACAGCTTTATATAGTGCATTTCAAAAATTTAAGGTAGAACGTACGATAGCGATGACAGGAGAAATTACATTGCAAGGTCAGATATTACCAGTCGGAGGGATTAAGGAAAAAAGTCTCGGTGCAGCACGACAGGGAATTCAGATGATTCTACTGCCTTATGAAAATTTAAAAGATTTGGATGAAGTTCCAGAAGAGATCAAAAAGAAAATTCGGTATATCCCAGTAAAATACTATGTGGATGTATTAAAATATTTGAAAGAAGGAAAAGCGCATGAATTTGTGGGAAACAGATAAATTATGGATCGATCAAGTGGAAGCGGAACTATACGTTGATTATCTTTGTTATGCAAAAGAGGATCAGTTATCTAAAGAGATGTTATATCGATTAAAAAATCCGGATTATGCGGATGCATTATATTATCTTTTATTGACAGTTGGAGAAGAAGAGGTGGAGGTTTCGTTTAAATTACGGAGAAGATTACTTTTACTATTAGAACTGATAGAGACTTATTTTCCGCATGATTCTTTATTTTCTGATTTGATCATCTCTTATTGGAGGGATGCATTAGATCAAAAGCAAGGAGTTGAAGAAACCAAAAAAGAAACGAGAGATAAAGCGCAATTTTTAGATTGTATCAAAATCACAGAACGAGATGAACAGGAAAGAAGTTACGATGAAAAAAGAGCTAGAGAATATGATTTTTTTCGATTTCTCTATCAGACGGATTTGACAGAGAAGAACAAAGATGGATCTTATGCATATGCTGATTATATACTTGAACCTTATTTACCATCGATAATTGATGATTGGTACAATCGATTTCCCATTATATTTAAAATTGACGAAATGATAGAAAAGATTATATTTTTGCTATCTTCTCGTAGTGCTCTTACGAGAGGTGAAAAAGAGGATTCTATCGATTTTGAGGTAGAGGTAGAAGAAGAAAATTTTCACCATCAATATACAAAAAAGGAAATAAAAAAAGTTAGATCGTTAGATCCAACCGGATTTGTAGATAATTTATTAGATGATATACAGGCATTGATATCATCACGTGATAAAAGTAATATACCGCAGAAAAAAATAATGGCTTAGGAGGAATATTATGGCAAGACATACAGAAGAAGAAATAATAAATGCATATGAGCAAGCAAATGTTGAAAATGCTTTACAATATTTTTGCTATGCTGATTCAATTCAATATATGGCTGAAGAGGATTCATTATTGCTATCGGTTGATTTTGTAATGGAACTGATGGACTTAGTATTATCTTATTATGAAAATAAAAACATTTCAAAATTGGTTCGCAACAATTTAACTAGTTTGATCAATCATATGGAAACAATCGCACCAAAATATGATACGATTGCGCAGCCAGGCCTTTTGAAGGAGTTAAAAAAAGTTTTAGCAGAAAGTACTGAAGAGAATAAAGAAGCGAGTGAGTATACACTTTTTTGTGATACGCGTGAAGATATGGTGAGTAAGGAAGAATACAAAATTCATAAGGAACAATATAGAGAAGAACTATACGGTTTTTTATTAGAAGAAACTTATTTTTTCGATCATTGTTGTTTGAATGATTTAGATATTGACAATTTGATTACGTTAGCACGTAGGCCGGATGTTTTTGCGATGATTTATCGTTTTATCGACAAGCATAAAATTTTGATAGAGGCACCGCTATGTTACAGTCGATTACAATTGTTGCTTTTTGTACGTGATTCTATGGAACGAGCAACAACATCAATCGTTTTGCAATTTAAAAAACAAGATGGAAATAAAACGGAAGTTCAAGTGGATCACGAGCTATTTTCATATTTACATAACTACCATGATGCAGCAGAAGTAAGAGAACTTCAACAGAACTTAGAAAGTTATCATAATGGAGAGATTCCAGTAAAAACAAGACAGAGTTTAAATTAGAAAAGAAGGTTTTTATGGAAAGAGAAGAATATAACGAATATAAAGAAGTAGTGACGGGATGTTATGTAGAATATATTGTGTGTGTATCAGATCTTACAAATTTAAACGTCCTTGGAAAATTTTTATGCACAGATTCAGTTGCTCAGAAAAAACTTAGAGATATCATCTTTGGAATGCATAAAGAAAAGAATTGTGGTAGTGAGAAAAAAGAACGATTAAAAGATTTATGCGCTGTAGCGTATCGTTATGCGAAAGAAAAAAATTGGATGGAAGAACAAGAAAAGTATCAATTGTTATCTCGTAAAGTCGATACGTTATCAAACGAAAATTACGATGTGTTTTATCGACGACAATTTTTAGATATTTTAGACATGTCTACGCAAGAGAATGTTTTAGAAAATTATACGTCGAGAGAGTTAGAATTCACATTAGACCAAATCAAATGTTTACAATATATTTGTTTGGTCGATCTATCGAAGGTAGAAAATATTATTCCACAGATTGAATATTATGTAAAATATCCTTTTACAAGTTATATGGCTGATATGTTGTTAGATCAGTATCCTATGATTGTTACGAACGATGCCTTTTATTACTTTATGAAGCACGTATATATGACGCGACTTGCTTTTTTAACGACGATGCAGCAGTCTATCGACGTCGCATGGATGGGACAAAGTGCAACTATCACATGTACGGATGAAGAATATGATGATTTATTTTATTTTGAACCACTGAAACATCAGGAAGATTCATTTCAAACGCTAGAAGAACTTCGTGATCAATGGTTGAAACCAAACAATGAGAAAACTTTGGTAATGAATTAAGGAGAGTAGTATGTTAGAAGATAGAGAGTATATGACACAAGATAGATTTGATGTATGGTTGAATGCAAAATTATATCAACCGGATTTTCAGATTGACGAGGCTTTTTTAAGAGATCTTTTTCAGTTTGAAACGGACGAGTTTCTCATAGATTTTCTATATCATGTGTTTGTTGGAAAATATATGGGAGGGTATCCAAAGGAACATCTAATAGACTTACTTTGTGAAATTCAGTCGGTCCCACATTTGATAGATCATGAGAGAACGTTGTATCAAACAGATCGATTAGTAGATATGATTGAGCATGCTGATGATCATAATAGGTACTGGTATTATAAAAATTGGAAATATACACATCTTTTAAATGATTCTTACAATTATAGTTTATTGGAAGAAGATATTTATGAATTGATTATTTTAGAAAATGAGGTTCTCCATTATCTAGATGAGAAAGTTTTATATGATCTAGAAGAAGAAAAAGATTTTCAAAAAGGGCAAAGACTGGAGCGTACATTTCAAAGGTTGCTACATTCCACGCATACGACGTGTGCGATTCAAGCTTTGATTTACGATGTTGAAGAATTGATTGTAGATAATGATTATTATACTGAAATCATGAAATTACTAGAAGGAAGAAAACAAATTTTAACTTCTTTGCACGAAGATAAAATCGAAAGAAGATCATTATCTCTTTTTCATGATGGAAGATTGATTACTGTAGACTATGGAGATACAGAGTCTAATATAGATAAAACTGTACGATATATGGATCAAGTGTATAAGGAAGATTATGGAAGCGAAAGATATCAAAATACATTATTTCATTAAATAGATAGTTCTAGGCTATCTATTTTTTTCATATATTGTAGTAAATGTGGAGGGAGAGAATTATGAAAAAGATAATACCATTTAAAAAGGAGATCGTATTTAAAACGAATTTAGCAGAAGTTACGAGTATTTCTCTAGAACATTCCCTGCATGTAGAGAATGATCAATTGATTACAGGATCTTTCGAAGTCAGTGGGGAATATAAAATATCGGATAATAGCGCAACGACAGACGTATTTTCATTTGAGTTACCATTTGATATCGAAATGGATGATCGTTATGATTTATCTGGGTGCTCGGTAGATATTCATGATTTTTATTATGAGATTATCAATAATAGTATTTTGGCTGTCAATATAGAAGTAAGTGTTTCTAATTTTAAAGAAAAACCATTGATAGAAGAGGAGGAAGAAGAATTGCAAGAGGTAACACGTACGATTACACCGTTAGAGGCAGACTTGGTAAGAGAAGAAACAGAACCTACATCAGAAGGATCAGAAAAGATAGAAGAACCAGAAGAAATTTTTAACAAGGGAAGGTGTGTCGAGGAAGAAACTCCAGAGGATTTACCAAAGGAGAGAATTGGGACTTTATTTGATTCTTTTGACGAGACGCAAGAAACGTATGCAACCTATAAAGTATATATTGTAAGAGAAGGAGATACATTAGAATCTATTTTAGAGAAGTACCATACGACAAAAGAGATCTTAGAACCATATAACCAATTATCAGAACTACAATTGGGAATGAAATTGATTATTCCAGAAACGGAACATGCGGCAAATATTTGATGTACTTGAACGTTATCAAATTAAACCTAAAAAGTATGTGATAAAAGGAAAAGCGACCATGATCGAAACATCGGAAGGTCGCTTTGCACTCAAAGAGAAAAATCGTTCTGAAAATGGTAAAATTTTGAAGTATTTGAATTCGAGAAATTTCGATTATTATCCTAAAGTAATCATCGAAGATAATGATTATGAAATTCGAGAATATGTTGAAGATGTGAATATGCCAAGAGATCAGAAGATTGCTGATCTGATCGATCTTGTTAGTTTACTACATAATAAGACGACACATTATAAAGAAGTAGATGAAGATGACTATAAGGTCATTTTCGAAGATATCAAGAATAATATCGCATATTTAACGGAGTATTATAACGATATTATCTCCATTATCGAGACGAAAGTTTTTATGAGTCCAAGCGAATACTTATTTGCACGTAATGTGAGTAAAATCTATTCGTGTCTTCACTATTGTGACGTAGAATTAGATCGTTGGTATGATTTGATGAAAGAAAAAAGAAAACAACGTGTTGTCGTATTACATAACAATTTATCTTTAGATCACTTTTTAAGGAATCAAAGTCCGTATTTGATCAGTTGGGAAAAAGCTAAAATTGGTATTCCTATTTTTGATTTATATAAACTTTATAAAAGACATGGTCTAGAATTTGAATTTGAAGAACTTTTAAAACAGTACGAGAAAAATTACCCATTACAAAAAGAAGAGAGAATGTTATTTTTTATTTTAATCTCTCTTCCAGATAAAATAGAATTTACAGCATCAGAGTATAAAATGTGTCATATTGTGAGTGATTTTATCGATTCGTTATATAAGACGGAACAATTGATCTCACCATATTATGCGGAACAAGGAAAATAAAAAGAAGACGAAGAATAGAAAAAATAAAAACAAATGAAAACGAGTAATTAGAATAAAGCATAATAGGAATTGATATACCAGTAATACGAAACATGCACCACAGCACAGACACCATTTTGTACGTCCACACCACCAATGGTTTCTCATGATATCACCTAATGATAGCGTATGCATACTTTTAAAATTGGTATATGACAAGGCCTAGAAAATGTTTGAAACATTTTCTTTTTCTATGCGACGAACGAACGTTTGTGATATAATATGAATGGTGGTAATATGGAGCGAATTATCTTTCATATCGATGTCAATAATGCATTTTTATCGTGGAGTGCGATCGATTTACTCAATCATGGTTCGAAATTAGATATTCGGAATTCTTACGCTGTGATTGGAGGAGATGAAAAATCTCGTCACGGAATTGTTCTCGCAAAATCGATGCCTGCAAAAAAGCTTGGGGTAAAAACAGGAGAGTCTTTATATCAGGCTAGAAAAAAAGTTCCGGCACTTAAGATGTATCCACCAAATTATCTTTGGTATCAGAAAATGTCGAAAGCTTTATTTGAACTTTTGAGTAAGTATACAGATGATATCGAAGTTGCTAGTATCGATGAATGTTATTTAGACTATGGAAAAGTAAAAAAGTTATATGGGGATGAAATTGAGTTTGCCTATCGATTGAAAGATGAGATTTATCATACGCTTGGATTTACTGTCAACATTGGTATTGCCAATAATAAATTGTGTGCTAAAATGGCAAGTGATTTTTCAAAACCTAATAAGGTACATACGCTCTATCAATCCGAAGTAGAAAAGAAGATGTATCCGCTTCCAATAGGAGATTTGTTTGGAGTTGGAAGACGTACGTGTGAGAAGTTACTAAAACTAGGAATCCATACGATTGGTGATTTAGCGCATGCAGATCCAAAAAGGTTGAACCCATATTTAAAGAATCAGAGTATCGATTTTATCAAAAGAGCACAAGGATACGACGATTCACCGGTTGTAAAAAATGAGGGAGATCCGAAAGGAATTAGTAACTCTGTTACACTTCCTAGAGATTTGAATGATTTAGAAGAGATGAATTTTATTATTCATGGTATCGTCGAGAATGTGACGAGAAGTCTTAGAAAACAAAAAAAGTATGCATCTGTCGTTGCGGTTATGATCAAAGACAAATTTTTTAAGTCGTATTCTCATCAACGTAAACTCAAAAATGCAACGGATTTGAGTGAGGAAATTTATCAAGTTGCAAAAGAGTTATTAAAGGAATGTTGGAACCATGAACCAGTGCGATTATTAGGGGTGCGATTAGATCAATTAACAGAAGAAAATCATCATCAAGTATCTCTTTTTGAAAGTGTCAACAATCGAGAACGCGATACGAAATTGGAACATCTGATCGATGAAATTCAGGATAAATATGGGGATCGAGCGATCAAGAAGGCAACTTTAGTCGATCATCCAGTGAAGAAAAAATATTTGAATCATTAGTTAGTTAGGTGATAATATGCCAAAAGCAGTCTATATTCATATTCCATTCTGTCAACATATTTGTTCTTATTGTGATTTTTGTAAGTTTTTCTATCGGAGTGATTGGGTAGAAGAGTATCTTGTTGCATTAGAAAAAGAATTAGAGAGTTATCACATTGAGAATAGTGTAAAAACAATTTATATTGGTGGTGGGACACCGAGTGTTTTATCTTTAAACCAACTAAAGAAATTGTTTGAAATGATTTCTAAGATTCCAAGAGAAAGCGATTATGAATATACGATCGAATGTAATATAGAGACGATGAGTATGGAAAAGTTGGAACTTATGAAACAATGTGGAATTAATCGCATTAGTTATGGAGTGGAGACGACACATGAAAGGCATTTAAAAAACTTGGAACGAGCGCATACGTTTGACATGGTGAAAGAATGGATCGATAAGACCAAAGAGATTGGAATTCAAAATATTAGTGTCGATCTCATATATGCACTTCCAACGGAAACACTAGAAGAAGTGAAGGAAGACGTCGATCGTATTTTATCTTTAGATGTTCCTCATGTATCGATGTATTCATTGATCATTGAAGAACATACAAAATTTAGTGTTAGAAATGTACAAGCGGTTTCTGAAGATCTGGATTATGAGATGTATGAGTATATATGTAATACGTTAAAGAAGCATGGATATGAACACTATGAGGTCAGTAATTTTGCTCGTCCTCATTTCTCCTCAAGGCACAATCTCGTCTATTGGAATAACGAAGAGTATTACGGCATAGGACTAGGTGCGAGTGGATATATTGGAAATGTGCGATATACGAATACACGTAGTTTGAAGCAATACTTTAATAGAGTATATCGGAAGGAAGAGGAGGTACTTTCTTTAAAAGAGACGATGGAAAACGAAATGATGCTTGGACTTCGGAAGATGGAAGGGGTATCACGGCATCGATTTTTTGAGAAATATCAAAGAAGGATGGAAGATGTTTTTCCGATTGAAACGTTGTTAAAACAAAGAAAGTTAGAGAAGAAAGAAGATTATATTTCAATTCCAAAAGATAAGATATACGTATCAAATGAAATTCTGCTAGAGTTGTTTGACGATACTATTAAAGATGCGTGAAATATGATACACTAAAATTTAGGAAGGTAGTTATATATGAACGAAGATAAGATAAAAAAGTTTCAAAGAGAAATTGGATATATTAAAAGTGAACGATATCGTGAGAATATCAAGAAATTGATTTCTTGGTTACCTGATTATTTTTTCGAAGTTCCAGCAAGTTCTACGGGAAAATATCATCCTAAATATGCATTAGGAGAAGGTGGACTCGTTCGCCATACCAAAGCAGCTGTTAGAATTGCCTATGAGCTTTTAAATGACGAGAGTATCGGATATCAATTTAAAGAGGAAGAAAAAGATGTCATCTTGATGGCGCTTATTTTACATGATGGATTAAAACATGGGGAAACCAAAGAGAGATATGTTCGATTTGATCACCCCTTACTTATTTGTCATATGATCGAAAGTCACGCAGAGGATTTAACGCTTACGGAAAATGAAATCAAGGCGATTGTAAATATGATTTCTAGTCATATGGGACCTTGGAATAAAGATTACGACGGAAACGAAGTTTTACCTGTGCCTTCGAATCGTTATCAAAGATTTGTACACATGTGTGATTTCCTAGCTAGTCGGAAATTTTTAGAAGTTCCGTTTCAAGAAAATGAAATTGCCGATTGACACGAACACTTGTTCTATGTATAATGAGATTGAAGGTAGGTGTTGCGATGAAAAAAAGAAAATTAGAAGGAATAACGCCTAAAGTTACATTGATGGGATATACCCAAACAGTCAATCATCAGGGACCAGATGCGATTGTCGCTGCCGCTGGGAAGTTATGTTATTCAAAGGTAGGAAGCGATACGCTTTTGGAATCTTTGTCAGAGGCAGATATTACGAAGTTTGTAAGTAATTTAGCTCGTATGGGACATGAAAGTCCGTTTGAACACGCATCGTTTAATTTTTATATCGAAGGAATTAGTAGAGCTTGTTCTCACCAAATCGTGAGACATAGAATTGCTAGTTATTCTCAGCAAAGTCAACGTTATGTCGATTTAAATGAGACATTTCGTGTGATTATTCCTCCAGCGATTCAAAAAAACGAGAAAGCAATGGATCTTTATATGGATTCGATTGAAAAGGATTATAATGCTTATATCGATATTACGGAAGCACTGTTGGAAGATTATGTGAGGGAATCTTTGAAAGAAGGGAAAACACTTACACCGAGAGAAAAGAATCAACTGAAAAAGAAAGCTTTAGAAGACGCACGTTTTGCGCTTCCAAATGCTTGTGAAACTAAGATTATGATGACGATGAATGCGAGAAGTTTATTTAATTTTTTTAAAGAACGTTTATGTTCACGAGCACAGTGGGAGATTCGTGAGGTGGCGAATCAGATGTTAGATCAAGTGTTAGAAGTTGCACCTAATATTTTTATGAATGCAGGTGCTCCATGTGTATTTGGAAAATGTCCGGAAGGTAAAATGAGTTGTGGTCATCCACAAGAGATGAAAGAAAGACAAAAAGAAATTCATAAACAATTGGAGTTGTTGAAAAAATGAAGGGAAAGTTAATTGTAATTGAAGGAACTGATTGTTCTGGAAAAGAAACGCAGTCAAAAATGTTAATTGAAAAATTGAAACAAGATGGATATCCGGTAGAAAAGTTTAGTTTTCCAATGTATGATACACCAACAGGAAAAATAGTAGGAGGTCCTTATCTTGGAAAATCTTATATCTGTGATGGTTGGTTTAAAGAGGGAGCGGATAAAGTGGATCCGAAAGTAGCTGCTTTATATTATGCAGCAGATAGAAGATATAATATGGATAAGATCGTCTCTTTATTGAATACTGGTGTTCATGTGATATTAGATCGTTATACATATTCTAATATGGCACATCAAGGTGGAAAAATAAAGGATACCAATGAAAGATTAAACATGTATGCTTGGCTCGATGTATTAGAGTTTAAGCTTTTAGAATTACCAAAGCCAGATATTGCTATTTTTCTTCATATGCCTTACGAGGCCGCAGAGGAATTACGTAAATGTCGTTTTGAAAAACCGGATCAACTTGAAATGAACCCAGAACATTTAAAACATGCGGAACAAGCATATCAAGAATTAGCGCAGACATATCATTGGAAGACTATCGAATGTGCAGAAGATGGTCATGCACGACCGATCGATGAAATCGGGGAAGAGATCTATCGATATATGAAAGAACAATTGTCACAATAGAAAGGTATAAAACCTTTCTATTTTCATATGATGAAGTGGTGATAGTATGATAAAATGGATCGCACATCGAGGAAATGGTGTGACGAAGTATCCTGAAAATTCGAGTGAAGCACTGATACAAGCATTATCACATCCACTCATTGGTGGAGTAGAACTGGATGTGCGTTTGACGAAAGATAACGAGGTTGTTATTTTTCACGATGCTACTTTAGAAAGAATGACGAATGAAATTGGGTTTGTAAGGGATAAAACATGGAAACAATTGAAAGAGCTTACTTTGATTTCCGATCGATATCATACGAAAATTTCGAAATTATCTAACTTTTTAAAACGAGTTCACACTTCTAAGATTATATTGATCGAATTGAAAGAAGAAACAGGGGATTACAAAATTCTCGCGGATCAAGTATGTCGTATATTGGATCGTTATTCTAATTTAAATTTATATCTTGTATCGTTTCGTGCGGATTTGATCAAATATATCGAAAAGAAATATCCAAAGTATCGTGTTAGTGTATTTGTGAATCATTTTATCAATTATAAATGCGTACATAGTTCATTTTCGTTTCAAGCAATTACACCAGCACTTGTCGATGATGTCAAACATACAAAAGAGACATTCGTCTATGCGATTTATCATCTTAGTACGGTAAAATTAGTACAGAAAAAGATAGGAAATCATCCGATAGGAATGATTACAGATCAAGCACTAAAGTTTGCAAAAGCATCATAATAGAAATAATTCTATCCTTTTTTCGACAAATTCTTTTCAATTCTTCTAATTCGTGATAAAATAAAAGTAACATAGGAGAGTGAGAAAATGAGCAAGAAAACTGAATTTTTAGAACACCTAGATATTCCATTTGATACACTCCCAAATATGAAAGATTATATCAATTTAACAGAATTGTTCGACAAACTATATGGATATAAATTTTCCATCAAGAGAAAAGATAAAAGAAAAAAAGAGATCGTCTTAAAAGTAACTTTAGGTAAAGATACTTACGACATTCCCGATATAGAAACTTATCGATCTTTGTTCCAAGAACAATTTTCTTTTGCGCAGATTGAAACGAAAGAAGCACTAGAAGATTTATGTTGGCGATATGTTCATCTAAAGATGAAGTGGATGAATGCAGATAACAAGAATTTGATTTTAACGATGTTTCCAGGGATAGAAGAATTTTATTTTTTATTTCGAGCTTTGCAAAAAACACCATATAAAAAAGATCCATTTGCAACGTTTGATCTTTCCGATATTTCATTTCATACGATCAATGAATATCTATTCCACTTGGTATCTGGTGCACAGCAGGAAAAGATCGAACTAGAGGAAAAGAGAGTAGATGAATTAAAGAATCAGCGTGATCTTTACGAAAGAGAGTTAAAAGAACAGCAAATACGTGAAAAGTTACTGCAAGTAGAACCAGTTTATTTCGAAGCTAAAAAAGAGATCGAGGAATTAAAAGAACAAGAAGCTTACAATCAGAGTCGTATAGATGATTTGCGAGAAGAAGAGATCGAATATGTGACTTCGAAGGAAATTGCAGAACGTTCTTTATATGATTTATTACAACGTAATTTTCTCATTCGTTTATTGAAATATCGCGCTAGAAAAAGATGGGAAGAAATGATTGCACGTGCAACATTAGAAATCGAAAGAGTAAAAGAGGAAATAAAGACGTTGCGAATCGAAAATAAAGAATTACGGAAGCAATTAGATCAAAAGATTAGAGAGATTGAGCGTGAAATTGAAGTATGCAAATATCACGAATTTGAAGAGAATCTATCTTATTATAAAGCGATTGATCCAAAGGATGTGACGCCACAACTAGAAGAGATCAATCAGATGTTAGCATCTTCTAAGTTAAGTCAATTACTCAATGATTTAAAAGTATTGTACGAAAAAAATAAACAATATTTAAACTTAGAACCAGAGGTCAATGCAAAAGAAGTAGGATATCAATATCAATTAAAAGAGAATGTATAAAAGGGAAGTCAATTTCCTTTTTTTGTGACATTGACAGAGAATATGCGTTGTGTTATGATGCTTATGCAGTGTGTTGTAAGCTTTGTGTTTTATATGGAAAGGAAAGGTTTATGACACAAGAGGATTTAAATCAGTTTTTAGCAGTATTGATGTACGGTTTAGCACATAATAGTGCATATTATCATGAATGTTGTTATGGAAAGAGATCTACGGGGGGACAAACATATCAAGTGGCACGAATTCCAGTTTTTAAAGTAGATGGTTTTGATACATTACAACATTTGTTTGCGACAAGTATGGAAGGGTATCCAATGTTAAATTATTATTTTCATTGTGATCGAATGATGGAGTCGAGAAAACAATATGAAAATGGACTTAATCAGTTTGCTCGAAATTATCAGTTGAAATTTGAACCGGATCGTAAATATAGTAATCTATATTTTAAAATTACAAGTAACGTGAAACATAAAATTCAGTCTGATTTATTGAATGAAATGATTCAGAAACAAGAAACGATGCATTATCCAATCGATAAAATGATGGTGGGAATTGAGCGTGAAATGATTCGCTTTGCTAAAGATTTTTATTTAACTAATTTCTTTTCTAGGCTGAAAGATCATGATGCGAAACAACAAACAATATTTCAAAAGAATAGTGAATACCAAAAAAAATTACAACCTAAAATAGGATCATAGAAGATCCTATTTTTTTGTATACCCACCATGTACGATGCCAATTTTCTCTGTTACGATCATCGATTTATGATCTATGTTTTTAATCATTCTTGTCACTGTATTACGTTTTTTTCTAGGAACAAAAATCATGAGTACGGATGAAGTTTGTTTGAAACCATTGCCTTCTAAGACAGTGACTGCAAAGCCTAGATCGCGAATTGCAGAAGTTAAAATATCTTCGTTATCTTTCTTTGTAATACCAATTAACATACTATCTCCCATAGCGAGTTTTTCTTCAATTAAACTTCCACAGTAAGATCCGACGAAAGAGCCTAAAGCGAAGAAAATAATTTTGAGAGGATCTTTTGTAAGGTTTACGACGACCATTCCGGTTACGATTACCCACACGAGTGCGATTGCAAATTGTAAGAAAGCGCCTAATAGTTTTTTTCCATTTGCGACGATGATAAGTCGTAAGGTTGCAAGGGAATTTTCTATAACCTTCGATATAAAGATAGTAAAGTAGATTACAATTTGCATAGTATCACCTAGCATTATTATGCGCGAGTTTTACTTTTTCGATTCATGATGTAAATGAAGAAAATATAAGGATTGAAAGATGCGTTAACAATATGTTATAATGTATTCAAGATGATGGCAGTATGTTACCCTTATTGAAATATGTAAAAGAACACCCAGATATTACTATAAAATATTTACCGTGGTAATCATGTAGAGGTGTTAGTGATGAATAGGCTGAAAAAGATAATAGATAAAATAATTGAAATATTCACTAGATTTGGAGTTGGCTTCTTTTTCGGCTTGATTTCTATTATTGTGTGGTTTCAAGAAGTAGTAGAAGCTTATACATATCGAGAGCCGAAGGGAAGTACGATTCCAAGATTTAGAAGGAAATTGATGAGGTTTGGATATCACACATGGAAATATGGGAATGTTGAAAATTTTTGTCAAATTTATCCCGAAAAAACACGAGAATTAATTTTAACTTTTTATCATACTTTGAATGAGAATAATAGAGTTTCCTTGTATGATAAAGGTATTTACTTCACATGTTTATCAGATAAGTCTAACTATGATTTATTAGATATGGGAGTTACTGAAATTATAAAGTGTAAACCTCTTATGATAGAAGCTTATTATATGATTCATCTGATAGGAGAGCTGATATACTTAACAAAAGAGAGTAAATATAAAAATGAATATTTGAACTATGTTTTACGAAGAAAAAAGAAATATCGTGGAATTGTTAATTATGGTGTATTTATTAAATTGAGTGCAGATTATGACATGCAAGAGTTAAAATCTTGGGTTCTTTCTGGACTCGAATGGAAGAACTTTATAAGTCATGAAGAGCATAGAGCTACGATATATGCAGCAAATAAGTTTGGCCTTCCTGTAAAAGAAGATATCACACAAATCAAGACAGATTGGTACGAAGAATATTTTCCGATACTATTAGAACAAGATTTGGAAAAATGGAGAAATCCTTCCTCAAAAGAAAGTACAATTGTTGATTTTGTAAAAGAACTAAACGAAGCACATGGAATGATGAAGGATGCAATGGAAATGATTAAGTTTTGTCAGTCAAATCCGGAAAAAGTAATAGAACAAGTGAAACAGTATTATCGGAAATCTCCTTTAGATAGTGATCGCAGATATTATTTGGAATGTCTAAAAAATAGCGAAAATCACGAGTTGTTTGATTTCTTAATAGGAGAAATGAAATACTATGAGACAAAAAGAGTTTATTTAAGAGAATTGGAAATTGCGATTGGAACTTTTATGTGGCATAGTGCTAATAAAAAGTTTGAAGATAATTATATTGAATATATTCGCGACAATATATATTCGGAACTTTCTTTTGGAAGTTGTTTGGCTTTGCAAAAAATCAGAAGTGAAAAAGCAGAAGATTTAATGTTGCAGATATCACAAGATAGTTCTCACGATTTATCATATATGGCTTTTGAATATTTAGCTAAATGTAAGAATGTAGAGAAATATCAATCATTATTTGAAAGTTATAAAAATTCCTCGGATGCAGATTTTCGTAGTGTAGCAAAATTGGGATTACGAAGAATACAGCAAAAGAAAAAAAGAAAGACGAAAAAAGCGGAAACTAAAAGATAGATATCTTGATAGGAGGATGAGTTATGACGTTAAAGATCAAAAGGATATTGGCTGCATGGATTGATTTTATGATTTGTATGACCGGAGCAATCATGATAGGAAGAATTATTTCTGAACCATTTTCAATCTTTCAGGATAATGTTATCTTTATAGCTGTTACAATGATTGCTTATGTTGTGATGTTTTTTGGATTCCTGTTGAGCAAGGATAGACTTTTTGGAAATGCCAGTATAGGCAAGAAAATATTAGGCTTGAAAATTATTAGTACAGACGATCAAACATTGTCTAATAAAATATTATTTCAGCGTAATCATCGAACTCTTTGGACATGGGGAGCTTATCCTTTTATGATTTTGTATGATAATAAGAGTGGAGGAGATATTGACTATAATACAATGGTAGTAGATACAACGATACGTGATAAAAAAGAGGAGTAGGTTTTCTAAAATGAAAAGAAGGAAAAAGTTTTTAATTATTTTATTGATTGGAGTTACTATTGTTTTATTGTTTCCAATCAAATATAAAAGTTTGGGAATGAGTTTATTTAGTAGAGATAATAGTGTAGAATTTCGTTCTAGCAAAGTAAGAAAACAATATTTTCTAGATCGCAAAAACGAATTTGAACAAATGGTTGATTTTATGGAAGAGTATCCAATTGAGTTGATTACTTGCGATGAGGATATGTTATCTTCTGTTCATGTTTATCATTTAAAAGATGAAATATGGATACAGTCATATAAAAGACTTTCTCCGAAAGACTTAAAACAGATAGAAAAATCTAAAATTGTAGATGTTTTCAAAACGTTGAATATGGAGACAATTATAAGATCTTCTTCGAGTGCTATTTCAGATGAAATTGATTTGATTCGGTTTCATTATAAAGACGATGTATATTTTGATTATTGTATTTCTAATTGTAATTTGAAAGATATCAAAGAGGAGTTTCGTGGGAAAATTCGTGAAGAAAATAAAATCGATGATCATTGGGTAAGTGTTTACGATGAAATTCCATCGATATAGTGGAGGTAGCGATGAAAAGAAAGTTTAAATGGTATTATATTGTTATTAGTCTTCTTATTTTTCCTGTGTTATGTTTTCTTTTCCCAGTACGATATGAAAGTTTTTTGACTCACTTGGTCACTACAACTTATCAAAATTATTTCTCTTTTCGATACGAGTCAAAAGAAAAACGGGTTTCTATGTTCCAAGAGCATCAAAAAGAATTCCAAAGTGTAGTTGATGTAATAGAAAAAAATAAAATTTTAGATATTGATTATGATTCTATACCATCTTTTGAGCATGTCTATGAAATAGATCAAAATCTATGGATATCTACGATGGAGAAGTTGACGCGGGATCAAGTGGATCAAATTAAAAAATCTTCTTTCGCAGAAAATTTTCGTTCATTAAATTTAAAGCGTGTTATCATTGATCCAAATAAATCAATTGAATTATATTTGGTGCTTCAGGATAATTATGAAGTCGGTTATGTATATTCTTTTGATCATCGTGAATGGCAAGATGAAACGTATCGAAGACAAAAGGATATTTATATACAAAATAAAATAGATGATCAATGGGTTTCTACGTATAGATTATACCGGTTATGATTTTAATGTATATCTTTATAATATGTTTTTTCGGATTTTATGGTGATACACTTACTTTTTGGATTGTTTTTATCGTTGTCACTTTGTTAGAAATAAGTGATTGGTATTCTTATAAAAGAAGTTTGAAAAAATTTTTTGAATCTATTTCATTAGAGATGATGGATGAAATTGAACGAGGTTTAGAGCATCCTCTAGAATATAGTGAAAAACGATACATACTTATAGAAAACTATATTATATTGTTAGAGTATCCATATAAAATTTTAAGATACGAAGATATTTTATTGATTTGTTATAGATATGAGCGTATGGGAAGGCTAGAATTTAGAAAATATTGTTATATGGTTACAAAAGAAAGAAGTTATTGCGTGTTAATTTCTAGCTCTGTTGCAGAACTAGATTATGATCCAAAACAGTTTCATGATGTTATTGTTCGTAAAAATCCCAACATACTTGTCGATCTTACAAAAGAGAATAAAGAAAAATTAAAAGAGTTGGATGGAATTAATATGAAGAAGAGACCATATAAAATATAAAAAGGCACTACATTTTTTTCTGTAGTGTCTTTTCAGATTGGTTTAATTGTCTTTCGATTGCGCATATGATTGGGCCAATTCTGGGGATGTTCTCTTCTGCTTGAAAGTTAAAAATACGGTCAATGTTACTTTGAATAGCAATGTCATCTTCTAAATTTAACATCTGATAAATTTGATTTAGTTGAGTTTGTACATTTTCTTTTTGAAATAAATCGATCTTTGTAAGCGCATATAAAAATTGTTGCAATAATAAGAGGCGATCGAAGTTTTTTGTATATAATCCGTTTACTTTAAATCTTGGATTAGAACGGATTTCTTCGTTATGTTTTGGTAAATTAGAACTTGTTCCAGCCGGAATATTTTTAATTTGCCATCCATCGAAATCTAAGAATGTCACTTGATTGTTTTCTTTTTGGTAGGAGATATTACCATGGGAGAAGATATCAGGAAATATGATACCTTCTTGATGTCCGAACTCCATTACATTTTCTACTGTTTTAAAATAATTGCAAATTTCTTTTGGATCTGCTTCGTAAGAGAATGTAGTTGGTACGACTTCATCCATTAAGTAACCACGGTATCCATTTTCATCTAGCACCACAGCTTCTGGATATAAAAGACTTGAATGTGGATTTAATTGATCTACTTTGTGGATTTTATGAGATTCTAATTTTTGTAATATCGTTTCTTGTTCTATCCCGTAACGAATGATTTTAATCACTTTATTATTTTTATAATAATATAAATTGTGTAGTTCTTTTTCAAGCATCAATTTTTGATTTAGAATTTCGGTAGAGTGTAAGACTAATTTTTTCATGGAACTTCTCCTTTCAAACGGTAACATATTATAGTAAAAATAAGGAATTTGTCAAATTTTTATGTTTTTAGCACTCATATGTTGACAATGCTAACATATAATAGTATAATGAAGTCAGCACTAAGGATTGAAGAGTGCTAAAAGAAGGTGATAACTTTGATAAATGAAAGGCAAACAGAGTTACTAAAGAAGATTGTAGAGGACTATATTAAGACGGCTCGTCCAGTTAGTTCGAAATCATTGTGCGAGTGGATGGATTGTTCTTCAGCGACCATTCGAAACGAAATGAGTTACTTAGAAGAGATTGGATTACTGGAAAAGACACATACGTCTTCTGGTAGAATTCCATCGCAAGCAGGATACAGGTATTATGTCGATCATATTATGGAGGCAAAGAAATTAACTGGAGAAGATATGTTAAAACTTCAGACAATTTTCCATAATCATTCTCTGATGTTATCAGATACGATTATAAAGAGTATGGAGATCATATCAGAGCTTACGAGTTGTACGACGGTCGTACTTGGAACTTCTTCAAAGGAAAATCGTGTGACGAAAGTAGAAGTAGTTCCATTAGATGATCAACATATGATCGCTATGTTAATTACGGATAAAGGTCATGTAGAACATAGGAATGTTATGACAGATGCTCCTTATGAAATGGAAGAGTTGAGACAGACTGTCGATATTATCAATAAGCTGATCGTTGGTACGCCAATTGACGAGGTAAGTGAAAAACTCGAGTTTGAAATTAAACCGGTTATTGGAAAATACGTTAAACAACACGAGGTTATTTACAATGCTTTATATAATGCTTTTCACGAGGCAACCAATAAAATGGATATCAAAGTCACTGGAGCTAGCAACATTTTAAATCAACCTGAATTCAACAGTACCGAAAAGATTCGAGAGATCTTGTCGAAGTTCGACGATAAAGATTTTGTTTCTAATATCAAAGAAGAAGATAGTGGAATCAACGTCTATATTGGAAGCGAAAATGAATTCGACGATGATGTCACAGTAATCAAGACGAAGTATTCGTTTGGTGGTGAAGAAGGAACGATTGCTTTGATCGGACCAAAACGCATGGAATATGATCGTGTGTTAGCGCTTTTAGATTTCATCAAACAGAATATCGATGAATGATTGGAGGGATGAAAGTGACGGAAGAAAAAAATGAAAAGACAACTCCTGAAGAAGTGAAGGATAAAAAGGAAGCTTCAAAAACGGTGGAAGAACAGCCAGAAGTGATACCGGAGGAAGAGTTCCACGATAAAAAAGAGGAGAAGAAAAAGATAAAATTAAAGAAGAAAGAGATGAAGGAAGAAGCGAAGTCTCGTGAGATTATTGCTGATTTGAAAGCGACGATCGATGAATTAGAACAAAAGAGTTTGAGAGATAAGGCAGAACTCATTAACTATCGTAAAAGAAAAGATGAGGAAGTTGCCCGCATGATGAAATATTGCAACGAAGATATCGTAAAAGAGTTACTAGGAGTGATCGATAATTTTGAACGTGCGATCGATATGGACGATGATAACTTAGAAGATGAAGTATCAAAGTTCTTGGCAGGGTTCAAGATGATCTATTGTAATTTGGATCAAATTTTAACGAAGTTTGGTGTCGTTGAAATCGAGGCGAAAGGAAGAGAATTTGATCCAGCTTTTCATCAGGCAGTGTTAACAGAACATGTCGATGGAGTAGAACCTGGTATGATTATTGAAGTCATGCAGAAGGGTTATATGTTGAAAGATAAAGTTATAAGACCATCTATGGTCAAAGTAAGTGAATAATAAAGGAAAGGTGATATTATGAGTAAAATTATAGGAATTGATTTAGGTACGACAAATAGTTGTGTCTGTGCTTATGAAGGTGGGGAAGCAAAGGTAATTGCAAACCCAGAGGGAAATCGTACAACACCATCTGTTGTAGCATTCAAAGGAGATGAAATCATCGTCGGAGATGCTGCAAAGCGTCAAATGGTAACAAATAAAAATACAATTGCTTCTATCAAGAGAAAAATGGGTACAAATGAAAAAGTAGAAGTAAATGGAAAGAAATATACGCCAGAGGAAATTAGTGCTATGATTCTTTCTGATTTAAAGAAGACAGCAGAAGCTTACTTGGGAGAAAAAGTAGATCGTGCAGTTATTACAGTTCCTGCATACTTTAACGATGCACAACGTCAAGCTACAAAAAATGCTGGTAAAATTGCAGGACTTACAGTAGAACGTATTATCAACGAACCAACTGCTGCAGCGCTTGCATATGGACTTGATAAACAAGATAAGAACGAACAAGTATTAGTATACGACCTTGGAGGAGGAACGTTCGACGTATCTATTCTTGAACTTGGAGACGGAGTATTTGAAGTAAAATCTACAAGTGGTAATAACAAACTTGGAGGAGATGACTTCGATCACAGAATCGTAGAATATTTAATCGATACATTTAAAAAGGAAAATGGAATTGATTTAAGCGATGATAAGATGGCTATGCAACGTTTGAAAGATGCTGCTGAAAAAGCTAAGAAAGACTTATCAGGAGTAACTTCAACACAAATTTCATTACCATTCTTATCTCAAGGAGAAGATGGACCTCTTCACTTGGAAGTTACACTGACACGTGCAAAATTCGAAGAATTAGTAGATGACTTAGTACAAAGTACATTAGAGCCAGTTCGTAAGGCTTTGAAAGATGCTAAATTAAAACCAAGTGATATCGATAAGGTATTATTAGTTGGTGGATCTACACGTATTCCAAAAGTACAAGAACTTGTAAAACAAGAACTTGGAAAAGAGCCATCTAAGGGAGTTAACCCAGACGAAGTTGTCGCTATGGGAGCAGCTATCCAAGGTGGAGTATTAACTGGTGATGTGGATGATATCGTTTTACTTGATGTTACACCACTTTCACTTGGTATCGAAACACTTGGTGGGGTATGTACTGTATTGATTCCAAGAAATACGACAATTCCAACAAGCAAGAGTCAAGTATTCTCAACTGCTGCAGATAATCAACCAGCTGTAGATATCCACATTCTACAAGGAGAGCGTCCAATGGCAGCAGACAACAAGACACTTGGAAGATTCCAATTGACGAATATTCCAGCTGCACCACGTGGAGTACCTCAAATTGAAGTAACATTCGATATCGACGCTAATGGTATCGTTAATGTAAAAGCAAAAGATCTTGGTACAAACAAAGAACAATCTATTACGATTACAGCATCTACGAATTTAACAGATGAAGAAATCGAAAAGATGATGAAAGAAGCAGAGGCCAATAAAGAGGCTGACGAGAAACGTAAAGAAGAAGCTGACTTACGTAACGAAGCTGAACAACTTATCTTTGCTGGAGAAAAATCTTTGAAAGATCTTGGAGATAAAGTAGATGAAAAAGACAAGAAGAAAGTAGAAGAACAAACTGCTGATTTGAAAAAAGCATTAGAAGGTAATGATATCGATGATATCAAGAAGAAGAAAGATGCTTTAAATGAAACAGTGATGGCACTTGCGACAAAAGTCTACGAAGAAGCAGCAAAAGCTGCACAAGCAGAAAATGTAAACAATACTTCAAACGATGATAAAGATAACGATGTCAAAGAAGCAGAGTACGAAGAAAAATAAAGTTTAGAAGTGCTACCAAGTAGTACTTCTTACTTTGTATATAAAAGAATAGGAGAAAAATATGAGAAATAGAACGGACGTAGATTTGAAAGACACTTGGGATTTAACACGCATCTATAAAGATGATAATGCATGGTATAAAGAGTATGAAAGCTTGAAAAAAGAGATTGATCAATATGATCAATTTCAAAGTACGATGATGGCATCAGCGCAAAATTTACTTGATTTACTCGTATTTGATCAAAAAGTATCTAGATCGTTAGATAAACTATATGTCTATGCAAGTATGAAAAGTGATGAAGATAAAAGAAATCAGACATATTTGAAAATGCTTGGAGAAATTACAAGTTTGTTTACGGTGGTTTCGAAAAAGACTGCCTATATTGTTCCAACTTTGATGAAGTATCAATATGCCAAGATTGAAGAATGGATGAAGGAAGAGCCAAAGTTACTTGAATTTGAACATTCTTTAAAAGATATTTACCGTTATCAACCATATATTCTAAGTGAGTCAGAGGAGAAACTAATCGCAACATATTCAAGTGCGTTATCAAAAATAGGAGATACTTACGATTTACTTACGACGAGTGATATGAGTCTTGGAACGATTCAGGACGAAGATGGTAAAGATGTCGAATTAAGAGAAGGAAACTATACCCTTTATATTCGTTCGAAAGATCGTCGTGTTCGTAAACAGGCATTCGAAACCTTATTAGGAGGGTATGCGAAATTTCAAAATACGATCGCATCGACGTTTACGGGAATGTTAGAACTTGCAAAAGCAAATGCAGAAGCGCATCACTACGAAAGTACGATAGGATCTTATTTATTCTCAGATGATTTAGATGAGACAGTATATACGAATCTTATGAATGTCGTAAATAATCACATGGATACTTTGATGAGGTATTATCATCTCAAGAAGAAAGTTCTCAGATTAGATGAGATGCATATCTACGATATCTATGTTGATCTTACGGAAAAGGCGAGTAAAACTTATTCTTTTGAAGAGGGAAAGAACTTAGTCATCGATGCATTAAGTGTGCTTGGTGACGATTATATTAAGAATTTGAAACGTGCGTTTACAGAACGTTGGATCGATATTTACCCGACGGTAGGAAAGACGAGTGGAGCTTATTCAGGTGGTTCGTACGACACCCTTCCATATGTACTTTTAAACTACAATGGAACTTTGAACGACGTATCTACGATTGCTCACGAGCTTGGGCATTCTATGCATAGTTATTATACGAGAAGTAACAATGGGTACGAAACTGGAGATTATTCTATTTTCGTGGCAGAGATTGCAAGTACAGTGAATGAACTATTATTAAGCCATTATTTACTAGAACATTCAAAAGAGAAAGATGAGAAACGTCAAATTTTATCTGAAATGATGGACTTATTTAAATCTACGATTTATCGTCAGACGATGTTTGCGGAATTTGAAAGAAAGATGCATGGTGATACTGAGGAAGGGAAGACACTTACGAGTGAACAAATTTCAAAAGCGTATTACGATTTAAATCTACGTTATTTCGAACCAGAGGTAATCGTCGACGATGAAATTCAATACGAATGGGAGAGAATCCCACATTTCTATACACCGTTTTATGTTTATAAATACGCGACTGGACTTTCATGTGCATGTAAAATCGTAACTGATATTTTAAGTGGAAAAGAACATGCGGTTGAAAACTATATTGCATTTCTAAAAAATGGAAGCAAAGATTATCCGAAAGAACATTTAAAGATGGTTGGTATCGATATTACGAAGACAGATTACATCGAAAGTGCGATTGCAATGTTTGACGATACCATTACGAAGATGGAGAAATTATTAGAATCATAAATTGTGAGGAAGTGATGTTATGAATAAAAGAGATTATTACGAAATATTGGGTGTTTCGAAAGATGCAAGTGAATCTGAAATCAAAAGTGCGTTTCGTAAACTTGCCAAAAAATATCACCCAGATGTTTCCAAAGAGCCAGATGCAGCTGAGAAGTTTAAAGAGGCACAAGAAGCATACGCTGTGTTAAGTGATGCTGAAAAGCGTCGTCAATACGATCAGTTCGGTCATGCTGCCTTTGAACAAGGAGGACCAGGTGGAGCTGGAGGATTCGATTTTTCTGGATTTGACTTTTCCGACATCTTTGGAGATATTTTCGGTGGTGGATTCGGCTTTGACTTTGGTGGAGGAAGAGGAACTTCTAATCGCCCTCGCAAAGGAAGAGATTCTTTATTACAAGTAGATTTGACATTCGAGGAAGCTGTCTTCGGTTGTAAGAAAGATATTACGCTCAATGTAACGGAAAATTGTCATGAGTGTCATGGCGATGGTGGATTTGGAGAGAGAACTTGTTCCAATTGTCATGGAAGTGGGCAAGTCACTTCTGAACAACGGACGATGTTTGGTGTATTCATGAACAAGACGACATGTTCTGTCTGTGGTGGTAAGGGAAAAACCTATGATCGTACATGTCAGAAATGTCATGGTTCTGGAAAGGTAAAGACGAAAAAGACACTCGAAGTTAAAGTGCCTGCTGGAGTTGATACAGGGAATCAACTTCGCCTTGCCGGAAAAGGGGAAGCTGGGATCAATGGTGGTCCTTCAGGAGATGTGTATTTAGAATTTCATGTTGCAGAACATCCAATTTACATTCGTGATGAGAATGATATTTATTTAAAAGTACCTGTTTCTATTACGGAAGCTGTACTTGGATGTAAGAAGGAAATTCCAACTCTCTATGGACCTGTTACACTTACGATTCCTGCTGGAACGAATACGAACGATAAACATCGTTTAAAAGGAAAAGGTATTGCAGATCCGAACAGCGGACGCAAGGGAGATATGTATGTTCTTATGAATGTCATTATCCCAGAGAAGATTAGTCGTGATCAGAAGAAGTTATTCGAAAAGCTTGCAACGACGAAATTAAAGGATAGTAAAGAGTTTAAAACATTCGAAAAATATTTATAAAATACACGTGTGTGTATTTTTTCTTTTATTGTGTTTTTTACAAAAATTGGTTATAATATGATTGGTGATACTATGAAAGATGAATTTAATTTAGATGAGATAGAAGTAGAGAAGGAACTTTGTATTTTGTTTATGGGAACACCTGAATTTAGTGTTCCGATCTTAGAAGGATTGATCGAAAACTATAAGATTCGTGCGGTGGTGACACAACCGGATCGCAAGATAGGAAGAGATCAAGTAGTTCGTTTTACTCCAATTAAACAAGTAGCACAAGATCATACGATACTAGTATTACAACCAGAGAAGATCAAAGAGAGTGTCGAAGATATTTTAGCGTTAGAACCGGATTTGATCGTAACGTGTGCTTATGGCCAAATCTTACCAAAAGCAATTTTAGAGGCACCGAAATATGGATGCATTAACGTTCATGCATCATTGCTTCCAAAACTTCGCGGGGGAGCTCCAATTCATCATGCGATTATCGATGGATACCAGAAGACGGGAATTACGATCATGTACATGAACGAAAAGATGGATGAGGGAGATATCATCGCACAGCGGGAACTAGAAATTTCCGAAACAGAAACAGCGAGTACGCTTCATGATAAGTTAAGTATCATGGGAAGAGATTTATTATTGGATACACTCCCTAGTATCTTAGATGGTACGAATACGCGTACACCACAGGATGACAGCAAGGCAACTTATGGGTTTGTGATTACAAGAGAAGATGAGAAGATCGATTTTAATAAAACACAAAGAGAAATATATAATCAAATACGTGGTTTGGATTCATTTCCAGGGGCTTATGCGAGATTAGATGGAAAGATCATGAAAATATGGGCATGTGAAAAAAGTAATGAGTATCCTGGTGGATTTAATGGTCAAATTACAGATCTTTATCCGAATGGAATTGGCGTAAAAGTAGGAAATGGAGAAATTATTATTACCGAGTTACAACCGGAAGGAAAAAAGAGAATGAAGGCAATTGATTATATCAATGGTGTTAGCAATCATACGACGTTGATTGGAAAGATATTTGAATAAAAGAGGGATGTTATGAAGAAGTTGATAGAGAGTTTAAAAACGGCAAAGAATACGTTTCAGATGTTGTGGGCAAATCGCAGAACGAGGGCCGCAATTATTTTAGCGTTCTATTTCTTCTTCTTTTTGTTTATTATCGTATCTCTTCGTATGAGACCAGATCGTCCTCTTTCTGGTCAAACATCAGAAGATAAAAACGAGGTTTCGTTTGCGACAGCGGATAATTACGAATATGATATGACGATTACGCATCGTTCTAATACAGTTACGAATACGTTTCTTTTATCGGGAACGAGATATCAAGAGAAACATAGACTGCAAACACAGGATAGTCTGCAGCCATACTATGTTAAAGATGATGGAATTTATACTGTGACAAATGGATTGGAAACTTTGACGTCAATCAACTATGGAATTAACTTATATCGGTTGAATCCAGCTTTATTTTCATCGATGATCGAAGAGGCGGAGTTGCAATCGACGATAGAGTACGAAGATGGAATCGAGTATTTATATCAGTTGCCACTTTCTAAATTCTTATCTTTTTACGATCCTAACAATCTTTTGTTATCTACGAATTTAACGAGTAATCTTTTGTTTCAAGTAACGGAAAAAGATGGGATGTACGAGAAAGTCAACCTTGATTTAACGTCGTATTATCAACTTGTCGATCCGAATACGATATCATATATGATCGATATTACATATCGTAATATTGGAAAGGTAAAAGATTTTAAGATTGGTATAGAATAATATTTTTAGTGATTCTCACATACCATAGTAGGGGTGAGTGCATGCTAAAAATATTATTTTTTTGTGTATTGCTTTCATTTTCCGTATGTTATAACAAGAGTTTAATGTATTTAGTAGAACGAAGAAGCTGGGGATTCCAGTTAATTTTTTCTCTTTTTTGGATACTACCAGAACTTTTAGTTCTCTTTGTATGCTACCATATGAGAATGCCGGAAATGGTTATTTTTTCGATGATAGAATCTTTTTTGATTCTCATGATATGTTTCGGACTTTTCCATTTTTTATTTTCTCTCTCGTTTGAAAAAAGTGCGAGTCGTGTTTATCTTATCTCACTCTTTTTATATATGATGGTTGTTTTAAATCTTTCTCTTACCAATATCGAAGAACAGATGTTGTTTGGAATATGCGTGCCAAGTTTGTTGTTTTTGGTATTTTATATAGTTTCTCTTTTATTCGAACATGAGAAGGTCGAAATTCTTTTCATGAACGCTTCTCGGAAAAATATTCTGTGGAGTATGTTATTATTGGAATGTCTTACCTTTTTATTTGAAATGGGGACTTGCACGAAAGAAACGTTACTTTTGATGATCGTCATTCCAAAAGGTTATGCATATTATAGATTTGCTCGTCGAAAGATAAATTTAACTTCTTCTTTTTTCTATGATGGAATGGTACGATTTTATTTAGTAGGATTATTCGACATTATATATACAAGTGGAGTAATATATCATGTAGTTTATGATGGAACGTTAAAAATTACACAGGGAATGATTTATCTTATTTTGATGTTATATTTATATTGCTTACCACTTGTAAAAAAAGATAAATGGGTTTCTTTGTTGATTTCATTTTGTGCTTTTCTCTTGTTCTTATGGAAGGTATTTCAATAGTTCTTGCCAAAACATGTGATATGTGATAAATTAGTATGTAGTGAAAAAAGGAGGGAACGCGCATGGAAATTGCTTTAATCGTGATCTCAATTTTATTGATTGCCATCGCACTTTTACAAAGTGGAAAGGCAGAGAGTGCTTCACAAGCTTTAACTGGTGGTAGTGATGCATTATTCGCAAACCGTAAAGAGCGTGGTGGAGAGTTATTTATTACTAGACTTACAATGGTTTTAGGTGTTGCTTTCTTTGTGATTTGTATCGTACTTGGAATGTAGAAGTGGTGTTTACCACTTTTTATTTTGCCTCGATTTGCAAAATAATTAAAATGATGTATAATATGTATTCCATGCGAAAAAAACGCATAGGATAAAGAAAGGGGAAAATGTATGAAAAAGACAAACATTGATGTAAAACCGTGGGAAGCATATGATACGATCGATCACCAACATGCCGATATGTGGGATGAGAAGATATATGAGCAGAATGAAAAGATAAAGGCAATTTATGAGGAATTGAAGTTACTTCAACTTCAAAATAAAGCACGTTTAGACCGTGGTATTCACATGATAAGGGACGATGAGATTACTACTGATCTTCCTTACTTGTATCAAGCATATCACAATGAGAAAAAAGGAGAGTTTCAATTTTTTGATTACATGCCGAAAGTTCCAAAATATGTTAACATGACATTTATCTTAAGAGCGTATGAAAGAATGCTTTTAGAGTGTCGTATGTTGCAAGATTTTTATCGTGTGATGCAAAAGAAAACGGAAGGGCAACCATTAGAAGATATAATGATGATTCCTCAGGACCAATTAGTATCAGTTACATGTTATGAACAAGTAGAAGATAATACTTCATTTGTTTTGAATGTACCGAGAAAATCATATGAAAAACCGGTTCAAAAAGTCAGAAAATAAAAAAATTGTACGAGATCGTGCAATTTTTTTGTTGAAATTAGCATTCTCGTACGTTTTTCTTTTGCCTTTTTTCTAAACTTTGATATAATGGTTTTAGGGTGTAAGTATGAAGAGTATCTATGACAAAACATTAGCTGAGTTAGAAGAATATTTCGAATCGATCGGCGAAAAGAAGTTTAAAGCAAGACAACTTTACGATTGGTTATATAAAAAGAGAGTGACTTCTTTTGATGAGATGACGAATATCAAAAAGGAATTACGGACTTTTATCGCTTCGACTTATACGATGGAACCTTTAAAAATATTGGAACGTCAAAAGGGAGATGACGTTGTTAAATATTTGTTTGAATTAAAGGATGGAAATAAGATCGAAGCTGTTTTAATGTTACATGACTACGGAAATAGCTTATGTGTATCAAGTCAAGTTGGATGTAATATGAGTTGTACGTTTTGCGAAAGTGGACGACTCAAAAAGGTTCGCAATCTAGATCCTTCTGAGATGGTATTGCAAATCATGATGATCGAAAAAGATTTGGATCTTACGATTACGCATCTCGTGTTAATGGGGATTGGAGAACCATTTGATAATTACGATAATGTGATGAAATTTGTCGATATTATCAATAGTCCATATGGAATCGGTTTGGGATCGCGACATATTACGATTTCCACTTGCGGAATTATCCCTAAGATTAAAGAGTTTATGCATCATGGAAAACAGGTGAACTTGGCAATCTCTCTTCATGCACCAAATGATACGTTGCGTAGTAAAATCATGCCGATCAATCGCGCATATCCTTTAGAGGAACTGATTATGACGGTTCGTGAATACATTTCGGTTACGAATCGTCGTGTTACATTTGAATATATTTTATTACGCGATGTAAATGATACCGAAAAATGTGCTTTAGAACTATGCTCTTTATTAAAAGGAATGAATTGTTATGTCAATCTCATACCTTATAATGAGACAAGTCATATCATTTATAAAAAGAGTGAAAAGAATCAAATTATGAAATTTTACGATATTTTAAAGAAACATCACATTCAAGTGACGATTCGAAAAGAATTCGGAACGAAAGTGAGTGCGGCTTGTGGCCAATTAAGATCAAATTATGAGGAGGGTGCCTAATGGAATTTTATTATCAGACGGATCCAGGAAAAGTAAGAGATCACAATGAAGATAGTGTGACGATTGTAAAAAATCAAAGTGGAGAATATTTGCTTGCTGTTGCAGATGGCATGGGTGGACACCGTGCCGGAGAGATCGCATCTAGTATTGTAATCGGAAATATTGGAACGCATTTCAAAGAAATGGGAAAGATCGGAACGAAGGAAGATGCGGTTCGTTGGCTGAAAGATGCAGTGAGTGAAGCTAATGTCGAAATTTATAAATATACGGCAGAACATCCTGAGAGCGAAGGAATGGGAACGACGATCGTAACGGCGATTTTAACAGATGAATTCCTTCTGTTTGGAAATTTAGGAGATAGTAGAGGATACGTTTTGAAAGATGGTAAGTTGCATCAGATTACGACGGATCATACGCTTGTGAATCTACTTGTGAAAAGTGGAGAACTTACCGAGGAGGAAGCAGAACATCATCCTCGTAAAAATGTTTTAATGAAAGCACTTGGAGCAAATACCAAGGTAGAGATGGACATCATCGATGTCGAGACAGATGTGGATGGAATTTTATTATGTAGTGACGGACTTACGAATATGTTAGATCACGATCAGATCGAAAAAGTACTAAACGAAGATTTAGAAATTGAAAAGATGGTACAAAAGTTAATTTACAAGAGTAATAATAGGGGTGGAAATGACAACATTTCTATTGCATATTTGAAGAAAGAGGTGGCGTAGTGTGATTGTGAAAGGGCAAAAGATAAACGACCGTTATCAGATTATTCGCAGTATTGGAGAAGGTGGGATGGCCAATGTATATCTTGCCTACGATACGATTTTAGATAGAAATGTAGCTGTTAAGATTTTGCGTGGAGATCTTGCAGATGATGATAAATTTGTTCGAAAATTTCAAAGAGAAGCGATCAGTGCTAGTAGTTTGAGTCATCCGAATATCGTCGAGGTGTACGATGTTGGAGAGGACGATGGAAAATACTTTATCGTTATGGAGTATGTCGATGGACGTACGCTCAAGAGTTTGATTAAAAAACGTGGAGCTTTAACGTTGCCAGAAGTGATCGACATTATGTTACAACTGACGAGTGCGATTGCGCATGCACATGATAGTTATATTATCCACCGCGATATTAAGCCACAAAATGTCTTGATTTTAGATGATGGAATGGTAAAGATTACGGACTTTGGAATTGCGATGGCTTTAAATAGTAATGAATTGACACAGACCAATTCTGTGATGGGATCTGTTCATTATTTACCACCAGAACAAGCAAATGGTAGTGGTTCGACGATTAAGAGTGATATTTATTCGCTTGGTGTTTTGATGTTTGAACTTTTGACTGGAAAAGTACCATTCAAGGGAGATAACGCAGTTGAAATTGCAATCAAACAGATGAAAGAACCAATTCCAAGTGTGTGTAAAATCAATCCAGAAATTCCACAGAGCGTCGAAAATATCATTTTGAAAGCGTGTGCGAAAAATCCTAAAAATCGTTATGAGAATGTACGAGAGATGCATGAGGATTTGAAAACATGTCTTTCTAAGGAAAGATTACACGAAGCGCGCAGTACTTATCAATATGCAGAGCAAGAAGTAGACGAGGGAACGAAACGTCTTCCGAATTTAAGTCGTCTCGATCATAGCAAAGCGCTGGATGAGTTAGAAGAGGAAGAAAAGAAAGACAAAAATACAAATCGTGCTCTTATCATTACTGGAGCAATTTGTGCGGCACTTGCAGTTCTCTTGATCGCATTCTTCTTCATCATTCCGAAACTTACAAATAGCAAAGAAGTAGAAGTTCCAGATGTGACAGAGATGACAGAAGCACAAGCAGAGCATGCACTGGAATCTGCCGGATTAGAAGTTGCAACCAAGACGAAGAGTGAATATAGTGATGACGTTGAAGAGGATAAAGTAATTAAAACGGAACCTTCTAAAAATAGAAGTGTCAAAAAAGGAACGAAAGTTACACTCATTTTATCTAAGGGTAAGAAAACATTCAAAGTAGAAAATTATGTTGGAAAAAACTACTATGAGGTAAAAGCTCAATTAGAAGCAAAAGGAATCAATGTTTTAACAGAAACGAAAGAAGTATCAAATGAAGAAGGTGCTCAAGAAAATATTATTTTAGAACAGAAGACAGCTTCTGGGGCACAACTTGAAGTTGGAACGAAGTTATCGAAGGGAGATACAGTGACGTTAGTCATCCCTGATATTTATACGCAGTATCCTGATTTTGTCAACGATCATTGGAATTTGAGTAATGTTCAAAATTTCTGTAACGAGCACAATATCGTTTTAAATATCGAATATAAAGAGACGAATGATTATATAGAGGGAACGATTATTTCTCAATCTCGTGTTGCAGGAAGTAAGGTTGTTGCGAATACCGCATTGAAAGTTGTCGTTACCAAGGCAAAACCAACGCCAACACCGACACCTACACCAAGTCCAACGCCAACTCCATCCTCACCAGATTCAAACACTACTACTCCAGGAGTGTAAGATGGAACAAGGTAGAATTATTAAACTTGTCAGCAATGATTATACTGTATTGAAAGATGGAAAAGAATATGTGTGTAAATCGAGGGGAAAGTTTCGTAAGATGAAGCTTTCTCCTCTTGTTGGAGATATCGTTAAATTTGATCAAGGGCAACATTATATTTTAGAAGTATGTCCACGAAAAAATGAACTTGTGAGACCTCCTGTTAGCAATGTCGATCAAGTTGTCATCGTTACGAGTGTGAAAGAACCAGAGTTACAGACGAATTTACTCGACAAGTTACTTTTAACTGTTTCTTACCATCGGATGAAACCTATTATATGTTTTACGAAACTCGATTTACTGACGAGAGAAGAGTGTGAGCAAGTGAGACCAATATTACAATATTATGAGAAAATTGGATATGAGGTTTACTTTAATACAGAGTTAGATGAGATCATAACGTTATTCGATGGGAAGGTAACTGCTTTTACAGGGCAAAGTGGTGCTGGAAAATCAACATTGCTCAATCGATTAGATACAAAATTACATTTGGCAACGGGTGAAATTTCTCTCGCATTAGGAAGAGGAAGGCATACGACGAGACATGTTGAACTTTTACCAATTGGAAATGGACTGGTTGCGGATACTCCAGGATTTTCTTCGATATCTTTTCGCGGTATGAAGAAACAAGAATTGAAGGACTATTTTATCGAATTTCAAAAATATCAATCTGAATGTAGGTATAAAGATTGTATGCACGATAAAGATGATCATTGTAAGATCAAAGAGCTTGTGAAAGATGGAGTTATTTTAAAAAGTCGTTATGACAATTACATTAAATTTTTAAGAGAAAAAGAAATGGAAAAAGAAAGTTGGTGATGTATGAAAGTATCTGCTTCCTTTTTATCGATAGAAGATCGTTTAGAAGACAGGCTTCGTGTACTAGCAAATGCGAAACCGGATTATTTACATCTCGATATAATGGATGGCATCTTTGTACCACGTAAAACATGGTCTAAAGATGAGATGAAAGTGCTTTTAAAAGATATTGATACACCATTGGATGTTCATTTGATGGTCGAAGATATCGAGAAATACGCAAGAGAGTTTTCAGAGTTACACCCTGAATTTATCACATTTCACATTGAAGCAACTCGTCGCCCTGAAGAGATCATTCGCTTTATTCATCATTTGGGATGTAAAGTAGGAATTACTTTAAATCCCAATACGTCATTAGAAAATATTATCCCTTATTTAGGGAAAGTAGATCTTGTTTTAGTGATGAGTGTCGAAGCAGGAGCTGGTGGACAAGAATTTATTCAAAATAGTATCGACCGCATTCATCGTTTAGAAGATATTCGAAAGCAAAATCAGTATACGTACTTGATCGAAGTCGATGGTGGAATTAACGAAGTAACTGCTTTTTATTGTAGAAATGCAGATATTCTCGTTGCGGGAAGTTATATTACAAAAAGTGATAATTATACTCAGGCAATCGAGGAACTTTTACAAGCAAGTGAAAAATAAGAACTGATGTACAGTCTTATTTTTTGTTTTGAAAAAAGAGCACTACATATGTGACATTTTTGTAATTGATAAATCATAAGAAAAGTGCTATACTGGATAAAGGTTAATATTGAGGTGAAAAAGAAATGAAAAAAGTGGTGAATCAGCTTCGTGTTTTATTTGGAAAGGCGAAGATCAATTCAAAGTCATATATGAAGACGAACGTATTGTTTTTTACTTTTGTTATTACATCTCTTTTAAATGCGAGTTTACTTAGATTTTTAACTGTAAAAAACTACTTCGATATCAAGCCAGTGATCGCCGATCTTGCCGTCGTTGTGATCGTGGGAGCATTCGGATATTTTATTAAACCGAAAAATCAATTTAAGTATTATTTTGCTTGGTCGATCTTTTTTACAGCACTTTGTATTATCAATTCTATGTATTATACAAATTATTTATCTTTTGCATCACTTTCATTACTTGCAACGTCATTGCAAGTTGTCGATGTAGGGGATGCGGTTGTAAAAAATGTCATGGAATTAAAAGATTTCTGTTATCTCTGGCAAATTCTAGCCATGATTTTAGTCAATAGTTCCTTAAAGAAAAAGCAATATTATGACATGGTTGCAAAAGTGGAAGTCGGAAAAATTAGAGCCCTCAATACGCTGGTATTTGGACTCGTACTGATTGGATTTTTCATTTCTACTTTAACTAGCGTTGATATTAGTCGTTTAGGAAAACAGTGGAATCGTGAATTTGTCGTTATGAAGTTTGGTATTTTTACATACCAAGTAAACGATGTTATCGCAAGTTTAAAACCACAGATTAGTCCTTTATTCGGATACGACGAAAAAGCGAGAGAATTTAGAGAGTATTATGAAAATAGAGATAATACGAAAAAGACGAACGAATATACCGATATTTTTAAAGGAAAGAATCTCTTGATGATCCATGCAGAGAGCATGATGTCATACTTACTCGATACGGAATTTAATGGTGTACAGGTAGCACCTAATTTAAAACGGTTAGCGAGTGAAGGGTTGTATTTTTCTAATTTCTACGCACAGGAAAGTGTGGGAACAAGTAGCGATAGCGAATTTACATTAAATACATCTCTCATGCCAGCTACAAACGGAACAGTATTCGTAAGTTATTGGGATCGCGAATTCGTGACGATTCCAAAAATATTAAAAGAACAGGGATATTATACATTTAGTATGCATGGTAATAAAGGAAGTATGTGGAACCGTTCTGTCGTGCATACAAAGACATTTGGATACGATAAATTCTACAATTATAAAGAAGATTTTAAGATCGATGAAACAATTGGATTAGGTCTTTCTGATAAATCGTTCTTTAGACAGGCAGTGCCAAAGATTAAGAAGATAGAGGAGAAACATCAAAACTTCTATGGTACGATGATTATGCTTTCTAATCATACACCGTTTGATGACGTGGAACACTTGGATACAACTTTGGATGTTACGATGAAATATCAGAAAGTAAATGAAGAAACTGGTGCAACAGAAGAGGCATTCGCACCATATATGGAAGGAACGATCTTAGGAAATTACTTCAAATCAGCACATTATGCGGACGCGGCTATCGGACAGTTTATGGATGACTTAGATAAAGCTGGCATTTTGGATAATACAGTTGTCGTTATTTATGGAGATCACGATTCTAAATTAAAGAAGAGTGAGTATGATAGATTCTATAACTACGATCCTGCAACAGATTCAATAAAATCAAAAGAAGATCCAACATATAAAGAAGTAGATTTCTATCAATATGAATTAAATCGTAAAGTACCACTCATTATCTGGTCAAAAGATAAAAAATTCGAAAAAGAGGTAACTGAAGTGATGGGAATGTACGATGTGCTTCCAACACTTGGAAATATGTTTGGTTTCTATAGTCCATATCAATTAGGACATGATATTTTCAGTGTAGATGAGAATATTGTTGTTTTCCCAGATGGCAATTGGCTCACGAATAAGATGTATTACAATAGTCAAAAAGAAGAAGGAAAACCTTTAACGAATGAACCAGTAAGCGTCGAATATATTCAAAAATATAATGAATATACAGAAAAATTATTATCTGTTTCAGATTCTATTATCGTATACGATTTGATTAAGAAGACGAATGAAACAGAGAAATTGTTAGAACAATATCAACAAAATTAAGGGGAATGTATGAAAAAGAAGAGAAAATTAAGTAAAAAGAAAATTACGAGATTCATTATTTTAATGATTGTCATTGTCGCACTTTGTGTTGGCGTATTCTTCGCAGTAAAAACTTTTCTAGGTGGAAAGAAAGAGACGGAAGTAAAAGTTGTCGACAATATCGAAAAGTATGGATATACACTAGATGAAAATGAAACAAAGTATTATAAATCATTATTTGAAGATTTGAAGAAGACGTTGAATGCAGATGAAGTCGATGAAGAAAAATATGCTTCTCTCATCACGCAATTATTCTTAACTGATTTCTTCAACTTAGAAAATAAAATTTCTAAGAACGACGTAGGTGGGATACAGTTTGTATATACTGATTTCCAAGGAGATTTTCAAAAGTATGCGAAAGATCATGTGTATCAATATCTAGAAAACGATACATATGACGATCGTAAACAGGAACTACCAAAAGTAAGTGCAGTAGACATTGTCAATGTAGAACAGTCTAGTTTTGAGTATTTAGATCAAGTAGATGAAGAAGCATATGTCGTAGAAGCGAAGATTTCTTATGAAGAAGATATGGAATATCAAACAACTGCAACGCTTACTTTAGTACATCGTGAAAATAAATTAGAAATCGCAAAGATGTCAAAATAAAAGTGGTAAGAAAGCTTGCTTACCGCTTTTTCTTGCTTTTTCTTGTCAAAGAATAGGAATATTGATATAATAATGGTAGTGAGAATAAACAAGAGGTGTGAGTTATGGATTTAATTATCGTTGTAATATTACTTTTATTAGTTGCATTTATTTATAAGAAATTCAGTAGTTTTATTTACTTTTTTGGAATTTTAGATATTTTCTTTCGATTGATTGCTTTGATGAAGTATCAATTAGATATTCCAGAAATCACTCAGTTTTTTAACAAGTATGTACCAGAATCATTGTTAGGCATTTTTCAAAAATATTCTACTGGAGTTTTTCAGGATATTTTGACTTGGGGATATATTATTGCGATGGGTGCTTTTCTATACTATGTATTCCGTACATTTTTGAAGAAGAAATAGGAGATTGTTATGAAAGAGAAGAAAAATGGTTTTACACTGATCGAACTTTTAGTAGTAATTATCATACTAGCTGCAGTTAGTTTACTATTAGTACCAACAGTTCTCGATGCGATCGATACATTTAAAGGAAATTCGTATGAGGATCAAATTAAGATTATCGAAACGGCAGCTCAAACTTGGGGAACAGATCATTTGTATGCTTTAGAATTTTACGAAGGTGATACAGCAACGATCACCTTAGGTCAATTAAAAGGAGAAGGATACCTCGATTATAAATTTCTCGATCCTACGACGAAGAAAAATTTCCCTGATGATATGACGATTACGGTAACGAGAAAAGGGAAGAAGTTAAGATTCCATGTAAATTCTGATACTGGAACAAGTACGAGTTATAATGGAGATGACCAACCGCGATTAACTTTACGAGGTGATGTCGTTCAATATGTTGAGTTAGGAGATACATATGTAGATCCCGGAGTAGACAAAAAGAATACGACAAAGACTCCAGAGATCACGTATGCTAAAAATGGAAGTCCTGTATCTGCAATCAATACATTACAAGCAGGGACGTATACAATTACATATAAAGTAAGTAACGATAATACATCGACGACGATCATGAGAACGGTAATTGTAAAGTAAGAAGTGTCTTGATAGACACTTTTTATTATGTGAAAGGTATACATCGAACGCATGTTTGTGATATAATGAATATGGTGATAATATGTACGCATATATAAAAGGAAATGTAACAGAAATTGGAAATAATTATATTGTCGTAGATAATCAAGGAATTGGCTATTTAATTTATACTGCAAATCCATACAGTTTTCATATTGGAGAAATGTATACCGTATATGTATATCAACATATTAGAGAGGATGAAAATACACTCTATGGATTTCAAACGTTGGAAGATAAGGAATTATTTTTAAGATTGATCGATGTAAAGGGATTGGGCTGCAAGATGGCGCTTCCGATGTTTGCAACTGGATCGAAAGATGGAATTATCGATGCGATCGAAAGAGAGAATGTACTTTACTTGAAGAAGTTTCCAAAGATAGGGGATAAGGTAGCACGACAAATTATCTTAGACTTAAAAGGAAAACTAATATCAGCAGAAAATACGAGTGTTACTTCAGCTAGTAATCAAGAATTGATCGAAGTATTAAAAGGGTTAGGATATAAACAGGCAGATATCACGAAAATATTGCCTAAGATCGATGCGACGAAGTCGATTGAAGATCAGATTAAAGATGCATTGAAACTCATGTTAAAATAGGAATAGGAGTGATATTGTGGACGAGAGAATTATAACGAATCACGAATTAGAAGAGGATCAGTTTGAAGCGACGATTCGCCCTGACAGTATCGATGAATATATCGGACAGTCAGAGGTCAAGGAAAACTTAGAGATTTTTATCGAAGCTGCTAAGATGCGACACGAACCATTAGATCATGTTTTATTATATGGACCACCAGGATTAGGAAAGACGACGCTCGCTTACATCATAGCGAATGAACTAGGTAGTAATTTAAAAACGGCAAGTGGGCCGTCGATCGAAAAGAGTGGGGATCTAGCGGCAATCTTATCGACGCTCGAAGCAGGAGATGTACTTTTTATCGATGAGATTCATCGTATGCCACGGTATATTGAAGAAATTTTGTATCCAGCGATGGAAGATTTTACACTCGATATTATCGTTGGAAGTGACTCTAGCAGTCGCAATATTAAAATTGATTTACCACCATTTACTTTGGTAGGGGCAACGACGAGAGCGGGAGATTTGACTGGACCGCTTCGCGATCGTTTTGGAATCGTAAATAAGTTAAACTATTACACTGTAGAAGAGCTTACTAAAATCGTCAGTCGTAGCTCACGCGTATTAAAGTGCGAAATTGACGAAGCAGCAGCGGTAGAACTTGCAAAACGCAGTAGGGGGACACCACGTATTGCCAATCGTCTATTAAAAAGAGTAAGAGATTATGCACTTGTAAAAGGGAATGGAAGAATCGATATCGATATTACACGTTATGCATTAGATAAGTTAAAAGTAGACGAAGGTGGATTAGACGATACGGACTATCATTTATTAAAATCTATGATCGAGAAATTTAATGGAGGACCTGTAGGAATCGAGGCGCTTGCATCGTCGATTGGAGAAGAGGCAACGACGATCGAAGACGTATATGAGCCTTACTTATTACAGATGGGATATATGAAACGAACTCCAAGAGGAAGAGTTGTCACTAAAAAGGCGTACGAACATTTAAAAATAGATTATCAAGAGAAGATGTTTTAGGTGGAATATGGAAAAAGTAATTGTAATTGTAGGGCCAACCAGTGTTGGTAAGACAAAGATGAGTATCGAACTTGCAAAAAGGTTTGATGGGGAAGTCATCAATGCAGATAGTACGCAAGTATATCGTGGTTTAGATATTGCAACAGCAAAGGTAACCGAAGAGGAAAAAGATGGAGTTTTACATCATTTGTTAGATATTAAAAATATTGATGAGGACTATACGGTATATCACTATCAACAGGATGCGAGAAAGGTCATCGATGATATTTTATCGAGAGGAAAGACTCCGATTATGGTAGGGGGAACAGGGCTTTATATCAAAGCAGCTCTCTATGATTATCAGTTTTCAGAGGAAGTAAAAGATGCGATCGATTATGAGCAATTTGATAATGAGACACTTTACCAAAAATTATTAGAAGTAGACTCCAAAACAGACATTCATCCAAACAATCGTAAGAGAATGATACGTGCACTACAGTATTACGAAGTGCATAAAGAACCGATATCCTTAAAAGAAAAGACTGAAAGGATCTTAATCCCTCACATTATGATCGGACTTACAATGAATCGAGCACGTCTATACGATAGAATTAACGAAAGGGTAGACGAGATGATTGCTCATGGACTTTTAGATGAAGCAAGGAAGATATACGATACTAAAATAAGATCTAAGGCAGTCATGACGCCAATCGGATATAAAGAACTGTTTTCATATTTTGATGGAACCCAGTCATTAGAGGAATGTATTGCTTTGATGAAACAGAGAAGTCGTCACTATGCGAAACGTCAATATACATGGTTCCGTAATCAGATGAAGGTACAGTGGTTCGATGTTGACCTGGATCATTTCGATCAAACAGTCGAGGAAGTAAAACGTTATATTAAGACACAATAAAAAGCAACGATCGTTGCTTTTTTAATTATAAGTTGCTTCTACATATATTTCCGGATCAAAGTTGTGGTATACATTATCTTTTTGTTGTAAATCTTTGGTTGTGATTAAAAAGAAATTATGTAGGAGTAAATTTTGTCCAGTATCGACTACGGGATCGTCCCATGTAAGATCTAGATGAAGCCAATTATCATCTAAGTAAACTAAGTTCCAAACATGTTCATCGTTTGCAATTTTCATATTAGGAATTCCCATTTTAGTTAGAAAGATTGCCATTGTATCACTATAACCACCACACAAACTTAAATGTTGGAATAAGGTACCGTAAGCGAAGTGTGATAAACTACTTTTATCTGTTTGTAACCCGTTTTTTATAGATGCAGCAGCATTTTTATCATATACTGTCGTGTTGATAATATAGTCGTGAAAGGCTAGAATTTTTTCCCTTGGCGTCATTTGATCCGTGATGATTTCGCTTATGATACGATCGATTTCTTGGTCCACTTTTTCCCGTTGTTCTTTCGAATATACTTTATCGATTTGAATGTTGACTCTACCAAATGAATTCATATTGACTGCTATTTTGTTATAGCTATTGTACGGATGAACAAAATTGTTTAAATTAGATAACTCCAGTTGATTTTCTGTAATCTGTTTTGTATCTTCGATACACGTTTTATAAGTACTAGGACAGAAGAAAGTGTATTCTTCAAATCCCCCGTTTAAAATAGTATAAAATAGATTAAATAGTTCTTCTTTGTTTTGCGGTTCTTTTTGTGGAACTTCTCTTACATATTGAAATTCTGTTTTGACCTCATATTGATTTGGGGTTTGTATTGCCATTTCTTGTTTATAAATCGTATTTTTTAATATGAATGTCGTAAAATCTTGATTGGTAAATAAAATTGCTAAAACAATGACAATTACCGTAATCGATGTGAGTATTTTTTTCATAGCATCACCTAGTATCATTATATCATAGAAAGAATAAAAAAAAGAAGTAAAATTACTTCATTTCATTTACCTTATTTGTAAGGCGAGATTTATTACGTGCAACATAGTTTTTAGATACTACTCCTTTAGCAGCAGCTTTATCGATTGTCTTGATCGCTGTTTTTAAGTTTGCTGCGGCTTGTTCTTTATCGTTTGCAGCAACTGCTTTTTCTACTTTTTTCATAGCAGTTTTCATTGTTGCTTCATAATTATTATTTTCTACAGTTCTTTTTTTGTTTACTTTTACCATTTTTTTGGCATTTTTCATGTTTGGCATCGTTTCACCTCCAAGTCACTCAATATAAACATTTTAACAAATTTCTTATAAAAAAGCAATAAAAACAGTGTTTTTTGGTAAAAATATGAAAGAGGTGAGAAAATGAGTCATGAGATAGATTTAGGAAAATACCAAATTCGCACTGACTTAGCGGTGGAAGCAATTGGACAAGTAAAGGAAAAAGACAAAGAAAAAGTTGAGAGTAAGATAGAAGAAATTGATGGGGTTACTGTGACGGATGTCATTATTCGCGATGATGGGGGTAAAGAGATAGGAAAGAAAGATGGAAGATATATCACGGTAGAGTTTGAGGATATTACGGATCATGATAATCGAAAAAAAGTAGAATCAATTGTCGTTGAACAGTTGAAAAAGTTAATTGCCGATATTCATATGGAACAAAATCAAAGTTGTGTTGTCATTGGACTCGGCAACGATGCTTCGACTCCAGATGCACTTGGACCTATGGTCGCAAGACGCGTACTCGTTACAAATCATCTATTTGAATATGGGGAAGTAGAAGAAGGATTTCGGCCGGTTGCGACTTTTACGCCTGGCGTGATGGGTCAGACGGGAATTGAGACGATGGATTTAATTCGTGGACTCGTAGGGGAGATACATCCAGATTTTATGATCGTTGTAGATGCGCTTGCGAGTCAGAGTGTGAATAGGTTGAATCGAACGATTCAGATGACCGATACGGGAATCCATCCAGGGAGCGGAGTAGGAAATCATAGGAAAGAAATTAGTAAAGAAACGTTGGGAATTCCTGTAATTGCGATCGGAGTTCCCACGGTTGTCGATGCAGTTACGATCGTAAGTGATACAATTCATTATATGCAGAAACACTTTTCTTATATGAAGAGACATTATTCTGATCCTACTCATTTATTAACACCACTTACTTATATAGATCCTTCGAAAGAAGTAGGGGAAATGAGTGAAAAGGAAAAAGAGGATCTTTTTGGGATGCTAGGAACTTTAACTTCATCTGAGATGAAACAATTGATATTTGAGGTGTTGACACCGATTGGATATAATTTGATTGTTACGCCAAAAGAAGTGGACTTTATCATGTCAGGACTTACTGAAGTAATTCGAACATCGATCGATAGAGCATTACATCAAAAAGTGACAGAATAAGCAATCTTTTCATATTGATTTCGACAGAATGGAACAACATAAACCTGTATCATCTATCATAGAATGATAGGGGAGGTGTTGTATGCGAAAAAGGTTTGTAGCTCATAAACGTAGAAAGAAATGGAAGCTTAAATATCTCTTTTATGTAGTTCTTATTTATTTTGTATATCAATTTATGTTTGGTTGTGTTTTATCTTTAAAAATAGCACACAATAATGAAGCTTTTTTAAAGGCGATGTTACGTGATTCTAATCATCATTTGTTATATGAAAAAAATAGTGAATCTCTATTTACCAAAGTTACTAATTTTTTAACACAAGTCGATATCACAAAGCCGTTGACGATTATCGAAAAGGGATTTTTCTACGAAGAGAAGAAGATAGAACAAGTAGCTAAGACTTCGGCAGATGGAGATTTAGGAGTGATGCCTGAGACGAAGTATGTAAGCGATCCAAATCCAACACAGGTCGCAACGACACCACGGGTTTATATCTACAATACACATCAATTGGAAAACTATAGCATGGAAAATTTAGAAGTTTATAATATTACTCCGAATGTGATGATGACATCATATCTGTTGAGAGAAAAGTTGAATCGTCAAGGTATTTCTACAATTGTAGAAGAAGCGAACTTTAAAGAATATATGCAAGCAAATTCATGGGTTGGAAAAGATCAATATAAAGTGAGTAGACAGTTTTTAACAGAGACGTTAAAAGCATATCCCAATATGGATCTTATGATCGATTTACACAGGGATGCAATCAAAAAGACAGCTTCTACTTGGTCTGATGGTACGAAAAATTATGCGAAAGTACTTTTTGTCGTTGGAACAGCCTATGATGGATATGAGAAAAATTTGGAACTTGCAAATGTTTTTCATCAAAAGATCAATGCGAAATATCCGGGTTTATCAAGAGGTGTCATGCAAAAAGAAGGAGCTGGAGTGAATGGAATTTACAATCAAGATGTAAGTTCTAATATGCTTTTAATCGAATGTGGCGGCTATGAAAATACGATCGATGAAGTTGCAAATACGACGGATATATTAGCGACGATCATTACGGAATATTTGGGTGAAGCACATGAAATTTGAAGATAAAGTTAAGATTTATCATAAGATATTCAAGTTTTGTTTTACGATATCTCTCGTAGCATTTTTGACTCTTTATCTATCTCAAGCAACTGGGTATTACGAATATGAACAACATAAGACTATGGCGTTTACGAGTGAACAGATCAAACAATTTGAAAAAGATGTAGCAGAGGGTAAGAATATCGATATGAAAAAATATCTTGAAAATTCAAATAAAGATTATAGTAACCGGATGTCGGATTTAGGATATCAATTATCGAGTGGAGTTGGAAATATCGTAAAAAGTGGAATCGAAGGTATTTTCGGAGCGCTTAATCAGATGGTAGAAGAATAGGTATGCATGTTTGCATATCTATTTTTGTTCTAGCAAAAGCAGAATGATTTTGTTATAATAATACAAGGTGATTGTGATGAAACAACAAAATATTAGAAATTTTTCAATTATCGCACATATCGATCACGGAAAGAGTACGATTGCAGACCGTATTTTGGAACTTACGGGGGCAATTACGGAAAGAGAAAGACAGGCACAGCTTTTAGATAGTATGGATCTAGAACGTGAGCGGGGAATTACGATTAAGTTAAATGCGGTACAGTTGCACTATCAGTATCAAAATGAGGACTATGTTTTGCACTTGATCGATACACCGGGACATGTCGATTTTAGCTATGAAGTGAGTCGTAGTTTAGCTGCTTGTGAGGGGGCTATCTTAGTCGTCGATGCAGCACAGGGAATCGAAGCACAGACGCTTGCGAATCTATATCTTGCTTTAGAAAATGATCTTACGATTATTCCTGTGATCAACAAGATAGATTTACCGAATGCGGATGTCGAGAAGGTGACGCAAGAGCTAGTAGATACTTTAGGGTTTTCAAAAGATGAAATTATCTTATGTAGTGCAAAGAATGGAACAGGGATTCAAGAGTTAGTAGAAGCAGTAATCCAAAGGGTACAACCCCCGAAAGGAAGTGTTACGGAACCTCTTCAAGGTTTAATCTTCGATAGTATCTACGATCCATATCGTGGGATTGTAATCTTTGTTCGTATCGTCAATGGAAAAGTTTCCGTTGGTGATACGATAGAGATGATGACGACGGGAGCGACTTACGAAGTGGTAGAATTAGGGGTTCATACCCCACACGAAAAGAAAAAAGATGATTTAGTTGCTGGAGAAGTTGGATATATCTGCGCAAGTATGAAAAGCATTCAAGATGTCAAAGTAGGAGATACAATTACCCTTGCGGATCGTAAGGCAAAAGAGGCACTTCCCGGATATCAACCTATGAAACCGATGGTGTTTTGTGGGCTTTATCCAATCGAATCTAGCCAGTATCCAGAACTGAGAGAAGCTTTAGATAAATTAAAGTTAAACGATGCATCTTTATCGTTTGAACCGGAGACGAGTAAAGCGTTAGGCTTTGGATTTCGATGTGGATTTTTAGGGCTTTTACACATGGAGATCATCGAAGAGAGAATCGAACGAGAGTTTGGAATTCATTTGATTGCAACAAGTCCTTCTGTTATTTACGAAGTGACAAAGACAGATGGAAGTGTTGTCATGGTAGATAGTCCTGCAAAATTGCCAGAGCGCCAGCGGATTGCCGATATCAAAGAGCCATATATTCGTACGAACATTTTTGTTCCAAGTCAATATATCGGACCTGTAATGGAACTTTGTCAGAATAAAAGAGGAAACTATGTATCGATGGAATATATCGATCAAACGAGAGTGAATATCCACTACGAAATTCCACTTTCTGAAATTGTTTATGATTTTTTTGATAAGTTAAAATCATCTACGAAAGGATATGCATCATTCGATTATGAGTTGATTGGATATAAGAGTAGTAATCTCGTAAAGATGGATATTTTAATCAATGGAGAAATGGTAGATGCTTTATCTCTTATCGTACACAAAGATTTTGCTTATCACCGAGGAAAAGCGATTGTTGAAAATTTACGCAAGTTGATTCCAAGACAACAGTTTGAAGTGCCAATCCAGGCAGTGATTGGAACGAAGGCAATAGCACGTGCCGATATTAAGGCAATGAGAAAGAACGTACTAGCTAAGTGTTATGGTGGAGATATTACAAGAAAGAGAAAACTACTAGAAAAACAAAAAGAAGGTAAGAAGCGAATGAAGATGGTAGGAAGTGTAGAAATTCCTCAAGAAGCATTCTTATCAGTATTATCTATGGACGAGGAGTGATCGTATGAGTTATAGTGAACAAAGAGAAGTTTTAATCAAAGAAAGAAGAGAGATGGTTGCAAGATATATTGTAGAGCATCATTGTACGATAAAAGAAGCATATCAACACTTTAAAGAAGACAAAGATCTCATGAATATGTTTCAACAATATCGCGTTGGTTTTAGCTTGTCGACGTTAAAAAGAGAGTTAGATCTTCCTTTAAAACAGAGCAATCCAGAATTATTTAAAGAAGTGAGACCTTTCATCGATGGAAATCGAAACAACGTCTTAACCAATCAATCCATGACGAGGGAAGCATTTGCTCGATTGATTATCGTAAAACGAGACGTTGAAAAAAAGAGTTTTCGGGTCATTGGAAAAGAATTAGAGTTAGCCGAGACTTCTGTGATTCGTATCTATAGGGATTACGTAGGGAAGGTTGAACTTTCACAGGAAGATTTAGAACTTGCAAAGAAAAGCGATATGAATCTAAGGCCTCATATTCAGGATAAAGTAGAACAACATCAAAAGGGAATTGAACACCAAATTTTATCTTGGGCAAATTATGCATTAGAAACCAAATGTGATTTACCCACACTTTCTCAACATTTTGGTTTAGAAAGACAAAATGTAAAGAATACTTTATCCGAATTATTACCGTTGATAGATTATGAGCTATATTTAACTTTACAAGGTCAGTTAGGGTTATGCGACGAACTTTCTTATCAGGAGCAAGCACCAGTTAAGAAAAAATAATATGAGGAAACTCATATTTTTTTGTCAAATTCTATGAGATGATACATATATTAGATTAGGTGATTTAGATGGCGAGTAAGGAAGAATTTAAATCGTTTGTAAAGGATCATCCACGATTGATTGGACATGTTAAAAATGGAGATATGAACTGGCAAAAGTTTTATGAATTATATGATTTATATGGAGAATCGGAGGAAATTTGGAAAGAGTATTTAAAAGAACCTGTAGTGGAATCTAACAGAGAAAATGTAGAGAAAATAGCCACGACTGGTTTTAGTATCGGAGAAATTATGAATTTTTTAAAAGGAATCAATTTGGATGAATTACAAAATGGAGTCAGTAGTTTACAGCGTGTCGTAGGAGTATTGCAAGATTTTGGGAAGAAGGAAACACCAAATCCAAAAGAACAATATAAGCCAAGACCAATCTATAAACATTTTGAGGACTAATGACGTTAGAACAGCAATTTAAAATAAAAAACAATCCATACTTTCAAAGGTATTTGAGAGAACATTCTTATTGGTATAAATATTTAAATCGAAATCCTGCTTACTTTGATGCATTTGTAGAGGAAGTAAAAGATACTTATAAATTAAGACCATCTGATAAAGTCAATCGTATATTGGATACATTGGAAGTACTTCAAACATTGATGTCTACGATGCAATAGTGTATAATGATGCTGGATGTGATCATATGAAGATTATCAGTGGAAAGTACAAAGGAAAAGTCTTAAAAGGATTTGATATCGACGGTACGAGACCGACGATGGATCGAGTGAAGGAAAGTATGTTTGCGATGATTCAAAATCACCTGCAAGATTCAGTTTGTCTCGATTTATTTGCTGGAAGTGGTAATTTGGGATTAGAAGCATTAAGCGAAGGTGCTTCGAAGTGTTATTTTGTCGATTATAATCCGAAAGCGATTCGAACAATTCGTAAAAATGGTGAGGTTTGTAATGCGCTTGATCATATGGAAATCATTCATAAATCTTATCAAGATGCGCTACTATTTTTTCAGCGAGAAAACGTAAAGTTTGATATTGTATTTCTAGATCCACCCTATCAAGCAAATTTGATTTCTACGGTGTTTACCATGCTTAAAAAATTAGATCTCTTAAAAAAAGATGCGCTTATCGTATGCGAGTTTGAACATGAAGAGTTAAGCTCTATCTTTCCTCTTTGGAAAGAGCGAAAATATGGTTCTAAAAAGGTATATATTTATCGTGTATAGAATGCAAGGAATTGCATTCTTTTTTGTGGAACAATAAAAGTGGAGGTGAAACTATTCGATATCCATTTATAAAACAACGTGAAGAAAAAGATTGTGGAATTGCATGTTTACAGATGATCATGGCATATTATCATTCTTATGTACCCAAAGAAGAATTACGTCAACTTACGCACACGACGAAAAAAGGAACCAGTGCCTATGGTTTATTACAAGGAGCTGAGCAATTAGGATTTCGCGTACGAGCGTTAAAGGGGGACTTTTCATCGTTGCAGATGGAACCACTCGCATACCCTGTGATTGCTCATATCGTTAAGGAAAAAGTCTACTATCATTATGTAGTGATTTATAAGATAGACCATAAACATAAAAAAATTTTGATTGCTGATCCTGCAAGTAGATTATCTTGGATTTCATTTCGATCTTTTCAAACGGAATGGAACCATATTATTTTAGTATTAGAACCGATGTTGCAACTTAGAAATGAAAAAAAGGCATCCATTTTGGAGTTGTGTTATCAAATTGTAAGTCGTTATCGTAAAGAACTTTGCATTTTATTCTTTTTTGCATTGATTCAAATGATACTATCTCTCATCATTTCCTATTATTTTAAAGTGGCAGTTGATTTTATTTCTCATTTTGGGACAAAGTCTGAATTTTACCTCATCTCCGTTTTATTTTTCATGTTTTTCATATTACATCATCTTTCATTACTATTTTATTCTGATGTAATTTTAAAGTGGGGAACCGCCCTCGACCTATCTTTTACGAAAGATATTTTTCAAAAATTAGTTTCACTTCCATACGATAAATTTGATGGACGATCTACAGGTGAAGTTATGACGTATTTTCAAGAGTTGATGCAACTAAAGGAAATTTTGATTACTTTTGTAAGTTCGATCTTGTTAGATATTTTATTTTGTGCTGGTGCACTTCTTATTTTAAGTACGATATCGATGGTTCTTTTTACTCTATGTTTATGTATGATATTTTCTTATGGGATTGTGTTTATGTTGTGTAAGCGATACTATCAAGTATATATCCCGTATGTCAAAAGAGAGCAAGGAATCGTATCTCACTGGTTGATCGAGAGCATGCGTGAATATGAGACGGTAAAGGGTTCACACCTAGAACGCGTTTTAAGCTCGTTTTTCGAAAGACATCATTATCGCTTTGAAAAGGAAATGTACCATTTGAAACAATTAGAACGCAAAGAACAAGTTTTAGAAGAAACACTTTTGGGAATTATTCGTTTCCTCTTTATTTTTTGGGGAGGGGTTATGATGTTAAAGCAAGAACTTGCAATCGCTAGTTTTGTATTTGCATATATGTTATTTGATTATATCATCTCGCCCATGAATTCTCTTTATCGATTTTGTTTAGAATGGATACAAGTAAAGACTGCTGTTTGCGAATTAGCATTTCTATGGAAGAAAAGCGAGAGTGATGGAAAAATTGTATTAACGGGAATCTCGACGATCGAATTTCGAAATTTAAGTTATGCATATGAAGAAGATATGTGGGTATTAAAAAATATCGATATCGTCTTAAAGGAAAAAGAACATGTCATGTTATTTGGACCATCTGGAAGCGGAAAAAGTACCTTGTTTCGATTGTTGATGAAGTTTTATCGATGTCGAGGGAAGTTTATTTTTATCAATGCGGTTGATTATGATCAGTATGAAATGAATTCTTTCATGCGCCATATTTGTTATATATCGCAGAAAGAAACTTTATTTACGACGAATTTGTATGAAAATATTACACTCGCACGAGAAGTATCTAAATCTGAGTTCTTAAAAGTATGTCGCGTATGTCAGCTTAATTTTATCGAAAAATTTCAAAATGGATATTATATGTTAGTAGAAGAAAATGGGAAAAACTTATCTGGAGGACAGCGTCAACGAATCATATTAGCGCGTGCTTTATTATTGCCATGTGAATTTTTGATTATCGATGAAGGACTCAATCAAGTAGAGGTCACATTAGAGAGAAAAATTCTTCAGGATGTCATGCGATATTATCCTGAAAAGACAATTATTTATATTACACATCGATATCAAAATTTTGATTTGTTTTCGAGACTCCTATATATGAGACAAGGTAGGATATTAAAAGATTGGTATCGAGAAAGGAAGGAAATCGTAGATTGAATCTCTCTATCTCGAAAGGACTTTTTACACTTATCTTGTCGTGGGGAATGATCGTCATCTTTGTGGTTGTTATCGCGTTTTCTGTTCCGTATCAAATGTCACGTTCTTTTGCAGGAATGATGGTATTGAAAGATTCTGAATATTGGTTGAAAGGATATCTTAGGATAGATGATATTGCTTTTTTTAAAAGTGGCAGTCTTTGGATCGAAAATCAAGAATATAAAGTTCTAGATCTCATATATACGAATGAAATCGTCGCGGGAGAAGACGGGGAAGTATACCAAGCAATCTTGATTGGAGGTAATTGGAGCATGGAATTAAAAGAAAATTATAAAAGTATCGTCGCAGTTTATCGAACAGAGAAAAAAACTTGGGTGCAAAGATATATGAAATGGTAGAAAGGAGGAAAGAAGTGGAACATATCAGAAAAGAAGAACTAAGAAGTATCATTGGTGGTGGAGTGAGTACTGGTGTCGGATTGGCACTTGCAGTTACGGCAGGAATTGTTTTTGTGATCGGTGTGATCGATGGTTATTTAAGACCACTTCTGTGTCACACAAATGAGTGAGTTAACAAAGAAAGAGGCAGTACAGATTTATGGTGGTGTAAATCTCTCTGGAACGATCGTAACCGCATTTTTGAAAGGGATCGATATTATCTTAGAATTAGGTAGAAACCTTGGGAGTGCGATTCGCAGAATTCAGGATCATAATGTCTGTCCATACCAAAAATAGAAAATATTAGAGGAAAAGATGCGTTAGAATGCACTTTTTTCTCTTTTTTTGTCACAAAGTCCTTTTTTTTGTTGAAATCTAAGAATACCCGTGTTATAATATCACTAGTCAAGAAGGGAGGGAATATTCATGCCTACAGTAGTTGTGAAAAACGGGAATGTGGATGGAGCATTGAGAACATTCAAACAAAAAACCGTGAAAAATGGCCTCCTAAAAAACATTAGAGATAGAGAGTTCTATAGTAAACCTGGAGAACGACGTAGAAAAGCAAAAAAAGAAGGAATCAAGAACAGTCGTAGAAGAGATCGTAGAGAGCGCAATAATTAAGGAGCCAAGCAAAGGCTTCTTTTATGTTAGAAAGGAAATGGTTATGAAAGAGAGAATATTGAACGATTTAAAAGAAGCGATGAAGCAAAAAGATAAAGAGTTGTTATCTGTCATCCGCATGGTAAAAGGTGCAATCCAAATGGAAGAAATTGCAAAGAAAAAAGAATTGAATGATGATGAGGTTATCACTATTATTTCAAAACAAATTAAGACGAGAAAAGAATCGATTGTAGAATTTGAGAAAGCTGGACGTGACGATTTAAAGAATCAAACACAAAGTGAAATTGATATCTTAATGCGTTATATGCCAGAACAAATGAGCGAAGAAGAAGTATTAAAGGTAATCGATCAAGCATTTGAAACGGTAAAGCCAACAAGCATGAAAGACATGGGGAAACTTATGGGAATGATTACTCCTCAAGTACGTGGCAAGGCAGATATGGGGTTTGTCAATAAAACGATTAAAGATAGATTAAGCGCCAAGTAAAAACACGAACATGTGTTTTTTCGTTTTCTTGACAAATATAAAAAATATGGTATAATATTGTAATTTCATTGAGGAGGTGATATTGTGTATACAATGACAACATCCACTAAAAAGACAAACAGACTAAAAAAAGGAATTTGCTCTAATCGTTGGAATCATTTCGCATTACAATATATTGCAGCATATAATGAATTAGGACAGTTCGTTATAAGTCAACCATTCCATACACAGTCACCAAGAATTAAATGTAGATGTCTTCACTGTCTAGAAGAAATTACATTTCAAAAAGAAGAATTAGAGCAGTTTCAACAAGTATATAGTGATCGAGTAATTGTTCCTGAAAATACAGCGTTTAACCGAATCGATCGTTTTTACGAAAACATGAAAATCGTAGGACAACTAGAGTCTCAGTATGGCCTTACGCAAGCGGTGGTTCATGAGTTAAAAGTAAAAAATCAACAACGAGATATAGAAGAGAAGGTCGACATGGGATTTATCAAAAACAAAAAAGAAGCGAGTGCTCCAGTAGCCAAGACGGAACAGGAGATCGCAGAAGAGAGTAAACGATTGTTAATTACCAAAGAAAATTATAGCAAGAGAACGGGTAGCTATTACTCTTCCTAAAAGAAGGGGGGATAAAATGAAATTGAAAGACAAATTGAATTTGTTTAGAAATTTAATAACGAAAGAGGAATCACCGCAGGAAATATATCCAGACGATATTCTTGCGTGCATAGGAGAATTTTCAGCACCTGAAATGAGTGCAACGCAAAAATATAGTTTGTATCGTTCCTTGGAAAATGGATTATCGATTTCCTCTGAATTGTATCAAGTTGCTGCAGACAATACTGTAGAACGAGAATTTCCTTATATTCTTTATCCTGTAGAAGATAGTGTCATGTCTTTATGTGAATTTGAAAACTTGAGAGATCATTATGAAACTTTAAAGCAACAAATTCCAACCAAGACACAGTATCAACTATATTTGGATATGAAAGAATATCAGAAGAAAAGAAAAACACATCAAAAAATTAGATAATCGAGGACTGTAAGAGCAGTTCTTTTTTTAAATTATGGTAGTTTTTTCTTGTTTCTGCATATAATTTATGGTATATTAGTTATGGCTTTTTCAAATACACACGATATGGATTTCAATGCCGAGTGCCAATTGGTGGTGTTGAAAGTTGAAATATCGGAGGAAAATAACAAAAGGAGGAAGAGAATAATGGCAGTAGTGTCAATGAGTTATTTATTAGAAGCTGGTGTTCATTTTGGACATCAAACAAAAAGATGGAACCCTAAGATGAAAGAGTACATCTTTACTTCAAGAGATGATATTTATATTATCGATTTACAAAAGACTGCAAAGAAAATCGAAGAAGCATATGCAGCTTTGAATGCGATTGCAGCAAATGGTGGAAAGGTTTTATTTGTAGGAACGAGAAAACAAGCACAGGAAGCTACAAGAGAAGAAGCAATTCGTTCAAATAGTTACTATGTAACAGAAAGATGGTTAGGGGGAACCTTAACGAACTTTAAAACGATTCGTAACAGAGTAAAACGTTTAGAAGAAATCGAAAAAATGGAACAAGATGGAACTTTCGATGTATTACCAAAGAAAGAAGTTGTAGGTCTTAAAAAAGAATACGACAAATTAAATAAAGTACTTTGCGGAATTCGCGATATGTACAAATTACCAGATGCGATGATTATCACAGATCCATCTAAAGAAGAAATTGCAATCAGAGAAGCAAGAAAGTTAAACATTCCAGTATTTGGAATTGTCGATACAAACTGTGATCCTGATATGGTTGATTATGTTATTCCAGGAAATGACGATGCAATCCGTGCGGTAAAACTAATTATCGGTGTTCTTGCAAATGCCATCGTAGAAGCAAATGGTGGTGAAATGGTTGACTATGTAAGCTCAGATAAGAAAGACGAAAATGGAAACGAAATCATGCAAAGAGCAGTAGAGTCTGTTAAGAAAAAAGAACCAAGAAGATTTGATAAGAAAAACGATAAGTTCAAAAAACCATTTAATAAAGATTTCAAAAAAGCAGAAAAGAATACAAAAGACGAATCTGTTGAAGTAAAAAAAGAAGAGCCAAAGAAAGAAGAAGTGAAAACTGTAGAAAAAGCCAAAGAAGATAAAGATTTATCAAAAATGACAGTTGCAGAGCTTCGTGAAATGGCAAAAGCAAAAGAAATCAAAGGATACTCAACAATGAAAAAAGCTGAATTATTAGAAGCTTTAAAATAGATGGAAAAGATGATTTTTAAATCATCTTTCATTTTAGAAAAGGAGAGTTATTATGATAAGTGCTAGTTTAGTAAAAGAACTAAGAGAAAAAACAGGAGCAGGAATGCTCGACTGTAAAAAGGCATTAGAAGCAAATAATGGAGATATGAATGCTTCTATCGATTGGTTAAGAGAGAAGGGAATTTCAAAAGCTGCAAAGAAAGCAGATCGTATTGCTGCAGAAGGACTTGCTGCAATTAAGATCGATGGAAATACCGCTGCAATTGTAGAAGTAAATTCTGAGACTGACTTTGTTGCAAAGAATCCAGAATTCCAAGAATTAGTCGATGCCATTTTAGATGTCGTTGTAAAAAACGATGTTAAAACAGTAGAAGAAGCACTTGCTTGCGATGGATTAAATGATTTAGTCGTTGCAAAGACTTCAAAAATTGGAGAAAAATTAAGCTTTAGAAGATTTGAAAAAGTCACAAAAACAGATGATCAATCATTTGGATCATACATCCATATGGGTGGAAAAATTGCAGTGTTAACTGTATTAAATGGAGCAAACGAGGAAGTTGCACGCGATGTTGCAATGCATGCTGCTGCAATGCGTCCAACATATGTGAAAAAAGAAGATGTTCCTGCTGATGAGTTAGAAAGAGAACGTACTGTATTAAAAGAACAAGCAATGAACGAAGGAAAACCTGCCGAAATTGCTGAAAAGATGGTAGCTGGAAGAATTCAAAAATACTACAAAGAGATTTGCTTAGAAGAACAACCATTTGTAAAAGATGGAGATGTTACGGTTAGTAAGTTTGTTTCTAACAACGGTGGAACAATCGATAAAATGATTCGTTACGAAGTTGGAGAAGGAATGGAAAAAAGAGAAGAAAACTTCGCCGAAGAAGTAATGAAACAAATGCAACAATAAACGAAAAATGCAGGGCTATCCTGCATTTTTTTCTTTCTTTTTTCAATTGCAAATATCACTTACTAATTTTTATGATAGTACATTATTTATAAAAATAGGATCTTTTTTCTCTATCTTAAGCGTTTTTGGTTTTATGGTTTGTAAAATAGTTTCACAAGATTCGATCGGTAATTCGATCTGATATTGGATGACTTCATCGAACTTTTTTTCTGTGATTGAAATATTTTTTAATAAGTGATCGATCTCTTTTAATTGTTCATATGAGAAAGAGATATTATATCGCATTCCAGGAACAAGTGATATTGGGGTTATATTTTCTAAGGCAGTTGTCACTGCTTTTGTGTATGCCCGAACGAGTCCTCCAGCACCTAGTTTGATTCCACCAAAGTAGCGTACGACGATAACTAAAACATGTTGGTAGTCTTGCATTTTCAGCACATTCAACATAGGCATTCCTGCAGTTTTACTTGGTTCTCCATCATCGCTGCATCTTTCGTTTTGATCTATAATATACGCATAGCAATAATGAGTGGCATTTGGAAATTCTTTTTTTGTTTCTAACAAGAATTTTTTAATTTCCTCTACATTGTGAACAGGATAGAGAACTGTAATAAATTTTGACTTTTGAATTTCTAATTCTGAAACAATTTTTTCTTTGATACTTTTCATGTGATCACCATGTTTATTGTAACTTATATTTCGATCTTTGACAATTTTTTTTCGTGTGGTAGAATGGAAGTATAAGGGTAGGTGGATGGATGCATAAATTAGAGCAAAGGACGTTTATCGATAAGAACACGTATGAAAATATCGTCCATTTTTTAGAGGAACATGCAACAGAGAAAGAATCAAAGCGACAAATTATTTATAAATATCGATGTACTTATGATTTTCGTGCATTGATAGAAAAAGACCGCATGGTTTTGCGTATGAGACAGGGAAATGTCGATGAAGATACACTCGTGACAGTATCGTATGAAGATCATGAGAAAATGCTCGACATTTTGAGATTGTTAGGACACACACTCGATACAAAATGGTATCGACTACGTAAACTATTTACGTATCAAGATTTTGAGATTACTCTCGATAAAACTTTTCGATACGGATATGTCGTTAGTGTGGCAACGTCTGTTTCGGAGACTCAGATCAAGGAAGCGACTGAAAAGATGTTTCAATTTTTTGAACGATTCCACATTGTGTTAACATCACCAGAGCAATTTTACGATCAATATCATCATTATCTAACGAATTGGTATGATTATACGAAGGATGTCGATGACTCTACCTTCTTTGAGAAGTAGCGAAAGCAACTTCTTTTTTGATGTGAAATTTGTTATAATATAAGCACATGGGGATGGTATGTATGAAACAAAAATTATCACTAGTGCCACAAAAACCAGGATGTTATCTTATGAAAAACAAAGATGGGGTAATTATCTATGTAGGAAAGGCGAAGAAGTTAAAAAATAGATTGAGTTCTTATTTTCGTGGAACTCACACCGGCAAGACAGCTCGTTTAGTAAGCGAGATTGCCGATTTTGAATACATGGTTGTTGGAAGTGAGACAGAGGCATTTATCTTAGAGTTGAATTTAATTAAAAAATACGATCCTAAATACAATATTTTATTACGAGATGATAAAAGTTATCCATATATCGAACTTACGGAAGAGGCGGTACCTAGACTTATGGTAGTGCGTAATATCAACCGTAAGAAAAATCGCCATGCGAAGTTATATGGCCCATACCCAAATGTGAGTGCGGCACGTTCTGTCGTTAATTTACTCAATCGTATGTATCCTTTAAGAAAGTGTCGAACGTTTCAGAAAAAACCGTGTCTTTACTATCATATCGGTCAATGTCTAGGATATTGTACGTATCAAGTTTCGAAAGATAAAATCGATGAGATGGTAAAGGATATCCAGAGATTTTTAAAGGGAGATCATACGTTGATTACGGAGAAAATCAAATCGGAAATGCTTGCGGAAAGTATGAAGATGAATTATGAGAAAGCCCAAGAATTGAAAGATCTCCTTTCTTATATTGAAACGACGCTATCGAAACAGAAAGTGGAAATTCAAGATGATGTCGATCGAGATATCTTTGGATATTATGAAGAAAAAGGATATTTATCTATTCAATGTTTCTTTGTAAGAGGTGGAAAGATCTTAGAACGACATAGTCATATCTTTCCAATTGTCGATGAAGTAAAAGAAGAGCTCACTAGGTATATTGCTAAATTTTATGAAAAAAATGTATTATTGCCAAAAGAGATACTAGTACCGGATCAAGTTGATACAAAATTATTAGAATCTGTATTAGGCATAACAGTTCACGTTCCGATTCGTGGTGTGAAGAAAAATATGGTTTTGATGGCATGTGACAATGCTAAGATAGCAATGAATGAAAAGTTCGAGTTGATTCAAAAAGATGAGGAAAGGACGACGATTGCTAATCAGGAACTTCAAAACATTTTAGGGCTTGATCGTTTAGAACGTATCGAACTATTCGATAACTCTAATTTATTTGGTTCTTATAATGTTTCTGGAATGGTTGTATTTGTCGACGGGAAGCCGAGTAAAAACGATTATCGCAAATTTAAGATTACCGTCGATCAAAATGATGACTACGGTACAATGCGAGAAGTTATTTATCGAAGGTATTTTCGCGTTTTGAAAGATGGACTGTCGCGTCCGGATCTTATTATCGTCGATGGTGGGATCGGACAGATGCATGTTGCAAGAGAAGTTCTCAGTAGCCTAGGAATGAATATTCCTGTCGTGGGTCTTAAGAAGGATGATCATCATGCGACGAGTAAACTTTTAGCTTTTGATCCGATCGTAGAGATCGATATCAATAAGAGAAGTAATCTATTTTATTATTTAGAGAGAATGCAAGATGAGGTACATAATTATACGATTCACTACCATAAACAGATACGTAGTAAGGGCGCTTTGGAAAGTGTATTAGATCATGTAGAGGGAATCGGAGAGAAGAGGAAGAAAGAACTTTTAAAGAGATATCGGACGACTACGAAGTTAAAATCGCTTAGCATCGATGAATTAAAAGAAATTTTACCGGAGAAAGTTGCATGCAATCTATATGAATTTTTACAGTCGTATCAAAAAGATAATAATTGATAAGGAATAAAAAAAGAGCAGGAATAAGTAAAAACTTATTTCTGTTTTATTTTTAAAATGAAAAACTAAAATTAACGCGATAAAGTATCAAACTGTGATTGACCAATTTGTCGAGAAGGTGGTATAATGAAAAAAATAGGAAAGTAGGGAGAGCGTGAAAAGAGAACAAGGGTTTACATTAGTAGAACTAATTGCAGTCATTGTCGTGCTTGCTGTATTGACCATCATTGTTGTACCAATCGTAATTAAACAAGTAACGTCATCGAAAAACAATTTGTATCTAAAACAAGTAGATTTAATTGAAAAAGCATCACAGAGTTGGGGGAATGAAAACGGGAATTTGCTCCCGGGGACAGCAGAAGAATTTGTATACCTCAGTATTGATGAATTAAATGAAGGGGGATATATCGATCGTGACAACGTCAAAGATCCACGAGATGGATCTCGAATGAATGGTTGCGTCGTTATTTCCTATAGTGAATTATATCATCAAAATATATATAAATATAAAGAAAAACCATGTAGTGAATTAAATCCAGGAGGACTTCCAACGATTGTAGCAAAAGGAGGAAATCCACAAGGAGTAGAAGTAAACACAACTTACGTATTACCCGAAGTAACAGCAACATCAGAAGATGGGACTCCATTAAATGTAGAAGGACCAATTATCCGAGATAAGAATAATAAAGTAGTAGAAAAAGTAAGTACAGAGAAAATAAGAGATACGTTTAAACTGACATATCGTGCAATGGATAAAGCGAGTGGAAAAGAAGCAGAGAAAAATATCAATGTTAAAGTCATCGATACGATCGCACCAGTAATCGAGGTAAACGGAAGAAAGTCTAGTCATACGATTACACATGAAATTGGAAAAACTTTCAAAGTACCAACACCAACGGTTACAGATAACAGTAAACTAGAGTGTAAGAATGACTCGGATAGCAAATGTCATTGGAAGGTGACATCTAATGTCAACCCAAAAATTGTAGGAACATATAAGGTAACATATACAGCAACAGATGATGGAGAAGATATGTCTGGACCAAATCCAAATACGACAGTCTATATATTAACAGTAAAAGTTGTAGATTTAACAGTTCCGGCAATCAAAGAGATTGTTCCAGATATCACTGAATGGACGAATAAGAACGTTACACTTACGATCATTCCAGAAGATAACGATGAAAAATTACAGTATTCATTCGATGATGGAAAGACATGGCAAGATAGTGATAAAAAGACATTTACAAGTAACCAGACGGTTACTGCGAGAGTAAAAGATTCAAGTGGAAATGTATCAGAATCAAAATCATATACGATTACGAATATCGATAAGATACCACCTACATGTAAAACTTCTATTAACTATGGTGGAAGAACAGTTACATCTGGTGGCTGGGTGAATGCATCACAGGCTAAGGTCACCACTTCTAGTCCGATCATTATCAACGGAACATGTAGTGACCAAGGAGGAAGTCAGTGCGTTAGTAATGTAAGTGATAAAGTAACGGGAGAAACCAAGGGAACGACGATTAGTCCAGGTACAGTAAAAGATCATGCAGGAAATACTACAAAATGTTCATCTGTTACAATTAAAGTAGACCAGACAAACCCTACTTGTACGGTTACGACTACTCATACTGGATGGACGAATACTGATGTAACGATTACAGGTACATGTAATGACAGTGGATCTGGATGTGTAGATCATGTAAAACAAACTTATACGAAAGATACGAATGCCGAATATTCACCAGGTGTTGTAAAAGATCATGCTGCGAACCAAACAACCTGTTCAGAAATCGGTGTTTATATTGATAAGACGCCGCCAGCTTGTCCTCGAATAGAAAGATCACACCCGGCAGGAACGACAACTTCCGCTACTGTATCATTCGAGATTATTCCAACTTCTGATACAGATTCATGGAACTGGTATACAAATCAAATAGGTGAAGCATGGCACGATTGGGGAAGAGTAACGGGAACACAAACGAAAACGTTGTCGCCAATCACAGGATTACGTACAAGACGCGGAAAAGTAGTTGTACGAGATAGTGTAGGAAATGAAGATACATGTGAGACAGGAGATTATTATTTGGAAAGTTGTAGTGCAAGTAATCCAACGGGATGTCCAATACAATATGTATGTCGTAATCAACAGCTAGATGGTGCAGGAGGAATGGCACATCCTGGTTATACCGATATGCACGATGGACCAAACTTGGCAAATACTGCAAATCAGTTAATAACAGGGACAACGGTATATGTTATTAGCACTGTCAATTCAGAATGGTATTACATCTATACTTCTTCTATAGCTATATTGAACCCATATTATAATGGAGCGTACCATACTGTTGCTACTAACAGTGATAAATATGGATATATCAAGAAGGGTTGTTTGCAAAGTACGTATCCAGAAAATAAGTCATGTCCAGCGTCTCGTTGTATAGGTTAATAGGGGGAAAACATTATGAAAAGAGAACAATTATTTATGCTTGCAATTATAGTGATTGCTGTGATATTAGGTATCGGCTTAGTTTATGTCATATTCTATCAAATGTCTCCAGAAGAAGCAGAAATATCATTACAATACGAACAAGAAGAATTAAAAATTTGCAAAGCAGAGAATTGTCCGGCAGGTAATGAAGATACATATGGAAAAATCTTATTAAAGTCTGATATCGATGAATTGAATGAGATTGTCAATAATATCAACGACCAAACCGAAGAATATTATCAAAAAGCAAAGAATTCTACATTTGATGATGCGCAATGTGCTCATTTGAAAGATATGTATCAGCATAGCGATCGAACGACGATGGATACATACTTATATAATGGGGATCAATATATAGGAATTAGCGTGTTATGGACCACTTGGAATATGTGTACAAATCCAACGAAAACAGATACATTTGAAACTTATACGTATGATTTAAAAAATAAACGTATGATGACGCAAGATTTATTAAAAGAGGAAATGAAGGTAACTGACGAAAATATATCATATATGATTGAAAATGATTTAGAGCAATTCAATCAGATGAATGGAACCGCTTATACTTTGGAAGATGTATACGAAGATGGAACATTATCTTATACTTTGTTCTTCCGATATGATGGAGATTTGTTAGCAATGTACCATTTGAAACCGGAAAATATGAACCGTATCGTTACTGCCGTTTCTACGCAAAAGCTTGTCGATTAGACAAGCTTTTTGATTAGAGAAAAAGATCTATATCAAAAATAAAATTATAAAAAGGAAACGAATATGTTATAATGAATCTAGGTGATAATCATGTCAAAAATTAAAATAATGGATGAAATACTCGCTAATAAAATTGCAGCAGGTGAAGTTGTCGAAAGAAGTGCATCTGTCGTCAAGGAACTTGTCGAAAATAGTATCGATGCTGGTAGCACAGAGATTAAAGTGGAAGTGATCGATGCTGGTACGAAAGAAGTAAAAGTAACTGATAATGGGGTTGGAATGGAAAAAGAAGATGCATTGCTTGCCTTTTCTCGCCATGCAACGAGTAAGTTATTAAAAGAGGAAGATTTATATCATATTGCGACATTAGGATTTCGTGGAGAGGCGCTTCCATCGATTGCCAGTGTCAGTGAAATCACTTTAAAAACTTCGACTGGAGAGATTGGCACTGTCGTCGAATTAAGCGGTGGACATGTCACTTCTGTTACGTGTGGGGACGCACGAAAAGGAACGATTTTATCCGTTCGAAATTTGTTTTATAACACACCTGCAAGATTAAAACATATTAAAAGTTTACAATCCGAACTTGCGGTTATGACAGACTATATGAATAAAATCGCATTATCTCATCCGATGATTAAGTTTACATTTTCTAATAACAGTCATATTATTTTAAAAACGGATGGATCAGGTGATATTCTAAAGACGATTCACAATATTTATGGGTTAGAAATCACAAAGAAGATGCTCTTTGTAGAAGGCGAAAATGATGATTATACAGTAGAGGGATATATTTCACTTCCCGAGGTGCATCGTTCGACTAGAAATCATATGGTGACGCTCGTCAACGGAAGAGTTGTGCGAAATATGGAACTCAATCGCGTGATCAACGATGCGTATCATTCATATAAACCAGATAACCGTTATCCAATTGTCGTTTTAAATATCGAGGCAGATCCGAGTTTGATCGACGTCAATATTCATCCGACAAAGATGGATATCAAATTTAGTAAGATCGATCAGTTGTCAAATTTGATTACAGAAATGATTCGTACAAAGTTATCCAAAAGGACGTTGATTCCTCATATCAAAGTAGATGAGGAAAAAGAGAAGGTAGAAAGACTTAAGTACGAACCGGTCAAACTTGATTTTGATACACCAGTAAGTGAACCAGATACGACATATCAAGTGAACGACGAACTTGTCTCTACCTCAAAAGAATCCGAGGAAAAAGAAGAAGAAAACGATTTAATTTTTACGGAAGATGTCGAAGAAAAAAAAGAACGTCTTCCTATGATATATCCGGTTGGTGTCGTACATGGAACGTACGTGATCTGCCAAAATGAACTTGGTATGTACATGATGGATCAACATGCTGCAAAAGAGCGCGTGAATTATGAAAAATTTAAACGTGAAATGGGAGCGCCAAATCAATCTGCGATCGCGATGTTAATCCCCCTTACCATAGAGCTTTCCAATCAAGAATTTATGCTATTAAAACAAGACATGGAAGTTTTGGAACGTTTAAAGTTTAAAATTGAAGAATTCGGCGTTAATTCTATTATCGTAAAAGCACATCCGACTTGGTTGCCAAACGGGTATGAAGAACAGGCAATTAGAAAAATTATAGAGATCGTATTACAAATAGGGGATAAGTTTTCGATTGAAAAATTTAACGAACGTGTTGCAACGATGATGAGTTGTAAACTTGCGATCAAAGCAAACGACTATGTATCGATGGAAGAGTTAGAACAATTGATTGCGGATTTACGTAATTGTGACAATCCTTTTCATTGCCCACATGGTCGACCGACGATCATTTTCTATTCTAATTATGATTTGGAAAAATTGTTTAAACGAAGTGGGTTTGATCAATTGGTTTAAATATATCGTGCTAAAATGACTGAAAAAAGCATCTGAAGATGCTTTTTATCGTAACTTTTTGGTTAACTCTAGATAATGTTTGATGTGTAAATGTGCCATTTGATGTAATAATAATTTCATTTCTGGGTCTTTGATTTTCGATTCGTAATCGTAGCATTTCTGAGCACATTCAAAATTCCAGTCCAGCATATTTCCAATTTCTTTAATAGGATCCATTTTATTCCTCCTTTATTTTGTTATGCGAAAATGAAATTATTTTTATACAATAAAAACTACAAAAGATAATTGACATATGATATAATGGATACATATGAAAAGAAAAGAGGAGTATTATGAGTCAAAAGAAAAATGATGCGATTTGTTCGATGGATGAAAATTTCGCACAATGGTATACAGACGTGTGTAAAAAAGCAGAATTGATGGATTATAGTAGTATTAAAGGATTCATAATCTATAGACCTTATGGATATGCGATTTGGGAGAATATTCAAAATGAATTAGATCATAAATTTAAAGAAACAGGACATGAAAATGTCTACATGCCACTTTTGATTCCGTCTGGTCTATTGCAAAAGGAAGCAGATCATGTCGAAGGATTTGCACCGGAATGTGCGGTTGTAACAAAAGGTGGATTAGAAGAGTTAGAAGAATCTTGTGTGATTCGGCCAACGAGTGAAACTTTATTTTGCGAACATTATTCGAAGATAGTAAAATCTTATCGCGACTTACCAAAGAAGTATAATCAATGGTGTAGTGTGGTTCGTTGGGAGAAAACGACACGTCCATTTTTAAGAGGAAGTGAGTTTTTATGGCAAGAAGGGCATACGATCCATGCGACGGAATTAGAAGCGCGTGAAGAAACACTGCAAATGTTGAATATTTATAGAGAAACGTGTAAAAATTTATTAGCGATTCCGATGGTGACAGGGTTAAAAACTGAAAAAGAAAAATTTGCTGGTGCCGAGGAAACTTATACGATCGAGGCATTGATGCACGATGGGAAAGCGTTGCAATCCGGAACGAGCCACTATTTTGGTCAAGGGTTTGCAAAAGCGTTCGATATGAAATTTTTAAATCCTTCTAATCAACTAGAATATGTATACCAAACTTCATGGGGGGTATCTACGAGATTGATTGGAGCAATTATTATGGTACATGGTGATAATAATGGACTTATTTTACCACCTCGCGTTGCGCCAATTCAAGTTATGATCATTCCGGTTCGAAGTCAAGTTGAAGGCGTACTTGAAAAATCACGTGAAGTTGAAATGCAGTTACGCAAGGCAGGCATTCGCGTTAGTCTCGATGATTCCGATAAGACTCCAGGATGGAAGTTTAGTGAAGCTGAGATGAAAGGAATACCACTTCGATTGGAAATTGGACCAAAAGATATCGAGCATAATAGTTGTGTTCTCGCAAAACGAAATGATGGTACAAAATTGACATTGACATTAGATGAGTCATTATCTACGAACGTGCAAGAACAATTAGATAAAATACACGAAGAGATGTATGAGCGTGCGAAGGAACATTTGAAGAAACATACGACACGAGTTCATTCTAAAGATGAATTTGTCGATGCTCTAGAAAATGTTGGTGGATTTGTACAGGCACCATGGTGTGGAGATGAAGCTTGTGAGCAAAAGATAAAGGAAGAGACGACGGCTACGACGAGATGTATTACGGAAGAACAACCAGGTGCAGAGGAAACTTGTATTTGTTGTAATAAAAAAGCAAAACATGTGGTAAATTTTGCCAAAGCTTATTAGAATTCGACAAAAATAGAGCCAAGAATATGGAATAATTGGAATAGGTGATAAAATGAAAAAATACATTACTCCTATTCTATGTTCTATCTGTCTTGGTTTTTTCATGGGCTTTTTTCTTTGTAATCAATATGAAGGAAAGATCGATTTAAAAACAGTTTTTTCTGAAAGTGAACCGCTTTATTTTTTACAGAGTGGCGTATATTCGAGTTTGGAAAGTATGCAGGAAAATGTCGCTGATTTAAGTAATTATATCTATACGGAAGAAGAGGGGAAGTACTATGTTTACATTGGAATAACATCTACTGAGGCAAATGTTGATAAATTAAAAGGAATTTATCAACAGATGGGGTATTCTATTTATAGCAAGCAACTTGATGTGAACGATCAGGATTTTGCCACGTTTGTCAAAGAATGTGATCAAATGTTAACGGCTACGACAGATCAGAATGCGATTTTAAAGATCGAACAAGAGGTGCTTGCAAGTTATGAAAAGATGGTGATTCAAAAACATTAAAGTAACAAAATTACCTGAGGCGGAACGTCCGAGGGAACGGTTGATACGGGATGGTGTTACCCATTTAAGTAACGAGGAATTACTTGCGATTCTTCTCCGTTCGGGAACCAAACGGCATCCAGTAAAACAGTTAGCACAATTGCTTTTAGAGGAAGTTGGAGATATAGATCATTGGAAGAGGATTCCTTATGAGCAGTTAAAAGCGATTGAAGGAGTAGGACCGGCACATGCTTGTAGTATTTTGGCTGCAATTGAATTTGGAAGGAGAATCTATGCTCCTGTATCTACGTTACAGCAAATAAAAATTACAGGCACAAAGACAGTTTACGAATATTATAAGTATCGTTTAGAAGATGCGAAGCAGGAGTGCTTTTACTGTGTTTATTTAGATCAACAAAAGAAAGTAATTCGCGATAAACGATTATTTATAGGAACTGTGAATCGTAGTTTAGTGCATCCGCGTGAAATATTTAAAGAGGCTTACTTACTCTCTGCTTCCTTTTTAATTTGTATTCACAATCATCCGAGTGGAAACGTCGATCCATCTATGGAAGATATTCGCTTGACGGAGCGACTATCGGAAATAGGATTTATTCTTGGAATTGTAGTATTAGACCATATGATCATTGGGAAATATGGCTATTATAGTTTTTATGAAAATGGAAAAATTTCCCTTTCCAAGTAACGTGAAATATATTATAATGAAATAGGTGATATTATGTACAGTCAAAAAAAGATGGATAAAAAATATTATATTTTAATTGGTGCGATTGTCGCTGCTGTGCTTCTTGGTTTGATTGCACATATCGTGACGACGGATCGTACGTTAACACCAATTGAGAAAGCAATCAAAGATACGGTTTTACTCGTTCAAAAAGTAGCATATCAACCGATCAAGTTCGTTAAGGATAAAGTCGTTGAATATCAGGAAAAACAAGATTTATATGAAAAATATAAAACATTACAGAAAAAAGTAAAAGAGACGGATCTCATTCAAGCGGAGAAGAAAGAATTAGAACATCAATTAAAGAGCATGAAAGAAACCTTAGAATTAAATAATACTTTAGTAGAAACAGAGTATTTGAATGCTACTGTCGTAAATCGCAATCTAGGATATTGGTACAATACCATTACAATCGATAAAGGGAGTCACAATGGGGTAGAAAAAGATATGCCAGTGATCGTAAGCGACGGTGTGATCGGAAAGGTAACAAAAGTATCTAATTTCAATAGTACAGTGAAGCTTTTAACAAGTGAAGATGTCAATAATAAGATATCGGTAAAAATTGCAGTAGGCGATAAATATGTCTATGGATTACTTTCTGGATATAAGCGCAAAGGGAATACTTTTACGGTAGAAGGAATTGCCGATAATATCGAAATTCCTGCTGGATCAATTGTTACGACGACAGGAATGGGTGACAATTTTCCAAGTGGTATCATGGTTGGAAAAGTAAAGAAAGTAAAAACGGACAATTTCGATTTAGCGAAAACGGTCGAAGTAACATCAAGTGTCGATTTTGACGATCTTAATTACGTGACGATTTTAAAAAGAAAGGAAGCAAATCAATAATGCTTGTCGCTATTACTTTGATCGTTTCTTTTTGCTTTGATGGTATCATAAGTAATTTTATTCCACTCCATAGTCAGTTACTGATACCTCTTTTGACTTTGATGTCATTGTTGATTGTTTATCCTTATTTCAATCATCATGAGGATGATTATTTAAAGGTTGCCGGGGTATTAGGACTTTGTTATGATATCGTATTCACAGATACAGTATTCTTGAATTGTGTTTTATTCTTGCTTGTCGCTCTTTTCATTCGTTTATTAAATGAATGGTTTTCTAACAATATTTTCAGCGTTGGACTTATGGCCATTCTCGTAATCACATTTGCTCGTATTTTAGAATATTCTATTTTGTCACTCGTCGGTTTCTTTGCGTTTGATTGGATGTATTTATTCCAGGGAATTTATTCTTCTATTTTACTCAATGTGATCTACGTGATGCTTCTATATGTAGTGACTGATAAAATCAGTAGAAAGTTTCATATTCGAAAAATTGATTAGGATGGGGTTCCATTCTTTTTTGTTGCATATCGTTTGTGGTTCTTTCATATATTAGAGTAGGTGAGATGAGATGGACAAGGAAATAGAAAAATTGAAAGCTGATATGAAAAAAAAGAAACAGAGAGTTTCCGACATACGTAGCGATTATCGTAAAAAAGAACTTCCTGTGAAGAACCTGTTACTGCGATATGTTACAAATTATGCATTAAAAGTTCTGCTCACGATTGTAATTACGTTAATTCTTTTTATTTCTTTAAAAAAGAATCGAGATTTTAAGACACAGTTTTATCATCATGTATATGACACGAATTTTGATTTTGCAACTGTGAATCAGCTATATAAAAAATATGTCGGTTCTGAACTTCCATTTCAAGAATTGTTTATTCAAAAAGATAAAGATGTATTTGATGAAAAGTTGACTTATGAGGATTCCCATATTTATAAAGATGGAGTAAAATTGACAGTTGCATCTTTTTATCTTGTTCCTGTGCAACAAAGTGGAATTGTCGTTTTTATAGGGGAGAAGGAAGGATATGGAAATACGGTCATTATTCAACAAGTGGATGGAATAGATTTATGGTATGGGAATGTAGATCATTTAAATATTAAATTGTACGATTATGTAGAAAAGGGATCTTTGCTCGGAGAAGCGAAAGATGAAACATTGTATCTCGTGTATAAAAAAGAAGGGAAAGTGCTAGATTATAAAACTTATCTTTCATAAGTTATACTTTCATCCATTTTTTTATATTGTCGGTCTTATCATGATGCTTTTAGGACGTTTTTCCTTATTCTTTTGGTTTACGCTGTTACTCCTCATTCATGAATTTGGTCATGCATTTGTCGCGTCTTTTTACCGTTGGAAGATCCATTCGATTTCTATCTACCCTTTTGGTGGAATGACTACCTTTTCTGAACAGCTCAATCGACCGATTGCCGAAGAATTTTTCATTTTGGTTGCAGGACCAATTGCTCAGCAACTAGGATATTCGTTCTTTTCTTCTTGGATGAGTGATTCCATTATCTACATACATTATGCGCTGTTGTTTTTCAATTTACTTCCGATTGTTCCACTAGATGGTTCAAAATTAGCAGAGCTTATGTTTCAACGTTTTTTTCCGTATCGTTTATCTAAATATAGCGTTTTTATTATCTCTTTTATCATGGGGTGTATACTTTGGGGAGTCTCTCTTTTTTTTCATAATCTACTCGGTATTATTTTATGTAGTTATCTCACGATACAACTGGTTGTATATTTTCGAAACATCGATAAAACAACGTTAAAGTTTTTATTAGAACGATATTTATATTCGTATCATTTTCGAAAGAGACAAGTGATTTATGGAGAGAATATCAAAAAGATGTATCGAGAGCGAAGTCATATATTTTATATTGATAAAACATATTATACGGAACGAGAAATTTTAAGGAAAACGTTTGACTTATCAAGGAGTTTGTGATAAAATTCTATATTGTGTAGTACCTCATGTTGCTACAACCGCACGAACCAGGTTATAAACACGTTAGTGTACCTATTAGGCGAGTCTTAGAAAATAAAGAAGGAGGTCAATATGAAAGCAGTTATTGAAACTGGTGGAAAGCAATATTTAGTAGAAAAAGGTAGTGTTATCTACGTTGAAAAAATGGATGCTGAGCCAGGAAAGAAAGTAAATTTCAATGTACTTATGGTAGATGGAACTGTTGGACATCCATATGTTACAGATGCAAAAGTAACTGGTGAAGTTGTAAAACACGGAAAGCAAAAGAAAGTTGTCGTTTACAAATACAACGCTAAGAAAAAATACCGTAGAAGACAGGGACACCGTCAACCATATACAAAAATTGAAATTAAATCTGTAACGACAAAATAGTATGATACAGATTCATATCAAAGGAACGGAAAAAGAAGTAAAAGAAATTACGATTTCAGGACATGCAGGATATAGTCATGCTGGGAATGATATCGTATGTGCTGCAGTAAGCAGTATCGCAATTACTTCGATCAATGCCATTTTGAGATTAGATCAAAATGCAATTCAATATGAAGAAGATGAAGGTTTTATTTCAATTAAAGTATTGAAGCATGATAAAGTAACGGTTACACTCATTACGAATTTAATCGAACTACTGATCGAATTACAAAAAGATTATAAGAAGTATATAAAAATTAATAAGGAGGTGTCCTCATGTTAAAGTTATTACAATTGAATATTCAATTATTTGCACATAAAAAAGGGCAAGGTTCTACGCAGAACGGACGTGACAGTATCTCTAAACGTTTAGGAGCAAAAGCTGCTGACGGAGAATATGTAACAGGTGGATCTATTTTATATCGTCAACGTGGAACGAAAATTTACCCAGGAAAGAACGTAGGTATCGGAAGTGATGATACAGTGTATGCAAAAATTTCTGGATATGTCAAATTTGAACGTGTTGGAAAAGATAGAAAACAAGTTAGTGTTTATCCTGAAAGAGGATAATTTATACAAAAAAGGTACGAAAGTATCTTTTTTTTGATATAATGAAGTTAGTAGATATACAGTAGGTCTATTGAATGTGTTTCAGTATGAAAAAGAGGTATTTGAAACAAATATACCGTCTAATAATGTCAACATATGTTATCTCTTTCAAGAGGGGATTGGGAGGGGTTTTATGAAAATATTAAAAAGACTATTTTATATTTCTTGTTTTGCATGTATCCTTAGTATCGGAGGGGTAAATGCACAGTCATTGGCTCCTACATTGAAAGCTGGAACCAATGATAATTATTTGAGTTTAGCTACCTCTGTTCCGGCACATAATGGATTTACGACTACTGCACGAAGGACAAAGTATCAAACGTTATTAAAACAAGCGATTCGATATGCTTACACTGTCCCAGCTTCTGATAGTGTAGATGTAATGTTAAAGAAAACGACAGTAGATGGAGGAACTACTTCAAATGCTAGTGGTTGGGAAGTAATTTCTTCCGCAGGAGATGATGTGATTTTTAATTCACCTGCAGCTATGACGACAGGAACATTTTATCTGTATATAGATTCAAGAATTGGATATACCAAACCGACAATGGTGTATGGTACTTGGTATTTAGATGACAACAGGTAATTAATTTTTTATAATCCCCTCAATTTATTTAGGAGGTTTGTATGCAATATCAGAAAAAGTTAAATTATAGCTTTCTTTTGCTCTTGTTTTTATCTTTGGTAATTACTCTTATTTTGGTTTTAAACGGATATGGGGCATTTTCCTCCGTGGAAGTTTTTCAGGATATGAATGCGACAGTTTTATGGTATTCATTATTAAATAGTCATTATGGAGCTAATACAGCATTTATTCTTCCAATGATTTTAGCTTTCGGTACGACATATTATTTTTATCAACAACTTAAAAGTAATATCTATCAAGATATGGTTTTAAGAAAAGGTTACAAGCAAACGATGTTATCTATGATATTTCGTTGTTATAAAATGGCGCTATTTTTTCCTTTGATGATGCTTGTATTTTATGGTATTTGCTTTCTTATCGCGCCACGAATTGTTACAGATTCAAATTCGTTAGGAACATTTTTATTGACTAATCCGTTTGGTATGGATGTCATTTTGGTATTAAAAAATATAGGAGTCGTATTATTGTTACAGTATTTATTTGCTATCTTTGTCGTCAATATCTCTCTTTTTAGCATTCGATATTCAAAGAAGTTTTATCTTTCACTATTATTTACATTCTTGTTACTTAATATTTGCAATTATGTTATGGTAGATGTAGGAGTTAGTTTATTACATGTCAGAGGAGAATATTTATTCGAACTTATGATGACAAATGAAATAGCAAATGCTAAATTGACCTTTTTACTTACTTTACCACTTTCATTTATTTTATGTTTTCTTGCTTATGGCAAGAAAGAAAGGGTTGTGATCTCTCATGCTCAAACAGTTCGTTCAAACGCATCTAAATCATAGGCTACATAAGGGCGTTTTATGTTATTTATCACTTGGAACCTTTCTTGCAATGTTGTATGCTGGGACCGCTTCTTATTTTGAAACCATTGGTTTAATTTTATCGAATAAAACATATCTTTGTGTTTTTGTTTTTCCTGCGTTTTTGATGTTTTTTCTATATTACGATAATGATTTATCTTGTAATCATTTTATCGTTACACGATTTACATCTAGAAAGAAATTTCTTAGGTTTCGATGGAAAAGCATGATACTGCACACATTAGTTTTGTTTGTCGAACTTCTTTTGGTGATTACGATATTAAATGCGATATTGTATTCGCTTCATTTTAGAATTGAGTTATATGAACTTATACTTCCTTTAAAAAAGATATCGATATCAAATATCGTTTATGCGTTAAGCCGAATTTTAAAAGTAGTAGGTGGAATATTGTTTTTACAAGCTTTATTATTTATTTTAAAATCTTTTACTAAAATGGAATCTATTTCTGTCATATTGATGATTGGCATTATTTTATTTATTTATGTGCAGCCAACTATCGTTCATCTTTCATTTCTTTCCTTCCTACTTCCAGGGACACATATTTATCAATATTGTAGCGATGTTTCTTTTAGCTTATGGATGGTGTTGGATTTTCTTTATTTTTGTGTAGTTAGTTTGCTTTGTTATTTTATACATTTTTCAATACTTCAAAGACGATCGTTGTTAGGAGAAAAAATATGAGATCGATATTAATGAGAGATTTTTATACGACGTTTTCAAAGAATAATATTATTTTTCTTTTGATTATTATAATCTTTCTATGTAATGCTTTTTTGCTACCTATAGATTCAGAACATATCATGCTAAAATTTTTTGGATTTGATTCAACCTATCAAAGCGCATCTTATCTCACATTTTGCTTGTGTTTTCATTTTTACTTTATATGGTTTTTCTACCGATTATACACACGAGATATTTCTCGTAGTAGGGAGTTTCTGTGGCTTAGAATCTCACCACATAAATGGATGTTTTATAAATCGATATCTATTTTAATTATGATGTTACTGTTGCAATTTATTTTGTTTTTTCTCGCAACGATCGTTGGCTTCTTACGTGGAATTCTTGAGTTCGCCTTAGATTTTAGTGTATTTTATATGGTTTTAGGTCATTTTAGTATACTAGTTTTATGCATCTTAATTGGAGAGGTATCCTCAGTTATTAGCATTATTTTAACGATTCTTTTTTATACAGTTCCAATATTATTTTCAGAATCTTTTCAAACTTCTATATGTTATGCATCTTTTTATCAATCACATATACGCATTATTATACTTGTTTTTGTATCGGTTGTGATGATTTTCGTGATTGCATTTAGATTAAAGTACCAATCGGAAAAGGAGGAATATTATGATTGAACTTTTACATGCTACAAAAAAATTAGGTGATCAAATTGTTTTGAACGATATTAACGCTCGATTTGAAGAGGGGAAAATTATTGGTATTGTAGGGAGAAATGGTAGCGGAAAAAGTATGTTATTTCGTTTGTTATGTGGGTTGATTTATCCGACGAAAGGGCAAGTTTTGGTAAATGGAATCGATTTAAAAAAACATAATGTATTTCCACTTGAAGTACGCGCTTTAATCGAAAGACCACATTTTATTGATAATATGACTGGATTTGAAAATTTATCGTTACTTGCTTCGATGCAAAAGAAAATTGGTTCAGAAGAAATTGAACGTTATTTAAAATTATTTCATCTTGATCATGAGAAGAATAAACCGGTGTCAAAATATTCTCTTGGAATGAAACAGAAATTAGGGATTATTCAAGTGTTAATGGAAGATGCTGATGTTATGATTTTAGATGAGCCATTTTCAGGTCTAGATAAGGAATCGGTAAAAGAAGTGAAGAAAATATTAAAAAAAGAAAGATCTCAGAATAAAACGATTTTAATTGCATCACATATAGAAAGTGATATTGATGATTTGTGTGACGAGGTTTACGAGATGGATACGGGAAAATTAACTAAATCAAGTTAACAAAGGGATACGAAAGTATCTTTTTTTGATATAGTGATTATCGTGTTTTTTGTAAATTCTAGTGTGTCATGTGCTAGTAATTTTACAAAACTAGTGTATAATAGAAGAGAAAAAGAGGTGATACCATGTTTATAGATGAAGTGACGATGGATTTGATCGCAGGTCGCGGCGGAGATGGTTGTATGGCATTCAGACGCGAGAAATACGTCGAAATGGGTGGCCCATTTGGTGGTAATGGCGGAAAGGGAGCTAGCATTATTTTTGAAGCCGACGAGGGATTAAATACACTGATCGATTTACGATATAAAAAATTAATAAAAGCTCCAAAAGGGGAGAATGGTCAAGGGAAAAACTGTCATGGGAAGAATAGCCCTGACGTAATTGTAAAAGTTCCAATCGGTACTGTTGTGACAGATGTTGATACAAATTTAATTGTAGCTGATTTAACGAAGCATGGAGAAAGAGCAGTCGTTGCCCGTGGTGGACGTGGTGGAAGAGGAAATACAGCGTTTGCGACACGTCAAAATCCAGCTCCTAATTTTGCTGAAAATGGAGAACCAGGAGAAGAAAAACAAGTAAAAGTAGAATTAAAGTTACTTGCTGATGTTGGACTTGTCGGATTACCAAGCGTTGGAAAATCGACGATTATCTCAAAAATTTCTGCATCAAAACCAAAGATTGCAGCATATCATTTTACGACGTTGAGACCAAATTTGGGAGTTGTTCGTGCGAGTGATGGAAGAAGCTTTGTCGTTGCCGATTTACCAGGGCTCATCAAGGGTGCTTCTTTAGGGGAAGGACTTGGAGATCGATTTTTAAAACATATCGAGAGAACGCGAGTGATTGCACACGTCATCGATATGAGTGGGTTTGAAGGAAGAGATCCGTACGATGATTATGTTACGATCAATGAAGAGTTAAAGAACTTTAATGAATCTCTTATAAAGAAACCACAAATTGTCGTAGCAAATAAGATGGATGCTCCGGAGGCGAAAGAACATTTGCAAGCATTTAAAAAGAAAGTTACGGATGTTCCTGTATATGAAATTTCTGCACTAGAAAATAAAGGATTGCAACAAGTTGTCGATGCACTTGCGGATAAATTAGATACGATTGCGAAAAAGCCTCTCTATGAAGAAGAACGTTTCGAAAGCCACGTTGTTTATAAATTTAAGAAAGAACAACCATTTACAGTGACAAATGAAAATGGAACTTGGGTGATTCGCGGAGATGAAGTAGAAAAATTATTCCGCATGTCTCGACTCAATACAGAAGAAGCGTTCTTACGTTTTTCAAATCAGTTAAAGAAACTTGGAATAGAGGATAAACTAAGAGAACTTGGTGCTCAAGATGGAGATAACGTTCGAATTTTAGATTACGAGTTTGATTATCGTTTATAGAGAAACAGGATTCTGTTTCTTTTTTTTGTGATATAATGGGAATGTAAGGTGATCATATGAATATAATGATAGGAATTATAGTTCCGCTGATTGGAACGATGCTTGGGGCAGGGATGGTTTTTTTCATGAAGCATACGCTCCCCGAGAAACTAGAAAAATCGTTACTAGGCTTTGCATCAGGTGTTATGATTGCAGCTTCTGTCTGGTCTTTGTTAGTGCCGGCAATCGAAATGGCAGAAGAACAAGGACAAACTCCATGGATAGAACCTTCGATTGGTTTTTTGCTAGGAATCGGATTTCTATTGTTATTAGACGTAATAATTCCCCATTTACATCTTCATAGCAATGAACCAGAAGGTGTAAGAGCACGATTAAAAAAGTCTACGATGTTGCTTCTCGCCGTTACTCTGCACAATATTCCGGAAGGAATGGCAGTAGGAGTTGTCTTCGCAGGCTTTGCAGATTCTAACACGGGAATTACACTTGCAGGTGCCTTCGCTCTTTCGATTGGAATTGCTATTCAAAATTTTCCAGAAGGTGCAATCATTTCCATGCCACTTCGAAGTGAAGGGTTCACTAAGAAAAAAGCGTTCTTGCATGGAGCACTATCGGGAGTGGTCGAACCGATTGGAGCAGCAATTACGATTTTGTTGACGAGTCAAGTGCTTCCTATTTTACCTGTTTTATTATCGTTTGCGGCTGGAGCAATGATTTATGTGGTGGTAGAAGAATTGATTCCGGAATCTCATACAGGGGAACATTCTAATTTAGGTACGATTGGAGTGGCACTTGGTTTTGTATTGATGATGATTTTAGATATTGCATTAGGGTAGGTGAAAAAATGGATACGTTGGAAGAAATGATACGAAAGAGTAATTATATTGTTTTCTTTGGAGGGGCTGGTGTATCTACGGAAAGCGGGATCCCAGATTTTCGTGGTGCGAAAGGATTGTATCAAAATGGTGAGTTTCCAGCAGAGATTATGCTTTCTCACACGTTTTACGAAGAACATCCAGAAGAGTTTCAAGAATTTTATTTAAAACACTTAGTGTATCCGAAGGCAGAGCCAAACTTAGCTCATCAAGCATTAGCACACTTAGAAAAAATTGGAAAGTTAAAAGCTGTGGTTACGCAAAATATCGATGGGTTACATCAGAAAGCTGGAAGTAAAAATGTCTTAGAACTCCATGGGAGTATTCATAGAAATACATGTCAAAGCTGCGGTAGGAAATATTCTTTAGAGGACATTTTAGAAAAACATCGCGATTTTAAATGTTCCTGCGGTGGTAGAATTAAACCAGATGTCGTCTTGTATGAAGAACCACTTGATAACGATGTGTTTGAAGCGGCAATACAAGCGATTTCACATTGTGATATGTTTATCATTGGTGGAACTTCTTTGGCTGTTTATCCGGCTGCAAGTTTAGTTCATTATTTCAAAGGGAAACATTTGGTTTTGATCAATCAAACGGAAACTCCGTATGACCATTTGGCAGACTTAGTCATTCATGCTTCTATTGCAGATGTGCTTTCTAAATGGGTTGAAAAGTAAGGTTCAATTTAGGTTGAATCTTTTTTTTGTGGGGCGATTCCATAATTTCCCACATTCTTTTTAAATTCTTACCATAATTTTTCTTTAGAATGTAAGTATCGGAGGTGATAAAAAACAGTGAAAATAAAATAACATGACAGAAGCAACAATAAAATGAAAATATAAAAATACACTCCTAAACACGACAGAAGGGATGGTGATAATGAGTAGAAATGAAAATAGAATAGTGATATACTATTAAACGAGGTGTTATTATGTATAAGATTTGCTTAGTAGAAGATGAAGAAAATTTAAATCAATTAATCAAATCCTATTTAACCCGCGCAGGCTATGAAGTGGTTAACTTCTTGAATGGAGAAGACGCGATGAATTATATAGGAAATGAAGTTCATTTATGGATTTTAGACATTATGTTGGGTGATCAAATTAGTGGATATGATATTATTAAAAAAATCAGGGAAGAGTCGAAAGATGTTCCAGTTATATTCACATCTGCACGTGATCAAGATCTAGATAAAATCATCGGCTTAGAGCTTGGAAGTGATGATTATGTAACCAAACCTTACTCTCCTAAAGAACTCGTGTTACGTGTGAACAACATGATGAAGCGTGTTTACGATAATCATCCATCGGATAAAGTCACATATGAAGATTACGAAATTAATTTATCGAAACGAATGGTATATCAGCAGGGAAAAGAGATTAATTTAACAACGTTAGAGTTTGATTTATTACTTTTATTTATCAATCATAAAAATAAATCATTTAGTCGAGATGACATATTGAAAAATGTTTGGGGCGAAGATTATTTTGGAAGTGATCGTGTCGTAGATGATCTAGTCAGACGTTTACGAAAGAAAATGCCGAATCTTCACATTAATACTCTCTACGGATTTGGGTATCGACTTATATGAGAGCTTCGAAACCTACAAAGAACCTAAAGCAAACATTGAGTCATCAATTGATTTCAATTGGTTTTATTATATGTATGATTATATTTATGTCGCTCGGTATTTTACTCCCACGTACTTTGATGCCGGTTTATGAAAACAACATTTATCAATATTTAAAACAACCTTTGGAATTGATCGATTATGAGATCGATAGTAGCCAGGTTAATAGTACGCTTGCATACCTCTACGTAACGGGAGATAATGAAATTATTGCGAGTGACAATTTATCTAAAGTGATCTCGGCTAATCCAGAGCAAGTCTTAAGATTTATAGATAAAGATTACGGGAAATTTAAATTCTTAGGTGCTACATATTATTACAATACCTCATATAATCAATATGTAACTAAGATTTCAATTACTGATGATAGTTATATTTTGCAAATGAAGAAAGATATCTTATATACGATATTTCCTATCATCTTAATTACAGTTCTTTTAATTGCCGCACTGTTGATCTTTTGGTCGAGACGACTAGTGTTAAAAATTGAGCATTTAAAAGAAAAGGTAGACAACTTATCAAATGATAATTATAAAGATGGATATCGTTATGGTGATGACGATGAATTGATGGCACTTTCGAATGCTATTGACAATATGCACTTAAAATTAAAAGAAGAAGAAGAATATAAAAACCAAATGTACCAGAATATATCGCATGATTTTAAAACTCCTCTCACAGTCATAAAATCTTATATTGAAGCGATAGAAGATGGGGTACAAGCACCTGCTGAAGGATTTGAAATCATTAAGCAGCAGGTAGATAAATTAGAACTCAAAGTACACTCCTTACTATACTTGAATAAGTTAAACTATATCAAAGATTCGAAAAATTATATAGAAGAGCATATTGATGTTGTGAAAGTGATACGAAAGTCAGTTGATAAGTTTAAAGTAATTGCACCGCAGCTTTATTGGAAGATAGAATTAAAAGATAAGAATACTATCTATCGTGGCAGCGAAGATATGTGGGAAGCTGTGATTGACAATATGCTTCAAAATTTTATACGCTATGCGAAACACGAGGTTAAAATTACACTGAAGAAAAACACACTGCAACTATATAACGATGGCCCTAATATCGATCCTAATATTTTAAATGATATCTTTACCCCTTATAAAAAAGGTATCAATGGTCAATTCGGATTAGGATTGTCGATCGTCAAAAAAACTCTCGCCTTGTGTAATTATGAAATTAGCGTAAAAAATGAAAAGAAAGGTGTCAGTTTTATGATTAAATAGAAAAAAGGTTAGGCCCAAGGGTTTGACCTTTTTTTCGTGCTTGTATGATATAATAGCTATGGTGATCATATGGGAAAAATATTGGATTATGAAGAAATGTTATATCATTTGGATCAATTGGACTCGAATGTGATTCGAAAAATGCCACCGATTGGATATACCACACATGGCTATCCAATTCCGCATTATACTTATGGGACGGGATCTGCGCATGTTATTTTAACTGCGGGGACACATGCTACGGAGTTGATTGGAAACTGCTTTTTAATTCATTTTATGGAGCAACTTTCAAATAGACTCATTGATTTAGATCCTGCGAAGATCACACTTCATTTTTTACCGATTTTAAATCCGGAGGGAACAATTATTGTGACGAGTGCAATTCGTTCGTTGATACCTAGAGATACTAGTGAAATTACGGAACAATTTCTGGCAACGACGTATTATGGAAATTGTAAGATCGACGATACTGGGGATACCTCGTTGTGCTTAGACATGTTTTCGCATGCCACATGGGATATGATCGATGATAAACATACGAAATTGAAACGACATTTACAATTGCTAGATGAACAGTATCATTATCCGAAAGGAGTTATGATTGCTTGGAGTAGTAATGGAAATGGAATAGATTTAAATTCAAATGTAGTTCCTACTAAATATTTAAAAGATACGTTAGAGGGAAATAAGGTATATGGGGAAGGACATCGGCGCTTGTTATGTCTTACAGAACCCGGACCGTATGGATGCCCAACGAAGAAAGAATGTTTTCAATTAGAGGTGGAGAATAGAGCATTACTTCATTTTTATGAGAATTGTATGAGTTCTCATAATGTGATTGGAAGTATTATTTATCATGCATGTGGTGGGCAGGTTATTTACTTAGATGATATTGGCATATCACCTTGGAGGGAAAAACCAACCTCTGATGAAATAGAATATAACCGAATGGTAGCAAAAGTATATGCAGATGAAACAAAATATCAGATGAACCCTAATACGAGTTATACGACGATGGATGCAAAAATTAAGACTATGCTTCCGGGAACACTTCTAATAGAATTAACGCCGATGAGAGGGACTCCATTAGGACAATTTGTAAATTCAGAACTGGGATTGTATGATGAGACGATGGAAAGGAATACGAGAGCAGTCACTGAAACCGTAAAGAAGATGTGTTTGCATGCGCCAAGTATATGTAAAAAAGATGTATAGAGACTACAAAAACAATTGTGTCTCTTTTCATTTACTTGAAAACTATGTATAATGAAATTAGATTGGAGGGGTGGCTGTGTTTTTTACGAAAATACCAAGTTTAAAAAAAGCAACAGAGAAGAAAAAAATCAAGATTGCACAAAGACCAAACTATGTTTATATCCCACTTATCAATCAGAACGACGAAAATATCACACGTCTTGTCAAAAAGGGAGATTATATATATAAAGGGCAGTCTGTTGGAAGAAGAAAAGGGAACTTACGTATTCCGATCCCTTCTAGTGTAAGTGGAACTGTAGTAGGTTTTGAAGAACATACTTATCTGAATGGCAAAAAGGTAAAGTGTGTCGTGATTGAAAATGATTTCAAGGAGAAAACAGAGCGCCGTTTGGGTGTAAAAAAGGATTTAACTAAGTTTACAAAAGAAGAATTTATAGAACGGTTACAAGAGATGGGAATCGTCGGAATGGGTGGAACAGGATTCCCGACGTATGTGAAATATAACACGAACAAAAAAATTCATACACTCATCATCAATGCAGTAGAATGTGAACCATACATTACTGCTGATTTTGCACTTTTAAAAGAGCATGTAGAAGAAATATTAGAAGCGATTGACGCGGTGATGGAGATATGTCATATCGATGAAACTTTGATTGCCGTTAAAAAAGAAAATACTGAATTGATCGAGTTATTATCTAACTTTGTTGGAACGTATTTAAAAATGAAAATTGCTCCTGTTTCAAATAGGTATCCATCTGGATGGGAAAAAGGACTTGTGTATCAATTAAAGCGAGTTAGTTATCAAGTTACTTCTGTAGAACGTGGCATTATCGTAAGTAATGTCTCTACGATGTATGCGATTTATGAAGCGTTGAAGTATCATGCCCCACTCACAGAAAGAGTTGTTACATTTACGGGAGAGATGTTGAAAGATCCACAAAACATCCAAGTAAAAATAGGTACGAAAGTAAGTGAATTGATCGAGACGATCGGAGGATATCACAAGGGAGACGATCTTTATTTCGTGGCTGGTGGACCTATGATGGGAAAATCTCTACCGGATGATGATCTCGTTGTGAGCGCTAATTTGAATTGTGTGTTAGTCCTTCCAAAGCAAAAAGAACAAGAGGCAACGACTTGTATTCGCTGTGGTAAATGTGTAGAACATTGTCCAGCTAAGTTAAGCCCAGTTTTGATTGCTCGCGCAAAAGGAGACGTGAAGAAATTACAAAAACTTCAAGCAGATCGTTGTATTGAATGTGGGCTATGTTCTTACATTTGTCCAGCTCGTATCAACGTGCGAGAAAAAGTTGTGGAAGCAAAAAAACTATTAGAAGAAAGTAGTGAGTAAAATGAAAAAATTTCATATCAATCATAGCACTCATATTCATGCGGAACAGTCGACAAGTCAACTTGTGCAGCACTATTTGATTGCACTTTTACCACTTGTCTTATTCGCATTTTTCAAAAATGGAATTTTCCCGTATATGAAGGGACTTTCGGGAATATATGATCTTTTCTTACCACTTTTGATCATTGGAGTGAGTGTTTTAGGATCATTTTTATCGGAATTTGGATATTTATGGATTCGACAAAAAATAAAAAAGGAACCCTTTTCGTTCACCCAATTTTGGGAGCAAACTTATTTTTACTTGCCGGGAATTATTTTGGCATTGTTGTTTCCATTACATACGCCACTTTATTTAGTATTACTTTCTAGTGTAGTTGCAACGTTAGTAGGGAAGATGGCGTTTGGAGGGTTTGGAAAGAACACATTCCATCCATCTTTGATTGGCTATGTATTTGTAATGATTCTTTTTGGAAGTGTCATTGCATCGAGTGGTGGAAGCTTTAGTGCGTTAGAAGTGTCGAACGGTTTTACGCAAACACCTATAGAGATGATGCTTGCAACTGATGGTATAGGAAATTATCCAACGTTTGTGGCACCATTTACGCGTATGTTAAATTTTGTCATCGGTATGGTACCAGGAGGACTGGGAACGACGAGTGCGATTTTATGTTTACTAGGATTTGTCTATTTGATCGTAAATCGTGCGATCAAGTGGAAGATTCCAGTGTTTTATATCGGCACGGTATTTGTTATCTCTTATATGATTGGTGCTTATCAAGGACTTGGTCTATGGTATTCATGTTATCAAGTGATGATCGGTGGACTTATGTTTGGAGCGATTTTTGTCGCATCTGATCCAATCACCTCACCAACGACACCAATCGGTCAAATCTTATATGGTATTACGTTGGGAATCTTAACAGTTGTTTTCAGATTTGTATTTCCAATCGAACTAGGAGTAGCGCTCAGTATTTTGCTTTTAAGTGCGTTTGTCTTTGCTTTTGATATCGTCGGAAGTAGGGCAAGATTTCAATTTAGCGTGGCTATGGCACCGTTTTGTATCGCATGGACATGTATCTTGTTATTAGGTGTATATATCGGGACTACATATCCAACAACGCCAATTCCGGTCGTAGAGGAAGAACCTGAAGAAGTAGAAGTGGAGCCACTGAGACAAGAGTATCAAATCGTGAGCGATCAAATACAAGCGCCTTATCATATATACGAAGTCTTAGATAGTACAAGCTCGGGAAATTATACTTTGCAGATCTATACGTTAGATCATACGATATCTTCGCTCTCTCTTACGAGTCATGCGGAAACTGAAGAGACTTATCAAGCTTTTATGAGTAGTAATTATCTCGGTCAAATTATTGTCAATCAAGCACATTTAGAGCAACTGCAACCAATTCCAAATATGGAATTATCAAGCGCAGTGAAAGATACAGTAGAGCAATTTTATCAAGCTTTACAATTGTTGTAAAAAAAGAAAAGTTGGAAATGATCCAACTTTTTTCTTAAGCATTTTTTGAAGCTTTGTTTAATGTTCTAAGTTCTCTAGCAGTCATTCTTACTGACTCTCCGTTATCTAATGTAACTTTTTGTAAGTTAGGTTTTTGCACACGTCTTGTAGCATTACATGCGTGTGATCTTCTATTTCCTGCTAATGGTTTTTTTGAAGTTATTTTCTTTGCCATACTATCCTCCTTATACTGATTCTCTTATTTTGGTTTTTTCCCTATGCCTTACCACTTTATCATAAATGCTAGGGAAAGTCAATCTAAATTAGTCATATAACTCGTTTTTTAATAATTCTAAGTTTTCGTACATTAACGTTACATAATCTTTCTTTTCGTTTCTCTGTTGTTCTGTCAAATTAGAGATACTATGGAACGTTTGAAGTTGTACTCCTGTTTGTTTTTGTAATCGAGAGATCGTATTATTCGTTTCTTCGTTGTCTAGTGTAAAGATATAATTGATTGTTCCGTTTTGAATCATCGTTTTGACATCTACAACTGTTTTGTCTGTCAGGTTGTTATTTTCTTCTAATGAAATAACAGTGAATCCGTATTTTTCTAGGAATTTGAACACATCGTTTGATACTACGATGATTGGATTGTCAGAACTTTCACTAATCAATTTTAATTCTGCATCCAGATTAGAAACTTCGATACGAAGATCATTGTAATGTTCTTCGATTTCATTTTTTAAATAGTGATTATTGATGTATTCTTTTAAACCGTTTCGGATATTTTGTGCTAACATCAAGAAGTTAGATGGATCGAGCCATAGTTCTTCCATTTCGTAATTATATTCCATCGTAAGCGTCGTGTCGATAATTTTAATGTTTTTATTTTCGTTGACCATCGGAATCACGTAATCTTTTTCTTTTGAAAGTCCATTGAAAATAAATAAACTAGCTTTACTATAGTCTTTGATTTGCTTATTTGTCAGATTGTAATTTTCGATATTGACACCATCTGGATAAATACTTTTAATCGTACTATGTTCGCCATATAAGGTCTGTGTAATATACTCGATAGGGTAAGTTGTCGTGTAGATTTCGATTCCTTCTAAATCGTCCCTTTTTAAACATCCTGTCATAAAGCTCGATACGAGGACTGTCAATAATAGTATTCCTAATTTCTTCATATTATTCTCCTTTTTTCGGTACGGGGTCGTATCCACTAGTACCCCATGGGTTACATTTTAAAATTCTTTTGATTGCCAGTAAACTTCCTTTCCGTGCTCCATAAACTTGAATTGCTTCTTTTGCGTAATTAGAGCAAGTAGGAATGTGTCTGCAACTGAAATGGAATCTACCTGGTATTTTTTGATATAAATCAATTCCATAAAGTAAGATATTTTTCATACGCATCACATAACTATTATACTAAAAAGGATCGTCGTTGTAAATGTTCCTTCTTTGTTTTTTATATCATCTAGAAGCAATTTAAAAAATATGGTAGAATGTTATCGGATGTGAAAATAGGAATGATCGGTTGATAAAAATCGAGATGGATTTATCATTCAAATTTATACTTCTCACATTTAGTTCATATATTTGGTATCAATAAAATCATACATATGAGAAGTATTAGAAAAGGACGTTGTAACTTAGACAAAAAGAATAGAATATGATAGAATGGGTACGGTGATCTTATGAAGATATTAGATAAATTAAAGATAAAAACAGATAATGAACAGCTTTATCGAACAGCATTTACGCATACTTCTTATGCGAATGAAGAAAATGTCGAGAGTTATGAAAGGCTTGAATATTTAGGAGATGCGGTGTTGGAAGTTATTATGAGTGAATATTTATACTTACATACTTCCTATGAAGAAGGTGTCATGACGAAGATGAGGAGTCAGTATGTATGTGAGAATGCTTTATATGAATATTCACTTCGCCTTGGATTGAACGAGGAACTTCTCCTGGGTAAGGGAGAGTTAGAACATGGAGGTAAGTATCGCAAAGCGATCGTCGCTGATATATTTGAAGCGTTTACGGGTGCGTTATATTTAGATCAGGGATTAGAAGTTGCAAAAAAATTTATCTATGATACGGTCGTACCGATGATCGAAGATGAAAAAATTGATTTTTTCGATGATTATAAATCATTGTTACAAGAGCAAGTACAGACGACAAAGAAGAGTTTACAATATCAAATCGTCAACGAAGAAGGACCTGCCCACAATAAGATATTTACAGTCATAGTTAAGATCGACGGAATTACTTATGGTCGTGGAACTGCACACAGCAAAAAAGAAGCAGAGCAGGAAGCTGCACGAGATGCGCTTAAAAAAAGTGTTGCGAAAGTAGAAGTAAACAGTTGTCAAACAGATGAAAAGATAGTATGATAATATGGGACTAGGAGGTGTACAACATGGGAAGAGCATACGAAGTAAGAAAGGCAAGTATCCAAAAAACTGGTGCTGCTAAGGCGAAATTATACTCTATGTACGCACGTGAAATTTATCAGGCAGCCAAGAATGGTGGTACGGAAGAAGCGAGTAACGCGGTATTAAAACGTTTGGTAGAAAGAGCAAAGAAGGAGCAAGTTCCATCTGATATTATCAAACGTGCAATCGACAAGGTAAATAGTGGTGTCGATGAGAGTTATACGAGTGCTAGATATGAATTATTTGGACCGAGTGGTTCTACGTTGATCGTAGATTGTTTGACGGACAATGTCAACCGAAGTGTATCAAATTTACGTGCTGCAATCAATAAAACGTCTGCTAAGATGGGAGCGATTGGAAGTGTCGCATACATGTATGACCATCTATGTATGGTTGGCGTTAAAGGCATGAATGAAGAAGAAGTGATGGATGCATTGATTGCTGCTGATATCGATGTAGAGGATATCGAAGTAGAAGGTGACGAAATCATCATCTATGGGAATCCATCTGATTTGTATGCTATTAAAGAGGCAATTACGAAGGCAAAACCTGGAATTGAGATTGCTTTAGATGAAATAGCAATGTTGCCAAAGGATAAAGTTGTATTACAAGGTGACGATTTGGCAGACTTTAATAAATTACTTACTTTATTAGACGATATTGAAGATGTACAACATGTATATCATAACGTAGAGAAATAAGGTTTGGTAAAAGTTTCCATTTCGAACTTTTCATGCAAAACTTATGGACGAAAGTAAAAAAAAATGGTATACTGACAATAGCGATGGAGGTAGTAATATGTATCGTAAGTTAAAAGAATTGAGAAAAAAGAAAAAATATACAACACAAATTATGGCAGAAAGACTTGGGATTAGTAAACCATTCTATTGTCAAATTGAAAATGGAACGAGAAGGCTTTCTTATCGTATGGCGGTAAAAATTGCCGACATATTTAACAAAAAACCAGATACTTTATTCTATGAAGATCAAAGAGAACTTTTAGAAGAAGAGTTAAAAGAAGACGAAAAATAAAATTTCGTCTTTTTCATTTATTTTATTTGTGGTAAACTAATTTAAAGAGGTGAGGTTATGGCGAGTACGAGTTTATTACCTGCGGATACATATATCGTAGCAAATCAGACGATTTTAAACGATCAAGATCGTAAATTACTGATAACACTTTATCAGCCAATTATCGGAACCTCAGCGATTAGTTTATATTTTACTTTATGGTCTTATTTGGATAAATTAGAAATTTGTTCTTGCGAATGGACTCATCATCATTTGATGACAAATATGGGGTGTCGTCTTTCCGAGATTATGGAAGCACGTGAAAAGTTGGAGGCAATTGGTCTTTTGAAGACTTATGTGAAAAAGGATTCTGTCAATCATTATGTCTATCAATTATATTCCCCTTTATCTCCGGCGGAATTTTTCAATAATCCAATTTTGAGTACGACGTTATATAATAATGTAGGAATGAAAGAATATGATAAGATTGTAGAATATTTCAAAGTTCCTAAATTAAATTTAAAAGAGTATGAAGATGTTACGCATTTATTTAGCGATGTATTCGAATCTGTCACGTCAAGTCCGATGGATCATCTGGTAGCCGACATTAAAAAAAGAAATAAGCGAAATCTAGATTTTATTGCTAAGATAGATTTGCCGAGTATTCTCTCTATGATTCCAGACGAGGTGTTGAATCCTAGAAGTATTACAAAAGATACGAAGGATTTATTATATAAACTATCTTTTATCTATGACTTGTCCGATGAAGAGATGAGCGATTTGATTCGAAATTCAATCAGCGAGAAACATACGATCGATAAGCAATTGATTCGTAAAAATGCACGAAAATATTATCAATTTGAAAACGATGGTAAGTTGCCGAGTTTCGTCTATAAAACACAACCGGAATATTTACGAAAACCTGTTGGAGATACGTCGAACAAAGCCAAGATCATCTATCAGTTCGAAACTGTAACTCCTTATGATTTTTTATGTCGTAAAAATCACGGGGCGCGCCCAAGCAAGACGGATTTGGCTACCCTTGAATATTTAATGGTCGACATGGGGTTAAAACCAGGGGTCGTCAATGTACTTGTCGATTATGTTTTGAAGATCAATCAAAATAAGCTAACGAAATCTTTTATGATTGCGATTGCAACACAGTGGGTACGTAGTCATGTTGAAACAGTAGAAGATGCGATGGCGATCGCACAGAAGGAACAACGCAACAAAAAAACGCTTACGAAAAAAACGAATGCGAAAAAGGTAACCGAAAAACCAGTGTGGTTTGATGAAACGATCGAAAAATCAAGCTTGAGTACGGAAGAAGAACAAGAGATGAAAGAAATTTTAATGCAGTATAAGTAGGTGAAAATATGAAGACAGTAAAGGAAAGTTTAAAGAGTGCTGGATTTCACAATATGGATAATGTGCTTTTAAATGAGTTTCAAAGCGCTTGTAAAGATCCATATTTTAAGAAACTCGTAACAGCATTAAAGATGGATCCGCATGTACTTATGAAGTATACTTCTTCTTTGGAAGATAGTGCGCGAGAGTGTCGAAATTGCGATGGTTGCAAGGGTTTAATCGAGTGTAAAAACCAGGTGGAAGGATATCGCTATCTACCAAAAAGTAAAGGTGACATCCTCGAATTTGACTACCGGGCATGTCCATTTCAAGAAAAGAGAAGAAAAGAAGATATGTGTCTTCAAAATATCGAGACGTTTGGCATTTCTAGCGATATTCGAGCTGCCAAGATGAAAGATATCTATGGAGATGACAAAAACAGGTTACCTATTATGAAGTGGATGAATCATTTTATCAAAAACTACAAGAAAGATCCTCATCAAAAAGGACTTTACTTACATGGAAGTTTCGGTAGTGGAAAATCTTATTTGATTGCTGCGATGTTTCACGAATTAGCAAAGCAAAATGTCAAAAGTGTGATTGTATTTTGGCCGGAATTTTTAAGGGAATTAAAGAGTTCTTTTGGAGCTGATTTTAAAGATAAATTCCACATTGTTCAATCCGCACCATTATTACTTATCGATGATATTGGAGCTGAAAGCACAACAGTATGGGGAAGAGATGAAATTTTATGTACGATACTGCAGTATCGTATGCAGGAAAAATTACCGACGTTTTTTACATCTAATTTAGATCTCGCTTTATTGGAAGCTCATTTGAGTGTGAGTAAAGAAAAGATAGATGAGGTAAAAGCACGTCGGATTATGAAAAGAATAGAACAGTTAACAGATACGTTGGAGTTGGTAAGTGTCAATTTGAGGAAGTAGGGAAGTTACATGGATGAAGTATATGAAATGTATCAGTGGAAGCATTGGATGAATGAACATAAATTCTCAAGTTTAGATGAGTTACTACAAAAATCACCTGTTTCTTACGAGACGATTCTGTCTTACGGAAAGGAGATTTTCTTTCTCGAACAATATGACTTAGATCGCTCTTTCAAAGAATGCCCTATCTATTGGGAGAATTTGCAACAAATCTCATTTGAAAGCGTCGAGCCTAAATTAGAAGATGCGAAGAAAAAATGGATTCTCTTTCGCGATTATGGGCGTATTTTGACGATGGATGATATGATTGAAATGGTAAAAAACGAACATGAGCGAAAAGAGTTGATTTCACTTTTGAAAAAAGAACCGTCACTATTATATACGCAAAAAGATGGTGAGACTTTTTTGGAACACATTATAACAGAGTATATTTCTTCGCTCAAAAGCGGTCGTTTAGATTTAGAACATATTTATTTAAAAAATATGATTAAAGCATTTATAGAGATATTTGCAGATCATACGATGCAAATACCACGTTATTTCTTAACTAACTTGTGGACAGCTAAGAAGAGATTTCAACGTCGTGGAAATACGATCCGCATAAATGGAAAAAATGAACCGGTATACGAACTATATCGCGAAATGAAAACTTCATGTGAGTACCTGACTTCTCTTTTTCAGTTGATCGAACATTATCAGCTTTCCGAACGTTGGAAACAAGAAGAATTACAAAATTATTTATCTTCGCTGGAAATGAATGATCCATCATCTTGTGAAGAGAGTGATATTCTTACGGTAGATGCTCATAAAGAGTATTTATTAGATGATGCTTTTTCTCTGTGTGTAAACGATAAAAACGAGACGGTTCTGCGTGTTTACATTGCTGATATGACACCGTATCTAAAGAGGTCTTATAGGCTTTTAAAACACTCTTTAGAGCAGAATCGAACGATCTATTTACAGAATAAAGAAAATAAATTGACTTTTCCTCTTTTGCCTGTCGATTTTTGCGAGGAACATGTGTCGTTGAGAGAAAATCAAAAAAGAGCTGTTTTATGTGCATCATTTACATTTGATCGAGAGGCAAATTTAAAAGATGTCACATACACTCAAAAACAAATTAGAGTTGCTAAAAATTTGACGATCGATGAAGCAAATACGATATTAGAGCAGGGTGGAGAATATCAAGATATCTTAAAACAGGCGGCTACCTTGTCGGAGAAGTTAGAAAGAAAACATGAGGAAAGAAACATATATCAAGAGAGATATTCTGCCTCTAAAAAAGAAACGTTAGTTCCGCAAAAATTTATCAGCGAATTTGCGGTATACGTAAATTCGACGGTGGCAGAGTCTATGCGAGTGTGTCTTTATCAAAATAGTACGGATCTTTATAGTTCAAAAACAGTTCGCCCAAATATCAGAAGAGAAAGAGACCATTTTTATGTTTCTGAAAAACCATCAGAAAATAGAGGGGTGCAGTTGCAAAAGTATGCGACAGTTACTAATCCTATGAGGAATACAATTTCGATGATTTCATCTTATTTATTAAAAGAGCAACTGATCGATCATTGCGATAAAGATAAATTAGCTTTTTATCGCGAAATACTCCCTTATTTTGCTTCTCATTTAAATATGTCGCGAAAAAAGGAAGATGATATTAAGACACACTATCGAAAAATCATGTATCATACTTCACAAAAGTAAAAGTGATGCATAGAATGTAGTAGAATTTGACATTTTTCTTGGATTTGGTATAATTGTTTTGTTTATGAAATGGCGCATTATTCTAGTCAATTTCATTTATTATGAAGGCGGGGCTAAAAATCCGCTAAAGAGCATATCTGTGAAACCTCTTGTGCTTGCTTCATACGCCCAGTTTGGGGTGAGTGCTGGTGGGAAAGGATATTGGGCGCCTGTAATGGCATACAGTTCCGACCCAATATCTGTGGAGACCTAACCTTGTTATCTGCCTATACACAGTACTTGTTGATGGACAGATGACGACTTAGGATGAAACCTACTATGTGGCTAGCGTTACGAGTAGTGTAGCTTGTCTTGAGTGAGTATCGGGGATGATTGACAACCGAAATAGTTTATGGCCAAAATTACTTCGGCATCGCGATTTGAAACGATATTTGCAAAAAAGAACTAATAATAAATAATTGTCGAGGAAAACTCCTAGAGTGTAGCTTAATATAGGATTGCAGTGTGTACTAAGTGGCAATCAAGTCATGTATACGGTGACGGTACATCTATTTCTTTGAAGGGGAACCGCTTCTCTGGTAACGGAAAGTAGAAATAGGGGAAATCCTACTTGACCTAAAGGCGCAAAGTTTACTATATTAACTGCCGTTTTTTTTTGAATTGAATTTAGGAGAAAATATGGATCAGAAACAGAAAGAATTTGTAAAACGATTAAAATCGAATAAGAAGAAAAAAGTAATTACGAATTTAAGATGGGTCGTAGTAATTACGATTATGGCATTTTTTATTTCCATTCTTTTTTCTTTTATCTCTGAAAGCATTTTACCAAACGTACCTGTGTTGATTGGAGTGGTCGTTCTCGTTTCTTTTATTTTAATTGGGGTACTTTTCGATATGATCGGGGTTGCAGTAACGGCAGCCGACGAAAAACCATTTCATTCGATGAGTGCGCAAAAGGTAAGAGGAGCGAGAGTTGCTATCACATTAAAGCGAAATGCCGATAAAGTCGGGTCGTTTTGTAACGATGTGATCGGAGATATTTGTGGGATTATCTCTGGATCGGCAGGGGTGATGGTAGCGCTTGCTCTCTCAGAGTCGTTTGGTATCGAACAGGTAATACTATCTTTGCTCGTAACCGGACTTACAGCAGCTTTTACGATAGGTGGTAAAGCATTAGGTAAAGGAGTTGCGATTGCAAAATCCAATATGATTTTATACGAGTGTTCTAAAATCATCTCATATTTTTACAATCCAAAGCGATCATAATCGCTTTTTTTGTGTATGAAAATTTTTCGATATCAGCAAAAAATATCATAACTACGAATATATTGATACGAGAGGTGTCTATGAATGTACAACATTTTTTAATGAACATTGTCATTTGTTTCGTACTTAGCTTTTGTATTGGGTTAGAGCGGCAATGGCGACGTCGTACGATTGGAGTTCGGACGAATGTGCTTGTCTCTATCGGTGCTTTTTTGTTTGTTGCAACGGGAATCGGCAGTACAGGTGATGTGACGAGAATTCCAGCGCAAGTTGTATCGGGAATTGGATTCTTAGGTGCAGGGGTTATTTTAAGAGATGGGGCAAATATTAAGGGATTAAATACAGCAGCAACTTTATGGTGTAATGCAGCTATCGGCGTTATGACGGCAACGGGGTTATTATTAGAGGCAGCGATAGGAACATTGTTTATTTTAATATCGAATATCGCACTTCGCTTCGTTGGACGTAACATGATGAGAAAGCAAGTGACGAAAGAAGAATATACTTTAAAAATAGTTTGCGTAGAAGAAAAAGAGGCGATATTACGTGCCTTGTTATTGCAACGATTGAACGATGAACATATTACCCTTACGAATTTGGAAAGTCGTACGATCGAAAATGAAAAGGTTAAAATTTATGCGACCGTATATACCGTTGGAGGAACCACTCATACGATTGAACACTTAGTAAATCGCATTAGTATGGAACCAGGAATTACGAATATAGGATGGAAGAAAATGGAACATAAATTGAAAGAAGAAACCGAGGAAGAATAAAATATAGATACATCGAATATAACTTTATATTTTAGACTGAATTTACGGTTGCAATATGTCTTTGCCTATAGTATAATCAAAGAGGATAGAGCATGATCCATTCAAGAGAAGGAGAGGTTAGTATTATGGGTTTTATGAAAGCTTTTTCAGGAGCGTTAGGAGGAGCGTTCGCTGATCAATGGAAAGATTTTTACATCCCAAAACCTGGAGTTCCAGGAACAGCCGGAATTTTTGAGGCGGTATTAAAAAGTGAAAACAACAACCGTGGAGAAAATGATGAAGGATCTGAAAATATTATCACAAATGGTAGTAAGATCGTTGTACCAGAAGGATGTGCGCTTGTTACTTTACAGGATGGGGCCATCACTGGATTGGTGACAGAACCGGGTGGATATATTTTTGATACGAACGATCCAAATGCGAAAACGTTATTTGTAGGTAATGGGGTGTTGTCATCCACTATAGGTCAATCTTGGGAGAGATTTAAATATGGAGGACAGCCAGGAAGTCAACAGCTTGCATTTTATGTTAATCTTAAGGAAATTCCAAATAATCGATTTGGAACGCAATCTACAGTTTATTGGGATGATGCATATTTAAATGCACAAGTAGGTGCGATTACAAGAGGTACTTATACATTAAAAATAGTAGATCCATTATTATTTATTAAAAATTTTGTCCCAGCTAAATATTTACAACCTGGAGGACCTATCTTTGATTTTGCAGATATGGATAATGATGCGGGTGTACAACTGTTTAATGAGGTAGTAAGTAGTTTAACGCCAGCTTTTTCTAATTATACGAACGATGCCAGCAAGGAAAATCGCATGGCAAATATTCAAGCAGATCAAATTGGATTTGCACGTTCTTTGTCAAAAGCTGTAGAAAACGGATATCATTGGAAGTCTGATCGCGGATTAGAAATAGTAAAAGTAGCAATTCAAGCAATCGAGTACGATGAAGATAGTAAAGCGTTGTTAAGTGATGTGAAAAAAGCAGATGCATTGAGTGGATCACGTGGTAATGCCTTTATGCAACAATCTATGGCACGTGGGTTAGAAGCTGCAGGATCAAACCCAGGTGGAGGTGCTTCAGAGATGGCTTTTATGGGTATGGGTGTAAATGCAACTAGTGGTATCGTATCCGGAATGAGTCAACAATCTACAAACCAAGCAAATCCATACATCAATGTTGCTGGTACGGCAAATCAAGAACCTGCATCACAACAACAGGACATAAAAAACAATCATGACGCTTTTACGCAGTTGACAGAGTTAAAAAAGATGTTAGATGCTAAACTTATTACACAGGCAGACTATGATGCTGCAAAAGCAAAGATATTAGGTATTTAAAATGCAAGAAAAAGAATCACAAATATCGCCTGTCGCACAAGAAGAGCATGAAAAAGAAAAAATTCAAGTGATCGATACGGATAAAGACGAACAAAATGGTCAAGATAAATGTCCGAAATGTGGCTCTACGGATATTTCGTTTGATATGAAGAAGGGATGTTTATATTGTAATTATTGTCGTTATGAGTTTCCAAAGGAACAATTAGATGAACTTGAAGACGATATCGAAAAAATAGAAGGAACTGTACTTACAAGTGGACTTGAGGAGATTCAAGCGGATGCAAGTAACTTAGTTACTTTAAAATGTAGTAGTTGTGGTGCAGAAATTACAATTGATACTGAAGAGACGTCTCAAGTAAGATGTCATTGGTGTCGTAATATCTTGTCTTTAAACGAACAAGTAGCAAATGGTAGTGTACCAGATGTCATTTTACCATTTAAGGTTACAAAAGAAGAAGCAAAAGAAGAGATGTATAAGTTCGTTCAAAAAAGAAAATCATACGCAAATAGTAAATTTAAAAAAGAGTTCACTTTGGATAATATCATGGGAGTGTATTTACCTTACGTGATCGTCGATGTGAATGCTCATGGTGTTTACTATGGTGAGGCGGAAATTTCTGCTGGGCAATATATAGGTCAACCGGCAAGCAATGACGGTATACAGCGTTTTTACAAAGCAGATAGTTATATGGTAACGAGAGATTTTGATATTAGAATATCAAACCTTACACTCGAGTCAAAAAAAGAAACGCTAGATTATGATAATAGAGATAAAACGATCAATATTATCAATGCAATCATGCCTTTTGATACTGAAAATTGCGTGAAGTATAATGCAAATTATTTAAAAGGATTTACAATTGAAAAGAGAAATTTAGATTTTGGTGACTTAGATGCGACGATCGATCAACAAGCAAAGTTAGTAGCACGTTTCGCACTCAATTCATCTGTGTCACAATATAATCGAGGAGTTTATTGGAAATCTGAGAAATTAGAAGTGACAGGAAAACAATGGGTGGCAGCTTATTTGCCTGTTTGGATATATAGTTATCAAGAAAAGATTGGAGATAAAAAGATTTTGCACTACGTCGCAGTCAATGGTAGAACAAAGGAAACTATGGGGAGTATTCCTCTGAACCGAACGAAACTATTTTGGATTAGCTTTTTATTGGAATTTATATCTTTTGTGTTTATGTGTTTTATCGTCATATATACACCGTGGGATTTTTTAGGACTTTTATTATTGTCAAGCGGTGTAAGTTACTATACATCTGCGGTAGCAAAAGATCGTAGATTTGATGATAAAATTTATTCGCAATATCGAAATAAAGATCAGAGACATCATTATGAAAATGAGACAAACATAAAAATTGAAAATATGGAGCAAAAAGATTTGTTTTTGAAAAGAAAAGATAAATTAGATACACCTATGATAAGAGGCTGCAACAATCAAACGGAAAGTGACAAAAAGAAATCTCGTTTTATTTAAAGAAGTGTGGTAACCACACTTTCTTTTTTTTCTAAAAAAGTTCACATATTTGCTTTTGTGCTATAGATTATTTTTGTCGATTTGTGTATAATGATGTTGGTGGTAATATGCAAAGATATTTCGCACGTGAAAAAATCGATACTACATTTCTTTTAAATGATGATGATCTTTATCATATTACGGTTGTCATGAGGATGAAACCCGAAGATGAAATTGAAGTGGTTTACAATCAGAGTGTATATCTTTGCTGTATAGAAAATGTAAACAATAAACTTGTTGTTCGCATGAAAGAAGAACGACGCCAAGAGAGAGAATATATGCCTCGTGTCATTTTTTGTATTCCTTTTTTGAAGGAACAAAAGATGGATTACATCTTACAGAAAGCAACGGAACTTGGCGTAAGTGAAATTGTGCCAACCGTTTTAAATCGTAGTATTATCAAGTTAGATGATGCGAAATTTCAAAAGAAAAAGGTGCGTTGGCAAAAAATTTGTAAAGAAGCAAGTGAGCAGTCGATGCGTAATATCATCCCTGTGATACGCGATCGAATGATGCTTTCTGAAGTGGCGCTATTAGAAGGTGTTAAGATTGTTTGCAGTACGAGAGAAAAAGAAAAAAGCTTGAAAAAACTTTTACAAACTGTCGATAATTGTGATACACTGGTAATAGTGATCGGTCCGGAGGGTGGACTTGAAGAAGAGGAAGAACAGTATTTAAAGAATGTTGGTTTTTCTCCAGTTACGCTCGGGAATCGAATTTTGAGAGTGGAGACAGTTCCACTTTATGTGTTAAGTGCTATAAATTATAATTATATGGAGTGATACTATGTTGGACTTGTTGAATGAATTTGTAAATAATAACGTGTTATATTATGGGACTTTATTTGCCCTTAGTATCATCTTTGTATCTCTTATTTGTTATTTAAAGTGGACTCGGTATAAAGTAAAGCTAATCGCTGAGATGAAAGCGAAGGAAAATGTTGAAGTTGATACTGTAGACCAAGAGGAAAAGGCAAATGACGTCGAAAAAGTTGAACACCAAGAAGAGGAAAAGACAACTGCGGCAACGTTAAAAATAGAAAATTTACTCGATCAAATGAAAGAGGATTTAGAAGCGCAAAAGCAAGAAGCAATCGATCATTTTGAAAATCAACAAGAAGAAAATTCCATCATTAGTTATCAAGAATTGAAAAAACTAGCCCACGAGCGTGGTCTTGAGATCGACGATGAAGAAGCTCCTTTATTGACGACATCAGAACTTTTGAATCGTCGACCGGAAGAAGCAAAGATTGCAACATCAACTTCTATCAAGGAAGAGGTAAAAGAGGCGCTTATGCGTCCAAAAGAGCCACCGCATCATAGAGAATATAAAAGAACGCAGTTTATTTCACCAGTGTATGGTTTAGTGGATGATAGACCTCATCTTATGACACCGGCACCACCGAAACCGCATGAGGAAGTACCAGGAGGACATGAGAAAAGGCCACCTCACGAAGATATGCATAAACCAAAAATAAACGTGCAAGCGTTAGAAGAGGAAAATCGTCACTTAGATGAATTTTTACAATCTTTGAAGGAATTTAGAAATAATTTATAATAAGCCTATGGCTTATTTTTCATATGGAGGTGATAGAATGAAATTTAGTATTGATACATTAGGATGCAAGGTAAATACGTATGAATCAAACGTGATTATCGATCAATTTAAAAGTCGTGGATACGAACAAGTGAAAGAAGATGCAGATGTAGCGATCATCAATACTTGTACGGTAACCAATACGGCAGATCATAAATCAGTTAAGATGATTCACCAAGTAGTACGGAGGAATCCCGACGCAATCGTCGTGGTCGTAGGATGTTTACCTCAAGTAAAAAGCGATATGGTAGAAACGATCGATGGCGTTGATATTGTATTAGGTAATATAGGGAAAACTAGAATTTTAGATTACGTAGAACGCTATCGAAAACATCATCAACAGATCGTCGATGTTCCATCCATTGAAAATGTTCCATTTGAAACGATGGCATTACGTCATTTTAATCGAACGAGAGCATTCGTTAAGATTCAGGACGGATGTAATAATTTTTGTTCTTACTGTATTATTCCATATACGAGAGGGAATGTTCGCAGTAAACGACCGGGTGATGTACTTCGAGAAATTGAGACCTTAGTAGAAGATGGTCATCAAGAAATCGTTTTAACGGGGATTCACACAGGTCATTATGGAACGGAATTTGACGATTATCACTTTGCAGACTTGTTGCGCGATATTTTGACTAAGACAGGTGTAAAACGTCTTAGAATTTCTTCTATCGAAATGAATGAAATTACAGACGACGTTTTAGATTTGATGGAGCAATATCCTGTTTTAGTGGATCACATGCACATTCCACTACAAAGTGGTAGTGATGCGATCTTAAAGAAGATGAATCGCAAATATGATAAGAAAGAATTTATCGATAAAATGGAAGCGATTAAAAAGATTCGCCCTGAGATGTCGATTACGACAGATGTCATCGTCGGCTTTCCGGGAGAGACGGAAAAAGAGTTCGAAGAAACGATTGATACAATTAAAAAGATCGGCTTTACAAAACTTCATGTATTTCCTTACTCTAGGAGAGAAGGAACACCTGCTGATTTAATGGAACAAGTAGATGATAAAATAAAAAAAGAACGTGTTCATCGTTTGATGGCGCTATCGAGAGAATTGGAAAAAGCATATATGAAGCGCTTTTTAAATAGAGAAGTAGAATGGATACCAGAGGTATTAAAAGGAGATACATTGATCGGCCATACTGGAAATTATCTATTAATTAAAGCAAAAGGAAGTGCGAGTTTACTCCATAAATCTATAAAATCGACCATTATAGAAGCAACAGATACATGTTGTCTTGCCAGCATCGACGTAGATGATAAAGCAAAGAGTCTTTGTTGACTCCAAACCGTACTTTCTATATAATATGGATGTGAAATGAGGCGATATGATTGAAAAAAAAGGATAAAATTTCGATAATTGTTCCATGCTATAACGAGGAACAAACGTTACCTATTTTTTACGATGTGATTGTGAAAGTTGCCAAAGAAATGAATAAAGTTGACTTTGAGTTTTTGTTTATTAACGATGGAAGTAAAGATCAAACATTAGATATTTTAAGAGATCTTTCTTCTCGTGATAAACGAGTAAGATATATTTCTTTCTCAAGAAATTTTGGAAAAGAAGCAGGAATGTATGCTGGATTAGAAAATGTGACTGGTGATTATGTTGCTATCATGGATGCGGATTTACAGGATCCTCCTAGCATGCTCGATACGATGTATCGTGATATCATCGAAGATGGGTATGATTGTGTTGCACTATGTAGTCCTAGTCATAAAGGATACAGTAGACTTCGTAAGTTTTTTACCGATTGTTGGTATAAATTGATCGGTGTTATTTCTTCGACACCACAGGTACCTGGGGCACGAGATTTTCGATTGATGAGACGAACGATGGTTGATGCAGTCGTGAATATGAGAGAATATAATCGTTATTCGAAAGGTATTTTTAGTTTTGTCGGTTTTCGTACGAAATGGATCGTATACGAAGCACCAGAGAGAGTAGCGGGAACTTCAAAATTTAATTTTTGGAAATTGTTTCGCTACGCATTAGAAGGGATCTTAGCATTTTCTACGATGCCACTTGTAATTTCAGCATTGATCGGTATCATCTTTTGTTTGATCGCATTTATTGCAATCATTACCATCATCGGTAAGACGATTCTTTTTGGTGATCCTGTAGGAGGATGGCCAAGTCTTGCCTGTATGATTATGTTTGTAAGTGGTGTACAATTGTTCTTTTTAGGAATCATAGGAATGTATTTATCGAAACTATATTTGGAGGTTAAGAAAAGACCAATTTATATCATTGGAGAAACTGAAAAAACATGGAAGGAAAAAAAATAGAAAGTCAGTTGAAATAATTGACTTTCTTTTTATTCTTCGCTATACTGATACTAGAAGTAGTAATAGTTACTACTTTAGGGGTGACATATGAAGTATTCAATTCAAAGACAGACGATCTTAGAAGATGTAAAGGCTCGTCATGATCATCCGACTGCTGAGATGATTTATGCATCTGTCCGAAAAAAATTGCCTAACATAAGTCTAGGAACGGTCTATCGTAATCTTAACCAATTGGTAGAATACGGCACTATCAAAAAAATTACACCGATGCAAGGTGGAGATCGCTTCGATGATAAAACGGAAGATCACGCACATGTGCACTGTACGATTTGTAATCAGTTATTTGATCTATCCTATGAATCATTGCATGCGATTGATCGTACGATTGAAGATGAGACAGGATACCACATTTCATCTTACGATATTGTCTTTCGAGGAATATGTCATGAATGTCAGAAGAAAAGAGAAGGAGAAGAGTTATGGAATTAAAAGGATCTAAAACAGAACAAAATTTAATGACAGCGTTTGCTGGAGAAAGCCAAGCGACAAATAAGTATACTTATTGGGCAAGCAAAGCAAAAAAAGAAGGATTTGAACAAATTGCAGCCATCTTTACAGAAACTGCTGGAAACGAAAGAGAGCACGCTAAATTATGGTTTAAATTATTAGAAGGTGGAGCAATTAAATCAACTGCTGAAAACTTAAAAGCTGCCGCTGAAGGAGAAAACTATGAGTGGACAGATATGTATGCAACGATGGCAAAAGAAGCAAAAGAAGAAGGATTCGATCATATCGCATTCTTATTTGAAGGTGTTGCTGCAATCGAAAAACGTCACGAGGAAAGATATAAAGCATTACTTGCCAATGTAAAAGAGGAAAATGTATTCAAGAAAGAAGCTCCACAAATGTGGATTTGTAGAAACTGTGGACATGTGCATTATGGAGAAGAAGCGCCAGAAGTATGTCCAGTATGTGCACACCCAAGAGCTTACTTTGAAATTCTAAAAGAAAATTATTAGTAAAAAAGGGAATATCCCTTTTTCTTTGAAGGAGATAGAAGTATGGTGAAATTTTATCGATGTAATCATTGTGGAAATATCGTCATGATGGTACATGATTCTAAAGGTCCAGTGATGTGTTGTGGTGAAAAAATGACAGAACTAGTTGCGGGAAGTACAGATGCCTCTTTAGAAAAACACGTGCCAGTTGTAGATGTAAAAAGCAATTCTGTAGAGGTAAGCGTAGGTAGTGTTATGCACCCTATGGAAGAGGAACACTATATCATGTGGATCTATTTAGAGACAAACCATGGCGGACAAATCAAATATTTGAAGCCGGAAGAAGATGCGATGGCAACATTTTTACTAGAGGATGAAAAACCGAAAGCCGTATATGCATATTGTAATTTACATGGCCTTTGGAAGAAAGAAATATAGAGATACTTCGGTATCTTTTTTTCGTGGTTGGACATTTTAATAATGGCGATGTTATGAATGTTTTAATTACGGGTGCACGCAGTGGGATAGCGCATGCTCTTATTGATACCTTTATCAAAAATCAAAAGAAGAAAGTTGTAATTTATGCAGCGGTTAAAAATGCGATTCAAAAGAAACGATTAGAAGAAGAATATGCGGAGTATCATTGGATTAAACCGATTGTTATCGATATTACAAAACAAATGGATAGAGAGAAAGTGCGAGAGTTAGATATCGATGTTTTAGTATCGAATGCAGCGATTGGAAAAGGTGGAAGTATGTTAGAGATGCCAGTAGATGAAATGAGATATAATTTTGAAGTGAATGTGTTTTCCAACGTGGAGCTTACCCAATTGATATTAAAACAAATGGTAGAGAAGAATCGTGGAAGAGTGATCGTAATGTCTTCTTTAGCAGGGCTGGTGCCAATACCTTTTTTAGGTACTTATTGTGCAACCAAGGCCAGTTTAATTCATCTGGGCACTAGTTTGCGTTATGAATTGAAAGAGCGCAAAAGTAAAATTGATATTGTATTGATAGAGCCAGGATTATATCATACGGGATTTAATCAATTGATGTTTGATGACAAATATGATCGAACTTCCTTTCGGACATATTTTGATGCGCAAATCATGCAATTACAAAAAAGAGAGTATTGGATTGAACGATATTTTGAGAAAAGACATTTGGATACGATCGTCAAAAAAATAAGAAAAGCAATTGATACTGATTACCCAAGGAAAGTTTATCGTGCACCATTCTTACAAGTGTTGGGATCTAAAATATATCAGTTATTTTTTCTATAGTCCTTACTTAAAAGTAAAAAAGTAATGAAAAATACACAAATTTATTAGAACAATCAAATTTTATTTCATATACTAAGTTGAGGAGGGATAAAATGAACGAGAAGATATGTAGAATCCTCGAAGAAGGAAGAGAATGTCAGAAAAATCTCGTTTTTCCTGGACCGACCGGACCGACCGGACCGACGGGGCCAGCTGGTGGACCAACTGGTGCAGTAGGAGCAACAGGGCCAACCGGACCAACTGGAGCGACAGGACCAACTGGGGCAACTGGTGCAACCGGAGCAACTGGAGCGACGGGGGCAAGTGCGACACCAACTTTAGCAATCGGTACGGTTACAACAGGAACTCCAGGGACGCCGGCAGCTGCAGCAATTAGTGGAGTAGCACCAAATTTTATATTAGATTTAACGATTCCTGCTGGTATTACAGGGCCAACTGGCGCTACTGGAATTGGAGTAACTGGGCCGACAGGAGCAACCGGAGCAACGGGAGCAACTGGGGCAACAGGACCTACTGGAGCCGCAAGTACGATTGCAGGGCCAACCGGGCCAACGGGACCCGCAGGAGCAACAGGACCCGCAGGAGCAACAGGACCTACTGGTGCATCTGGAGCAACTGGGGCAACAGGTGTTACAGGACCAACCGGGCCGACTGGAGCGACGGGACCAACCGGAGCCGCAAGTACAGTTACAGGGCCAACAGGAGCAACAGGACCAACTGGGCCAACGGGACCAACTGGAGCAACAGGACCGACGGGACCTACAGGACCATAATCATAATCGAAAAGTCACTTTTGATAAGTGGCTTTTTTGTACCTTTTTTGAAAAATCGAATATCGTATCATAGGAGGAGGATAATGTGAAAAATGATCGAAATGAATTTGTAGCACAGTGTGATGTGTATCCGATGAAATTTCCACCACAGCATCAGGAAAAACAACCGGGAATGGAATATTTAATGGAACCGTTACCTATTTTTGATTCTGCTTATCAAGGAAGCGGAAAATTAAATGGAAAAGTTGCTATTATTACAGGGGGAGATTCTGGAATCGGAAGAGCGGTAGCTGTGATGTTTGCTAAGGAAGGTGCAAAGATAGTTATCGTTTATTACGACGAACATCAAGACGCTAATTTTACAAAGGAATATATTGAGGCGTTAGGTGGCGAGGTTTCTTTCATCTGTGGTGATTTAAGACTGCCGCAGTTTTCAAAAGATGTTGTCGCGTATACGTTGGAATGTTATGGAAAAATTGATATTTTAGTAAACAATGCCGGAGTTCAATACCCGCAGGATAGTTTATTAGATATTAGTTATGAACAATTTGATAATACGATGTTATCGAATGTATATTCCATGTTTTATCTAACGAAAGAGGTTTTACCTTTCCTAGGAAAGGGAGCATCTATTATCAACACAAGTTCGATTACAACTTTTATCGGAAAGGAAGATTTGATTGATTATGTTACAAGTAAAGGAGCTATGGTCGGGTTTACGAGAGCTTTAGCGACAAATCTAGCACCTCAAAACATTCGCGTCAACGCAGTGGCCCCAGGAACATTTTGGACGCCATTACAACCGGCTAGTTGGAAAGCTGAACAAATTCCATTCTTAGGATTAACTAGTCCTATGGGGCGCGCTGGGGAGCCATATGAGATCGCATCTATTTATGTATATTTAGCGAGTGATGATGCATCTTATACGACTGGGCAAGTATTTCACGTGAATGGAGGAGAATATAAAGGATAGAATTTTAAAGTTTGTCAAAATGAGGAAAATAGAATATAATGAAAATATAAAATTAGAATTGAGAAAGGATGTAAATTCTAATTAGCGCCAGAACCTACGGGTTGACGAGGATAACAGTGATCGAACTTTCGGCGGATGCTGTTGCGGACGTGTATTCGTTAGAATTATGACAAACTTCCAAATCAAGATGGGAACAAAACATAATTCATACACATTTTGTAAAGAAGGGAATTATATGTGTGGAATTATTGGATATGTAGGAAAGAAAGATAAGACACAATCCGTTTTAATGGACGGTTTAACGAACTTAGAATATAGAGGATATGATTCAGCTGGTATTGCTTACTTTGATTCGCAAAACATAGAGATATTGAAACAAAAAGGAAAAGTTCATACGCTTTCAAGTCTAATAGAAAAGCCAATTTCTACTTGTTGTGGGATTGGACATACGCGATGGGCAACACATGGGAAACCTACTATTTTAAATGCGCATCCGCATCAACATGGGAAGTTTGCTCTTGTTCATAATGGGATCATTGAAAATGCCGACGTCTTAAAGACAAAATTATCGGAAGAAGGATACCAGTTTTATTCAGATACGGATACAGAGGTTGCTGTTGCTTTATTAGACTGTTTCTATCAAAGAAATCATGACATTTTATTATCGATCTACGAGCTGATGAAACGATTAGAAGGATCTTACGCATTTGCTATTTTATGTGAGGATGATCCAGATAGTATTTATATTGCTAAAAATGAAAGTCCTCTCATTGTCGGAGTTGGGAATCTGGAGATGTATGTTGCAAGTGACGTACCTGCCATTTTGCAAGAGACTTCAAAATATATCATTATAGAAGATATGGAATACGGTAAAGTTGAAAAAGACGGAGTTCATATCTATAATATGGAACAAGAGGAAGTATCTAAGGAAATTTTGACATTTGAAGGAACTATGGATAGTGCTAAGAAGAATGGCTATGCTCATTTTATGTTAAAAGAGATGATGGAAGAGCCAGATGTTTTGAAAAATCTATTTCAATCTTATTGGAAAGATCCTGATGCTTGGAAAAAGAATCTCCCTGATTTCGAAAAATATAGAGAAATCGATATAGTCGCTTGTGGAAGTGCATATCATGCAGGAATGATTGGGAAGTGTTATCTAGAAAATTATCTTGGAATTCCTGTTGCTGTTTCTCTTGCAAGTGAGTATCGATATCAGTCTATCTTTTCTAGGCAGGATAAATTAGTTATTTTAGTATCTCAATCTGGTGAGACGGCTGATACGCTTGCTTGTTTAAAATTGGTTCAAGACTATGGAATGGATACTTTGGCCATAGTGAATGTCGTAGGTAGTTCCATTGCTCGTATTGCAGATTATGTCTTATATACGAACGCAGGATACGAGATTGCTGTTGCAACGACGAAAGCATATATTGCACAAGTAGCTTCTTTTCTGTTGATTGCCCTTGCTTTTTCTAAAACACATTTGGAATTAGAAGATGTCAAGAATTTATATGTTGTACAAAAACAATTTTTAGAAAAGCATTATTCGGAAATTGTAAACCAATTATCCGATGCTTCTCGTATTTTCTTTATTGGTAGGCAAGTTGATTATGCAATCGCGATGGAAGCTTCTTTAAAATTAAAGGAAATTTCATATTTAATGAGTGATGCTTATGCGGCAGGGGAGTTAAAGCATGGAACGATTTCTTTAATTCAGGAAGGTACACCGGTTATTGCAGTTGTAACGGATCCGAATATTGCAGAAAAGACAATTAGTAATATAAAAGAAGTCAAGGCGCGAGGAGCATATGTGATTTTGATCATTTCTTCTCAGCTAGATGAATCGTTTGATTGGTGTGATCAAAAGATTGTAATACCAAAAGTTTCAACCCTTTTGATGCCACTTGCTACGATATTACCATTACAAATGCTTGCATACGATATCGCGCTTGCCAAAGGATGCGATATCGATCAACCTCGCAATCTAGCTAAATCGGTTACGGTAGAATAAAAGAGAAAAGTTATTAGAATTTTTCTCTTTTTATTTTTGTTTATAATTTCATTGCTATCATAAGTAATTTATCATATATTGTCCTTATCTATTTTATCATGATTTGATACTGTTGAATAAAGTTGACAAAAATTTACAAAAATAGATATTTGTAGATTGCCAGACTATGTTTAGAGTGTTATAATAAAAATATAGAATAGTAGGAGGAAAGAATATGAAGAAATTTGCTTTATTGTTAATTCCATTTGCCGTATTCTTTATTGGAATGAATGGTGCTAAGGCTACGACAGATAATTATACTATTATCGTTCGCAATGAAGAGTATGAGACGAGTGCGACAGTAAGCGGAAGCGTATTTAAGTTGGAAAATGAAACTGGAACATTTTCTGAGACTTGGACATCTACAGGAGAGAAAACATTTACAGTTACAGAGCCTGGAAAGTATACTTTAACGGAGGTAAAACCAGCTGATGGATATATTCCTGTTCCACAGCAAACACAAGAAGTTCCAGGAAATTTCGGGAATACAGCAATCTTTTTAACAGCACATGATTATACGAAATCAGAATTTATTATTAAAGATAAAAACGGAGTTCCAATTGTAGGAACAGAGTTTGCTATCTACGACTCAGAAGGAAAAGAATGGGTTAGATGGAAACAGACAACAGAGAAACATACGGTTGTAAAATTACCATATGGTGAGTTTACATTGAAAGTATTGAGCATACCAGAAGGATATGCATATCCACCAGATACAGTATTTGAAATCGATGAAAAATGTATCGATCCAAAAGAAATTGTCGTAGTACCACCAGAAGACCCAACACCAACGCCAACACCGGGAGAGCCAACTCCGACACCTACGCCAGGGGAACCGACACCAACTCCAGAAGAACCAGAGAAGATTACAGAAGTTCCAAATACAGCTAGTGCACAATCTATGATTTTATACGGAATTGGAGCTGCAATTACATTGTGTGGAGCTGGAATGATTTATAAACATGCAAAACAAAACTAAAAATATTAAGCTTAAAAATAGCCAATTGATACAAATTGGCTTTTTGCTCATATTGGTGGGAATTGGAGTGTTTTGCATTCAACCATTCCAAGGGAGAAAGTTAAAAGCGATCGATACGATGAATCAAAAGATTTTAGAAAAAGAGCCAGATGTAGAATCTACAGGTTCAAAAGAAATAGTATCCGACGTAACAACAGAAAATATTATAGAAAATGAAACCGATACACAAGGAATACGGGATGATCGTTCTAATAAGGTATCATATGCGGGTATTTTAGAAATTCCTTCCATTCATTTAAAAAGAGGATTTGTCTCAAAGGGATCTTCGCAAAACAAAGTGAGTAAAAATATTACAATTTTAAAAGAAGCTTCTATGCCAAATGTTGAAAATGGGAATTTCATTTTGGCTGCACATTCTGGTACAGCCGCAATCTCGTACTTTAAGAATTTGGAAAAGGTAAAAACTGGAGATCTTGTATATGTTACATACCGTGGTAAGAAATATACTTATCAAATTGATCATCAATATCGCGCTCCTAAGACGGGTGACTTAAATATCTATCGCGATCGATCTAAAAGGACAATTACTTTAATTACTTGTGCATCCGATAACGATGTTGAACAAGTCGTCATGATCGGCTATAATATTAGTGTAGAGTAAAAGATAAGGGGGAGAAAATATGAATCTATCGTTTTTCGAACGACTTTTTGTCGTATTTGAATTATGCATATCTTCTCCTTTTCTCGTTTGCTTATTTTTATTACTTTGTGGACTGAGTGCCATATTATTTTTAAAAATTTACCGGTCCCAGAAAATCTATAGCTATTTAATTCCAGCAGGATGTATTATTTGTTTTTTATTGATTCTAATATGTTATTTTCCGGCGATTCAAGAAAGTTTCAACTATGCGATTGACGACATCTTTTTAAAAGTATATTTTCCGAGTGTCACATTTTACTTTGCAATTTTAATTACAAGTATCGTAGTACTCGTCGTTGCTTTAGTATCTTCTAAGCTATCGAAAGCATCAAAAACGATTCATATTATTTTCTTTATCGTCAATCAATTTTTATTTTGTGTCTTCTTATCTGTATTGAGTACAGAGAATTTAGATATTACAAGTTGGAGTGATCTATATCAGACGAAAGAAATGTTGTCTGTGCTGGAGACATCTACTTTTACGTTTATTTTATGGGGACTTTCTTTATCTATCTTTTATGTACTTGCAAAGATAAAAGAGCAGGTAGAACCAAAAGAAGAAAAAGTTTATGTAGAGGAAGAGAATTATCGCAAACAGGTAACGGAATTGCAAGAAAAAATTACAAAGTTAGAAGAATCTTTATCACGTGCTGTCATTGATGATGAGAAAGTGAAACAAGAATTTTCTATATTAGAAAATCGATGTGAAAGTTTGGAAAAATTATTACAACGTAAAGATCAATATTATATGGAACAGATCAATCAATTAAAACAGAATGACGTCGATGCGAAGATGGAAGGATGGATTCATAAAATAGAACAATTCGTAATCGATAAATCTGACGAGGCAGACCAAAAAATTTCTAAACTGGAAAAAGATGTGCTTGTAAATGTTCCGGAAATGAAGGAGAAATTAACGGAGTTGAATCAGTTGTTAGGTTCGTTCCAAACAGAATTGGAACCATATGAAGATTCGAAAGATAGCGATGTTGAGATTATTGATTTTGATGATGAAACATTTGATTAAATCAAGTGTTTTTTTATTGACTATTGGTGAATTTGCTATATAATACGTGTAACGAAAGGAGCTTTTGTATGAAAAAAGTGATTGCACATAAAGGAGGAGCATACTTATATCCAGAAAATAGTAAGGACGCTATACTTCATTCTTATGAAGATTATAGTTGTGATGGAACCGAAATTGATGTACGTATGACCAAAGATCATGTGTTAGTGATCATGCACGATATAGATACTTTTCGTTCAGGTAATCAATTGAAACTTATTCGCAATCATACTTATGATGAACTAAAAAATGTATTGGTACGTCCACATCGGATTGATTGGTACTTACAGTATTGTGAAAATCTTATTTCTCGTGATCCTATACACGATAGGTATAATTTGCAACTTTTATCCCGTGTAAAACAAAAACGGTCTTATCTTATGACTTTAAAAGAAGCCTTAATGCTACTTCCTAAAGATCATGAATTAGTGGTAGAGTATAAAGGTACCAACGAAGATTATGACGCTCATGAAACTTATCAACGTATCTTATTTGATACAATTGCTCCATATTCTAATAAAAACGTAAAGATCAAAGGATACGATTCCCATATTGGAATGTATTTAAAAGAAAAGTTGGGAAACGTTGCCGTGGGAACATTAGTGAATCGAAAAACAATAGCAAATATAGATTATCCGTTTGATTTTGTTTCCATTCAAAATCAATTGTTATTGAATCAAAGAGAACTCTATCAAAAATGTGTCTCATATCATAATCGATCTAGAGATTTATACGTATGGACTTTGGATCGTTATCAAGATTTTTTAGCTTGTTCTCGTTTTTTTGAACAGTATCAAACAATGCCTAACATCATTACTAACAATCCCAAGGTGATGTATCAATTGATGAATTTGCACGATGTGTATGGAGATCAATTTGAAGAACAAACGAAACAAGAAGAAATGCAGAAAATATTAAATCATCATTAGCAATAGTAATTATGATATAACAAAAACTGCAGGCGTGCAGTTTTTTATTGTACTCTCGTCGGGGATATAGTATAATCAATGTGGGGGAATGAAAGTATGTTGAAGTTAGAAAATGTAACAAAATATTATGGTGATTTTTTAGCAGTAGATCACTTGAGTTTTGAAGTAAGACCTGGTGAAATTTTCGGCTTACTTGGAGTCAATGGTGCAGGAAAGACAACGACATTCCGTATGATCATGGGACTTCTCGATATGACGGAAGGATCTATTACGCTAGATGGAAAAAAGATAGATTATGATGTCACGGATCAAATTGGATTTTTGACAGAAGAAAGAAGTCTCCTTACAAAAATGACTGTAAAAGAACAATGTTTATTTTATGGAACATTGAAGGGAATGAAGGAAGAAACGATACTGTCGCGTTTGGATGAATTACTAGAACGTTTTGAAGTTCCTGAGTATAAGGACAAAAAGATTAAAGAACTATCAAAAGGAAATCAACAAAAAATACAGTTTATTACAGCGATTTTAAACGAACCTAAGTTACTTATTTTAGACGAGCCTTTTTCTGGTTTGGATCCATTTAATGTAGAAATTTTTAAAAAGGAAATTATATCGCTTGCGGAAAAAGGAAGTATGATTATTTTTTCATCACATCGTATGGAACATGTCGAACTATTCTGTAAAAAATTAGTGATTATGTTGCAGGGGAAACCAGTTATTTCTGGATATTTAAAAGATATTAAAGAACAGTATCGCAAGAAAAATATCTTCGTAAAAGGGAATGTGACTTCTAAAGATTTCGAATCTATTCCGGGTGTTGTCGAAGTGATCGAACACGCAGATGAATTAGAAGTAAAAATTGAAAGTGAAGATGTCGTAGATAAGGTTTTTAAAATCGTTAGTAAAAAGAAGCATATTACAAAGTTCGTAGTAGAGGAGCCGACATTAAATGAAATTTTTGTATCTAAAGTAGGTGAGAGTTATGAAAAGTAATCAAAGTAAGAAAATGTGGTATTTGGTCGGTGTTAGTTTAAAGCGAAAAGTAAAGACAAAATGGTTCGTCATAGCCAATATTTTACTTGCAGCGATGATTATAGGTGTTATGAATATCGATACGATTATCACTGCGTTTGGTGGTGATTTTAACGAAAAAACAACTGTCTATGTCCTGGATGAGACAAATGAAAGTTACGATATATTTCAGTCACAAATGGGAGTGATCGATCAAACGGCAGAAGACGATCAGAGTGATGAAGAACCTGAATACGTAGTGAAAAAATATCAAAAGACAGAAAAAGAATTGAAACAGGAAATCCAAGATGACGATAAAAAGATAGGTATCGTTATCTCTCATTCTGAACAAAATGTCGTAGATGTGACATTGATTAGCAATGATTTTTTGGACGTGTTAGAGACACAGAGGATTACATCTGCAATCAATAATACGAAAACAGCACTTGCTATCACAAAATCTTCTATTTCCGAAGAGGAGCTTGCAGCGATTTATAACCCTGTTAAAATCAACCGAATTTATTTAGATGAGTCAAAGACAGAAGAGGATGAATCGTCTCAAATGATCATGGGAGTGGTATTTCCAATCATTATTTTACCATTTTTCATGTTGACACTTTTCTTAGTTCAAATGATAGGTGCAGAAGTTAACGATGAAAAAACGACAAGAGGAATGGAGATTATCATTGCAAATGTTTCTCCTACGGCACATTTCTTCTCTAAAGTGATCGCTGGAAATGCTTTCGTTATCATGCAAGGAATTTTATTGTTTGCTTATGCGGCAATTGGATTTGTCACGAGAATGGTGATTGGTGGAGATCAGATTATAGGTGGCTTTGGAGATGAAATAGGATCAGTTGTTTCCAATGTTATGGGAAGTGGAATTGGACAGTCTCTCATCTATATCATTCCGCTCACTTTAATTTTGATGATTCTGACATTTATCGCATATTCACTTTTAGCAGGAATTTTAGCAAGTATGACAACCAATATCGAGGATTTCCAACAATTGCAAACACCGATTGTGATTATCTCGTTGGTAGGATACTATTTAGCAACACTTTCTAGTATGTTTGGGGGATCTCTTTTCATCAAGATATTCTCTTATATACCATTTATTTCGGCTATTTTGTCCCCATCTTTATTGCTTGTTGGGGAAATAGGTATTATCGATATTATCATCTCTATTGTGCTTGTCATAATGACTAACTTCTTATTAGTGAAGTATGGATTAAAAATATATAAAGTGGGAATCTTGAATTATTCTTCTAAAGGACTATGGAGAAAGATGTTTAAAGCTTTAAAGGACTAATCGTCCTTTTTTCTTTGCAATTTTATAAAAATATGTTAAAATGGTATTGCACGCAAGGGTGGTGGAATGGTAGACACGCTACTTTGAGGGGGTAGTGGACTTACGTCTGTGCGAGTTCAAATCTCGTCTCTTGCACCAGATTGATCATTACTCAAACTTTTATAAGTTTGAGTTTTTAATGATATAAAATTAGCACTCCGCGCTTGACATTGCTAATAGAGAGTGCTATAATGAAAATGTAGGAGATAGAAAAACTCCTCACAGGTATTATATATTATAATTATGTGCTACCTATGGCAACACATAAAAGGGGAAAGGAAGTAGATAATATGATGATGGTACCTAGAAGAAACGAGTTTGATTTGTTGGAAGATATGTTTCGTGATCCATTCTTTCATCATAATGAAAGCAAAGTGATGAAAACTGATATTAAAGAGAATAAGGATTCTTATTCTATCGAGGTGGATTTACCTGGATATGACAAGAACGATATCAAGGTAGATGTCGAAGATGGATATATGACGATTCATGCTTCTATGGACAAGGATAACGAAGAGAAGGAAGATGGAAAATTCGTCCGTCGAGAAAGATATTTCGGAGAATGTTCACGTAGTTTTTATGTAGGAGACAATATCGAAACAGAAGATGTTAAAGCTTCATTTAAAAACGGAACATTGCGACTTGAAATTCCTAAGAAAGAAGAAACGAAGGAACTTCCAGAGAAGAAATATGTCGAAATCGAAGGGGAATAAGCAGTATAGAAAAGGTGCCTAAGGCATTATAAATTGAAAAATTAAGTGTCCGAAAAGGACAAAAAAAGACACATAGAAATACCTATGATACAATGTAAGTGCG
>CALVIX010000006.1 GCA_944331895.1 uncultured Bacilli bacterium
CTTTTTCGGAAGCACTACTAATATATCATTTGCTCCCTTCTTAGTCAAGCACTTTTTTTACTTTTTTTTATTTTTTTTACACATGACCCTTCTATGGAACAATTCTACAATAATACCATATGTTAAGCATCAAAAAAAAATGACTACTTTGCATCATCTTTTTGTTTTTTTAATTGTTTATAAACTTCATAATACTCTAAATTTCTTTTTTTATGAAAAGCAGGGAAGTCATTTTTATATTTGTTGATCAAGTCGTCCAAAGCGAAAGTAATAGCTCGATCTAAATCATCAGAATATTTCATAATTTTTTTATGATATTTATACTCCATTCTATCTAAAACCTTAAAACTACCATTTGGAAAAATTCTCAAATCCAAATCATAGTCTATATATTTAATCGTGTTTTCTTCTACGATAAATGGTGTTGCTATATTGCAATAATATGTAACCCCGGTCTTCTTTAACTGCACGATAATGTTAAACCATTCTTTTGTAAAAAAATACATAATTGCCGGTTCTTTTGTTCTCCAAACATTGCCTCCTGATTCAACAACCATCGTTTTGTAATTTCCACAGACAATATAATCTTTTTTCACATCCAACACTACAGCTTCATCCCAAGATCTATGAGGTTTACCATCATGTTTGTAACATTGAATTTGCAAATGATCTCCAACTTTTAATTTTGCCATACTTCGCCCTCTTCCTTTTTTTATTATATAATTTTTTTCTCAAAAAGAAAAGAAAAAGCAAAATATATTTACATATTCCGCTTTTATTTCGATACTGTATCTAATGCTGTTTGTAATTGATTATCATTAGCTGGAGATGGATTTTCAAAATAGCTAGCCAACAAATCCACTTCTACATCTGGTTTTACTCCAACTCCGTTAATCCAATTACCTTTTGGTGTTAACCATTTCTTAGTCGTAAATTTATATTGCGTGCCATCTGATAATTCTTTTAATTCCTGCACAGTCCCTTTTCCATAACTCGTCATTCCAACCACTTTAGCACCATATTGTTCTTGTAATGCAGCCGCCATGAGTTCTGAAGCTGATGCACTACTTTGATTTTGCAATACTACAATTGGATAAGTTTTAGTTTCTTCTCCTGTAGAATAGAACTTCTCCGTTCCTGATTTAGATTGAATTTGATAAATTATATTAGATTTATCTAATAGCAACGAAACCATATCTGTTACTACATTTAAATGTCCTCCCGAATTGTCACGAAGATCGATAACAAGCCCTTCGATTCCTTCATTTTCTAATGCTTCCAATTTTGTTTTAAATTGATTATAAGTCGTTGCCGAGAAAATCGTAACTTCTAAATAACCAATTTTTTTATTATTTTTCGTATATACATTAGAGTATACAGATGGAATAATAACTACTTCGCGTGTTAATTCCAGCGGAATAATTTGCTCTCCTCGCTTTATTTCAATTGCGTAAGTTTCCTTGGTTCCTCCTTTTACACGGTCAGCAAAATCCGTTGTAGGTCTTCCAACCATACTCTCGCCGTCTAGCGATACAAGAATATCTCCAACCTGAACTCCTGCTTTATAAGCTGGGGTGTTTTCAAATACGCGAGAAACAATAATATTATATTCATTATCGTTATATACCTCTATACCCAATCCTCTATAAGTTCCAGTCAGATTTAAATCAAAATCATCGGAAGTTGTCTCATCCATATAACTTGAATATGGATCTTCTAACGATTCTAGCATTCCTGATATTGCACTATCAATTAAACCTTCTCTATCGATATCCTCATAATAGTTTTCAATAATATAGTTATAGTTGTCAACGAACTCTTGTAATTCTGCTGGAAGTTCTCCATATTTACTATTTTTCATTAGAAGCGTGGTACAACAGATAGCCCCCATAAAAATTCCAACCAATGCAGTAATGACTACCAAGATAACAACTTCCGTCGTCCGAAAACTTCTGTGCTTTTTTGTTGAAGGTGTTTTATGAATTTCTTTTGGCTTTTGTATTCTTTTCAAAATAATTTCTGGTTGTTCTAACATGATCTTAGGATCTTTTTTCTCTCTGATCACAACATCTGGTTGTTCTAACTGAAAAAACTGTATCGCCGTTTTCTTCTGTTTGACAGTTTTCCGTTTACTACCAGTTTTCGTCGTTTCCTTTGCTGTTGTTTTTTTCGAAGCATGTGCTGTCTTCGTTTTTTTAACAGTCGTTGTCTTTTTTACTTTTTTTTGTTCTTCTCCCATAGTATCACCTTTAAATAATATAACACAATTTTTAAAATTATGTCTATTGCAATTACTTAAAATACATAATTTTACATAATAAAATGGCAATAAATCTTGCCATCTTATTCTGTTATACTTTTTAAATGATTTAATATATCTTGTGCCCCAACGTAATGTTCTACCAATCTTCCGTCTACTACTTTTACTAACGCTGTTTCTTTTATTTTGAAATCTGAAAGCGATTCAAAATCAAAATGATTTTCTTCTCCAATATAATTGGCATTTAAACCATCAGACAAATCTGCAGTATATACACGCAGCACATCATCTTTTCCACTGTTTTTATAAGTATCTAAATAACTTTCGTAAGTTTGATTAAATTGATCACCATCATTTTCTATCAATACGTAATAGCTACTTGGCGATTGCGTTAATAAAGTTCCAAGCATAATTTCGTCATACTGAATCACTGCGTTTTCTACTGGAACCGTATTATTGGCTGCATCCTTTTGATGTTTCGTTACATAATAAGTAATAGCATAAAAAATTGCAAACAATACAACGACGATCAAAATAATTTTAAATAATCGACTCAATTCATCCGTATGTGATGTCAATTGCATCGACTGTTGTTTCATCTTTTTTTTGTTGTTTTTCACTTGTTTCATTTTATCACCTTTTAGTATTATAACATAATTCACATAAAAAAAATAGATAGCGCTTTCCAAAGCTTGCATATCTATTTTCCTATCGGCATGACGCTTACAGAACGAGCGACATCTAAAAGTTCTTGCTCACTCATAACATCACTTACGACATAATAATCAATCCCATTACTAGACCATGACACAGATCCGTCACTAACCGCAGCAACAGTATCAGCTAATATCGTAGGTTCTCCAAACACCGGAATCGTCAGCATATCTTTTGAAACAGATGTGGTTTCCTGAACAAACATAAACGGTTTCTCTCCAGAGAAAGTTAATATAACTCTCTCTCCATCTTCTTTCTTTACTGTTTCTTCGTCTGTTAAATGCGTGTTGGCAGGAATATACATCGGATAGATAATGTCCTCTATTTCTGACACTTCCGTTGTTTCTTCAATTTCCAAAGATACTGCCATATTATCTTTTAACGTGAAGTATTTATCCTCGTATGTCGCCTTCATATCTTGTTGATGAAACTTCATCTCAATTTGTACATTTCCATCTCGATCATATACCTCAACCTTTTTAACATTTAAATCTTTATCAAATATAATTTTTTGATTTTTTAAATTCGTATTACTAGAATATTTTACTTTTGTCGTATATACGTACTCATCCTTCGTTGCTTTAAATTTTCTATCCTTATCTTCTTCGATATCTTTTAATAACGTTTGAAGCAAATAAGATTGTGAATTATTGTACGGCCATTCACTTTGAAATTTAAAACTCTTGTTTAATGATGGCGTTAATACGTATACACCTTCTGTATTCTTTAAAATGATCTGTTCGTGATTGTTGGTTTGATTTTTTAAACTAACACGATATTGTTCATCCTTCTTATATGCAACATCTACGTCATATACATATATGTCTTCATTATTAGTAATCTTTAAAACTCCACTCAAATGATATCCTTTCGCATCCTCTACATGCTTCGTAAAATCTTTCAAAAAATCCTTTTCGTCATAACTTCCACACCCCAACAATAAAAAACTACCAACTATTATCAATAAAAATAGAATACTTTTTTTCATCATCTCACCCCAATTTTTTATTTACTAAATTATATGGGCATTTTTTTCAAATATGAACGAATAATTTACTTTTTTCTATCCATGATAATTAATGATAACTGAAAGGAGTATAAAAATGGAAACAATTCAAAAAACAGCACTTGTATTCACTATCATTGGTGCTATCAATTGGGGATTGATCGGTCTTTTCGATTTTGATCTCGTAGCAACATTATTTGGAGATATGAGTTTGTTATCACGAATCATATATGTAATCGTAGCAATCTGTGGACTAATTAACATAGGCATATTCTTCCATCATTTGCATAGCGATCATTAAAAAACTTCAGCGATATAAATTGCTGAAGTTTTTAGTTTTATTTTCGAACAATTCTGATTTTAACTTTTTTCGTCTTCGGAACATATTGTACACGACTATCTGTCTGATCTACTTCGACAGCCACTTCATGTTCTCCTTCTCCATATCCTTTTAAATCAAGATATGCGACAACGTCCTCTGTACGAATACTATTGATAACTGTCGATACACCTTTAACAATAACAGACACTCTTGTATCTTCTTGGCTGATTCCCTGAACGGCATAGTTGTCATTCAAATTACGATACTCTATGTTGATACCACTAATTTCTTTATCTACTGAATCTCCTAGAGTAATTCCAACCGTAACATTGTTAACCGACATTGCATTTACTCCTACAGGTTTTTTCAATGATAATTTGTACTCGCGATCTTCTTTCAAATCTTTAACATCTACTTCGACTGGAACCGATTTCAAATCTGCAAGTACTTCTTCTGATCCATATACAGTTACTTTAGTATCAGAAAGTTCAATCGATTTGATTGCCTTCCCAAAACTTACATCTCCCTTCGGAATAACTTTAATTGGCAATTCTTTGCTAGGAGACGTGATTTCGACTTCAGCATCTATTTTATTTGGTACGATTTCTACATTTTTCACTACATTTCCATTGTCATCGTACGCTTTCAACATAACATCTTTTAATTCTATTGTTCCAACTTCCTGTGTCACTAGCTTCTTTACATCCACTAGCCCTTTTACTGTTGCAACATTAGATAAGACATGTTCAGCACCCTTAATAACCACTTTATCACTATCAATATTGATATCTTTAATTACTAATTTTGAGTCTAAGCTATCTTGATTCAAAACATCTAAAGTCAAAGTTCTAGTTTCTGATACTTTGGGATAAATGATTACAGTCGCAACCGAAGGATTCACTTTGTAATCTATAGATGGAAGCACTTGATTATATTTGATATTTACTTTATGGGTCCCTGGCTTCAACCCAGATAAATCAACATTGATATCATTAGATGGAGATTGCTTGGCAAAATATAAATCCGCCTTCCGTCCAATCAACGTAACATCCACAGTGGAAGGTAACCCTTCAATTACATATGCTTCTTCATTATAAATAACATTTACGGGTTGCTTTTTTAATACCTCTGCTGAATTTTCGCTAAATAGTAATACTTTTTGATCGACGATTATAAACATTACAATCGCTAAGAATAGAGAAATAAACAGTAAAGTTGTACTTTTAGAAAGCCACTTTTCAACGCGTTTTCCAGATTTTTCAAATTGTTCTGTAACATATAAAATCAATTTTGTGATAGGAACGACAATCTTCTTGTCGATCAATTTCCACAAATTCCGAAAAAAATTACTTATCCATCTCATCTGTTTCTTCATCCTCCTCTTCTAAAATCAATGCCTTTTTAGGTCTTAATTCGTCTAAAAGCATTAACTTAAACTCATCAAGAGTCAGATTATAGTTCAATTCTCCACCGATCGCAATAGAAATACGTCCTGTTTCTTCTGACACGATCAATGCGATACAGTCAGTCTCTTCTGAAATTCCCAATGCCGCTCTATGGCGAGTTCCAAGACGTTTACTAATTTTTAAATTGTCACTCGTCGGGAACACAGCTCCAGCACTGGTAATCTTATCTCCTTGGATAATAACTCCACCATCATGCATCGGATTGTTTGGGAAAAATAGAGAAATCAAAAGTTCGCTAGAAATATCAGCGTAGATTTTTTTAGATTTTTCAATATATTCAACAAGACTATTATCACGTTCGATAACGATTAATGCTCCGATTCGTGCCCGTTTTAAATATTCTACCGCTTGCATAATTTCGTATACTACTTTTTCACGCTCATCTACCGTTAAAACTTTATGACGACCTAACAGCTGGCTTCGTCCCAATTGTTCCAATACAGTACGTATCTCAGGTTGAAAAATAATGATAATTGCCAAAGGCCCCCACATGATCACATAATCTAATAAATATCCGATTGTTACTAAATTTAAAACATCACTTATAATTTTTAAAATTACGATAAATAAAATTCCTTTAAATAACAATACCATCTTGACGTTTTTTCGCAAGCTTTTTAACATGTAATACAAGACAAGCCATACGAGTAATACATCCAAGAATCTTCTGGCAAATAATACAATACTATCAAATGTCATATCTAACCTCCATCTAATCCGTCCTATTCATTATATCATATTCATCCTCGTTTTGAAACAATTAGAGAAAGAAAAAGAATGGCAAATCCATTCTAAAATTTCCATATATCATCTAAAGATGCATCATCCGTCGAACTTGTCTCTTTTACTTCCTTTTTCTTTTTGCTTTTCTTTTTTTTCGATGAAACTTTTGATTCTTCTATCGAACTATCAACTTCTTGCTCTGGAGCAATTTGAAATTTTGCTTCTGCCAATCGAGGTTCTAATTGAGTAGTTACATCAGATAAATCAACCACTTCTTCCTCTTCACTATTATCTGTTGTCAAATTTGCTGTTGGTAAAGAAGATATTTCATCCGGCGATTCCATAGATACGTTCATGTCAGACTCGACAATATTCGAATCGTTAGAAATTTCATCCACAGAAGAACCAGAAACCTCCCCAATCGTAGATGGCAACTCCCAGTCCATAGCCGTTCCTGTCGTCATCGTCGATTGTGGAACTTCGGGCTGCGTAGTCACGTCATTTTGTTCAATTTGTGATTCGTCTTTTATTTCCTGAGGAACTTCCTCTACGTCCTTTTTGTGTTTCTTTTGTTTTTTTGGCTTCTTTTCTTTAGGCTCTTTTTCTTTAACAAAATCAGTTTTTTCTGCAATATATCCAATTAAGGCCATTACTAAAATAACCCCAATAATTAAAAACCATATATAATTTTCGATGACAAAATCCATACAGCCCCTCCTTTATTCTTCTTATATGTTATCATCATTTTAGAAAAATAACAATATTTTTTTTATTGTTTTTCATTTCGTGTCAAGTAATCCGCACCCTTGAATGGATCAAACTGTAATAGATCACGATAATTCTGTTGTCTCAAGACTTCAAATAACATGATAGCAACACAATTTGATAAATTAAGTGCTCTAATATGTTCGTTGATCGGTATTCTCATGCAATGATCTAAATCTTGCTGCAAAATTTCTTTCGGAATCCCCGTGCTTTCCTTTCCAAAGATCAAATAAATTTCTTCTTCCTGATTACTATAATCAAACGACGTATAAGGCTTAGTTCCATATCGTGTTAAATAATAATAAGTTCCGGGATTTTTTTCCTTAAACTCATCAAAATTTTCATAGATAGTATAATGACAATGCTCTAAATAATTAACTCCACTACGGCGCAAGCGACTTTCTTCCATTGAAAATCCCAATGGTTTTATCAAGTGCAAATGAGCTCCTGTTCCTGCACAAGTTCTCATGATATTTCCAGTGTTTTGTGGAATTTCCGGTTGATATAGGACAATATGTATCATTATTCCATCTCCTGATGTTTTAAGACAAATTCTTCTAATTTTTCATAAGATGTAATTTGATTATTCGTATTATAAACATCTACGATTTTACCATTCTCAAACACTAGTAGGTTCGGAACATATCCTAAACTAATATTTTTTTGTTTTAATTCTTCAGATAAAAATTGATCTGCTAGAGATTGAAAAAATTGATCATCTGTAATTTTATCTCTATCGAGCACAACGATGGTATCGTTCAATTCATGCTTTAAAATCAATTTCTTTAATTCCGTCTCAAACTCCATGTTTGGTTCAGTATCAGCTGTAAAAGATGTAATATAAATCATAATATTTCCATTATCTAAAATATAATTTGACACTTCATCCATATGAACTTCAGATATCATCTCCACGATCGGCGATGTCTCTACGCGATACTCCTCTGCTGTACGATACCAGCTAGCACAATACCAAACAAGAAAAACAGAAACAACACAGACAAACCCAAAAATAACATAATTTTTCATCTCTATTTTTTTCTTCTTCACACCATCGCCTCCACTCCTTATTATTTTACCATAAATTGGTCCTCATTTCAATTTTCTTTTTATAACTTTTATTCTACAAAAAGATAAAAGATGCTTCTTAAAAAGCATCTGCTGATCCTTGTATCTCCTCTAATGTAACATCTGGTAATACAATGTTTTCCTCGGCACATAATTTAGCAAATTTTTGTTTAAATAGCGCTAGTTCTTTGACGATGCTATCTGGATAAATTCGCTTACTTGTCTTAATCGCGTTATACACGTCTTCGATCGTCACTTCTTTTTTGTTACGAAACAAAGCTTGTGAAAAAGCTTGCGTCAAAACAGAAAGGGAAACATCAGGATACATTGCTGATAAACCATACACACGTTTATATTCGGATGTTGCACTTACAATCGATTCCATCAATAATTCGCATACATAATCATTATATTTAAACGAAATTCCAGTCTGCTTTGATATTTTCGGTAACGTACCCATCAAAATTTTAACTGTCGTTGCCTCGTCTGGCTCTGCAACGTCTATGCGATCAAACCGCCTCAAAAAAGCACGGTCTCTAACAATATAAGTATCATATTCTATCGTCGTCGTTGCACCAATTGCTTTAATCTCACCACGATCTAGACCCGCTTTTAACATGTTTGCCAAATCCATAGACTCTGATTGTCCCCCAATCAAAGTATGAATTTCATCTATAAATACAATTGTTTTCGTTGCGTGTTTTAACTCATCTACTAAAATATTCATAATGAGTTCTTCTTTTCCATTGATCAAAATTTTCCCTACCAAAGAAGTGGAATTCAATTTGATAATGCGATAGCCTTTTAAAGCATCTGGCACTTGATCTTTTTCTATTAAATAAGCAAGACCTTCTACGATCGCAGTCTTTCCAATTCCAGGCTTACCAACCAAAAGAGCGGATTTTTCCGGAGTCAAAAGAACGATGATCATCCGTTTTATCTCCTCTTCACGTGCAATCGCCGGATTCGTAATATATTGCTTTGCCGTTAAATCTTCTCCATAACGATCCAAAACACTAAATGTTAATGACTCCTGCTTTGGAGTTTCAGCCACATTTTCCTGTGGAGTTTCAGGCAACACCACGGGTTGCACATTCACCGGTGATACATTAGCGACAGATTCATCACGTCGTTTCCCTGTCCCCATTGGATCAAATATATCCTGATTTCCGTTCATAAAACCCTCCTTATTCTATATATCCTGCTTTTTTCATTTTAGACTCGATTGTCTCGATGTCTTTATCTCCTTCAATCCGATTAGACATTGCCGTTTCTTTTCCGTCTTCAAAGAAAATAGTTGTCGGCGTTCCAGTAAAATTCATCCGTTGGACAAATTTCTTATACTCATCTTCATTTAACTCTGATATGTCAATGTAAAAAACTTGAACTTTATATAACTTGATCACAGTTTCCATTTTCGGTTTAAAACTAGCACAATGACTACAATTTGAAGAGCCAATCGTTAAAATAAAACTATCTTTTTGATCTAATTTTTCGTATACCTCGTCTAATGAAATTGTCGTATATGTGGATAGTTTAGAAGAACATCCAGCAAACAACATCACAAGGCAAGAACATAAGACAAAAGTAAACAGTTTCTTCATATCTACCACCTACTTTTCTTATTATATACCAAAGATTAACAAAAAAAAAGAGATTTACTATATTTTCTCTTTTTTGTGAATTATCAATTGTTCCGGTAACAAGTAAATCGTTTTATTTTGATCCACTACTACTTTAGGTGTCGTTTGAAAATAACTTGCCACCTTAGTTAAAGTATCATTATCTTCAGTAATATAAAATTCAACATTTTCCTTCGGCACGATAAGTACTTGATCAACATATAGATAATCATCACTATCTAATCCATTTAACATAGCCAACTGAATAGCAGTGATCCCATACTTTTGTGCAAGACCATACAGAGTATCTCCCTTTTTTACTATATACCTAGAAAACATCGCCGATTCTCTAGGCACGATAATTCTCTCGCCTTCTCTTACTACATAATCATCCGTAAACCCATTCAATTCGCGCAGCAAATTAGTTGTCACATCAAAATTTTTAGCAATTTGTTCTAACGTCTCTGATTTTTGCACTTGATAAATTCGATACATGATATCCCTCCCTATTTTACAATATGTAATCACGAAAAAAAGGAAACTAAATTTCCTTTATTGTTCATATATTTTATATAAAATTGTTGAATTAAATTCAAATTCCGAATTCGTTAAAACCGGCTGGATTCCTAAGATCTCATCAAATTTTTGAACATCGTTATGATTCATAAAATAGACATTCTCATCAATGTAATAAATTTGCGAAAGCGAAGTAGTCGTAAACACATATGTCTTAATCCGATCATTTTGAACCGGAGCTCGATATACCTCATAAGAATCTCCAACTTTTCGAAAATAATAATAATATCCTGTAATTTCTCCACCGACGCGAATCACTTTATCATAGTTAGAATTTTTTTTGGTTACATCCGGGTACTCTTCGAAGTATATATCAGTGGTAGCAATATCATACATTTCCTTTTGACTCCATTTCGAACCATCATAATACTGAATCTTCAAGTTGGCATTTCCGACTTCGTAAACCGTCTTATCCTCGACATTTATTTCATATTGTTTTTGATTACTTCGATCATATAAATAAACCGAATTGCCTACGATTCCTTGGATATAAGAATCCTTTGAAATCATATATTTAGATTCGACGACTTCCTCTTTGTTTTTTACTAGATCAACTAAATAGAAACGATCAATTTCAAACGGCTGTTCATAATCAGCAACAAGATAGTAGTTTCCAATCATCGCTTTTATCTTTTGATCATAAACATCACTTTGAAAAACATCTTGCTTTTCTATCTTCCCCGTAGCATCTACCATTGCAACCCCACGATAATTACTGATTGCTACTCTTTTATCTTCTGGCAAAGTATGCGTATAAATTTTAGAAGTCCCTGTTTTCACTGTATTTTCTTTTTTTGAGTGATTTTGATATACCTTTTGTAACAGTTTTAACTCTGATACATATGCATCTAATTTTTCATATTTCCCCTTGATTTGATGATAGTATACTTGATCATCTTGTTCTTTACATATCACATCTGTAACAATTTTATTGTCTTTCAAAATAGGTAAAATGCATTTCACTTGTTCATCATGATATTCGTATATCGTTTGGATCAAATGCTGCTGTTGTCGAAAAGATTCATAAGTTTGAAAGATAAAATGCTCATCGTTGAGTTTAATGTCAAAATAATATGAATCTCGATTGTTCTTCTCATGCTTCGTATAATTTTCTGTAATTTTATACGTCACATTATCTAAAGAAATTGTATAATGGATTTTTTCCCCATCTTGATAATGCTTTACGATGACGCGAACCCCAAAAAAAGCAAGCCAAACTATGATAAATTCCAATACTAACTTCTTCATCATACCACCAACATCCTATAGATATTAGTATATCGTTTTTCACAGCAGTTTACAAGCGAGATCATAAGAAATTTAATGAGTTTTTGATACTAACTGACTTTCACCCGTCCGATAATCAATTTCAATCCCTTCTTGGACGTTGTACACATAGACATTAAAACAAACCCCTGCTCCATTATCCTCGACAGACTTAGCTTCTATTTGTACCCCACTTGCAAGTAAATTACGTCCTTTATAAATAGGAGTAACTCGATATAAAACATGATTATCTGTCTTTTCAATATATTCCGCCACTTGATTTTCAAAAGGTAACATTCCCTCTGTATTCATAGACCTCGTACAAGTAATTAAATTCTTCTCGTTCGCGTTTTCTCCTGTTAATTGATAACCTATTAAATGGCAACGATTATAAAGATATTTTCCATCCACAATATCATACTTTACAGTATGCCATCCTGTTGGCTTAATCATACCAATTGAACCTCTTTCCTCTGTCGGCATTAAATCTTTTCCAACATTTGCAAAAGCAACTCCACTTCTGCCTAGTATATCCTGATTGCTATAGGTTTCAAATGAAGTTGTCTTCATATCTGCATCACTAAAATTCGGCTGATTGTTATCGATTATAACATAACTATCTCCACTATAATCTGGGATAGAGCTCATATCATAAGAGGCACCCGGTTGTAAAGATTGAAACCACCTTATCACATCCTCCTGATAATACCCGAGTCCTCCAAGTCCACATAGTAAAATACCAACTAGCGTTGCATATAACTTCTTTCGACGCTTTTTTTTCATTTTTTCATTCCTTCTATCTTTTAATCAATGCAATTTTAAATCTTTTTTACAAAGAAGTCAATCTACAAAAAAGCAGTTATTTTATTCAGGTTTAATCTCTATACGATTCCGACCAGGTATTACGACCAATTCTAACGAATTCTTCTGCTCGCTATTCAGCTCACGTACAATCTAGCAATGTCAAATATGCCACTTATTATAATAAGCAGTTTTATTGGACCAATAAAAAAAGTAGTTCTCCTACTTTTCTTTAAAATAATCTATTTGCATTTTTTCTCTAACTGTTTCCATTGTCTTACGCGCTTCTCTTCGAGCAACTTCTGTTCCATCTTTTAATATTTTATCTACTAATTCCGGTCTTTCTTCGTAATAGTGTCTCTTCTCTTGAATTGGCTTCAAAAACTCCATCATGTTTCGAATCAGTTCTTTTTTACAAGCAACACATCCTCTTGATCCTTTTTTACATTCTTCACATATTGTATTTAAATTTTCTTTGCTTACCAAATTATGATAATAGTACACCATACAAATCTCTGGATTTGCCGGATCATCTTTCTTTATCTTGTTTGGATCTGTAACTGCCGCCATAACTTTTTTAGAAACTTCCTCTTCTGAATCCGCCAAATAAATTGCATTCCCTAAACTTTTCCCCATTTTTTCATTTCCATCTAACCCTTTAATGCGGGCTGTCTCGCTCAATAATGGTTCTGGTTCTAACAGTGTTTCTCCATAGATTGAATTAAATTTACGGACAATTTCTCTACACTGTTCAATCAAAGGAAGTTGATCTTCTCCAACAGGAATCAATTCACCACGAAATGCAGTAATGTCTGCAGCTTGGCTAACTGGATATCCCAAGAATCCATATGTAATGCTTTCTCCTTGATTTCCAAACAATTCCTTTTTTTGTTTCACTTCTGTTTTCACCGTCGGATTACGATGAAGTCGTGCGATTGTAACTAAATTTGAATAAAATACAGTCAATTCAGCAATCTCTGGTATCATTGATTGAATAAAAATTGTAGCCTTGTTCGGATCTATCCCAGCAGCTAGTAAATCCAGCGTAATTTCACGAACATTTTCTCTTACTTTTTCTGGATGATGAAAATTGTCCGTCAAAGCCTGAACGTCAGCAATCTCTATAAAAGTATGGTAATCATCTTGAAGGGATACCCAATTTCTCGTCGCTCCAAAATAATGACCTAAATGCAATTTCCCAGTCGGACGAATCCCGGTTAGTATCGTCTGCTTCATATGATCCCTCCTTAAAATACATTATCAATAGTGAAATTATATCATGAAAGTAACGTCATGTAAATTGCAGCTAACATATCTTTCGGGAAAAGTATTGCTAGCATCGTAAACTCTGTATGGTTTTTATCATCTTGTTGTTCTATCTTTTGAACCAAATATTGCAAGATAGTTTTAGAATAACGAATATTTTTCAAATTTTTATTCTTCCATTTCTCTTCTAATCGTGAAAATTCAAATGGTTCTAAATATTTCATCCTCTTTTTAATCTCTCTATGAAATGAAGATAGCGTGTAAATTCTCGTGTCGTTTAACTCAAATGCACGTCCTAGATATTCTAAAATTTCGTTCATTTCGGTTCCAACTCTTTTTGTATTTTGAAAAAAAGCGCGATATTTGGAATTCATAAATAACTCTTTCACAGTACCATGTTCATCTAAATAAAAAAGATCTTGCATGCGACGAATCATCATGTCTTTATACTTTCTTTTATTCTTATCTAATTCTCCATTGCGAAAAGTAAAAATATTCCCCTCTAACTTGTGAAAGGTTTTTAATGTATCCAAATAACCTAATCGAATTGCTCGACGTGATAGTTCTTTATCAAATATTAAAAACGATCCAATGTCTGTACGAGGACGAATATAGGTGATCGGAACATTTTCCTTTATCTTCTTCTTAACTCCAATTGCTTTTAAATCAACAGCGATCACTTCAGTTGCACCAAGTTCGATTGCAAGATTGATGGGAAGATTATCATAATATCCCCCATCGACGAAGTTTTGATCCCCTATTTTTTTCTTTTTAAAAGCTGGAAAACATGTTGCACTCGCCATTAAATAATCCTTTAACTTTTCTTTCGGAATATCTTCTTTTTTTAATTCTACTGGCTTTAATGTTGTCAAATTCACAGTCACCAAACCGTACTTTATCGGAGAATGATAAAATTTATTCAAATTGATATATTCCTGCATGGTCTGTTCTAATTTGGTCACATCAATTCCACCATCTAAAATACCTTTTGCGTATAATTTAATGATTTTTTTTAGTCCATCAAAAGTTTTATAATTTACATTCATCTTTTCAGTAGTAATCATATCAAAATTTATGTGATACCACATCCAAAGTGCATGTAAATAATCCCTTTGTACCATAAATGCACCGTTCAACGCTCCTACACTAGTTCCAGTTACAATATCATAATGTATATTCAACTTTCTAAGTGCTTTCCATACTCCAATTTGATATGCACCCTTAGCTCCACCACCTGATAAAACAATTGCCCGCATACCTACACCAACCTTCTTAACATATTATAACATACTATTGATAAAAGCACGGAAAATTTGTCTACTTTCTTCACTCTGTTCATAATCCAATTCCGGATGCCACTGTACTCCAAGTTGAAATATATCTCCTGCCCCTTCGATTGCTTCTATCACTCCATCTTCAGATCGAGCTACAACACAAAAATCATTTGCGTCGATGACATGCCTACGATGCCTACTATTTACAACAAAATTATCTTTTTTACAAATCTGGTATAATTTTGACTGTTCTTTTATATATACCATATGTGCCTTTTTCTTTTGGCTAAAATGTTCTACTTTAGAATCATTCATTTCAAGCACAATTTTCTTATTATACGTACACATTAGTTGCATTCCCATACAAATTCCTAAAAGGGGTTTTTGACTTTGTAATACATACTCCGTAACATATCGATCATATTCATACATCTTATCCCCGCCCGGCATTAAAATGCCATCACACTTATCTATTTGCGTTCGTAATATCATTTTTTCTTCATCGGTCAAACGCTTCATCTTCCTGGGGACTTCATTATTGTACTCAACACGTTGCGGTGGAAGAACGAGTATAGGAATCCCTCCACTTTTTAAAATCGCTATTCTCTCAGCTTCGTGAACGACGTTCAGATTCATTTTCGTCTCTGATAATTCACATCGTGCAATAATTCCAATGATTGGTCTTATCATTTTTTACCTCTTTCTTTAACGATATGGGGCTTTTGTGCACACCAATATCTCAGTCGCTTCATATAGTATATTGAAAACTATATGAAGGGGTGGATTATATGTGTAATAATCAAAAAGACGATACTTGCTGCATCTCAGAAATCTTAACAGTAATCAACATTCTCCAAAATAATGCAGAATGTCCTAATACTTGTTTAGATACATGTGACCGTGGCTTCTTAGGATGTGGAACAACGACAGTACGATGCAATACACGTCCTATCATGTTATATACATGTGGTGGAAACGGTGTAGCGTGGTCAATGCCAACAACTAAGACAGATGATCCTTGTGGAACAGCTGGAGTAACATGTTCATCTGTATTTAGAGTTGAAAAAGTAGATGGATGTTGCGCCACATTCAGAGTGTTAGCTCCAAATCCTGACACAACACAAGCTACAATCACGCCATACGTTGCTACAAATTCGTTCTTTACGATGGATTTAAACTGTTGTTGTGTGATTCGTTGTCTTCAAGACACATTTGTCGAAGGAATTTAAAAGAAAAAGCAGAGTTTCTGCTTTTTTTATGAAGAAAAGTTAATATCCTCAATATCTGCAATTGGAATAACCTCATTATCAACTGTAATAATATTTTGAGTATTGTAACCAATAATTTTTTTATTTACGTTTCTACCTTTGATTTTTAAAGTCACGTCTGCCTTATACACATAATTAGGTCCATGAAAAATAGCATACAATTTTTGTGGAACAGTTTTACCATCTAAATTTGGACGATTTGTATTTACTGTAGTAGAACGCACATCCTCTTTTTTTTCATCAAAAGAAGAATAATATACCCGCTTATTATTTTTTACATCTTTGTCAATTTTATTAGCATATACTTTGGGTAATTTCTTCTCCATATAATCACCTCTAATCTATCTTATGAATTAAAATTTTCATTATGATCAGATTCAGGCAAAAGTCGTGTAATTCGATATCCTAAAATAAGTAATACCAGCGATACCAAAATTTCACCAACAGAATAATTCCTTTGCAAAGTTTGAATAAATAACACCATAACAGAACCAAGAGATAGCCCTAAAATGGCAAAATGGCTACCATAATAATGTCTCCGAAATAAATAATTCATCCCTTTTGCAACAAGAAACAATCCCAAAACAATACCAATACCAAACGGAATATATAAAGATAAATATTGTCCCATCAGCGATATAGAACCCAACATAGAAAATAATTCCAGCATCAGAGAATAAGAACCTAGTAACATAAAAATGGCAGTACCACTAATTCCAGGAATAATCGTCGTAGCCATCTCTAACAATCCCATGAAAAACAGCCATACCCAACTGACATTTTCCAAAGTTTTTTCTGGTATGGAACGAAATCGAAACGAAAGTAATAATACCAATAGAAAAAATAGTAAAGTAATAAATATATATTTCTTTTGCGATGTTTTACATGATATATCTCGATAAAAAGATGGGAAGCCACCCGCCATCAACCCTATAAAAAAGAGCATGGTAGGTAAATACCAGAAATGCAATAAAAACTTAATCACATGGCTTCCAAAAATAATCGCTAATACTATTCCAAACCCGAGGCACAATAAAAAAGATAGATAACGTTTTGGTCTTTTCCAGAAATGAGCAATCGCATCCATCGCTTTTTCATATAAACCTAACGTAATAGCAAGCAATGCCCCACTTACCCCCGGAATAATTTTGGCAATCCCAATGACAAATCCCTTTACAATTAAAATAATACAATCCATATAACCCCTCACAATATTCTATGTACAACCTCTTAAAATATGAAAAAAAAGAATATATTTCTATACTCTTATTTCAAAATACGAATGGAATTCATAACCGCTAACACCGTAACACCAACATCAGAAAAAACAGCGCTCCAAATATTAGCAATCCCTAAACTTCCAAGAATTAAAACTAAGACCTTAATAGAAATTGCAAAAATAATGTTTTGCCATATAATTTTCTGAGTTTTTTTAGAAATTTGAATTGCCTCAGCAATTAAAGATGTTCTATCGTTCATTAACACCATATCACTTGCTTCGATTGCTGCATCGCTTCCAATCCCACCAAGAGAAATTCCGACATCTGCACTCGCTAATACTAACGCATCATTCATTCCATCTCCTACAAAGGCAACTGTTTCTTTTGACGACGTTTCTAATTTTTTTAAATATGCCACCTTGTCAGTCGGAAGTAATCTACTATGGAATTCTTCAATTCCTAATTTTTGACAAACGCTAGATACAATAGACTCATGATCCCCAGATAACACGACGAAATGTTTCACACCAACTTGTTTTAATCTTTGGGTTAAAGAATAACTATCCTCTTTAATTTCATCTGAAATTAAAATATATCCAGCATATTTCCCATTGATTACAAAATATACAACAGTACCCATAACATCATTTTTTGGAACATGAAGTTTTGCCGCTTCTGTTATCTTCTCATTTCCAGCAAGAACCTCATCTTTTCCGATTTTAACTTTAATTCCTCGACCTGAAATTTCTTGGTATTCTGAAATTTGTGATTCATCTATTTCTCCAGTGTATATTTGCTTAATCGATAAAGCAATTGGATGATTTGAATAATATTCAGCATAAGCCGCTATCTTTAATAACTCCTCCTCTTTCAAAAACTCCGGACATATTTGATTTACCTTGAATTTTCCCTCTGTCAAAGTTCCTGTTTTATCAAAGACAATAGTATCAATTTTAGAAATTTTTTCCATTGCTTCACTATTTTTAACAAGGATTCCGTGCTTACTAGATTTTCCAATTCCGCAAAAGAAACCTAATGGAATAGACAAAACAAGAGCACATGGACATGATATAACTAAAAATACCAAAGCTCGATAAATCCACTCATTTGGATTTCCAATTATAATGGATGGTACCGTTGCTAAAAGAAACGCCAGTATAACGACAATCGGTGTATAAACTTTCGAAAAGCGCGTAATAAATTTTTCTGTCGTTGCTTTATTTTGATCAATTTCTTCCATCATTTTTAAAATTTTTGACACTGTCGAATTTTCAAACGTACTCGTTACCTTAATTTTTAATACCTGATTCATATTGATGCTACCACTTAATACGACATCATCTTTTCGTACCAACAGCGGTTTAGATTCCCCTGTCAAACTCATCGTATCTAAAGTGCTACTACCTTCTAAAACTACACCGTCTAATGGTATTTTCTCCCCAGGTTTCACAACGATAATTTCATCTATATCAACATCTTCAGCTGCTATACTTTCTTCTTTCCCTTCTCGAACGACAGTTGCCATATCAACTTTTAATTCCATCAAATGTGTAATCGACTTACGCGAACGATTCATTGCAATATCTTGGATATATTCACCTATCTGGAAAAACAACATAACTGCTACACCTTCAGGAAATTCACCAATGCAAAAGGCTCCAATCGTTGCGATCGTCATCAAAAAAGCTTCATCAAATAGTTCTAAATGAAAACAATTTTTGATGGCTTTCCATATAATATCGTAACCGATAACAAAATAACTAATAGCAAAGCAAACAAAGCTAACCACTCCTAATGACTTCAAAATAAAACCTGCAAGAAAAAATACAGCACTGAATAATATGCGCATTAGTTGTCTATCTTTCATATTTTCCTCCTTCCTCTATATGTTCTAACCCTACTTTAATAATCTGTTCAATATGATCATCAGCTAATCGGTAATAGACAACTTTTCCTACTTTTTGTGAAACGACAAAATTCACCTGTCGCAAATATTGTAATTGATGCGAGATTGCAGACTGTGTCATATCTAATAATTTCGCCAAATCACATACACATAATGTATCGTATAACAGTGCATTCATAATTCGCAATCTTGTCTCATCTGCAAACGCCTTGAAACAATTAGCTAAGTCATATATTTTTTCCCGTGATTCCAAAAGCGATTCCACTCTTTGGACAACTTCTGGATGAACGAGCGTTACTTCACATTTCCCATTCATAATTTCACCTACCTTTTATATGAATGAATGTTCATATATTCATTATATGACGATAATTTGATAAAGTCAACAAAAAAACATACTTTCGTATGTTTTATTTTGCATCTTTTATGAGCGTTTTTAAATTCTTATATAAAGTCTGACTATTTGGGATAGAGTACATTGCTAATCCTTTACATATAGAACGATCCGCATAAATTCGAATGTTTCCAATGTGAAAAAGACGCTGTAAAAATGTCTGCGAATATTCTATATCCATAACATTTTTATAATCCAATTCATACTCTCGATATTTTATAAAAGAATCTATAAATAGAATACGGTTTTCATAAATTTCATATTTCATTGCTTTGTGACGAAAAAATCTAAAAATAATTCCCCCGATATATATAAGGACCAAAAATACCATAGCATATATAACATATCGTACCGGATAGTCAAAATATTCACACACTAAATTACCTACGATCCACGTCATAACAAAAATTAGTATTCCCTGAATTGTTGGAATAAGTTCATAAACAAATGCAAACTTCGGTGTCACTGTAGCTACCCAATTTGTTTGCTTTTTATTAAGTTTTAATTTTAATCCACATTGAGGACAAGTAATATCATTAGTATTGATTTTGTGACGACAATTTGGACAAATCATAATATCCCTTCTTTCGTATTAGGTATTATAACATATAATTCAAAAGATGCAAAAAAAACCTATCAAGGTTTTTTATCAATGCGAAATAGAGATGTAGTAATTATAAAACTTCTTAATGAAATTGCTATCACGATTAACGCAATTCCGATCAAAGGAAAACTATAATCATTTAATAAAAAGATACCTAAAAGGACCATCAAAATTCCAATTACGATACCTATCAACGCTCGCTTTTTTTTCTTCACACTCTGATACTCCTTTAACATCTATTTTATATTTTTATTATACTATAGTTTTCATGTTTTGAACAGCTCTCTTTACCATTCTATTATTTTCTGCTTTACATCATCTTTTTTCTCTTTTAACCAATCAGAAAATTGACTTCCCTTCTCGGTAACGTATTCTTTTGCTTCCGAATAAGTTGTCTTTCCCTTTTCAACAGCTTTATCTAATGCTTGTAATTGGTCATCACTCAAATTTTCCTCTAATTTTTCACGCGCATAATCTTTAAATTCAGCTGCCTTATTCTTTCCTTTCGCAAGCCACTGAGATGTAGTCTCAGAAACAGTTTCTTTATAATTTGGAAAATACTGTTCCATCATAGAATCAATCGTATCAAAAGTAGCGATAAAACGTTCTTTCGTCTCTTCGGATAAATCACTAATATAATAGCCACCAATTGGCTCTGCACCTACTATAAATTTTGCGCCTTTTTTCAACACGTCCTCCCCCGCTTGTAATGCTTTTTGAGCATTTTCCTTGTTGATATATTCTTGCAACGTATTTTTGACAGTATCATAATATGTAGCCACATCCGATTCAGTTTGAATATTATTCTCACCAGATAAAATTTGTTGTTGTTCCTGTGGTGTTAACGCAGTCTCTTCTTCTGGTACTTGACTTTCTGTTTTATGTGTACGTTCGCTCTCATCTGGTTGTGATATTGTGGCTTCATTATTTTTTGAAGCACAACCGCTAATACATAATGTAATACCTAGAAACACGCCTAAGCTTACCTTTTTTATATCTAATTTTTTTACCATAACACCACCTCCGTTAGTACTAATATTCTATGCAAATACATCATTTTTGTCAAATTTACGAAACTCTCCTTCTTTTTTTTCATATAATACTCTAGGTGATATATGTGGCAATTATAAAAACAACTAGTAAAGAACGAGATTTACTCGCAAGGCTAATGCGAGCCGAAGCAGTTGGAGAAGGAGATCTCGGCATGTTGATGGTGGGAAATGTCGTCGTAAATAGAGGAATTTCCAATTGTTTAACCTTTAAAAATGTTCGTACGATATCCGAAGTCATATATCAATCCCCCGGCGGCTTTTCGGGGATAGATAGTCCTCTTTTTTTCAGTAATCCAACATCGACAGAAAGAGCTTTAGCAGATCGCGTAATTAAAGGTGAATACTATCATCCAGCGACAAATGCCTTATGGTTCTATGCACCTACTAAAGGAACAAATTGTGCAACTACATGGTGGGATCAATCGCTATCAGGAAGATATAAAAACCATTGCTTTTATCAACCAGATAAAGGAGAATGCCAAGAACTTCATTAAAAAAGCAACTTAGTTGCTTTTTTTAAATATATAATATTTGACCTATACTTAAATTATCACTCGTTAACTCGTTTTTTTGCTTGATACTAGCGACAGTCGTTCCATATCGATTCGCGATACTCCAAAGACTGTCACCACTCTTTACAATATAAATACTCCCCATAGAACCATCTGGAATTTTTAAAACTTGGCCTATACTAAGTAAGCTAGTTTTAAGATGATTCAAAGCCATTAGATCATTTACCGTTGTATTAAATTTCATTGCAATCGTATATAAACTATCACCACTTTTTACGATATAAGTAGCATCTACAGAATCTTCCCCATCGTCCTGAATAGGAAGATAGAGTTTCTGTCCTATGCTCAAACTGTCAGAAGATAAACCATTCAACTGTTTTAAAATAGATACCGTCGTTCCATATTGATTCGCAATACTCCAAAGACTATCTCCCACTTTTACAGTATAAATATTATTAGATTCTGATGGTGGCTCGGTACTTTGTTTTGGAATGGTTAACACTTGACCTACTTGAAGTAAATTACTTGTTAATCCATTGGCGGATTTCAATTGATCAACGGTAATTCCATATCGATTCGCGATACTCCATAAACTATCACCTGATTTTACGACATAACTATTTTCATCTAGTTCTGGAACGTATGATTTTCCAATATATGTTGCGATAGCCTTTACTACCGCTTCTGCATAACGGTCATAATTATTTTTTAACTGCTCTTTGTCATCTTGATTACTATCTACATATCCATATTCAATCAGAACCGGTTGCGTGCTCCCCGTATCTCGATGAATAAAATAATAATCCTTCGATGTGTCACTTGGTAATCTCCTTTGATATACTTTAGTTACATTTTGTCCTGCCAATTCTAATTCTTGTGCGATTTTATTCGCTAACGCATTATTATTTCGAAGAGCATATACAATTTCAGCACCATCCGCACCCCCTGCGTTTACATGATTAGAAATTACGATCACATTACTCTCTCCACCATAAGGAGCTAAAATACGACGGATCCTCTCTTCATTGGAGATTGTCTCATCTGAATCTCTAACTAGCGCAACAGGTATTCCTAATTCTTGTAAACGTCGATACATGTACTGTGAAATTTTTAAAGAGGTATCTTTCTCTACAATTCCGTTCCCCGTATTACCTAAATCTTCTCCACCGTGTGCCGCATCGATGACAACTCCAGTAACTGCCCGTTCCATCATAAACTCACCTCTACATTAAAATATGTAAATATGCCCATTTTGCTACTATGAAAAGAATATTAATAAAAAAAAGATAGACTTTGCTATTTTTTAGATTGTACTATAAATAGTGTTGGTGAATATTTCACTAATGCTATTTTTTGCATAAAAAAAGGTCAATTAATGACCTAAAGTAAAAAGATTATACAAAGGTTTACCATAAAATAATAATTATAAATCATTTCCAACTATCTATATACTGCATCCCCTGATATTTAATAACCAATAATAATAATAATAGATTTGTTTTATATTATAATACTTGTGTTAACAAAGTTATTAACTGTCACATAAAATTCTGATATAAAATTTATTTTATAATCAATCTTTTCATACGCAATTATTTCTTCGCTTTTATAAATACTTATATTATTCGTCAACCTTATTACGTTTAATAATTTCTTTTAATTCTTTGTAAACTATATCAACTTCAACTTGTAATCCCTCTATTGCTACAACATTCATAACTGGTTCTATATATTCATCGATTTCAAATTTAACATTATTTTTTTCAAAAACATATCTTCTTCTCTTTAATACTTTTTGGTTTGTTAAATTTAATATCTCAATCAAGGAATCAACAAATGCTTGATTTTCATCATTAACAATTAAATCTTCTGACTCTCTTGATATTTTTAAAACATTATCATTTAAATTATCATCTTTAAAATTTAATATTTTTTCACTTCTATCATTATAAATATTTTCTGTGACACGTGCCATTATTGGGCCACCATTTTTATATAATATACGTGTTTGTAAATATTCTTCTTTTTTTTGATATCCATTGTGAGCACAATATTGTATAAATTCATTTATATCTTTTACTTTAAAACTATATTCATATTCTTTATTCATTATTTTTTCACCTTTCTTAACTTTGGATTTATAAGTTCATTAACAATTTTAATATGTTGAATATCCATTTTTCTAATTTTATTAGTCTTCCCAACACTAGGCAAACCTTCAATAAAGATTATTTTCTTCAGAACTACTCCATTTCAAACAAAAAAATTATTCACAACACTTTTAATTTTATCATATTTATTTATAATATATCATATTTGAACTCTTATACCTAAATATCATTTTAAGAATATATATATATTGATTTTGACATAAATAATTATAACACAATTCAGAATCTTATCGCTGACTTAATACATAATAATAATTATTATCGACCAAGGTTTATATTAAATTATAAAACCCCAATTGAATATAGATATCAACTAAGGTTCAAATAACTCTTTTTCACTATCGACTTTTCTTGACAAATTCAGCAAATCTATCTTTTATTTTAAAATCTGTTGAAGTTTACCGTTTTGTCCATCCCAATCGACAATACCATATGCGCCATTGATAAATGTCATTCTAGGCGGTTTATGTCCTAAATCAATATCATACAAGCATGGAATGCGATACTTCTCTAGTTGCTCATTAACAATTTCACTTGGAGATTGTACCCATGATGCCTCATCTGCTGTAGATCTTCCGAATAAGATTCCTTTGGCATGTTTAAACCAACCACATTCACGCATTTTCCATAATACTCTCGTAAATTCAGATTCACTTAACTCACAATTTTCTAAATACCAAAGAATTCCATCCTCTTGATATTTTTCAATAAATTCCTTGGTATGATCGTACGGAGTTCCTACAATACTAGATAAAACGTCAATACATCCTCCAAGTAATCTTCCTTCCATGTGACAAACATTTCCTTTCCATTTAACAGGAGTAGTTAGTCGATATCCTTCATTACCATCCACATATTCAATATATTGATCCTGATAAAACTTTTCTGATAATTGTTCTACAATCATTCCATTTAATATTTCTAAATTATTTTCTAACGTTGGATGAAGTTTTTTCATACTAAAATCCTTAAAATTTGAAGCATACAAAGTAGCAATATCACATGTGGTTGTAATTGTATAAGTTAATATTGTCACATCAGAAAATCCTTGAATCCATGTTGGATTCTTACGTATGATAGAGAAATCCATGAATGGTAATATTTCCATAGCATATTCTCCACCAGCGCTCGCAATCAATAATTGCGTATTAGAATCAACTATTCCGTTATGAATTTCTTCTGCTCGTTTCTCTGCATCTGCGCTCCTACTTTTCTCACTATGAAAAATATTTTTTCCGAGCGATACGGAATAGCCTCTTTTTTTAAATTTATCTGTTGCCATAGATATTCTCAATCTATCTATAGACTCCGAATTCCCATCACTTGGAGATATAACCAATATCCTTGATCCTGAACGTAAAAATTTTGGATAAATCATAAGCCACCTCTATTAAATTATAACACAAAAATCTACACGAGTATTCCGTGCAGATATTTTATACGTATAATCTTTGCCCGATCGATAATGTATCCGTAGTTAAATTGTTTTTTCTTCTCAGTGTATCTACTGTTGTTCCATATCGATTTGCAATACTCCAGAGACTATCTCCTGCTTTTACGACATATACAGTTTGCGTCGCAGATGGAATACGTAATTTTTGGCCTACCGATAACATATCACTTGTTAAATTATTATACTTTTTCAATTGATCTATAGTGATATTATTTGCAAGAGCAATGCGATAAAGAGAATCTCCAGGTTGTACAGTATAGATAACTTCCATTTCACTCGTTGGTGGAATTGTACTTTTGGTTGGTATTTTTAATTCCATTCCGATATTTAATAAATCATTTTGCAAGTTATTTATTTGTTTTAACTGATCCACCGTAACTCCATATTGACGCGCAATTGCCCATAAACTATCCCCAGGAGCAACTACATATATAATTTCAGTTTCAACATCACTATTACCATCAGACATAGGCTCTGGTATTTTTAACACTTGACCGATCGATAATACATTTGTCGTTAACTTATTTGCACTTTTTAATGCATCAACCGTAACATTATATCGTCTTGCAATACTCCAGAGACTATCTCCTGATTGTACTGTATAAGTTCCAGGTTGTTGCCCTTCAATTCCTAAATAACGCAAAACCGCATTCACAACTGCATTCGCATAAATCTCATAATTATTTTTCAACTGTTCCGGATCATCTTTGTTGCTATCTAAAAAACCATATTCTACAATTACTGGTTGCGTCACGCCAGTATTTCTATGAATAAAATAATAATCTTTTGATTGATCGCTTGGGAGTTTCCTTTGATAGGAATATCTAACATTTTGTCCTGCCTTTTCGATTTCTTCTAAAATTAAATTTGCCAGCACATCATTATTACGAAGTGCGTATATTACTTCTGCTCCATCCGCTGTTGTTGCATCAGCATTGATATGATTAGATATGACTATGACATCTTCCCTATTTCCAAACGCATTTAAAATTCGATTAACGCGATCTGTCGGATTTAATGTTTCGTCTGTATCCCTCGTAATATAAACAGGTATCCCTAATTCCTTAAAGCGATCATACATATATTGAGATATTTTTAAATTTAAATCTTTTTCTATAATTCCATTCCCTGTCGCACCGGGATCACTACCCCCATGTCCAGGATCAATTACAATCCCTCTAATTTCCGTATTCATTTTTTCACCTCTATATTATTTATATTCAATTGTGAATATTCGGGCACAAAAAAGCTTGCTGTTTAGCAAGCAATGTATTCTTTCGATGGATCATTTGAAAATTCATTATTTTTCTGCAAATATTCATATCCCTGATGTTCTACCAATAAGATGAAAATTCTTTCTACTGCATGAGCAAACGTTCCATCTCTTTGACCATCTTCTAGTGCAAAGTCATCTTTATCAAACGCCTCAAACAAAGGTGCTATCGCACTTGTTTTTGCCCAAAACATACTTCCGGCTGGAAAGACATTTTGAAATGGTTCTTCAATATGCATTCTTTCACATAAAATATCTAGTTTTTCTTGGCAACTTCCGATTTCCATCATATGTTTCACTTCTTCACATGTCTCTGGAAAAATCATACCAACCTTTTTATTTTTCTCAAATTGATAAAAGATCGACTTAATATTTTGAGAATTTCCCAATAAATGATGATACAAATACCTTCTCCAGTCATCTCCAAATGAACTATAATTACTCTTCTTTGTATGAAGATGACATATATAATCATAAGATAAAATACGTTTTTTCATTTGCTGTAGGAAAGGATAAATATCACGTCCCCTATTTTCAAAGACTTCTACAGTTAGTTTTTCATTAAAGTGCATCTTTTGAAAATATTCTGTAATAATCTCTTTTTTCAATTTACTATCTGTCGATATATACAAATCATATGAATATGGCATTTCTGCTAAATTCTGATATATTTCATCCAATAATTCCGGATAATATATATGAACTTGTATAGCAATCTTTTTATCGATATTCTCTAAAAAACGTTTGTTGGAAGATTTAGGACGAAGTACCTTGTGCTTTATTCCAGAAATTGCACCAGCCCCTTTTCGTAGTGGTGCCGTAATGCGAAAACTCTTACTGTTGATTACATGCTGAAGTTCCGTAGAAACTCCAACGTTTTCCTGTTGTAAGTGATAATTCATATTTTCATAATGTTCCTTTTGATCCAAAATCTCATAAATATAATCCAACAGATCATATTCAAAAAGATTCTCTTGTTTACTTTCTTTTGATTCTATCACGTTTGCAATTGTATCAAAATGTTCTTGAATACGTTTTTTAATCTTTTTATTTTCTTCAAATGTTTGTTCGTGAAATTTCAATTTATAAGTAATAAGACATGATTTAATATCATTTACCTCTAAGTCTTCCTTCTTCACCAATTTTAAAAATCCTCTTACTTTAACTAAATGTTCTACATTAATCGCCAAAACTGGAACATCGTAAGTGTGACTTGTGATAATGCCGTGCAAACTCGTTCCAATAAACCCTTGACTAGATGCAGCGACACTCAACATATCATAAGGGTGAAGTTTTTCTTTCAAAAGAGAAATCTTCTTGTTTTTTGGATCGATAAATTTTTGACAAAATTCTATATCGTTATGTACATAGCCAATTGGCATCACTAAAACATGTTTCTTTTCTACCTTTGTGATATACTCCAAAAGTTCTTTCACTTTTTCAATGTATAATTCTTGATTTTCATTGATTATTTTCGTCTGAAAAACAATATAGTTTTTTATTTTCGGAACCAATTTCTTCTCTTGTAGCTTTTTAAAATTCGCTTGCAATTCCTCTTTAGGATAAATTTCCGAAATAATATTAATTGTATCTGGGACAACCTTACATTTGTCTTTATATCTATCTCCTAACAAATCTTTAGATGTCTGATCTCTCACACTTAAATACTTGACGCGGTCTAAAAGTAAATTCGTAAATTTCAACTGTCCTTCATGAAATTGGAACGGAACACCTGGTGCGTTAAATACAATACTAGTATTGTATTTTATTCCTAATAAAATAGGAATTTGCCACATACTATAAGCAGTCTCATAAGACGATTGATATGTTCTAACTACCATTTTATCCAATCGGATCGTATCTCCTCCACCGATTACAATCATATCAATTCCTTTGGTTTGAATCACATGTTCTAACTCTCTAATTGAATAAACTTTATCCCCATAAAAAGGTCTCTTCCCACCATTTGGCGAAAAGAGAAAAAGTTCTTTGATTTTTATACGTTTTGAAAGTTCTTCTTCTAACACAGTTGGAAACAGCAAATCTCCGTAATTTTCTACATCAAAAGATCCTATTTGTGCTACATTATATTCTTTCATAATTACCACCATTCTATGTATTAACCATCTCGATAATTCAATCTCTAATATAAGTATAACATTGAAAAGTGTAATTTCAAAGAAATAGAAACGATTTATGCGGTTATTTATTCATCTTTTTCTTCTTTTGTTTGCATTTGTTCATCTAAATCGATTACAATCGTACTTGTATTTTTTGTATGACTCAACCTCTCGTAAAATAATAATTTATCTCCCGTAAAAACTGATATAAATATTTGAAAAATACAACTGATGTATAAAATCATCAATAATGTAATGATACCTAGCAAAAATAGTTGTAAAATCAAAACCTGTCCTGATAAATGTGTCAATAGTGATAACACGGTAAATGGTGCAGGGAGAATCACAAAATATAAAATTCCATAACGCACAAGACAATGATACCACTTGACATTTTGATTTTCATCCGTTACGACTCGTAATTTCAATATATTTTTTCCTACTGCTTTTCCACGCCACAAAGGTAACAAAATCATAAAATATATAACAATTGAACAAACATATTCACTTGACATTCCTAATACATTAAAAAATTTATCTATTCCTTGCAAAGGACTAGGAATAGTTATTAAGGATGTTAATATTGTAACAATGATAATGTCAATTCCAAATGCGATCATTCTTCTTGTAAATGTTACATGTCTTCCTTTTTCATATGAAATTTGATCTAGTTTCTCTTTGGTTGGAAGAATCCATGAGAATAATGGAGTTATAGCATATCCGAACAATCCTCCTAGTGTATTAATGATTAAATCATCGATATCAAACAATCGATATGCACGTGGATAAATTCCATACAATCCTGTTAATTGTGTTAACTCAAAAAATAAACTTAATAAGAAAGTGAATGCAATTGTTTCTAATAAATTTCTTTTAAAATAATAACGTAAGTAAATTCCAAACGGCAATGTCATTAAAATATTATATAACACTTGATATATCACTGGATTATTAATAATTTCAATGTATGTATGAATATCATTCCAAACGATGTGAGTTTCATTGATCCACTCTACTATAAATTGAAATGGAACTAATTGCATCGTCGGTGTTGTATAATGGGCAACTTCATCGATTGGAGGCAGTGGAAGAATAACTAAAAAATATGCACTCATTAAATATAAAATAAAAGAATACACGATAATTGTTCGCAATGCTGGAATAGCGCCAAACTTACGATATTGGTATAACATATATGGAAAAGTAAACAAGAATGCGATAAATGGAAACACTAAAAAAGCTGTTTGAATCGGAATTATATAGTCTTGCATACTACTACCCCCTCAAATCATTACGACTTCATTATGCCACATTTTTTCTGCTAGGTATAGAGAATTAAGGCAATATGACAAAATTGTTATATTAAAAAAGAGCCCTAGGCTCTTATAAACTTTTAGTTAGTTTTATCGTTGCTTCATGTTTATCGTTTCCACGATAATATTCAACTGTAACGGTATTCCCCATTCCTGCTTTATAGATTAAATACTTGAAATGAGCAGCATCTTTAATTTCGGTTCCATCTACAGCTACAATGACATCACCTGACTTCAATCCTGCTGATTCAGCCGGAGTATCTTGTTCTACATTGACAATGACAATACCTTGATCAAATTCTCTTTCTAAGCGAATTCTGTTACGCAACAAAGTATATGTATTTGATACGTCAACCGTTTCAATTCCTACTACAGGCCTTTGAATCTCTTCACCTTTTTCTAGTGCATCCAATTCACTTTCAACAATTTCGATTGGAATCGCAAATCCCATTCCTTCAATTTCATCCTTAACAAGTTTTAAAGAATTCATCCCGATGACTTCTCCATTCATATTTACAAGAGGTCCTCCACTGTTTCCTGGATTGATTGCTGCATCCGTTTGAAGTAATTCCATCATAAAGTCATCACCTGTACTAAGAGTAACTGTCACGGTACGATCTTTTCCTGATAAAATTCCTTTCGTTACTGTACCTCGATAATCGCTTCCCATAGGGGATCCTACTGTAAATACAGTATCTCCTAATTGCGATTCAGTACTATCTCCTAAAATTGCAACTTGTTTTACAGCCGTTGCGTCAATTGCCAACACTGCAATATCTGCATAGACATCTGTCCCGAGTACTTTCGCCTCTATCTCTTCACCATCTGCGTTAATAACGCGTACTGCGGTTGCATTTTCAACTACGTGCTGATTTGTTACAATATATCCACTATTATCGTCCTTTTTGTACGCAAAACCAGTTCCTGTTCCCACTAAAGTGTTTCCTCTATAAGATTCGATAACATACACAGCATCGTAAACCTTGGAAATGGCACTTTGAATTGTATCCGATTCCTCTATTGTCACGTTCTTTTTATCATTATAAACTAAATCCGTCGTAGCACTTTCCTTTGGAATATAATATATGACCGCAACTGTTCCTATAATTCCAGCAAAAAGCGCAACAATAATAGAGCCTATATAAATTGCTTTTTGTCTCATATCTTCCCTCCTAATCCATTTTAATTAGTTCACGCCAATTATTTGGGAAACCTATTTTATTCAAAATTGTATGTAGTGGTACGACATCGACGATCCCATCCAAAACATCGATCTCATATCCAATTTCGTAAATAAGTTCTCGAAACTCTCCTTCTGTTAACATTTGCTTCATGATAATTGGCAACACAAACAAATCATTCTTTCCATAAATATATTCATCATCTTCCTTTGGAATATCCAATAATTCATGATATTTTGTATCCGTAATTTCTTTTTGCGTACGATGATCATATAAAACTTCCTCGTGCGCACATAAATTTCTGAAATTGGCGAGTAATGATAAATAAGTTGCTAGTGTCTCTGCATCTAAATGATAAAATGATGCGATCGCTTCCTGATCTTCCAATTTTAGTATGGAATAAAGTTCTGAAACAATTCCAAAAGATAATACTTTTACCAAAATCCACATAGGAATATATCCATAATTACTTAGATAATGCATCGTCGCTGTATGTTCTTTTCCATTGATGCGAATTTGTCTTTTCGTCTTATTTAAAATATCGTACACTTGACGAGCTTTTAAAGAATCTTGCGTAAAATTTTTAGGATCTAGATAATCTTTTTCCTTATATCCATATTTTTTAGACATCTGGTAACTTATAATTGATTTAATATTATTCTCGATAACCAAAATATATTTAAACATGATATTTCTAAGCTTTCGATCAAAAACAAAGGCAGCATATAATTCGTCGAATCGCGTTCCTTTTAAAAATTGATCATCGTTATATTTCTTCATGAATAAATGTCGGTATCCGCTGACAAAGAAATAATTTTCACGAAATAAAATCTCTTTTGCATACTCGATATCCTCTACCACAAGGCCACGCGCTTTCAATATGTCAATTTGTTCATCCAATGTTTTAAATATTTTACTTTTCATACTCTCACCTTCTCAATTATATCATACATAATGTGAAAAAAATATGTTTTTTTCATGGGATAATACTGAAAAAAGAAGAAATAAATATTCTTCTATCCTAAAATTCCAAATACTTTTTTGTCATTAAAATATCTTAATACCCCACCCGTTATCGTCTTACTTATTTTTTGCTGATAGGAATCAGTTTTCAACAGATACCGTTCGTTAGGATTACTTAAAAAACCAACCTCTAATAAAACACCAGGACGCTCAATACGTTTACTTAAATAAAATTCAGAAGTTTTCTTATATTTTCTTTTACTATATAAATGTTCCTTAAATTCTTCCTGCATAATTTTTGCTATCGTCTCATTATCTGGGTGAATATCGTCGTAATAGGCTTCCGCCCCATGCCAACTAGAGGTCGTTTCAGCATTCAAATGAATGGACAAATATAAATCGCATCCTGATTTATTGATCATATTGCCGCGTCTAGATAAATCGTTTCGTTTATGATTGATTGTATTTGGGACAGAAACATCATAATCACCATAACGCGTTAAATATACAGTTGCTCCCAACTTCGTCAAGTCTTCTTCTAATTTTTGAACAATTTTTAAATTGATATCTTTCTCATAAATATTTTTATAAAGTGCACCAGGATCACTACCGCCATGGCCAGCATCTAAATAAATGACTTTACCAAACAGAGGTAACGTGGAAGTTTGTGCTGTTACAATTCCGTATCCACAAAGGCCAAATAAAAAGAAAACAAATAAATAGATCTTGTATTTCAGCATTCAACATACCCTCACTTAGTCTATCATATGTCTTCTAAATTAAATTATGATTTTAACGTTTTCCTTTAAACATTGTCCAAGGAATTCGATTGGGAAGCGGCAACGAAAAACTTAAATATTCTTTTGTCGTCGGATGGTAAAAACTCAAACGACTTGCAAAAAGAGCAATTTGTTCTCCTACTTTCGCATGTCTATTATATCGTTGATCTCCATAGAGTGGATGGTTTCTACTAGCAAATTGAACTCTTATTTGATGAGATCTCCCTGTTTTCAAAGTAATATGAACAAGTGAATAACCTTCATATTTTGCTTTTAATTGATAAGATAGTTCTGACTCTTTTCCTTTTGGATCGACAACTACCATATTGCGGTTTGTATCTTTATACAGTCGATCTTTTAAAACACCTTGCTTTTCTAACTTTCCTTCAACGATGGCATCGTATTCCTTCAACATCTTATGTGTTCTCACTTGCTCACTTAAACGAGATGCAGCCTTGGATGTCTTGGCAAACACCATAACACCTCCTACGGGTCGATCTAAACGGTGTACAAGTCCCAAATATACATTCCCTGGCTTATGGTATCTCTTTTTTAAATCATTCTTTAAAATTGTTAATAAATCTATATCGTGAGAACTATCTTCTTGCACTGGCATATTCACTGGTTTCTCCACGACTAATAGGTGATTATCTTCATATAATATGTTAATCATTTTCCTGCCATCTTCCATAGATACCACACGGCAATACCAAATGATTTGTCGTAACCGGCAATCCAACTTCTCCAGCATCAACTTTACCATTTGGATATAATGGTAACATTGTCGTTTTTAATATATTTTCGAGAACTGTACTAGAAATTCCTGTCGTATAGGAATTGATAAGTAAAAATAATGGCTCATCACTTAATATTTTCATACATGCCTGCACGAGATGATAAATATTGTGTTCAAACTTCCAAATCTCTCCATTTGGACCACGACCATAACTTGGAGGATCCATAATAATCGCATCATATTTTCTACCTCTACGTGCTTCTCGTTCTACAAATTTTAGACAATCATCCACGATAAAACGAATCTTTCTATCTTCTAAATGAGATAATTTCATATTATCTTTCGCCCAAGCAACCATCCCTTTTGCAGCATCGACATGAACTACTTCAACAGCTCCCGCATAGGCACAAGCCATCGTTGCTCCTCCAGTATAAGCAAATAAATTTAATACTTTAATCGGTCGATTCGCATTTTTTATTTTTTCTATCATAAAATCCCAATTCGTTGCTTGTTCTGGAAACAGTCCCGTATGCTTAAAATTCGTAGGCGTTACTTTCAATACTAAATCACGATATTGTACTGTCCAATACTCTGGTAATTTCTTTCTGAATTTCCACTCGCCACCTCCGCGATTACTCCGAAAATAATGACCATCTGCTTTATTCCAAAGACCGCCAGTCTGTGTAATTGGCCATATAGCTTGAGGATCTGGTCGTCTTAAGATAACACCATTCCAATTTTCTAATTTTTCTCCATTTCCTGCATCAATGCATTCGTAATCCTTCCAGCCATCACTAATCCGCATGCTATACATCTCCTTTTCAATCTCTACTTATTATTATACAATAGAGTATAAAAGAAGGAAAGGAATTCGTTAAAATATCTCTTTTCCTTTAGAGAGGTTTTATTTTATGATATAATATTTTCATGTGTAAAAGCATTAAATTAAGGAGGAAATATGAAGGAATATAAAAATAATAATAAATTCTACTTTGAAATCACAAAAAAGATTCCAGGGAAATTAGGGCGTGCCGGAATCATTCATACTCCTCACGGAGATATTAAAACTCCAGCTTTTATGACTGTTGGTACAAGAGGCGAAGTGAAATTTGTATCGATGGAGGAATTAAAAGAAATTACTGCACAAGCAATGCTAAGCAACGGATACCATTTGAGAAATAAAGCAGATGAAATAGCCCAAAATGGCGGACTTGCCGAATGGTCAGGATGGAACGGTCCATCATTGACCGATTCCGGTGGATTTCAAGTCATGTCTCTCGGTTCTGGACTCGGTAAAGTCGTAAGTATGAAAAGAGAACAAGAAATTGTAAACACAGACCCAAAAGAGAGACTTGCACATGTAACTGAAGATGGTGTAGAATTTTTTGATCCATTTACCAATCAAAAAGATTTTATTGGACCAGAAGAGTCTATGCAAATACAATGCAAAATTGGTGCAGATATCCATATGGCCTACGATGAATTAACTTCTCTTGCAGATAGTTATGAATACAATGTAGAAGCATTAGCTCGCACAGAAAGATGGGCAAAAAGAAGTATAGAAGAACATAAAAAGCACTGTGATGATCTCGGATATCACCAATCTCTGTACGGTGTATTACAAGGTGGCAGATGGGAAGATTTGAGACGTTCTACAGCAAAGAAATTTGCGAAAATGGAATTTGACGGATATGGTTTAGGTGGGGCATTCTTAAAAGAAAGCCTTGGCGACATCTTAAAATGGTGTTGTGAAGAACTACCAGAAGATAAACCTCGACACTTACTTGGTTTATCTCATCCTGACGATATTTTAATTGGAACTGAAATGGGAGCAGATACATTCGATTGTGTCGCACCTACGAGAGAAGCAAGACATGGTAGAATTTATACAAAAAGAGGAAATATTAAACTAAATAAATTCAAGGATAGCGATGAACTTTTAGATGAAGGATGTGATTGTCCAACATGTCAATCTGGTTGGACGAGAGGAGATTTAAGAAAATTATGGAAATCACCTAATATAGAAGATAAGAAAAAATACTACACTCTATCTTCTATTCATAATTTGCGTTTCATTATTCGATTAACAGAAGAAATTCGTGCTTCTATTCTAGATGGAAATTTTGAAACCTACAAAGAAACATTTTTAGAAAATTATTACCATTCTAAATTAAAATAATAATTATTCTTGTCACAAAAAAACTCATGAATACTATATTCATGAGTTTTATACATATACAAAATCCTATCGTTTTGAGAATTGAGGTGCTCTACGAGCTGCTTTCAATCCTGGTTTCTTACGTTCTTTGCTTCTTGAATCACGAGTAATAAATCCTGCTTTTTTCAAAATAGATCTGAAACTTCCTTCGTTTCCTTCATTTGCTTCATCATACTTTAATAAAGCTCTTGTAATTCCTAAACGGATCGCACCAGTTTGACCAGTAAATCCTCCTCCGTTTACTTTTACTTCAATGTCAAATGTTTCATCTGTACTAGTAGCTACTAATGGTTGTTTTAAATCCATTACGTTAGTTTCGTAAGGGAAGAAATCTCTTACATCTCTACCGTTTACTGTAATCTTTCCTGTACCTGGCACCATCTTAACTTGCGCTACAGATGATTTTCTTCTACCAGTTCCAGTGTATTCTTTCTTATTTGCCATTTAAAAACCTCCTAGTCCAATTTCATTTCTACTGGTTTTTGAGCCATATGTGGATGCTCACTTCCAGCATATACGAATAATTTTTTATACATTTGACGTCCTAGTCTTCCTTTTGGAAGCATACCTTTTACGGCTCTTTCGATCATTTCTTCAGGATATTTTTCTTTCATAACACGTGCAGATCTTTCTCTTAATCCACCAGTGTATCCACTGTGATTATAGTAGATCTTATCATTTAACTTGTTCCCTGTTAAATTAACTTTAGAAGCATTAACCACAATTACAAAGTCACCACAATCTACGTGTGGAGTGTAAGTTGGTTTGTGTTTACCACGTAATACATGAGCTACTTTTGTAGCTAAACGACCAAGTGTTTGACCTTCAGCATCGATAACATACCAATTACGTACGATATCTTCTTTTTTTTGCATATATGTATTTTTCATATAATATCTCCCTTTCTCTAATATTGGATTATAGTAAGTGGTCCCAACACTTACTTTCATGGGATATATAAAATGTACCAGTTAAAATTGTACTAAAAACTAATATAAAAGTCAATAAAATTATATGTTTTTCATGCTTTTTTGTTGAAAATTTTTAGTTTTAAATATATTGCCCATCCAACAAGAAAAATAAATGTTATTAAACTAATAATCACTCCAATAACAAAGGAAGGTTGCACACGATATACTAATTTTACCTCATGCTTTCCCTCAGAAATATCAAAACCAACGAATGTCCCGTACAAGCTACGAATTTCTTCTTTTTTTCCGTCTATATACAAATCAAAATTCGAATCAAAAGGAATACTTAAAAATACTGTCTGATCATGATTTGCAAAAATTGTTCCTTTCAAAGTTCTATTTTCTATTTTTTTTATCTCTAATGGTGACTTACGTAATATTTCTATCATTTTTTTGTAAATGTCCTGATTAAAATAATAGAGATGTAATTTTTTTAAATCCATATTCTCATCAAAGCGAATCGTTATCGTTTTTCCGTAATAAGAATTTGGAATTTCCAACATTCCTTTCTTACGATTTGTAGTGTAAGCAATATTTTCATCGACTTCTATTAAAACATCATCTATCCAAAAATCGATATCATATCGTCCGTCGTAATAAAAATAAAGCGGATCATCTTGTGTCACTTTCATACGATATGTTTTTGACCCTATTTTTTGTAATTCAGCTCTCTCATATGGCTCTAATCCCGTCAAATATTTAGAAAATTGATTTTGATACTCAAAAGGATCTTCCCCGCTTACTTTTTGATAATGATTTTCATCAAATGCATATCCTAAAGATAACGCGTTCGTATTCTCGTATCGATAGAACTTCTTACCGTCAAACGTAAAATTATCTCTCAAAATATATTTATCGTCATTTGAATATGGTCGATCAAAATATAAATAGCGTACTCCCATTAAAGAAGATATCAATGGCGAATATTCATAATATAAATCCAAATATGTAATTTGCGCATTAAAACCGCTTTTTTTGAAAAACTCGTATTTTTTATTATGATTCATACTATTAAATTCACCGATTTTAGAGAATTGACAAATATAATTTTCATTTGCAGATGAAATCGAACTTTCGATACGGTAAAATCCTTCTTTAGGCTTTAGCGTTTCACAAATCGGATATTTTCCATCATAAATAGTTGCTGGATTGATAATGTTTTTTTGTGTTATCATGTGAAATTTCATATATAAAAACAGTTCAATGATAACACACAATAATAATCCACATTTATAAAATATACTTTGATATTCTTTTACTATATTTAATAATAATATGTATGCGATCGCAAAAAATATATTTAACATTATGATTTCATACGATATATTTTTATGCAATAATATTGTAAACAAAAATGGAGTAAAAAATGTTAATATAAATAAAATAATTATCTCTTTAAAATTCTTTTTCTCATACGTTTCGAAAGAACGATAAGTGATCGTAATCAAAAAGAGCGTCACAAAAAACGAATATCGATAATTTAAAACAGCCGGAGAGGAAAACCCGTGCCAGATATAATTGATAGATGGCACTATATAACTAATTAAGAAAACAAGTATGAAAAAGAGTGTAACTTTCTTCTCATGTAAAGCAATTTTACGATGAAAGAAATAATTGATTAGTAAAATGAAATTTAAAATAGTAAAATACATATTTGGACGCCAATAAGCTATTTCCTTTTCAGGAAGAGTAATGGAAAAAGATTCCATCAACCATGCAAAATCATTAAATATCCGCTCGATTGTATTCAAATTAGTTTTTAAATCTAAACTACGATAAATATGAGTTAACTCATTCGCAACCGGCAGCAATACAAAAGATGATAGCAATACTGCACACATAGAGCATAATATAAAATTCATTATAATTTTGATTTTATTTTTTGATCTATCTAAAAACAAACGATATAACACATACAAGAACAAAAAGATACATAACATATAGGCCAAATAAAAATTACTTATTATAGCTAAAAATAAAAAGAAGATATAAAAAATCGAAATTTTTCCATTTAATATTTTGTTGCAACCAATTAGCACCAAAGGAGTAAGATATAGAATATCTAGCCACATTGTATTAAAATGATATGATATTGTATACCCACTAATTGCATAAGTAATAGAAAAAATAATAGTTATTATATTATCTTTCTGGAAAATTTGTCTTAAAAACAAATGCATTGTCATTCCAGCAAGACCTAGTTTAATAAACTGTAACAAATTAAATACTATACTTATCGAAGTGTTAGGAACAAAAAAATAAATTAAATTTAAAGGACTCGATAAATAATAATAAAATGTTCCTAACATAGATTCTCCCATTCCCTTAGAAAATGAAAAGAATATTGATTCATCTCCTTCAAAAACACTTTTTAAATAATAATGAAACCCTAAATATTGTTCTCTTGCATCAGAAATCAATAAATCCTCGCTAGATACATGACTAACTAAAACATAAAATAAAAACAATATAATAGGAATGAAAAATGAACAAAAAACATATCTGTTCTTATAAAACCAATTTTTTTTCATAATCTCTCCTTCTAAATCACGGTTGGTTGCAAGAATGAAAAACAATCAAAATTACGCAATATCCCAAACAAAATAGCAATTACTAAAAGAACATACCAAAACCAATTAGGAAATATTTTTATCTTTTTATCAAATATCCATCCATAAAGTTGACTACCAAAATAAACACCGAAAATAGGAATTAGACAAACGACGAGCGCATTATAATGAAACGCTTGGATTAGATCCAATTTCAATAACGCAAAGAATACACGTGTAATTCCACATCCAGGGCAATAAAATCCTGTCATCTCATGAAAAATACAAGGAATTGAAAAACCGTATGTGTGGTTCAAAAAAAGATAGAAAAAAAGGAGCAACACAAGAATCCCACCAATCAAAAAAGTAAATATCAATTTTTCTTTTCTGGTCGTAAGTTTCATATAACTCCTCTTTCTTTTACATCTCTGCTTTTTGTTGTGCTACTTCATTTAATTCGTTTTGCATCAAGCACCAGCTAATAATGCTTAATCCCAAAATAGATAAAATTAAATATAACACTGAATTATCTGTTGCACGTAATCCTTGTTTTGTTTTACCTTCGTACAATTCTTTTCCCATTTTATAATTCCAATAAATGGTATAAATTCCACATGTGATAATACCAAACAAGAATGCTTTTCCTCCTGAAAAATCACGATCATCATTTAAATATGCTGCATCGTCTGTTAAATTAACAAACCATATAATTCCATAAATACCACATGTAATAATTGACAAAATGATATTGACCGCAATATTCTTCTCTTTAATCATGTACTCTCCTCCTTACTATCAATATACCATAATCATATGTGATTGCAAAGTATTTTTTAATAAAAGACATCTTTTAAATAAAGTCCCTCTGGATGTGCTGTTACTCCTGCCTTGCGACGATCCTTCGCTTCCAATATTTCTATAATATCTTCCGCTTTTCGTTTTCCTTCACCAATCTCGATCAACGTACCAACCATATTTCTAACCATATATCGTAAAAAACCTGTCCCTAAGAAAGATAAAACAATCATGTTACCTGCTTTTAAATCACGTACGAGATTTGCTTGAATAATCTTTCTTACAAAATCATCTTTTTCTTCGTTTGCCTTACTAAATGATTTAAAATCATGCTCACCTTCTAAGTATTTCATAGCGCGTTCCATCGCTACAACATCCAAACGTTTATTATACTGATATACGTAATCTTTCTCTAACGGATTATACTCTCCCATATTGATTTTATAAATGTACTCTTTTCCTTTTGCGTTGTATCTGGCATGAAACATATCACTTACAACATTCACTTCTCTAACGTAAATATCTGCTGGCAATAAACTATTCATCGCTTTTTTTAATTGCTCTGGTGTCATCTCTAAATCTAAATCAAAATGCGCTTTCTGTCCTAAAGCATGTACTCCAGCGTCTGTTCTACCTGAACCATGGATCGACACCGCCGTATCATTATTGATCTTTTTTAGAACTTTTTCCACTTCATTTTGTACAGTCTTGCCACGTGGTTGTTTCTGATACCCTTTATATTTTGAACCATCATATGCAAACGAAATTAAAAACCTCATACCATTACCTCTCTCACTACAATTATCACGAATACAAATACGCACAGTGCAATACTCATAATCGATCTTTTATCATTGATTTTAACCTTTTTGTCTTTTCGATACGCATCAACACGAAATAATTTAACTTCCAGCATATCTGAAAAGTTTCTCGTTTTTTTCTCTAATCTTTCTTTCAGTCCTACAAAATATATGTTTTTATACTGTAAGTAGTCTCTTCTACGTAACAAACTTCGATCTAATCCTCTTGTTTGCAACGCAAACAAAGTTTGCCTATGTGCACTAAAAAACTCTTTGATATACAAACATAATAATACAATTTGATAAGATACTTTTTCTGGATACAATCCAAAAAACGAAAGTGGACGACATATAAAATTTAAACTCTCTGCTTCTTCCAATAATGTTGTTTGATTGATATAAAACATTATTAAAAAATACGCTATTATCAGTTTAATGCTGTAACGCACTGATGTCAATAGATTTCCCGTGATAAAAAAGAAGATGACAAAACTTAACAAAACAATAATACCGATAACATATATCCATATTCTATCTAATTTTATATGTCGGTTAAAATATAAAATTACGATTCCGAACGCAAAACATAATAAAACCAAAAGTGAATGACAGACAATAATAGATAATAATATCAAAAGCATACAGATTAACATACAAGTTGGAGAGATAAAAAACGTGCAATTTTCTTTATTTAGCATGGCGATACACATCCTTTATTAAATCATTGATATCATCTCGATAACCCAATTTTATCTTCTTTTGGTCTAATACTTTCTTTGAAAAAAGAATCGTTTTAGGAATAGAAATCCCTGCTCTTTCCAATTTTTTTACTTGTTGAAACACTTCCATCTTCTTACCAGATAAATAAATTTTCCCACGATTCAAAATCAATATTTGATCTGCCACTTGAACTGCAAAATCACTATCCCTACTCATGATAAGAATTGTCTTATTATATTTTCTCTTCAATGAACGAATCGTTCGTATCCACTGTCCTTTGCTGTAAGAATCTAATCCTACTGTCGGCTCGTCCAATATGATGACACTCGGATTATAAGCTAGGACTGCCGCAAAAGCAATTTTCTTTTTTTCTCCTAAACTAAGTCGAAAAGGATTTTTGTCTAAATAAGATTCATCTAGATCTACCATTTTTAACGAAGCTAGAATATGCTGTTCTATTTTATCTGGATGATACTTGTATTGTTTCATTGCAAATGCTATCTCTTCTCTTACGGTATTTGCTATAAAATTTCTTTCTGGATATTGTTCAACAACCCCAACAAGACGATATAGCCCAGCATAATGAAAAGCCTCTAATCCTGATTTTATGATAAAAGGTCCAACCGTAATGGTTCCTTCTGTTGGAAATTTTAATGTTTGAAGCATTTCTCTTAAAATACTTTTTCCACTACCACTTTTTCCCATGACTACAGTTACCTTTCGTTCAACAGCAGTAAAACTAATATCACGTAACTGAGTAGTACCATCAGTATCAATATATTTTACGTTATCAAACTTTACTTCCATATCGCATCCACCATTTCATCCATATCTAGTATCAAATGATCCACTAATCCATAATATTTAAGCTTATTAGATAAACTTACCATAAATGGAAGTTGTAAGCCTGCTGCTTTTATAATTTTTGTTTCTTGTAATACTTTTTCTTTCGTATCAAACAAAATTGCTTTTCCTTGACTTAGTATTACAATATCTTCTCCATACATTGCATCTTCCAAATCTTCTACTGTCTGTACAATCGTCGCGTGTTCATTCTTGTGATATCTATTTAAAATTGAAACGACTAATTTCTTATCTTTTTCATCCAGTCCTAAATAAGGCTGATCTAATAAAAGAATTGGTGGTTTTCGAATCAAAGCAGTCGCAAGTAATAATCGTTGCCTTTCCCCGCGTCGTAGTTTTGACACGGAAAGATCTAAAATTTTATCTAATCGGAATTCTTTGCTAATTTTTTCTACTTTTTCCTTGATTTCATCTATGGATAAATTTAAATTTTCTAGTGGAAATTCCAATTCTTCACGAACTGTATCTTTAATAAAAACGTGATTTCTATTTTCTAACAGAACTCCCAATTGTTTACGAATGGAACAAATGTTTCTTCCACACATTTGATATCCGTTAATATGAATATTAGCATCAGCTTTTTTCAGTCCACATAATATTTGAATTAAAGTGCTCTTGCCACTGCCATTTTTGCCAGCAATTGAAGTAAAGGTCCCTTTCTGAATTACTAAATTAAAATGATCAAAAAACATTCTATCATCATAACCGTAAATCAAATTTCGAATTCGGATTGCGTCTTTCACAATACCACCACCATTAAATGCTTCTATTATAATACAATTCTCATATTTTTTCAATTGCGAACATCATTCTAAAAAATACATTGCGAAATTCAAAAATAAATGATACAATCAAAATAGGAACAATTACTAGTTTCGGGAAAGGGTGAGATTATGTTAGAAGGAAAAACTGCTATTGTTACAGGCGGTACAAGAGGAATTGGCTTTGCCACAGTGGAAAAATTTTTAGAAAATGGTGCGAATGTTGCCGTGTTAGGTTCTAGAAAGGAAACTGTAGAAAAAGCACTTGAAAAATTAAAAGAAAAATATGAAAGTGATAGATTTATCGGTCTAGCGCCAAAATTATCAGATGAAGAAGAAGTGAAAGTTGCTTTTGAAACGGTGAAAAAAACATTTGGAAGTATTGATATTCTAGTAAATAATGCTGGAATTTCTGCTAGAGATTCTCTTTATGAATATAAATTAGAAGACTTTAAAAAAATCATCGATTTAAATATCACATCTATTTTTAACTGTTCTAAAATTGCTGCTACAACAATGAAGGAACAAGGAAAAGGTGTTATTTTAAATACAAGTTCTATGGTTAGTTTATATGGGCAAGCAAGTGGATGTGGATATCCGACAAGTAAATTTGCCGTCAATGGTTTAACAAAATCACTGGCAAGAGAGCTTGGAAAAGATGGAATTCGTGTAAATGCTGTCGCTCCAGGTGTCATCATGACTGATATGATGAAAGATGTACCAGAAAATCTAATTCAACCAATTATCCAAACAATACCATTAGGTAGAATCGGACAACCAGAAGATATTGCAAATGCATTCTTATTTTTAGCAAGCGATATGGCAAGTTATATCACAGGGGCAATCCTCTCTGTCGATGGGGCAACGATGTGTTAGGTGAGAATATGGATACAAAAGTATTGAGAAATTTATCATACGGTGTCTACATCGTATCGACAATGGACCACGAAAAACCTGTTGGTTGTGTCGCTAATAGTGTTATGCAGATCACATCTGATCCAATCACAATTGCTGTTAGTATCAACCATAATAACTATACAAATCAAATAATTAAAGATTTTAAAAAATTTGCCATCAACATCTTGCCGGAAACAGTAGATATGAATTGGATTGGTACATTTGGATTTGAATCTAGTAAAAATATAAACAAGTTTGAACATATCGATTATCACATGGAACAATCACTTCCAATATTACCATCTACCTGTGGAGCACTACTATGTGAGATAAAAGAAACAATTGAAACATCAACACATACGATTTTTATCGGAACTGTTTATGAAACTGTTTCTGCAACGAATAATAGCCCGATGACATATGCATACTATCATCAAGTAAAAAAGGGAACTTCCCCTAAAAACGCACCGACTTATATTGCAAATGAAACAGAAGAAAAAAGCGAACCAAAAGAGGATATAAAAAAAGAAAAGAAGACAAAATGGGTTTGTTCTGTATGTGGATATGTTGTAGAAATGGATGAGCTTCCAGATGACTTTAGATGTCCGATCTGTGGTCGCGGAAAAGAAGCTTTTAAGAGATTGGAGGACTAAAAAAGGTACGACATTCGTACCTTTTTATGATCCCTTCTTTTTCTGTATATGATAAGTAATTTTTAATAATAATTTCGTAGGAACAAAGCGATAAAAAACATGAACTAACTTCATTTGAATTCCAGGAACAATAACTAACTTACGACGAAACATTTGCTCAAGTGCGTAATAAGCAACATCATAGCTAGTTAATGCATTCAATGAAAATTCAACTCCAGCAACTTTATTAAAATTTGTACTAACTGGTCCTGGGCAAAGTGCACCAATATATACGTGACTTCCGTTTTGTCTTAACTCCTCATAAATTGCTTCTGTGAAATGTAATACATACGCTTTTGTCGCATAATAAGTTGCCATCATTGGTCCCGGCATAAAAGCTGCAGAAGATGCCACATTCAAAATATATCCTTTATCTTTTTTCTTAAAATCTTCTAAAAATAATTTTGTCAAACAATGCACTGCTTTAATATTCGTATCGATCATATCTAATTCTTTTTCCAATTTTAAAGAAGAGAATTCACCATATAATCCAAATCCTGCATTGTTAATTACAATATCGATATCCTTATCTTTTACTTGATCATACAACTCTGTACAATTGTATACACTAGATATATCGAGATTGATAATTTCTACATTCGTTTTTAATTCTTTTTTCAGCTGTGAGAGTCTTGTCTTACGACGTGCTACTAATATTAAATCATATCCTCTCTCACTCAATAGACGAGCCATATCACGTCCAATTCCTGAACTAGCTCCTGTGATTAGCGCTAACATAAACATCACCCTGCAACCATTATAACCCACTTACGTAGGAAATTCAAACAAATTCATCATATTATATATTTTTATTACATACAAAATATGCTAAAATAAAATAGAAATGAGGGATCGTATGAAATTAGCTATTATTGTCGCAATGGAAAAAGAGATTGAACTATTAATCAAGTATTACGAAGCAAAAGAAATATCTTCAATGCATCATATCTATCAATCTCAAAAATATCCAAATATATACATATCACGTAGTGGAATCGGAAAAGTAAATGCTGCAATGAATACACAATATCTTATCGATACTTATGAACCAAATTATATTATTAATACAGGTTGTGCAGGAAGTCTTGTAGATAGCGTACATATCATGGATACAGTCGTAGCAAAATTTTCCACCTACCATGATTTCTTGCCATTGAGAATTATGAAACAAAATACACCAGATGAAGGACAAATTGAAAGTAACACTGATATGTTAAATCAAGCAGAACAAGTTTTAAGAGAACGAAAAGAACCATATCATATTGGTACAATTTGCAGTGGAGATTGTTTTGTAACTAATGAATTACAAAGAGATCAGATATACGAACAAACAGAAGCTTTATGCGTCGACATGGAAAGCGCTAGCATCGCACACGTTGCCAAGAAAAATAACATTCCTTTTATATCGATACGAACGATATCAGATTTTTCGGATGGTGCAGAAGAAAAAGAACAAGAAGCCGCTAATGTTGCAAGCCAAATCGTAATCGAAATGGTAAAGAATTATGAAAAAACTATTTGATTGGCTCATTGAGAATGATATGGGAGAACTTATTGTTCTTATTAGTGGATTCTTACTAATCGTTATTGCCTTTATCTTATATATCCTATTCTATTAAAACACCTAATTAGGTGTTTTTTATGAAAAAAAGATGCAACTATTTTGCATCTCCTTCTACTAATTCTAAAATTACCATTAAGGCATCGTCACCTTTGCGCTCATTTAATTTTAAAATTCTTGTATATCCACCATTTCTTGTTGCATAACGTACTGCTAAATCATCAAATACTTTTTTAACAGCTTCATTATCGTTTTGTAAGAAAGCAAGTGCTTTTCTTCTTGCAACTAATGATCCATCTTTTCCGTAAGTAATCATCTTATCAAGAAACTTACGAGCTTCTTTTGCCCTTGTTTCAGTTGTTTGGATTCTTTCGTTCATGATGAGATCTTTCGTTAGATTGGCAAGCATACTTCTTCTATGTTTATTATTAACTCCTAATTTTCTATAAGCCATAATATTCCTCCTAACTATTAGTCTTCATCGCGGAATTTAAGTCCCATATCTTTAATTTTATCGATAACTTCTTTTAAAGATTTTTTACCTAAATTACGAATTTTCATCATTTCTAATTCTGATTTTTCCGTCAAATCACCTAGTGTGTTAACTCCTGCTCTTTTTAAACAATTATAAGCACGAACTGAGAAATCTAAATCATCAATAGAAGTCTCTAATTTCTTAAGCTTACTATCTTCTTGTTTTGCATTCATAATTCCTGTCGTATCAGCAATTTCACTTAAGTTAGTAATGATATTCAAATGTTCAATCATAATCTTAGCAGATAAAGCCATAGCTTCCTCTGGACGAATTGATCCTTTTGTATATACATTCATAATTAACTTATCGTAATTAGCATCTTGCCCAACACGAGCGCTTTCTACTTCGTAGCTAACTCTTTCAATTGGTGAATAGAGAGCATCGATAGGAATATATCCTAATTTTGTATTTTCAACGTATTTCTTGTTTTCATTAGATGGTACATAACCGCGACCATTGGCAACGATCAATTCCATATCTAATTTTCCACCTTTAGATACTGTTGCAATTACTTGATCAGGATTCATAATTTCTACATCTGCAGAAGTTTGGATATCCCCAGCTGTCACTGTCTTCTCCCCACTTACAGATAAACGAAGAACCTTTTCCTCTTCTGTATGATTCTTTACTACGACATTCTTTAAATTTAAGATAATTGTCGTAACATCTTCTACAACACCTTCCATCGTTTGAAATTCATGTGCGACACCATCAATTTTTACAGCTACAATAGCGCTTCCTGGCATACTTGATAACATGATTCTTCTAAGTGCATTTCCGATTGTTGTACCGAATCCTCTTTCTAAAGGTTCTAATTCAAATTTTCCATAATTATTACTTTCTACATATTCTGTAATTTTGTAGACTGGTTTTTCAAAGTTTAACATTCCTCAACACTCCTTTTCTTTTATCCACGTGGACGTTTTGGTGGGCGACATCCGTTATGTGGTATTGGTGTTACATCAGTGATTGCAGTAATTTCAAGTCCAGCTGTTTGTAATGAACGAATGGCAGTTTCACGTCCTGATCCAATTCCTTTTACGAAAACTTCTACTTTTTTCATTCCCATAGCAACAGCTGCTTTTCCTGCAGCTTCAGCTGACATTCCAGCAGCAAATGGAGTTGATTTCTTACTTCCTTTGAACCCTAATGTTCCAGCAGAAGCCCAGCTGATTGCATTCCCTTCTTTATCACAAATTGTTACGATTGTGTTATTGAACGTTGAATGAATATAAGCTTTCCCCTCTGGTACATTCTTTTTCACTTTACGTTTTCTTGGTTTATAAGCCATTTAAATAACCTCCTTTTTTTGCACTACTATTTTTTCTTGTTCGCTACAGTCTTACCTTTACCCTTACGAGTTCTAGCATTACGATTTGTTCTTTGCCCTCTTACAGGTAAACCTTTTTTGTGACGAGTTCCTTGATATGAGTTAATTTCCATTTTTGTTTTGATGTTCATATTAACTTCACGTCTTAAATCACCTTCAGTTAAATATTTGTTTACTTCATCACGAATACGAATTAACTCTTCATTTGTTAAATCTTTTGCTCTTGTATTTTCGTTAATATTTGCATCCTTACAAATCTTTGTTGCAAGTGATTTTCCGATTCCATAAATGTAAGTCAATGCGATAACGATTCTTTTATTATTTGGTATATCTACACCTTTAATACGTGCCATAAAACACCTCCTATATTAACCTTGTCTTTGTTTATGCTTAGGGTTTTCACAAATTACGTATACTTTCCCCTTACGTTTAATTACTCTACATTTATCACACATTGGTTTTACTGATGGTTTTACTTTCATTCAAATCCCTCCTACTTTCTATAGGTTATGCGCCCACGTGTTAGATCATATGGTGAAAGTTCTAGTGTTACTGTATCACCTGGTAAGATACGAATATAGTTCATACGCATCTTACCAGAAACGTGAGCAATTACAGTATGTTTGTTTTCAAGTTCTACTTTAAATCCACCCTTTGGTAATTTTTCAATTACCTTTCCTTCTACTTCAATAATATCATTTTTTGCCATATCATCACCTCTTCGTCAATATTTCATATCCATCATCCAACACTAAGACCGTATGTTCAAAGTGTGCGGATGGTTTATCATCTGCGGTAATTACTGTCCAATCATCATCTAGCATATACACATCAGCTGTTCCCAAATTTAACATTGGTTCTACTGCGATCACCATTCCCGTTTTCAGTTCTGGTCCTGTTCCTTTCTTACCATAATTTGGTACGTCCGGTTCTTCGTGTACACTACTACCGACTCCATGACCGACAAGTTCTTTTACTACTCCTAAACGATGTTCAGTCGCGTATTTTTCTACCGCGTATCCAATATCCCCTACATGGGCACCATTCTTGATGACAGAGAGGCCTTCCATTAAGGCTTGTTCTGTATCGCGAAGTAGTCGTGCTTTTGGATGACTGATATTTCCAACAGGATAAGTCCAAGCGGAATCACCATGAAATCCATGATAGCAAGCACCAATATCTATAGATACGATATCGCCTTCCTTCAAACGACGGTTTCCAGGAATCCCGTGGACAACTTCTTCATTGACTGAAATACAGCATCCAGCGGGAAATCCATAGAGGCCTTTAAAAGAAGGGGTCGCATCCGAATTTAATATAAATTCTTCTGCTAATCGATTTAATTCCTTCGTCGTAATACCTGGTTTAATAAATTGTTTTAAATAATTATGCGTATCTCCAACAATTTTACCAGCTTTTCTTAGCAGTTCAATTTGTTCTGGAGTCTTAATTGTAATCATGCCTGACTCCTCAAGATCGTCTCAATTTCCTCGAATATTGTGTCTGCATCCTGCGTGCTATCAATCGTAGATACAGCGTTCAATTTTCGATAATAATCTAATAATGGTTCTGTATTTTTCATATATGTTTCAAATCGATTACAGAAGGTTTCTTCATTATCATCGACACGTTTTTCTAATGCATGCCCACAATGATCACAAATTCCTTCTTCTTTCGGTTTTAAAACATCTATCATATCGTTGTAGACAGCTCCACATTTCGGACAACTGATACGACCTAATATTCTTTTTTTTGCGGTTTCTTCATCAATTGATAAATAGATCACATGACCGAGTGGTTTATTCAATTTTTCCAAAATCTCATTATATGCATAAGCTTGTTCTAATGATCTCGGAAAACCATCTAAAATATAACCATCAGCACAATCTGATTGATTTAAGCGTTCCATCATTAATTCATTAATAATTTCATCACTTACCAAATGACCTAATGCCATTTGTTCTTTAATATATCTACCACGTTCATCATCTTTTTTCGTAGCGTCTCTAAGTAAGTCGCCTGTAGAGATGTGAGGTAAATGATATTTCATCATCAACTTCTTAGATTGTGTCCCTTTCCCAGCTGCGGGTGGGGCGATAAAAATAATACTATTCATTAATATCGTCTTCTTCCTCGGCTATAGTTTCTACTTACTAATTGACTTTCAATCTGCTTGTAGCTTTCAAGAGCTACTCCAACAACGATCAAAAGTCCCGTACCACCAATACTAACACTGGTTGGCAAGCTAGAAACTGCTCCAAAAATAATTGGTAATGCTGCAATGATTGCTAAGCAAGTTGCACCCACTACCGTTATTCTATTTAATGTACGAGTAATATATTTCACAGTTTCTTCCCCTGGACGAATTCCTGGAATATATCCTCCGTTCTTTTGCAAGTTTTCTGTCAATTCTTTTGGTTTCAATTGCAAGAATGTGTAGAAATAAGTAAATCCAAATATCAATACGATATAGATTACAAACCCTACAGGCGTATGCATTGATAACCATTTATTTACAAATAATGTAAATCCTTCGTTCTTAATAAATTGTGCGATTAACGCTGGAATTGAAATCAACGCTCCTGCGAAGATAACAGGTATAACTCCAGCAGAATTCAATTTGAATGGAATATAGTTTTGTGTACTTCCATAACTACTTGTCGTTTTATTCGCATATTGAATTGGGATACGACGTTCTGAACACTGTTCGTAAACAACAGCAATGATAATTCCTAAGTATAATGCAACAAAGAGTGCAAACTTAACAATTCCTAAAGTCAATTGCTGTACTGTATCTCCTACTACTAACCCAGTATAGGCATCTACGAACATCGTCGGCATCGTGGCGATAATTCCAGCCATGATAATGAGTGAAATTCCATTTCCGATCCCTTTTGCAGTAATCTGATCTCCAATCCATAATAGAAGTGCAGTTCCTGCTGTTAACACAGTTGCAAATTCCATATACTGCATCACTGTTCCACCTTTAATAAAGGCAAATGAGAACATGTATCCTTGAATAAATGCCAAGATAATTCCAAACACTCTCGTAATTTGATTGATTTTAGTTCGACCTACTTGCCCTTCTTTTGCAAGATCAGCTAAGTAAGGCACTATATCCATTTGTAATAATTGAATAATAATGGATGCGGTAATGTAAGGCATTACTCCTAGTGAGAAGATAGAAAATTTTTCCATCGCTCCTCCACCCATAGCATTAATCAATCCTAAGAACCCTAAATTATCAGTTCCTAATGCACTTTGGTCAATCCCTGGAACAATAATCGTTGTACCAAGTTTGAAAACAAAGAGTGCAACTAGTGTGAAAAGAATTCTTTTTTGCAAATCTTTATTCTTGGGATTAAATATTTGCTTAATATTTGCAAACATTTTAAATCACCTCTGCTTTTCCACCTAATTTTTCTATTTGCTCTTTCGCAACAGTTGAAAACTTATGTGCTTTTACAGTTAACTTTTTCTCTAAAGTTCCATTTCCTAATACTTTAACACCATTTAATTGATTTTTTAATAGTCCCATATCTTTTAATAATTCCGGAGTAATGACTGCTCCATCTTCAAATTTATTTAAGTCACTTAAGTTAATTACAGCATATTCAGTTTTAAATCTAGCGTTTGAAAAACCTCTTTTTGGTAAACGTCTATAAAGTGGGAATTGTCCTCCCTCGAACGTTGCCTTGATTTTTCCTTTACCGCTTCTTGCTTTTTGACCTTTTTGTCCTTTTCCACTTGTTTTACCAAGTCCACTACCAGGTCCGCGACCTACTCTTTTACGAGTAAATGTAGCACCTTCAGCTGGTTTCATAGTGTGTAATTTCATATTATAAAATCTCCTCTACTTTTTTACCACGAAGTTTTGCAACTTCCTCTACTGTTTTTTGTGACTTAAGTGCTTCTAATGTGGCATATGCCATGTTAATTTTTGTGTTAGACCCTAGTGATTTAGATAAGATATCTTTTACTCCAGCAAGTTCTAATACTGAACGAACAGGTCCACCAGCTTTTACTCCAGTACCTTTTAAAGCTGGTTTTAACATAACTTTACTAGCTCCTCTAACACCGATTGCTTCATGTGGGATTGTTCTTTGATCAACTAAAGATACTTCAACTACATTCTTAGTAGCAGCTTGAACGGCTTTCTTAATTGCATCAGGTACTTCGTTTGCTTTACCAGTACCAATACCAACTTTACCTTTTCTATCTCCTACTACAACAGTAGCTGAAAAACGGAAACGACGACCACCTTTTGTTACTTTTGTAACACGACCGATGTTGACAACTTCTTCATCGTATAATTTAGGTTGTCTTTGTCTTGGTTGAAAATTTCTTCTTTTTTTCTTATCTGGTTGTGTTCCACGTGGGTCTTGTTTTTTATTTTCCATTGTTACCCTCCTTTTAGAATTCTAATCCATTTGCACGTGCAGCTTCAGCTAATGCTTTTACACGTCCATGATATAAGTATCCACCTCTATCGAATACTACTTTTTTAATTTTTGCTTTTTTTGCTCTCTTGGCAATTAGTTCACCAACCTTAGTAGCAGCTTCAATGTTACTTCCATTTGCAAGTTTTAAATCCTTGTCAATAGATGAAGCACTTACTAAAGTTGTTCCCTTTGTATCGTCAATAATTTGAGCAAAAATATTTTGATTTGATCTAAACACATTTAATCTTGGAACTTCAGTTGTTCCAGATACTTTAGCACGAACACGTGCGTGTCTAGCTTTTCGTACTTCATTACGATCTACTTTCTTTATCATAAGTATTTACGCTCCTTTACTTTAATTAAGCTGCTTTCTTTCCTTCTTTACGACGAACTACTTCATCTTTGTAACGAATTCCTTTTCCTTTATAAGGTTCTGGTTGTCTTATCTTTCTAATGTTTGCAGCAAATTCTCCAACAAGACGTTTATCGATTCCTTTGATTGTCAATTCTGTATTGCTTGGTACGTCAATCGTAATTCCAGCAGGTACATCTACTTCCACTGGGTGAGAATATCCAGCAGTGACAACTAATTTATTTCCTTTCGCTTGGAAACGGTATCCTACTCCAAGGATCTCTAATCCTTTTTCAAATCCCTTTGTAACACCTTCTATCATATTGTTAATGTTAGCGTTTACAGTTCCATGAAAGTTTTTTACAGAATCGTTTTCTCTTGTTACTGTTAATTGATTTCCTTCGACAGTAACATGAATTCCTTTGTGTAGTTCAGTAGAAAGTTCTCCCTTAGGACCTTTTACTGTTACACTGTTTTCTGAAGTTGTTACTTCGACACCCTCAGGTATTGTTAATATTCTATTTCCAATACGACTCATTGTAATCCTCCTAATCTTTCTACCAAATGTATGCTAATACTTCTCCACCAAGATTTTGTTTTCTAGCATCGCGATCAGTCATAACTCCTTTTGAAGTAGAAATGATAGCAATTCCTAGACCATTTAATACTCTTGGTACTTCGTCAGCTTTTACATATACACGTAATCCTGGTTTAGAAATTCTCTTTAATCCAGTAATAACGCGTTCTTTCTTTTCTCCATATTTTAACTCTAAAATAATATCATTTTGAACACTATTTTCTTTGATTTTATAATCAGCGATGAATCCTTCATCTTTTAGTATTCTTGCAATTTCCATTTTTAAATTTGAAGCGGGTACTTCAACATTTGTATAACGCATTTGATTCGCATTACGAATTCTCGTAAGCATATCTGCGATTGGGTCATTTGCAAATCCTCGCATATTATCCTCCCTTCATTACCAGCTTGATTTCTTAATTCCTGGTATTTGTCCTTTATAAGCTAGTTCTCTGAAACAAATACGGCAAATTCCATATTTTTTCAAAACTGCGTGTGGTCTTCCACATCTTTGACAACGAGTATATTCACGTACTTTAAATTTCTGTGGTCTGCTCGCTTTCACTTTCATACTTGTTTTAGCCATATCAATTTTCCTCCTTGTTATTATTTCTTAAATGGCATACCGAAACCTTTTAAGAGATCGTACGCTTCTTCGTTTGTCTTTGCTGTCGTAACAAACACAATATCCATTCCACGCACTTTAACAACGTTATCATATACTATTTCTGAGAAAATCAATTGTTCTGTTAGCCCTAGAGTATAGTTTCCTCTTCCATCAAATGATTTTGGTGAAACCCCTCTAAAGTCTCTTACACGAGGTAATGTAATACTAATTAGCTTATCTAAGAAGTTATACATATTGTCCCCTCTTAAAGTAACTTTACATCCAATTGCTTGACCTTGTCTTAATTTGAATCCAGCAATAGATTTTTTACTTTTTGTAACTACTGGTTTTTGTCCTGCAATCGCAGTCAAATCAGCAACAGCTGCATCTAACAACTTACTATTCGTAGTTGCATCTCCGACACCCATGTTAATTACAATTTTTTCAAGTTTTGGTACTTCCATAACATTTTTATAATTGTATTTTTCTCTTAAACTAGGTACGATTTCTTTATTATATCTTTCTTTTAGGCGGTTCATTTATTTACCCTCCTTCCAATTAGTCAAGAATTTCATTAGATTTTTTTGCACATCTAACTTTCTTGCCTTTTTTATCAGTAGTGTGTCCAATTCTGGTTCTTTTCTTAGTCTTAGGATCGATAATCATAACATTTGAAGCATGGATTGGAGCTTCCATTTCAACGATTGATCCAGCAGTTTGACCGTTTGGTTTTACGTGCTTTTTAATCATGTTTACTTTTTCAACTACAACTTTATTTTCTACTCTTAATGTCTTGATGATTTTTCCTTCTTTACCTTTGTCTTTACCAGCAATAACGACAACTTTATCTCCAGTCTTAAAGTTCATGTTTTTCCTCCTTATTTGGGAAATTATAACACTTCTTTAGCAAGTGATACAATTTTCATAAAATCTTTGTCACGTAATTCGCGTGCCACTGGTCCAAATACACGAGTTCCGTATGGAGTTTTATCGTCTTTAATGATTACACAAGCGTTATCATCAAATTTAATATAACTTCCATCTTTTCTTCTTAGACCAAATTTACTTCTAACGATAACAGCCTTTACAACTTTACCTTTTCCAACTGTACCATTAGGAGTAGCTTTTTTTACAGTCCCAACGACTATATCTCCAATATTTCCTGTTTTCACTTTGCTTCCACCAAGTACTCGGATCACCATAAGTTCACGAGCACCAGAGTTATCAGCAACTTTCAACATTGTTTGTGGTTGAACCATTTTACTTTTCCTCCTTTGCGAGTCACAATTATAAAATAATTGCTTTTTCTATTACTTCAACTAAGCGGAAACGTTTTTTCTTTGAAAGTGGTCTCGTTTCAACAATACGCACTTTGTCTCCTACTTTTGCTTCATTTTTCTCGTCGTGTGCAGTGTATTTCTTTGAATATTTTACACGTTTTCCATATAATGGATCTTTACGGTAAGTTTCAACTAAAACAGTAATTGTTTTATCGTTTTTATCACTTACAACTCTACCAATTTCCTCATGTACTCTCTTTTCCATGTTAGTCCTCCTTACCACTTAATTCACGTTCTCTTAAGATTGTTTTCATACGTGCTACTAATTTTCTAAGTTCTTTAATTCTTGATGGTTTTTCAAGATTTCCAGTAGCTTGGCTGAAACGTAAATTAAATAATTCTGCTTTGTATTCTTCAATTTTAGCATTGATCTCTTCAGTAGTTAATTCTCTAATTTCACTATTTTTCATTTGCCTCACCACTTTCTTCTTTCTTTACAAACTTACATTTGATTGGAAGTTTATGCATTGCTAAACGTAATGCTTCACGAGCTGTTTCCTCGCTCACTCCATCAATTTCAAACATAATTTTTCCTTTTTTTACAACTGCAACCCAAACTTCAGGTGATCCTTTACCTTTACCTTGACGAGTTTCTAAAGGTTTCTTTGTTAATGATAAGTGTGGGAAAATATTGATCCATACTTTTCCACCACGTTTCATATAACGAGTCATAGCAACACGAGCTGCCTCGATTTGATTTTGTGTAATCCAAGCACCTTCCATTGCCATAAGACCATATGATCCAAAATGTAATTCTGTATTACCTTTTGCTACACCTTCATATTTTAAACGGTGTGGTCTACGATATTTAGTTCTTTTTGGAATGACTGCCATCGTTCTTACCTCCCTTGTCTTTTTTCTCAGGAAGGATTTCTCCTTTATAAATCCATACTTTAACACCGATCTTACCATATGTAGTATCAGCTTCTTTATGAGCATAATCAACGTCAGCTCTTAAAGTATGAAGTGGAATCATACCTTCAGTATATCCTTCAGTACGAGCCATATCAGCTCCACCTAAACGTCCTGAAACTGAAGTCTTAATTCCTTTTGCTCCTGCTTTCATAGTGTTTCTAATTGCTCTTTTTTGTGCAATTCTGAATGAAACACGGTTTTCGATTTGATGTGCAATGTTTTCAGCAACAAGTGCAGCATCTAAATCAGGTTGTTTTACTTCCATAATTGAAATTTGAACATCTTCGTTTACTAACTTAGATAATTCTTTTTTAATTTTTTCAATTTCGTCTCCACCGTGACCAATAACAACACCAGGTTTTGCTGTGTTGATAATCACTTCAGTTTTCTTACTTGTTCTTTCAATAAGAATACTTGAAACTGCTGCGTCTTTTAATTTTTTCTCTAAAAATTTACGAATCTTAACGTCGTTATTTAAGAATTTAGCAAAATCCTTATTTGATGCATACCAGTTAGATTCCCAGTTTTTGTTAATTCCGATTCTAAGTCCGATAGGACTAACTTTTTGACCCATCAGTTTACCTCCTTTTCTTAGTTTCTCTCACTTACAACAATTGTAATGTGACTTGTTCTTTTCTTGATTGGATCTACGTGTCCACGTGAACCAAATTTAATTCTTTTCATAGTTTGACCTTCGTTTACATATGCCTCTTTTACATATAATTTAGTCTTATCTAATTCTAAATTATTTTCGGCATTTGCAACAGCTGAAGTTAACACTTTAAGTGTATATCTTGCAGCATTTTTATTCATGTTACTTAAAATAACGCTTGCTTCTTCTACGCTTTTTCCACGTATTAAATCAACAACTAAACGGGCTTTACGAGGTGCAATTCTAACACCTTTTGCGATTGCTTTTGCTTCCATTTTAGTCCTCCTTCCAGTTAATATGATTACTTGTCAGATCCGTGTCCACCAAATTTACGAGTTAGGGCAAATTCACCTAATTTATGTCCTACCATATCTTCTGTAACATAAACCGGAATGAATTCTTTACCATTATGAACAGCAAATGTGTGTCCGATAAATTCAGGATAAATTGTTGAACGGCGAGACCATGTTTTAATTACTTCTTTTTTTCCAGATTCATTTGCTTTTTTGACCTTGTTCATCAAATGTTCATCAACAAAAGGTCCTTTTTTCGTGCTTCTAGCCATTATATTTCATCCTTTCTTTTAGTTTTTCTTACGGCGACGAACAATTAACTTGTTTGAAGCTTTTTTCGTATCACGAGTTTTCATACCAAGAGCAGGTTTACCCCATGGAGTAACAGGCCCTTTGCGTCCGATTGGCGCACGCCCTTCTCCACCTCCGTGTGGGTGATCATTAGGGTTCATAACAGAACCACGAACTGTTGGACGAATTCCCATATGTCTTTTACGACCAGCTTTACCGATGCTTACAAGTTCGTGATCTTCGTTTCCTACAACACCTACTGTAGCACGACAAACGCTTAATACTTTACGAACTTCACCACTAGCTAAACGTAGTAAAGTGTATTTTCCTTCACGTCCTAAGATTTGAACGCTTGATCCAGCTGAACGAGCCATTTGTCCTCCTTTACCAGGTTTCAACTCGACATTATGAACCATTGTTCCCTCAGGAATATTTTCAAGTGGTAAACAGTTACCAACTTTGATATCAGCATTCACACCACTTTCGATCTTCATGCCAACTTTTAACCCTTTTGGAGCGATAATATATCTCTTTTCTCCATCAGCGTATTTGATTAAAGCAATGTTAGATGTTCTATTTGGATCGTACTCAATACTAGCAACAGTACCTTCGATACCATCTTTTGTTCTAGTAAAGTCAATAATACGATATTTTCTCTTAGCTCCACCACCACGGTGTCTTACCGTAATTTGACCTTTGTTATTACGTCCACCTTTTTTCTTTAAAGAAACAAGTAAGGACTTTTCAGGAGTAGTACTCGTGATTTCTTCATTTAACAATGTAGATTTACCACGTTGACCATTTGTCATTGCTTTATATGTTTTAATTGCCATATCAATTTTCCTCCTTTTAGATTATTAGTTTAGTTCGATTGAACTTCCCTCTGCTAATTTAACAATTGCTTTTTTTACCTTATTTGTCTTTCCAGCATAACGTCCAATTCTTTTTTTCTTAGGTTTTACGTTTACTGTATTTACGCTCTCAACTTTTACGTTGAAGATTTTTTCAATTGCTTGTTTAATTTGTGTCTTGTTTGCATTTACATCGACACTGAATGTAATTGTATTTTGATTTTGTGCTAAATCAGCACTTTTTTCTGTAACAATTGGCGCTTTAATGATATCTCTATAGTTTGACATTAGATTAGCACCTCCTCAATTTGTGCAACAGCAGCTTCTGTAACAACCATGTTATCTGCAGCAACGACATCTAATGTATTGATTTCTTTTGCTTCTTCTAACATAACGTTTGCTAAGTTACGTGTTGCTAAAATCATGTTATCATCTAATTTATCTACGACGATCAATGTCTTTTGATCTTTAATTTTCAAGTTGTTCATTACTTCGATTGCCGTCTTTGTCTTTCCATCTGCTAAGTTAAAGTTGTCTAATACGATTAACTCTTTATCAATTGTTTTATAAGCTAATGCAGATTTTAAAGCCAAACGACGTTCTTTACGATTCATCTTTTTATCGTAGCTTCTTGGTTTTGGTCCAAATACGATACCTCCACCTGGCCATTGTGGTGAACGAGTTGATCCTTGACGAGCACGACCTGTACCCTTTTGTCTCCAAGGTTTTCTTCCTCCTCCACTTACTTCACTACGTGTTTTAGTACTTGCTGTACCTTGTCTTTGAGAGTTTCTTGTTAATGTAATTGCATCGTATAAAACTGCATCGTTAGGAACGATCCCCCAAACGTTTTCGTTTAATTCGATCTTCTTAACTTCTTCACCCTTAATATTTAATACAGATTGTTTTTTCATCTATATTCCTCCCTACTAATTTTCTTCTTTTTCAGTAGTTTCTTCTACTTCAGGTGTTTCTTCTGTTGCAGTATCATTTGATTCTTCAACAGCTGGTTCTTCAACTACGTAAGAAATTAATTCTTCCGTATCATTTACTTTACCAGGATTTTTTACAGCAGTTTTAATGATTACTAATGAATTCTTAGCTCCAGGAACATTTCCCTTTACTAAAATTGCATTATTTTCTACATCGACAGAAACAATTTCAAGATTTTGAATTGTAACAGTTTCAACTCCCATATGTCCTGGTAATTTTTTACCTTTGAAAACACGCATTGGTCTCATAGTTCCCATTGAACCTGGTCCTCTATGATAGTGTGAACCATGTCCCATAGGCCCACGACTTTGATTGTGGCGTTTAATAACACCTTGGAACCCTTTACCTTTTGTAGTTCCAGTTACGTCAACCATTTCTCCTTCGGCGAAGATATCAACTTTGATTTCTTGACCTAAAGTATAGTTGTTTACATCTACGCCTCTAATTTCTCTAAAGAAGCGCTTAGGTGTAGTGTTAGCTTTATTGGTATGTCCAATAGAAGCTTTTGTCGCTAACTTTTCCCTCTTTGTATCAAATCCTAATTGAATTGCTTCGTAACCATCATTTTCCATTGTCTTAATTTGTGTTACCACATTTGGTTCAACAGAAATTACAGTAACAGGAATCAATTTTCCAGATTTTGTAAATACTTGAGTCATTCCAACTTTGCGACCTAAGATTCCTTTTTTCATATTTCTTTCCTCCTATAAATTATAACTTGATTTGGATATCCACACCACTTGGAATATCTAAACGAGTTAACGCATCGATAGTCTCCTTACTTGGGTTGTTGATATCAATAAGTCTTTTATGTGTTCTCTTTTCAAATTGCTCACGTGAATCTTTGTCCTTGTGAGGTGATCTTAAGATTGTGATTTTTTCAATCTCAGTTGGTAGTGGGATTGGTCCACACACTTCTCCTCCAGTTCTTTTCACTGTTTCAACAATTTTCGCACATGCAGTATCTAAACTCTTGTGTTCAAATGCTTTTAATTTGATACGAACTTTTGTCTTAGACATATTGTATCCTCCTTTCGCCTATATCCAGTATAGACTTGCTCCGTGTAAAAACCTGAGTTAGTTTAAGTTATTTAACAACTTAACCTGGTGTCTCAGCAACCTCACACATCATCGCATGCCACACGAAATAAATTATACATAATAATCCTATGAAAATCAAGGGGTTTTATGATATTTTTTTGTTTTTTCTTATTTTTTTACTTTTTTCGGAGAAATACTTTTATTTTTAAGGATATTTAAAATTTTTTATCATTTTTATAAAATCAAAAAAAGATGTATTTTCATTCATCTTTCGGCAATATTTCTTTAAATAGGCATTTATTTTTTATTTGCTTTTGAAAAAAATAGCTATTACAATGATTCGCGTGTGCAATCCATGAATTCCAGCAGGCATTCACATGAGTATAAGAAAGTGTCCCATTTAAATAAGATAAATTCCATTTTTTTGCCTTTCTTTTTATTTTTTTGATACTATCTTTTTTTAATAAACGATGCGTTTCAAAAATACGATAACCACAAAATGTCACTCCCATAGCACTTGGATAATATCGACTTTTTGGATTTAAAGTCAACTTTAATTTTTCTTTTAGAAATGTTTCTATTTCAAATAATAGTTTTTTCGCATCTACTTTGGTTGGACATAGTATGATAAAGTCGTCCATATATCTAACATAATATCGAATTTGCTTGTTTTCCTTGATATAATGATCTAATTCGTTCAAATAGATATTTGCAAAAAATTGACTTGTATAATTTCCAATCGGTATTCCTATCTCGCTACAATCATCATAAATTAAACACTTGGTAAATCTCAACAAGGCTTGATCACTAATATGCTTTTCCATAATACAATACAAAACATCTTTATCGATAGTATAGAAAAATTTACGTACATCACATTTTAAAATATAATAATTTCCATAATGTCGCTTCATAATACGCATGTATTTTTGTAATTGATTTACCCCTTTATGAGTTCCTCTATCATCTAAACACGCATATGTTTGCAAAATAAACTTAGGCGCTATATATGGCTTTACAAATTCATGTACATACCACTGATGCACCACTCTATCTCGATACGGAAGCGCGCGAATCAAACGTTCTTTCGGTTCATAAATCGTAAAATCATGATATTTCCCAATTCTATATTTATTTTCTCTAATATCCTTCACTAAGTTTGCTAAATTAGTTTCCAAATCTAGTTCAAACTTCATGACAGTAAGTTTTGAATTTTTCGCTTTTTTGGCTCGCTGATGTGCAAGGTACATACGTTCTACTGTCAACTTATCATAAAATACATTTTTTATTGTTTTCGGCAAGATTTCATCCAACCACCCATCATATTAGAAATATCTAACATTTTACGACACCACGCGTCATAGTTTCTAGCATTAATATATTGATTTTTATATGATAATCTTGCAAGCACTTTCATCATCTTCAATTTAACATCCAACTCATTTAAATATTTCAACTTTTCTATGCGATCGTAAGATTTATAACAATATAAAATACACTCCATACCATCATAAGTCACTCGCTTTAGTTCAGTAACAAGTGCAAAACGTTCTGACTTAGGATATTTTTTAGTTATCATGTTAATATAATACATTAAATCTAAATATTTTTGATATATTTGTAACTCTTCAATTTCTTTCATTTTAACACCTCTTGTAATTCATATAAAATAGTGAGTGCATCTATCGGCTTAATTTCATCGAAATTTATCTTTTTAATCTCTTTTAATTTTTTTAATACGCTATGATCGACCGTTACTTGAGCATCTTCTTTTTCGATGATTTTATAGTCAATCCCTATCTCATTTAAAAGCTTCACATATTTTGCCTTACTATTTTGTGGAAAACCGCACTTATTTACTTCATCTGTAAATTTAGTCTGCTTTAACCCTAATTTTTTACTTAAATATGCAGAATCCTCTGCCAAAAAAATATAAAATATTCCACTATGAAACAAATAATACTTTTCAGGATTTTCGTTTTTTAGCTCTAAATATTTCTTATACAACTTACTCATGTTACCCCCTATACAAAAAATAAACAGTAGAAAAACTCATACTGCTTATCTCCATATATCACGACATTCACCATTTTGCTACTAGCCGTCACATATTATTTAAATGTTTATTTACTACTGTAAAATGGATATAGTCTTCTAAGATAAATATTTTTCATTTAGTCCTTGAACTAATTTTAAAACTACTACTACTATCATACCATAGTCTCCGGCGACAACGACTGCGCGAGAACCGTTGTTCGTCCAAGCGTTCCCAGTATTGCGATTCACATTGAACAATCCAGCATTACTGCCATTGTTCGCGTTACCACCACGGTTCACCCGCGAAAAAATCAACAACGAGTCAACACTTTTCAAAACTATACCCGTATTCAAATTATTAATATATTTTTTATCTTGCCACTTACGCAAAGAAAACCAAAGTTTTCAATAATCTTAACCGATCTTATTTAACGTTTTTCTTACATTCGCCCTCAAAAAGAGAAGGGCGAATGTAACGTTATTTATCAAATTATTAAATTATTAGTGTTTATTCTTCCATACAAAAGCTTAAGTTAATATCGCTTCGCGATTATCCGGCGACAACGACTGCGCGAGAACCGTAGGGCGTCCAAGCGTTCCCAGTACCGCGATACACAACGAACAATCCAGCAAGACTGCCACCGTGCGCGTAACCACCACGGGACACCCATACGCAAGTAGTACAATCGGAGTAACTTCCTGGCATCAATGTATAATCATTATACCAATTTTGATTATTTCCAGACGTTTTCTTTCTCGTTTCTTTCATTGCGTCTCCCAATTTACTGATATTAAAGTTATGTAGGTCTGTATTATATGCATACTCATCATAGTATTTACTCTCTGGTTTACTTGAAAATCCAGAACTAGCAGAAACAAAAGTTCCATCTTGATTTACAACCGATGCAACAACTCGCTCCCATACACCTCCACTCATATCGTAGATTCCATATATATTTCCAGTAGTACTTGCGTTCACTCCCGCATTTTTATAATCTCTTCCTGGTTCACAAGCCGTCATATTATTTTTTACTCCGACACTCGCACTCGTTCCGGCACATCCTGTAATACTAGGCCCCCATTGTACTCCATTATTTTCTACTCCTGTACCTGTATTGACATTATTGATCCATACTTCTCCATTTTTACCATATTTTGAATGAGATAAGTAAGCCACTGCTCCCCATTCACTATTCTTCATCATATGAGCATCATAGCTTGTAAGTCCATATTCACCATTTGTTGAAAACAATCGTATCGTATTCCATGCGGTTGATATATTTTGGTTCGTTAGTGATTTCTGATTTGGTTTTGTTGTTGGGGCACCTCCGGCTCCGGTTAGTTCAAACTTCCCTACCCATATTCCATTTAATTCCGTATTTCCAAATGTAAACGCTGGGTGTGTTAGCCATTCTCCATTTTTCGTTCCATTCTTTTTGTTTTCACCACTCGTCTCAAATTCAATATTGATTGTTTGCTCGTTTGAAACTCCATTTTCTGCATTCCACAATTGGTATCGATATCTTGGTACATATACGAAATAAGCTAATATATCATTTTCATCAATGATGGTTCCTGGGGTATTCTGGTAATTACTTCTGCTTGCACTCGTTACACTTACTGCATTCGCCCATTTCTTCTCGTCATAGTTATACCATTCTTTGGTTGTATCTGCCACTACTGTATTTCCACTACTATCGAATGTAACTGGTATCATTCCTTCTTTAACATCTACTATGATGTTGCCATTTGAGTTTTCTTTACATTCTCCTACATTTATTTCTTCCCATTCGTTATGATTCATTTGAAATCCGTACCCTGATATTACTATGCATGACCCGTTTCCTACCGTTCCATCTATAATATTCAAATTATGCCGTTCTGGTTTGGTTCCTTTATAATTCATTACCCTACTTCCTGCACTTGCAATATTTCCGTTATTCATACGTTTTGTAAACATAACCTGTCCTACATTCGTCTGTATCGCACTTGGTGAAATGGTCGTATCTTTGATCATTTCGGTTGCGATTGTATTTTCTAACGCTTTGACATAACCATAAGCACCATTCTTAGCCGATCCCTTTCTAGCGTCGTCGATTACTCCCATAATTAAAGGTGTTGCGATCAATGCAATGACTGCTAAAATTACGATAACCGCTAACAATTCGATCAACGTAAATCCTTTTTCTTCCCTCATTCTCTCCCTACTTTCTTATCATATATTTTGATTATACCCCCCTCAGGCATATTTGTCAATCTATCTTTTGCATGTTGTAACAACCTCTAAAAATATATAAATACAAACAATCATAATTCTATCTCCAGTAGGACGTTATCTCTTTCGTTAACGTGTAAAAAAATACTCATATTACTATGAGTATCTTCAATTATTATTTTACGAATGGAATTAATGCCATGAAACGTGCTTTCTTTACTTCGTTTGCTACGTGTCTTTGGTGTTTTGCACATGTTCCTGTAATTCTTCTTGGTAAAATTTTTCCTTTGTCACCGCTAATATACTTCTTGATTACATCTACATCTTTATAATCAACAGATTTACCAGCGCACATTTGACAAATCTTTTTCTTTTTTCTATAAAACTCTGCCATTATTCTTCCTCCTTCATTAGTCTAGGAAGTCATCAGTGATCGTAACATTATCACCGAAATCGGCAAATGGATCATTTTCCACACTAATATTATTTGTAAATGAGTTATCATTTTGATAATCGTATGGACTTACGTTATCACTCATAGTATTTTGTTCTCTATTCTGCGTCTTAGCTCTTGACTCTAAAAATTGAACAGAATCAGCTACAACTTCGAATGTATATCTACGATTTCCATCTTGCCCATCATAACTTCCTGTTTGAATTCTTCCTTCAACAGACACTAAACTTCCTTTATCTAGAAAATTACAAACATTTTCAGCTTGTTTTCTCCAAACAACAATGTTGATAAAGTCGGCTTCTCTTTGTCCTTGACTGTTACTAAAAGTTCTATTTACCGCGATAGAAAATCTAGAAAACGGTAAATTTGAATTTGTATATCTTAATTCTGGTTTTGTTGTTAATCTTCCAACTAAACAAACTCGATTCATATGACTCCCTCGATTCTATTTTTCGATTTTTGTGATTAAGTGACGAATAACATCGTTGCTAATACGAGCTAAACGATCAAATTCCTTAATCGCAGCGTCATCATTTGCAGAAACAGTAACAACATAGTAGTATCCACTCTTGAATTTTTTGATTTCATAAGCAAGTTCTCTTTGTCCCATCTCTTGCATATCATCGATTTTTGCACCATTTGTCGTAAGAATATTCTTAAAATTATCTACAACTTTTGTAACATCTTCCTCACTTAATGTTGGGCGAACGATGAACATGATTTCATAGTTTTTCATTTTCCCACCTCCTTATGGTCTTTTGGCTTCCTCTGAAGCAAGGAGTAAATTAATACTCGCAATGATTATAACAGATAATATCTTAGTTGTAAACATTATTTTTATATATATTATTTTATTTCTAACTATTTATACCATTGATTGATGAAATATTTTATTCCTGATTAAACATTAAAACGGAAATGACAAATATCTCCATCTTGCATTTCATATTCTTTTCCTTCTAAACGCATTTTTCCTGCTTCACGAACTGCTTTTTCACTACCACAAGTTTTCAAATCTTCGAATCCCATAATTTCAGCGCGAATAAAGCCGCGTTCAAAATCAGTATGGATGATTCCTGCACAAGCCGGTGCTTTCATTCCTCTTTTAAAAGTCCAAGCACGTACTTCATCTTCTCCAGCAGTAAAGTAAGTTGCTAATCCAAGTAGTGAATAAGTTGCTTTAATTAACTGATCTAATCCACTCTCTTCAATTCCTAAATCAGCTAAAAATAAAGATCTATCTTCGTCCGTTAACTCGCTTAATTCTTCTTCTATCTTAGCACACAAAACAATTACTTCTGCATTTTCTTTAGAAGCATATTCTCGCACTACTTTGACATATTTGTTTTCTTCATTTCCAATTTCTTCTTCTGAAATATTTGCCATATATATAATTGGCTTCATCGTTAAGAGTTGAAAAGACTTTACAATTCTCACCTCTTCTTCATCTAAAGATAAAGCACGAATTGGAATTTCTTTTTGTAATGCATCCTTCATGCGTGTCAGCAAATCAACTTCTTTTTTCTCTTCTTTATTATTCGTTTGTTTTACTCTTTTTCCCAATCGATTTAATCTATTTTCAATAACCTCTAAATCAGCTAATATCAATTCGACGTTGATGATAGAAATATCTCGGATAGGATCTACTCCGCCTTCGACATGTGTAACATTTTCATCCTCAAAACAACGCACAACTTCACAAATCGCATCGACTTCACGAATATGCGATAAAAACTTGTTTCCGAGCCCTTCTCCTTCTGAAGCACCTTTAACCAGTCCTGCAATATCTGTAAACTCGAATGTCGTTGGTACGAAGCTTTTCGGATGATACATCTCTTTTAAATAATTTAATCTTTCATCTGGCACTACAACAACACCTACATTTGGATCAATCGTCGCAAATGGATAGTTAGCTGCCAAAATTTTTTGCTTTGTAATCGCATTAAACAATGTCGATTTTCCTACGTTTGGTAATCCTACAATCCCAGCTGTTAAACTCATAATCGTCCCTCATTTCTTCTCATATTATATTGAATCTCTAGTATAAAGTCAAATAAAGAATGGATCTCTCCACTCTTTATTTTTCATGCTATAACGTTGGATACGTCGACGGTCCCATAGGAAGCCCGATTACATACCAACCGATCAAAATTAAAATCCATAAACACATGAACAACAACACGCTTGGCATAAATTTTCTCAATGTTCCAAATATTGTAACTTTATGTGTTTCGTCCTCATTATATTTTTCTACAATTCCTATCGCAATAATAAAATAGATGAATAATGGTGTAATACATTTTCCAATTCCATCAGCCGCTTGAAATAAGAATTGTGTAAAATTCGGTGTTATATTAGAACGCATAAATAACGGTATTAACGTTGGAGCGGCCAATTCCCATTTTGTAATTGTAGATGGGATAAAAATACCAATCAATATGATTACGATAAACATAGATAAAATTAAAGGAATTCCAGAAATCTGAAGCGAACTCATAAATGATATCAATCTAGTAGCAATCACTTCACCCAAGTTAGTCCAAGATAAAATAGCTACCATCTGTGAAGTAAAAAACATAAGCACAAATAAATATCCTAGATCTGAAAAACCTTTTGACAATCCTATTCCATAGGAATAATTATCTTTGAAATTTTTAGAAATACGTCCATATATATATGAACAAATCATAACAATAATGGTTAGTAAATAGATAATTCCGTTGCGAAATGGTGAATTTGTTCCTAATAATTGAGCGACATACTCATCTTTACTACGATCTAAAAGTAAACCAGACCCTGGTAATCCAGGTATAATCATGTAAACTGTAAGAAGCACACACAACACAAACACGATCATGCTGATTCTTAGTGCTTTTTTAGATATATCAAGTTCATCGTTTGCAACAGCTTTCTTTTTAAATTTAGGTGCTAAAAAGCGATTGATAATAAATGTTCCTAATACGCAGATCAAAAGTGTACTAGTAATCATAATAAATTCTGTAGACAATAAATGATATATAAAGTTTTTATCCACATCTGCTATTGCTGATGCTTGTGTCATCGTTCCGAGCAAATACGTATCGTAGTCATAGATAAAGTTCGTACCAAATCCTACTGTAATTCCTAGAAAAGCTGTACAAACTCCCAACATAGAATTTTTATTTGCATATTTATAAATAACTCCTACAAGAGGTAAGACAATAACATATGCAAGTTCTCCTAAAATCCCACTGACTAAACTAATTAACAAAGTCAAAAAAGTCATTGTCGTTAAATTCAATTTTTTTAATGGTGAAAAAATCGCTTTAAATAATCCTGAAGCTTCTCCAATAGAAATACCTATTAAAGATATGATCAATATTACTAAAGGTTCAAACAAAGTAAAATTTAATACCGCATCTCCGATAAAGAAATTAAGACCTTCTTTCGTAAAAATATTTTTGACAGTCACAAGAGATGTCTCTAAATTTCCATTCGTTAATATCGTCTTCTGCCCTTCGATTCCTAAAATCGAAAAGATGAGACTCATGATCATAATAATTAGTGTAATAAATGTAATAGTTAGTATCGGACTAAATTTTCTTTTCTCTTTCTTTACTTTCTTTTTCATAATTCCTCCTAATACGAAATGACCTTCTTAAGTTTTTTATTGAATTCTATTCGAGGCATCATAATTGATCTACCACAATGACAGCATTTAATTTTAATATCAGCTCCAACTCGGACAATTTCCCACTCATTTGTTCCGCAAGGATGATCTTTTTTCATTTTTACGATACTTCCTAGTTTATACTCTTTTTCCATATGACTTCCCCACTTGCGTATATGGCATTTCTATTTTCAACTCATCACATTTTGCTTTGATCGCTTGACGCATTTGTCTCTCTACTTCAAAATGCATATTTGGTTTTGTCTTTACTGAAAAAGTAATAGATATCCCATTTGCGGTTAAATCTGTTACTCCCCACACATCTACTTTTCCTTTAATGTTTTTAAGTTCTTTTGTTAAATTAGATGCCATAATTTTCATGATTTCCATAAGTTGATCTACATTTTGATGATAATCCACTTTTATTACAACTTCAGCAAGAGAAAATTTAGAACTATTATGATTGATTACCTCTGTAATACTACGATTAGAAATAATCATTTCCTCTCCATTATAAGAACGAACACGGGTAGTTTTTAATCCCATTTCCATTACTTCTCCACGAAACCCGTTAATCGTAATAGTATCTCCCACACGAAATAAATTATCTGTTAATATAAATATTCCTGCCAAAAAATCTTTTAATGTATCCTGAAGCGCAAACCCAACGACTAATCCTAAAACTCCAATAGAAGCAATGAGCGCTTGCGTATCCACTCCAAATACGTTTAATATCATTAAAATATCAACTAAAATAATAACGTATTTAGAAACACTATTCGTCAGTAATAAAATAGTAACAGTTTTTTTATCTCCGACATTTCCTTTCTTTGAGTTCAATAATTTTTTAACAGTTCCTCTTAACCCATAGTAAAATAAAACAGAGAAAACAACAATAAATATTGGAGCTATTACTTCTTTTACTAAAATAACTTCCAACATGGATATCACCTATTCTTTCACGTCTAAAATTTCCAAAATTCTATTTAAATCAGCTACACTTGTAAAACTTATTTCAATTTTTTTATCTTTGATCTTAACTTTAGTATCTAATTTCTCGCGAAGTAAATCTTCAACATATCGGTAGTTTTGATTGTTTTCTCGCGAATGTCGATTGATTTTTACTTTTCTTTCAAATTGTTTTGTTTCATCCAGCTTTTGTTCTAAGTCACGCACTGGCATTTTTTCCTTTACGACTTGATGAGCTAGTTCAATAATTTGATTATCATTTTCAAGTTTACTCAATACGCGCGCATGTCCCATAGATAAATCGTGTTGATTCACCATTGCTTGTACTTGTTTTGGCAAACGTAAAAGTCCGAGCATATTTGTCAAATGACTTCTACTTTTTCCTATTTTACGAGCTAATTCTTCTTGTGTAATCTGTAATTCACGCAACATCCGATCGTATGCCTCTGCTTCCTCGATTGCACTTAAATCTTGCCGTTGTAAATTTTCAAGCAATGCTATTTCCATCATCTGAGCATCTGTAAATGTTCGAATAATAGCTGGAATAGTCGTCTTTCCTGCAAGTTTGCTTGCTCTAACACGTCGCTCTCCAGCAATAATTTCGTACCCTTTTATCTTACTTTTTTTAACGATAATAGGCTGAAAAACTCCGTGCTCTTCAATAGAGGTTGCCAATTCTCTTAACGCATCCTGATCAAATACTTGTCTCGGTTGATAGGGATTCGGTCGAAGTTCATCAATCGGTAATTCCATTATTTCTTCGTGTGTTGCCGTTTCATAAATTTGTTTTTCTATTTGCTCAACATCTAAATTTTCGCTATTAAATAGTTGCTCTAATCCACGACCTAGCGCTTTTTTTCTATTTTCCATTTCGTGCAATCACTTCCTTTGCTAAATTAAGATATGCTTCCGTTCCTCGACTTGTAGGATCGTAGACCAAGATAGGTTTCCCGTGACTTGGAGCTTCTGATAATTTTACTAATCGAGGGATAATAGTATCATATACTCTCTCTTTGAAATAACTTTTAATATCTTCTACAACTTCTAAACCTAAATTAGTTCTAGAATCTAACATCGTTAATAAAACACCTTCTATATCGAGGGTCGGATTCAAGTTCTTTTGAGCTAACATAATCGTATTTAGCAATTGCATAATCCCTTCCAATGCAAAGAACTCACATTGTACAGGAATGATGACAGAGTCAGATGCCGTTAGCGCATTCGTCGTTAAAATTCCAAGTGATGGTGGACAATCAATAATAATATAATCAAATACATCTTTTGCTTGATCAAGATATTTTTTTAATTGTTGACCTTTAACAAAACCTGGTTCTAATTGACTCTTTTCAATCAATTCAATATCAACCCCTGCTAAGTTGATCGTTGCAGGCATGGCATACAGATTTTTAAACGGTGTTTTTAATATAACATCTCTTAATACTGCTTTATCAATCAATAAATCATATACGCTTAATCTAATATCTGCTTTGTTGATTCCTATCCCCGTGGTTGCATTTCCTTGAGGATCTAAATCAACCAATAATACTTTTTTCCCTAATGCTCCTAAAGATGCAGCTAGGTTGATGCTGGAAGTTGTTTTTCCAACCCCACCCTTTTGATTTACTAAAGCTATAATTTTTCCCATAACATCACCATTTTCTACATACTAAACATATTTTACCAAAATCGTCGATTAAAGTCTATGTTATTTCGCGGAATTATCTAAAAGGAAATAAAATTCTTTCTCGAATTTGTGACGATTTTATAATGAAATTGTCACTATATTAACATCCATACTATTTTTTGTTTCAATTTGCTATATCTTGCAAAAATATTACTTACTACTGTTTTATATCACATATATACAAAAATCAGTTTTTTTATACATTACATAGTATTTTGTAAAAAAGCGTAAAGAAAAACGGAAGATTTAGTTTTCTTCCGTCTGTTGATCTGCTTCTTCTAAAGCTTTGATCAATTCATCTTTATTCATTTTAGTATACCCTTTAATTTTTTTCTCGTGAGCTAACTCGATCAAATCTACCAAAGATAAATCGTGATAACTTGCTGGTTCAATATCGTCTGGATCGATTTCTCCATCATCTTCTGGCATACATCCATTTTCAACAAGATAATCTATCTGCTCCTTGGTAAGGGTTTCATATTTTAACAATGAATCTGCTATAAGATCTAATAGTTTCATATTTTCTTTAATAATCTTCGTTGCTTTTTTATAACATTCATCGATAATCTTTCTCATTTCTTGATCTATCTCAAATGCTACTTGACCAGAAAAATTACGACTTTTATTATAATCTCTTCCTAAGAAAACACTACCAGAATCTTGACTTTCAAATTGTACTGGACCTAAGCTACTCATACCATATTCTGTAACCATAGCACGTGCAATCTTAGTAGCTTGTTGAAAGTCATTTTGAGCACCTGTTGTAATATCATCCAATACAAGTTCTTCGGCAACACGTCCTCCAAGAAGCCCTGTAATACGTTCTAGCAATTCTGTTTTGGTTGCTGTGAAACGCTCTTCTTTAGGTTGCATCATCGTATATCCACCAGCATATCCTCGTGGAATCATCGTTATTTTATGTACATCGTTTGCACCGTCTAACTTAATTCCTAATACTGCGTGACCAGCTTCGTGATAAGCAACTAATTTTTTATCATGATCCGTATATTTCTTTGACTTCTTCGCAGGTCCCATCAATACTCTATCATGAGCTTCATCAATTTCAGACATCGTGATTGCCGGTTTTTCACGACGGACAGCTAGTAATGCAGCTTCGTTCAATAAATTTTCAAGTTCTGCTCCACTAAAGCCAACTGTACGTTCTGCGATATTATGTAATTCTACACTCTTTGCAAAAATTTTACCTTTTGCATGAACTTTGAGTATTTCCTCTCTTCCTTTCATATCTGGAAGATTGACTTGTACTTGTCTATCAAAACGTCCTGGACGAAGTAACGCTGGATCTAAAACGTCAGGGCGGTTAGTAGCTGCAATAACGATAATTCCTTCGTTTGCTCCAAACCCATCCATTTCCGTCAATAATTGGTTTAAAGTCTGTTCTCTTTCGTCATGACCTCCACCAAGTCCAGCTCCACGTTGTCTTCCGACTGCATCGATCTCATCGATGAAAATCAAACATGGTGCATTATGCTTTGCCTGCTTGAACATATCTCTGACACGACTTGCTCCAACTCCGACAAATAATTCGACGAAATCAGATCCACTGATATAGTAAAATGGCACGTTCGCTTCTCCAGCAACTGCTCTTGCAAGCAATGTTTTACCTGTACCAGGAGGACCTACAAGTAATACTCCTTTTGGAATTCTAGCCCCGAGTCTTTGAAAACGTTTTGGATTTTTTAAGAAATCAATCAACTCTGCTACTTCCTCTTTTTCTTCATCTAATCCTGCCACCTCGTTAAATGTAACTTTTCTCGTGTCTTCATTTAAACGAGCTCTACTCTTTCCAAAATCCATCGATTTATTAGCACTGCCCATCTGTCTTGTAATAAAGTAAAAGGCGGCACCTAATAAAATTAACATCGGTAGTACATTCATAATAAATAACAATAATGTACTTGACTCCGGATCAGTCGCTGTAGAAATTTTGAAACCTGCTTTTTCGCCAGTTGTTAAGATCTTATCCATTACTTCTCCAGCAAGTGGAGTTCTGACAAAGAATGACTCATTCTCCTCGTAATTCTTCATTATTCCGGTAATCTCATACACACTTGCTCTACTTCTCGGCGTAATTACTACTTCTTCCACTTGTCCTTTTTGGGCTTGTTTCATGAATTCATCATAAGTGATCACATTAACTTTGTGATTCATCATATTGAAGAAGTAAAAAACACTGATGATAAATAAAAACATAAATATGTATGGTACTAAACCTCTCTTCACGACTTTTTTATTCATCTAATAACTTCCTTTCTTAATGATACTTTAGTATTATATCATACTTTTTCTCTTTTGTTCTATCAAATTTAGATTTCTTAAGGCCTGGAATCCAAACGATGGTTCCTTTAGAATCCTCAACAATCGGCCAAAGATTTCTATCGCTCATTGGAATCTTTTGATCGATAAAAATATCGTTAATTTTTTTTCTTCCATTAAGTCCTTTCACGTACATCTTATCTCCATCCTGACGCGAACGAACGTATAATGGTAATGTAATATCATCTTTGGAAAGATAACATATATTATTACTTGTCATATTTGATTCTGATACTACCTCAATCTCGTGCTGATTTGGTAATTTTATTGTATCTTTTATTTCATATTTATATTGATGGATATCTTGATTTTCTTTTTCAAAAGTCAACTGATTATACGTCCGTACCGCATCCATATTCTGTGGTAAGCATACCTTGGCATTTTTTTTAGATGAATGACAAAGATTCAATATCTGCTCCGTATGACGATCCGTAATTAAAAACAAATCATCCTCGTATAGGTTAGATAATATGTTGTTAATGATTTCTTTTTGAATTAAGAACTCTTCCTTTTGAAGCAAAGGAATATCTACTACACCGTCACTTACAATTATGTTCATCTTTTCTCTCACAATTTGAGAAATATAATTTTCGTATTCTAACAAAGTCTTACTAAACTTATAAAACTTTTTGTGAACAGATGCATCTTCTTGTTTTAAAAATGGAAGCACATATTTTCGATATCGATTACGTGTATAGACATCTTTTTCGTTCGAAGCATCCTTTACATAAGGAATATCATGTTCATTCGCATAATCTAAAATTTCCGATTTCGTGGCAAAGATAAGAGGGCGAATAATTTCGTAATTTTCTCTATGAGCAATCTCTTCAAACCCACTATACCCCTTCAGCGAAGCACCTCGCACCATACGCATCAAGATAGTTTCCATAAGATCATCCCCATGATGTGCAGTAAATAAATAATGCGCTTGGTATTTATTTAAAATTTGTTCAAAAAAACGATAACGAATCACTCTTGCCTCGTTGTGAAAATTATCATCACGATAATTTTCTATCTTCATAAATTCATATACAATCCCATGAGAGCAACAATAATTCGAAACAAATACAGCTTCTTTGCCACTCTCTTTTCTCACATTATGATTTACGTGAGCACATACGATTTGAAAGTGATAATGTTGCCTCAATTTTTCTAGCATATACAAAAGAGTCATAGAATCAGGTCCGCCAGACACTGCTACAACAACATACTTTTCTTTTTCTAATTGTTTTAAATTTTCTAAATAATGTCTTACTTCATTCATAATTACTCCTCATGAATCTCGTTGTGATAATTGCCACTCCAATCGATTTCTTCTTTTCCTAACTTGTGTAAAATAGCATTGATTTTAGAATATGGCCGGCCACCAAAAAAACCACGGTGTGCAGAAAGAGGTGAAGGATGAGCAGCCTCTATGATAAAATGCCTCTTATTGGTAATCAGTGTTTTTTTGCTTCTAGCATAACCTCCCCATAAAACAAAAATGACCGGATCTTCTCTTTCATTTAATTTTTGAATAATCGTATCAGTAAATATTTCCCACCCAATACCTTTGTGTGACAGAGGTTTATCCTTTACGACAGTCATAATCGAATTCAACATCATAACTCCTTGTTGTGCCCAGTCCGTTAAGGTATTTTTAGTTCGAATCATACCTAAATCATCATGCAATTCTTTAAACATATTATTCAATGATGGTGGTCTTTTCACACCAGGTAATACAGAAAAAGATAATCCATGCGCCTCATTCTCACCATGATATGGATCTTGTCCTAAAATAACAACTTTAACCTCATCATAATCAGTATAGCGAAGTGCATTAAAAATATTCTCGTATTTTGGATATACTATCTTTGTTCTATATTCCTTCTTTACTATTGTACCAAGTTTTTTAAAATATTCCTTGTGAAATTCGTCTTTTAACACAATATCCCATTTTTTATTAATCATATTTTCACCAACTTCTTAATTTCAACCAATATTTTAACACATTTTATAATGTTATGTTTCCTTTTCTACTACTTTTTGTAATTTTAAAATAGCATACGTGTTAATAATAGCTAAAAGAGCAACAAAAATATCTACGATCTTCCATAACGTATTTGAAGGTAAAATTGATCCTAGCATTAAAAACAATAAAGTAATTACTTTTAACATTATAAGTTTTCTGGAATGTACTTCCCTTAAAATATATTTCAAACTAGATTCACCATAATAATAACCCGTCAAAATGGTAGAAAAAGAAAATAATAATATAGAAAGAAATACGATAAGTGTTCCAAGATTTCCTAAATGGTAGTGAAATGCGCGCTGAGTTAATTCAATTCCATTGATATCTATACTAGTAAATGATGTATAATCACTTGTTAAAATAATAATTGCTGTCGATGTACAAATCAAAAATGTCGTAATGTAAATTCCCAACACCTGCAAATATCCTTGTTTTTTCACGTCATTACTATCAGTTGCACTCGCTACAATACTTCCAGTTCCTATCCCTGCCTCATTGGAAAATAAACCTCTTTGAATACCGATAATTAAAGTAGGTAAAAAGGCAGAAAAGAAAGCGTCAAAGCGAAAAGCCTGCTTTAATATTTCGATAAAAATAGTAGGAATCATATGTATATTCATAATAACAATGTAAATTGCTGTAGCAACATATACAAGTGTCATAACCGGGACCAATCTACTCGTTACATCGGCAATTTTTTTAACGCCTCCAAAGATAATTAACCCTGAAAATAACACAATAATTGTCCCAACCCACCATGCAGATACCGAAAACATTTCTTGACATGAGCGAGTAATCGTATTAGACTGAATTCCTAAAAATCCAATAGTGTAACTCATAATAATTAAAATTGCGTATATTTTACCCAAACATAGTTTATGCAACCCATTTTTTAAATAATAACTAGGACCACCTACGTATATTTTCCCTTCGTCTTTCTCTTTAAACTTTACTCCCAAGACAGTCTCCACAAATGTATTTGCACCAGTAATGAGTGCAATCATCCACATCCAAAAAACACTACCGACACCGCCTATATAAATAGCAAGCGCCACTCCTGCAATACTTCCAACTCCAATTCGACCAGCAAGAGACATCATTAGTGTTTGAACAGGAGTAATACCTTCTTTCTTCTCTTCTTTTTCAAACAAGCGATAAATCATAGACGAAAAGCGGAATTGAATTCCTTTTAATTTCTTTGTAAAAAATAAGCCCGACAAAATAATCATTGTTGTTGCGACTGCCCATAATATCTGATTGATCCATTCTATCAATATTATCACCTATACTATCATATGGACAAGAATATAAATTATTATCAAAAAAGAATGACTTTAATCATTCTTTGAACGTACTATTGCGTTTGCCATTTCAACAAAAATTTCAATCGAAAGCTGTTCTGCTCTAACATTCAAATTCAATTGATATGTATTCAAAACCTGTTCGATTACTTTCAAAGGATAAGCTTTTAAATTATTTCTTAGTGTTTTTCTCTTTTGTTTAAAACTATCTCTAACTAACTGAAAGAAAACATTTTCGTCCAACAACATCTCACGTTTTTCTTTTCGGGACAACTCTATGACGATGCTGTCGACATTAGGTTTTGGTATAAATACATTACGACTAACATCTAAAATTTTACGCACTTCAAAATAATAATTGATATAAATGGATAAAGAACCATAATCTCTACTACCAGGAAGAGCTTTTAAACGGTCTCCAACCTCCTTTTGTACCATGATGACAACACGATCAACAGGGATTTTATCTTCGATGATTTTAGAGATAATTGGTGTCGTTATATAATAAGGAAGATTGGCAACAACATATAATTTTTTATATTGATATTTCTTTAAATCATCTATAACATTCGCTTTTAAAAAATCAACATACTTTATTTCCACATTCAAACAATCTTCTAAATTACTTTCTAGTACTTCTTTCAATCCTGTATCAATTTCATAACACAATACATTTTTTACAAATTTAGATAATTTATATGTTAAAGATCCTGCTCCTGGGCCAATTTCTATGACCATACATTCTTGGTCAAGTTCGGATTTTTCTATAATAGCATTGATAATATTCTCGTCGATAATAAAGTTTTGTCCAAACTTTTTTTTGAAATAGAATTCATTTTCAGATAGGATCGATTGCATTTCTTTTGGTGAATATTTCATCTCATCACTCCCAATATCAATATTATACTAAAATATACATAGAAAAACAAATGAAAAGAGGATGTTACCATCCCCATCTTTTTACTTGCATATGTATATTATTTCCGCTCATAATCCCTTGTGTACGCGCTTCTCTCTGCGAAGTATATGCGATATCAATCCATACAGACCCATTCGATTGCCATGCTTTTTCCATAGATCCACCACTATCTAATATAATGCCAGTAAAGGCTGTCTTACCATTACTAACATCGATAATCGTACCACACGGAAACAAGCTACGAGCTCCTGCCAATATTCTTACATCTCCATAAATAGCATCATGGTAGACTACACCATTATACAAACTATGTTTCGTCCCTTCTCTCGTTCGACATGCTACATTCCCTGCCTTACTACATCCCTGGCAGTCTGGCCCATATCCAGTCACACGTCCAACGTAGGTTCCTTTTGCTCCTGTTCCAACTTCGACTACTTGAGGAACCATTTCTTGTAAAACTGCCGATGTCCCTGTTTCATCTACATAGCTAATACCACTCTTCCCCTGTTGTAGGATGTTTGTCGTTGTACTTGGTAATTTGCTATTATATTTGGTTACTGTCGCATACGGTACAACAGTATTGACGACATTCACTATTCTATTTCGATCAGTATTGATGATATGAACACTCTCTGTTTGAAATACTGAAGTATTAAATAGAGATGTTAGTGCGACAATTAATAAACTAAAAATCTTGCTTATTAACTGGATCAAATATACATTCATTTGATTCACCTCATATACTTATTGACTGAGTAAATTTTAGCATACTTTTATATCCAAGTCAAATTGACGCACTGCATTAGAAGTCGTTGAAAATAATACTTTTTCCTTTGAAATCCCTTTGATTTCAGAAATTTTTTCAGCCACAATTTCAACGTTTTTCGGTTCGTTTTTATGACCACGATATGGCTTCGGTGTAAGATATGGACTATCTGTCTCTAGCAATAAATGATCAATATCAATTTCCTTTACAACTCTAGAAAGTGTGTTATCAGGATGAAATGTTACGACTCCACCAACACCTAACATTACTCCTAACGCCGTAAACTTTTTGGCCATCTCTACACTATAACTATAGCAATGCATGACGACACGATTATTTTCAATATGATGTTGTTTTAAAATCTCATAAGTATCCTCTGCTGCGTCGCGACTATGAATAACGATTGTCTTATCTAATTTCTGTGCTAACTCTATCTGTTTTTCAAACCATTTTTTTTGTTCACTCTTATTATCTTGACCATAATGATAATCCAAACCAATCTCTCCAATTCCGACAATTTTAGGAAGCTGCAGTTGTTCTTCTAGCAACTTAAAATCTTTTTCGGTTAATCCCTCTAACTCACCAGGATAAAAGCCAATCGTACCATAAATATTTGGATATCTTTCACATAGTTCAATTACTTCTAAATTGTTTTTCGGATTCGTTCCACAAACGATCATTATATTATTTCCCATATGGGAAATAATCTCATCCACATTTTCATAGTCTTCTCTTAATAAATGGCAATGAGTATCTATCATCATATTTATCACACTCCATAAAAAAATTATATCATATCCATGATATAACTACTACTTCTCGTGTTTTTTAATATATAAAAAACGAATCAAACAACCTACTGTGAATATAAAATAACCTAAATCAATATAGTGAAATTCTATCATCATTCCTATAAAAACCATTACTGCTACTACCAAGAACATCAATGCAACTGCCTTCGTATTATCTTCCGATTTTATGGTCATAGCCTATCTCCTTCTATACTCTTTTATGTACGACAATATCAATATACCATGTGCATACTATAATTGTAAAATGTTTTTTATCGAAATTATCTATCAATTTACAACATTTTACATAATTTTTCGACAAATACTATCACCATTTAAATCATACCAATTTCACTTAGATACTTCTAAACCTTTCAAAATATCTTGCGATAATTCGTCAGGTGCAAGATAAGAATCTCTTTTTATCATTGCATCATAGATTCTCTTTAGTTCAATCATCGTCTTGCTTTTCTTAGATTTTTTCTGTTTATGATTTTGATATGTTGTGTCAACTTCTATCATGCGTACTCTTACTGCCACACAACATCCCCCGTTCTTTTACTTTCGATTTCAGTATAACGCAGGCAAGAATTGGAATCAATGTTCAACTAAAAAAAACTTTCATAAATTTCGTTTGTCATGTACATATATGTAAAGAAAAGATTGCTACTTTGCAGCAATCTCTTCTAATTTTTTGCTTTTATCAATTCGTTGAAATAAAGGCTTAGGATCATTTAAATGAATACCTAAATCCATACCATTAAATTCTTTCAATGATTCAAATTGAGAATTTTCCGTATTTAATTGTTGGAAAATTTCCTTAGCTGTTTCTGGCAAAAACGCCTGTAGTAATACTGCACCATGACGAATAGATTCTAGCAAATTATATAGGACTGTAACCAATCTGTCTTTTTGCTCTGGATCTTTTCCAAGTACCCATGGTGTCGTTTCATCGATATATTTATTGCATCTTCTAAAAATATTGAAAATCTCGTCGATTGCATCGGCCACTCTCAACTTATCCATCAGTTTCGTTACTTTATCAGGCGTTTCTAATACTAAACTAATTAGTTCCTTATCTATTTCTTCGAATTGTGTTGGTTTCAAAACTTCTCCATCCATGTATTTTTTTGCCATACTGATTGTTCGATTCACTAAATTACCTAAAATATTAGCTAAATCAGAATTAATTCTCTCAATAATAAGTTCGTATGTAATAGACCCATCACTCGCAAACGGAATTTCATGTAACAAATAATAACGAATTGCATCGACACCAAACAATTCTACTAAATCATCCGCATACATGATATTTCCTTTTGATTTACTCATTTTATCTTCACCAGCAATAATCCAAGGATGTCCAAAAATCTTCTTAGGTAATTCTAATCCTAATGCATGAAGCATAACTGGCCAATATATCGTATGAAACCTCAAGATATCTTTTCCGATTAAATGTACATCAGCTGGCCAATATTTTTTAAACTCTTCTCCATGATTTCCATCCACGTCATATCCTAAAAATGTGATGTAATTGCTCAGGGCATCAATCCATACATAGATAACATGGTCCTTATCAAAATCAACTGGCACTCCCCATTTAAATGATGTCCTAGATACACAAAGATCTTGCAATCCTGGTTTTATAAAGTTATTTAAGATTTCATTCTTTCTACTTTCCGGTTCGATAAAATGTGGATGTTCCTCAATATATTGTTCCAACCACTTAGAATATTTACCAAGTTTTAAGAAATACGCTTCTTCACTCGCTGGATGAACTTCTCTTCCACAATCTGGGCACTTTCCATCGACTAACTGTTGTTCCGTGAAAAAAGACTCACACGGTGTACAATATAACCCTTCATATCTACCCTTATAAATATCCCCTTGCTCATACAATTTTCTAAAAATCTTCGTAACTATTTCTTGATGAGATGCATTTGTTGTACGTACAAATCGATCATAGCTAGTATTCATAACGTCCCATATTCTTCGTACTTCTAATGAAATATTATCTACGAATTCCTGAGGTTCCATACCAGCTTCCCGTGCCTTGTCTTCAATTTTTTGACCATGCTCATCAGTTCCGGTTTGAAAATAAACATCGTAACCTGTTAATCTTTTATATCGAGCAATCGCATCTGCTAAAACGATTTCATACGTATTTCCAATATGCGGCTTTGCAGATGTATAGGCAATAGCCGTCGATATATAGTACTTCTCCTTTTCCATAACGTTCCTCCTTACTTTTATTTATACTTTATTCATATTTAAAAGATTTTTCCACTTTTATTATAGTTAGAAAGAGATTTTTTGTCTTCGAAAATAGAATAAATTAAAAAATCACATCCTATATAAGGACGTGATAAAACGTGGTACCACCTTAATTTATGTTATAACTAACACCTTGACAACTTAACGCGTTGATACGTATATTCCTACTTATCGAAATATCAATTCCAGAACCATCTAAAATAAGTCATCATTGTTTGCTTTCACCTACCCAAACTCTCTTCAAAATGATTTCTTATCTCTCTTTCCTTCAAAATCTTTCAAATTCGGTCTTATTATATCACACAAATCGTTGTCTTACAATATCTATTCTCCTAAATGTTTCGATAACAGTCCAGATACGATTTGAATCATTTTATATTCCTCCTCTTTGATAACATCTTCGTCAGAAAAAATAAATACCATACCAGCAACATCACCAGATACGATAATTGGGCTACAAGCGTAACTTCCAACAATCTCCTTTTGATCTATAATGCTAATTTCTTTTTTCGTTGTTTCTAATCTATTTTCACGACGGATAATCAATTCGCTAACTTCATCACTCAGAGGATGATCGAGATATTCTTTTTTCTTTTTTCCAGATGCCGCTATAATACGATCGCAATCCATAATAAAAATATCGTGTTTGTATTGCATATATATAGAATCCGTAAAATCTTGTGCTAAATCATCTATTTTATTCATAAAAGAATATTTTTTCAAAATAACATTTTCACTTTCATCTATATAAATTTCTAAGTTTTCTCCCTCTTTAATACGCAATGTTTTTCTAATTTCTTTCGGAATGACAATTCTACCTAGTTCATCAATCCTTCTTATCACACCAGTTGCTTTCATAATTACCTCACTCTCCATCCATAGAATGTGTTTTTTTCTTTCTTTTATACTTTAGAATGTAAAATTGATTCCTTTTTTTGTAAAATTGATTTCTTTTGTTAAAAAGCAATATATTTTTTTATTATTCTGTGAGAAAATTATGATATAATAAACAAATCAAAAAATGAAATGAGGGATAAAATGAGTAAAACATACGTTTTCGGGCATAAAAAACCAGATACAGATAGTGTTACATCAGCGATTGCCTTATCTTATTTAAAAAATTGTCTTGGAGAAGATACAGAACCAAGAGTATTAGGTGATATCAATAATGAAACAAAATTCGTATTAGACTATTTTCATACAGCAATGCCAAAATATTTGAACGATGTCAAATTACAAATTAAGGATGTTAATTATCGCCGCGGTTGCTTCATCAACAAAAATGAATCCATTATGAAAGGTTTCCAACAAATGACAGAGTATGGTATCAGTACCATTCCTGTCATGGATGAACAGAATAAATTCGATGGAGCACTCGCTATGAAAGATATCGCAAGAGAACATATCCAAGGAGACTTTGAACACTTATATACATCCTATGATCATATTCTAACCACGTTAGACGGAAAGGAAATTTTAAGATTCGATGATGTTATTAAAGGAACAATAAGTGTTGCATCTTTTCGAAGCACTACTTTTATACAAAATATCAACATTGAAAACGATACAATATTGATCGTAGGAGATCGTCATAGTATTATAGAATATGCCATAGAAAATCACGCTAAATTAATTATTATCACGGGAAATAGAGATATCAAAGAAGAACATATAGAATTAGCAAAGAAAAATAAAGTAAATATTATTAGAACTCCAAAATCTAGCTTTGATACAGCAAAACATATTGGTCTTGCTAATTATATACATACAATCCGTTATGCACAAGAGTTTTTATGTTTCGATGAAGAAAGAGATTTAAACGACTTAATCGAAACCTCAAATAAAAAGAAATTCAGTTATTATCCTATTGTAGATAAAGATAATAAATGTCTGGGACTCTTAAAACTCGCTGATTTATATGATAAAACACCAAAAAAAGTAATCTTAGTAGATCACAATGAATTTCAACAGAGTGTAGAGGGTATTGAAGAAGCAGATATTTTAGAAGTTGTCGATCACCATAAAATAGGAAATATCGGAACAAATATGCCAATTAACTTCCGTAATATGCCTGTTGGTAGTACCAATACAATTCTCTATCTAATGTATCGGGAAAATGGTGTCGTAATTCCAAAAGATATCGCTGGACTGATGCTATCAGGTATTATCTCTGATACATTGTTATTAAAATCCCCAACAACTACCGCAATCGATCGAACTGCACTAAATGAATTAGCTCGTATTGCCGAGGTAGACTTCGAAAAATACGGTATGGAAATGTTTAAAGCAGGATCATCACTAAAAGGGAAAACAAAAGAGGAAATCTTATATACCGACTTTAAAAATTTCGAAGTAAACTATCAAAAAATAGGAGTTGGTCAAGTTTATACAATGGATATCCAAGAATTCCTAAACGAGAAAGATAGTTATATTCAACTAATCAACAAAGTTGCTGCTCAAAACGATTATTCAATCGTCGCTTTATTCGTAACAGATATTATTAAAAATGGATCTTATGTTTTCTTCAACGATAATGCAAAAGATACACTTATTACAGCATTTGACTTTGATGATTTAGATCAAGGATTCTATCTTGATGGAGTCGTTTCTAGAAAAAAACAAATGATTCCAAATATTATGCGAGTATTAGATCCAAAATAAAAGATTTGTGTATTTTGTCCACAAATCTTTTTTGTTATTTCTCTTCTTTTACTGCTTTTTTTAACACCTCTAAAAATTCAATTAAATAATATATAAAATGTTTTTCCAATTTAACGGTATCTAAAATAATTACCAAGCATCTCCCACGTAATTGAAAACGAAACATTCGTGAAATTCTACTTGCCTCGATAAATAATAATTCACCATTTACTTTAGAAGTTAATTCAGGTTCTAAAATCATTTCGATTGAATTCTTAGTCTGTCTAATTCTTTTAATATTTAAAGATTCTGCCATTTTTTCAAACCACTCTTCATACATATAAATAAGTAGAGATTCATCAATGGTACCAAATCGATCTTCAATTTCCCCTTTTACTTGATGTAATTTTTCATAAGAGTCAATTTCGTTAATTTTTTTATGAATTTCAATCTTCAACTCTTCTTCTTCAACATAACTATCTTTAATGCTTGTTTCTACTTCTAATAATGGTGAAGAATCTGTTTCAGTTTCCTCAAGTGGCACAGCACCTTTTAATTTCTTCATTTCTTCATTTAACATTTTTAAAAATAATTCAATCCCAACGGAGTCGACAAATCCCGCTTGTTCTTGACCGAGAATATCTCCCGCTCCTCGTATCGCTAAATCTCTCATAGCAATACGAAAACCACTTCCCAATTCGGTAAAGTCTTTAATTACTTTTAATCGTTTCGTTGCTATTTCACTTAAGATCTTTCCAGGTTGATACATTAAATAACAATATGCGATACGATCGCTACGTCCAACTCTCCCCCTAATTTGATAAAGTTGAGCAAGGCCAAAACGGTCAGCATCCATTATAATCAAGGTGTTAACGCTTGGTATATCAATACCAGTTTCTATAATCGTCGTACAAATCATTACGTCATATTCATGATTAGTAAATTTTATCATCACATCTTCTAACTCTCTTTTACCCATTTTTCCGTGAGCTGTAATTACTTTAGCATCTGGAACTAAACGTTCGATGTGATATTTCTTTTTCTCCATTTCTTCAATACGATTAGATAGAATAAACACTTGTCCATTTCTAGATAATTCTTTATAAATAGCATCTTTTAATAACGCGTCATTTTCGGCAACAACATAGGTTTGTACGGGATATCGATTGACTGGTGGTGTCTCGATCAACGATAAACTTCTCAAACCTGACATCGACATCTGTAGTGTTCTTGGAATTGGTGTTGCAGATAAAGTAAGTACATCTATGGTTTCTTTCCATTGTTTAATCTTTTCTTTATGTTTTACCCCAAAACGTTGTTCTTCATCCACTACTAATAGGCCCAAATTTTTAAACACGATATCACTACTCAAAATCCTATGTGTACCAATAATAATATCAATTTTTCCCTCTTTCAAATCCTTTAAAATTTGTTTGGTCTCTTTTGCCGATGCAAATCGATTTAAATTTTTTATCTTGATTGGATAATTAGAAAAGCGTTCTAAAGCATTTTTATAATGTTGTGTAGATAAAATAGTCGTAGGACATAGAAAAGCAACCTGATACCCACTCATAACAGCTTTAAACATTGCACGAAAAGCAACTTCTGTTTTTCCAAAACCGACATCTCCACATAATAGGCGATCCATTGGATGTGGGGCTTCCATATCTTTTTTTATTTCTTCAGTAACTTTCAACTGATCTTTTGTTTCTTGATAAGCAAATTCCTTTTCAAACTCATATTGCAAAGAGTTATCTTCATCAAAAGCAATTCCAGGAGAAGCTTCTCTTGCAGCATATAGTTTCAATAAATCACCTGCAATACTTTCGATTTTTTTTCTGACTCTTAATTTCGTCTTTTCCCAATCGGTACCACCTAATTTATTTAATTTCGGCTGTACTCCCTCTTTTGCAGAATATTTACTAATATAATCGATTTTTTCCACAGGAATGTATACCTTATCTCCGTTTTTATATTCCAACATTAAATAATCTTTTTTTAATCCAGACTTTGTTAACGTCTTCATTCCACAATATCTACCAATTCCATGAATTTGGTGAACAATATAATCGCCCGGCGATAATTTATCAATATTATTTATCTTTGTTCCTAGTTTAAAATTAGTTTTATAACGATGCTGATGTGACTGATTTTCAAATATTTCTCGTGGAGTAAAAACCATATACTGATCCATCATAAAACCATACTGCAAAGGATATATGATAACATTAATTTTTGTCTCATCCAGATGCATAGAATCAGTAAAAATAAAGTGTTCAGACTCAAATGACTCTAATAATTGATTTACTTGCTTTCGATTAGAAAGAGCCACGATAACAAATTTATGTTTCTTATGATAATCCACTAATTTCTTTTTTACTGTATCAATCGGACCAGATATATTAGGAATATCCATAGAATGATAAGTTTGTGTACTATTGACAAATTCAACATGATCATCAAAATTCATAAGAGCTAGCTGAGGTTCATGATAACAATTTTCAAGTTCATTCATATAATCCATAGTTTCATTATCATTACTATTTTGGTGATAATGAAACATTTCATCTAGCAATCTTTCATAACCAATTTTAATATCACTATAATTTAAAAACGCTTGAATATAATTTTCTAAATATTCTCCGATAAAACTAACAGGACCATATTTTTTTAACATTCTTTGACTCTGATGTTCTGTATCATATCCATTCAATAATAAAAATTCGCTATTTGGTTCGATTGTAATAGTAGAAATTTCTTTGTTTGTCAATTGTGTATCGATATCAAATGTCCGAATGGACTCAATTGTATCTCCCCAAAATTCCAAGCGAATCGGAAATTCAGTACCAACAGGAAAGATATCTACGACATAACCGCGCACTGCGATCTCTCCTGTTTTCCCTACCAATACTTCGCGTTGATAGCCTAAACGATATAGTTCTTCAACCAATTTTTTTGGATCATATTCCATGTCTTTGGATAATGTTAAAAAACTTTTACGATAAGTATCTAAAGTAGGTAAATAGCGAAGCAATCCCATTAAATTGGTAATTACTATCTTTGGTTTATCAATTGTAGTTATTGCTCTCAAAGTTTCTAATCTTGTCGTTTTCAATTCTGGAGAGATTGCTAATGCTTCACTTGTTAAGAAATCATCCATAGGAAATAAATAAACTTGATCTGTTAAATCTTGCATTATTTGATAGAACTTATTTGCTTCATATAAACTATTTGTTACAAATAAAATGGATTTATTTTCTTTTAACAATAACTTTTTTAAATAGATTCCTTTTAATTCATCGGTTAATCCAATGATGACGTTTTGATGAAGATCTACCAATAATAAATCTTCCAAATTTTGAATACCTTCCTTCTTCATAGATAACCTCCTTTCATAAAACAACATAAAAATGGCAAGATTTTTCTTACCCTACCTATTACTATTATATTGATTCATCAAATTTTCGAATGTCAAATGCTGATAATCTTTAAAAATTTTAGGAATTATTTCTAAAACTTCTGCTAATTTTTTTTGTTCTTCTAAATTTAATTTTCCTAAAACATAATCTTTTGTATCTAATTCTTTTCGATTGGATATACCAATTTTAATTCTATGGTAATTTTGCGTTCCTAAATGCGTTTCTATATTTTTTAATCCGTTATGTCCACCAGAACTTCCTTTCAATTTAAGACGAATCCGTCCAAACTCCATATCTAAATCATCGGAAATAACTAATAAATTTTCAATTGGGATTTTATAAAAATCCATATATTTTTTAATGACCTCACCAGATAAATTGATATATTGCTGAGGTTTTAAAAGTATATATGTTTCTCCATCTTTTCTTATTTCGGTATAAAGTCCACCAAATTTTTCCTTTTGAAAAGAAACATTGTATTGCTGAGCAATTGCATCAATTGCCATAAACCCCATATTGTGTCTTGTTCTTTCGTATTCTTTTCCAGGATTTCCTAATCCTACAATTAGTTTCATATTTTCACCTCACTTAATGATCAGATTTATGATACTCATTATACACATCACTTTTAGTTAAATTTCTTTCTTTGGCTACGATTTTACAAGCCTCATTTAATTTTTTTCCTTCTTTTAAATACATATTGACATGTTCAATTATTGTCAAATGATCAAATGATTTAGGATTCTTATTTCCTTCCACAACGATAACAAATTCCCCTTTTGGGTCATTCAGTTCTCCTAATACTTGCGAAATTGTGCCGCGATAAATTTCTTCGTATTTTTTTGTTATTTCCCGGGAAATAGAAATTTTACGATTTCCAAAGACTTCCAACATTGTTTGTAACATTTTTTGAATACGATGTGGAGCTTCATAAAAGATCATTGTCATACTAATATCTTTTAACTCTTCTAATTCACTCTTTCGCTTACTTTCTTTGCTATTCAAAAAACCATAAAACATAAAGGGCATGGATTCAATTCCAGAGGTAATAAGGGCAGGAATCAATGCTGTTGCTCCAGGTAAAGCAACAACTGAAAATCCATTTTCGATTGCTGTATGCGCTAAAATATAACCTGGATCACTAATAACAGGAGTTCCTCTATCTGTTACTAAACCAACATTTTTTCCATCGTGTAAATAAGATAATAACTTTTCTTTATTTTCCTCTTCATTATATTGATGATTAGCAATTAATTTTTGATGAATATCGTAATATTGTAACAAATTTCTAGTAATACGAGTATCTTCAGAAAATATGATATCAACTTCAGATAAAATTCTCACTGCCCTATATGTAATGTCTTCCATATTCCCAATAGGTGTTGGTATTAAATACAATATAGACTGATTTGTTTGATAACTTTTTTGGCTCATAAAATCATCCCTTAAAATATTTTTTTATTTGTTCCGTATAACTTCCATCAACCTCATGACTGTAAATTGGTGGTTCTATCGTAAGTCCTGGTTTCCCGTTTTTCGTTCCTTCGATCAATAAGATATTAGCCTCTTCTGAAATTCGAGGATAAACTAATTGCATTCTCTTCGGTTCTATGTTATTTTTCTTCATTAACTCCATAATTTCTACTAATCTCTCTGGACGATGAACAATACTAATAGTGCCATTGTTTTTTAATAGTTTTTTTGCAATTTTAAAAATATCATCCAAATTTAATGTCACTTCGTGACGAGCAATCGTCTTATATAATTTTTTATTTAAATGTGAATTTTTTGTTATTTTAAAAAACGGAGGGTTACATGTAATTACATCATATGTATCGGATTCTGTGTTGTGCGCATATTCTTTAATATCTTGGCAATAAATAGAGATTTGTTGTTCCAAATGATTATAAATAACAGAACGTTTAGCCATATCTGCTACTTCTTCTTGAATCTCGATTCCTATAATATCTGCATTTGTCTTTGTTGATAATATCATTGGAATCGGCGCATTTCCACAGCCAATATCTAAAATCTTAGTAATTGTTGGATTTAATTTAACAAAATTAGCAAGCAACACAGAATCCAAGGAAAAAGAAAACATAGAAGGATTTTGGATAATTTTCAAATTATTGTATTCTAATAAATCATTGATGACTTCCATCTTTAGTTTCCACTTCTACTAGGCCTACGTTTGGAACATCTACAGTATAAGATTGACTTAAAATATCAACTTTTATAACCGTTCCTTCTCCTTGAACCGTCGCTATTTTTTTACCGACTTTTGGTAATTTTTTCTTATACTCACTATAAGTTTCATCTTCGTATTTAAGACAACATAATAGTCTACCACAAACACCATTGATTTTAGATGGATTTAAAGAAATGTTTTGATTTTTTGCCATATTCATAGATACAGAATCAAATTCATATAAAAATTGAGAACAGCACAATTTTTTGCCGCATGGACCATATCCACCCACTTCTCTCGCTTTGTCTCTAACTCCTACTTGTCGCAACTCGATACGAGTTCTATAAATAGATGCGAGTTCTTTTGCTAAAGCACGAAAATCAACACGATTATCCGCTAAAAAATGAAAAAGCAATTGATCCCTATCGAATGTGTAAGCTGCATCCATCACTTTCATATTTAACTTGTGTTTTATTACTAAATCTTTACATTTCTTTAATGCACGTTCTGCATCATGAAGATTTTTCTTATATTGTTCCCGATCTTTTTTGTTGGCAACTCTGATCAAAGGTTTTAACGGAAATTTTAATTTTTGTTCATCCATCGAGATAATATCCGTTACTACAGTACCATATTGAACCCCTCTTTCCGTTTCAACGATTACATTTTTTCCCTTTTCGACATTTAATCGATTTAATGAGAAATAATATATTCTGTGATTATCTCCAAATGATATTCCTACAACATCAATCATGCTTCCACCTCCTCTAATGCCAATATTAAACGATCTAGTAACAAATTCTGATTCACATTATATTTTATTTCGTCTTTTAACTCTATCAAAATATTTAGTTTATGACAAAGTGTTAATAATTCATTTTTGTTCATTATCTTTTCCATCTGTACACTTGGTTTCATAAAAACAGTTGACTGCCTCTTTAATTTTAAATGAATCATATCCTGGTAATACATAATCATTATATCAAAAACATAAGACATATCGACTCGTTCTTTACATAAATTCAATAATTTGTTCGTTCCCAATAACGCATCGGTTCCACTCATTTCATAATTATATAAAAATTGTAAAGTTTCATCTAATAACATTTTGTTTTTTTCATTTTCCATAAAATTAGATAAATCTTTTAAGTTACTGGTCTCTACTATAGCAACTCTAAAAAGTTCACTATCCAAACTTTGTGTATCATTTACAATTTCTTTGATAGAGGCTTCTCTTAGTGAGATAATTTGACATCTTGATACGATAGTATCTAATAATTGATATAAATTATCTGTTACTAAAATAGCTATGATTCCTTCTTCTGGTTCCTCTAGAAACTTTAATATAGAATTCGCTGCAGATGCATTTAATTTTTCTGCTTCTTTTATAATATATATTCTATATTTTCCTTCTATTGGTTTTGTACTAAATTCTTTTTGAAGCTCGGATAATTGTTCTTTTTTTATCCACATTCCATCAGGTTCAATCATCTTTAATTCAGTATAATTTTCATCATCTATTCTTCTACATAAAGAACATTGACCACATGAGTTTTGATTTGTATGATGGTTAGGGCAAAGCAAATACTTCACAAATGCCATGATAAAATCCATCGCCTTCGGGTAAGAATTTGTATCAAACAAATAAGCATGAGAAATTTTATTTTTACTCACGCTGTTCACGATAACATTATAAGCAACATTTTGAGTCATTTTAAATTCTTCCAACATGCTTCTGTTCCTACTCTCTAATATATAAAATATAAAATAGAAATTAATGCAAATAACGCAGGAATTCCAACCACTGAAATAGAACCTACTGTTATGATATTGATTGGAATCATCATATTCATCGACGACATTATCATATTATATCCGTATAGAATAAGACAACTAAATATAATTTTTCTGATAATTCTAATTATTTTTTTTACCATACGTTTGTCCACCTCATTACAATTTATGAAATGGACAATACTTTATGAAAGTTTTTGACGATTTTCCAATGATATTTCTAATGTTAATGGATCCATATATCCCATATCTGCTCCTAATGGGATTCCATAGGCAATCTTTGTTACTTTCACTTGATAAGGTTCTAATTTTTTTGCGATATACATAGCTGTAATTTCTCCTTCCGCACAAGGTCTTACAGCTATGATAACTTCTTCTATTTGATCATTTTCTATTCTTTTTACAAGTGATGATAAATTTATATCATCGGGGTTAATTCCATCAGATGGAGAAATCAACCCGTCAAGTACGTGATAAACACCTTGAAATGCTCCTGCTCGTTCAAACGAAATAATACTTTTCGGTTCTTCGACAACACAGATTGTCTTTTGATCTCGACTTTTATCTTTACATACTTCACATAATTCATCTTCACTGTAATTATTACACTTATTACAACGTCTTATTTTTACGTTTACATCTTTCATTGATTGGGCAAAAATATTTATACTATCTTCATCCAAGGATAAAAAAGATAGTGCATATCTTTCTGCAGTTCTTTCCCCTACCCCAGGTAATTTTTTAAAACATTCTATTAAATTTTGAAGTGATGAAGGATATTTTATCATATTAGAATAAACCTGGCATTCCTTGTGTATATTTACCCATCTTTGACTCTGTAATTTTGTCTACTTGCTCTAACGCATCATTCGTAGCTATCATGATCATATCTTGTAACATTTCAATTTCATCCGGTTCTAATGCACTATCACTGTTGATTTTTACAGATAGAATTTTCTTGTCACCGTTAACTGTTACCTCAACTAATGAAGATTTCCCCGTAAATGTCATCTTGCTTATTTCATCTTTTGTATTCATCATTTCTTTTTGTAATTTTTGAGCTTGTTTTAACATTGCTTGCATATTCATAAAAATTCCTCTTTTCTATTGATATTCTACTATATTTCCAAACAAACTTTCCATTCCATCTTTTTTTACTTCTGTATCGTTTTGAAATAAATCATGAATTGATATTGTTTCTTCAGCGTAGTCAAAATGCTTTCTTTTTTGGTTAAAATCATTTTTTATTTTTTCCCATTCTGACATATTAACAGCTACTAAACGATAATGTTCTTGGAATTCCGCTTCGATCATCTCTTCCATAATAGAGACATTAATATTAAACATCTCTGCTAACATTGGATCATCATATACAAAAATCATATAATCATTTCCGACAGCTTTCAATTGTCCATCTAATAAAGTTGAAATATATTCGCTGTAATCCGGATTAATAAGTAAAGATTGCAAATCATCAATCATTGTTCTTAATTCTAACAATAATTTTTTATTAAATCCAGCCAGAGTATTATTGACTCTTCTTGTTTTCCATAAATTTAATTTTGTTTCATCTATAGATAATTTCGGATTACTTTCTGAATCGTTCTTTTCTAATTTCCGTTCCTCATTATGTTCTTTCTGAATTGATTGAGCTAAGGGAACATGTGCCACTATAGGCTCTTCTTTCATCGCGTCTTTTTTTAAGTTGTGTTCTTCTTCTTTTACCAATATTTTTTGATCCTGCTGTTCTGATTTTTTTTCTTTTAAAATATCAGTTATGTTCATCATTTTCATGAGGCTTAATTCTAAAACTAACTTTGGATTATTCGTATTTTTCAACTTATTTAATGTTTCCTGTAAAATATCTATCATCTCAATTAAGTTCCTTTGATTTATTTCCTGGGAAATATTTTGATACATTTCTATGTTTTCATTTTCCTCAAAATAATTTGGAACAATTTTACACAATAACATATTTCTAAAAAAAGTAATCAATTCTTCTGTAATTTTTACAAAATTTTTGCCGGATTCATTATATAAATCCAATTGTTTCAAAGATTCTAATAATTCTTTATGACATATATGATCGACGAACTTTTCTAATTGGTATTGTGAAACTGTACCATTGATTTCGTGAATACCATCTAAAGTTATGTTCCCATCACTATACGCAATTACTTGATCAAGCATACTTAAGGCATCGCGCATTCCACCGTCTGCTAATCTAGCAATTTCATCTAAACATTCATCATCAATTGCTATTTTTTCAGTTTTACATATATCTTTCAATCTTTTTGCACTTTGTTTTACACTAATTTTTTTAAAGTCAAATCTTTGACAACGAGATAAAATTGTTGCAGGAATTTTATGAGGATCCGTTGTTGCAAGTATAAAAATAATATGTGCTGGTGGCTCTTCTAATGTTTTTAATAAAGCGTTAAACGCTCCTACAGTTAACATATGAACCTCATCAATAATGTAAACTTTATATTTACTTGTAGAGGGAACCAAATTAACCTTATTGCGAATTTCTCTGATTTCGTCAACGCCATTATTAGAAGCAGCATCGATTTCTATTATATCTGTTGTTTGTTTATTATTTATTTGTGTACAACTAACACATTTGTCACATGGGTTACCGTTTATTAGATTTTCACAATTCAATATTTTTGCTAAAATTTTTGCTATACTAGTTTTTCCTGTTCCTCTCGGCCCAGCAAATAAATAAGCGTGATTAATATGTCCATTTTTTATTTCATTTTGCAACGTTTTAACAATCATTTCTTGACCGACAACATCAGAAAAAGTTTTCGGCCTATATTTTCTATATAACGCTTGATACATATCATCACCTCATATTTATTTATTATAACATTTTTCCTTATATAATAAAAGAGATTCGATTTTATTATCGATCTCTTTTTGCTTTAAAAAATTCTTTTAACATTTTTTCTGATGCTTCTTTGCAAACACCACTACATACTTCAATTTTATGGTTATTTTTTTCATTATTTAATATAGAACCAATACTTTCAACAAAGCCGAATTTTAAATTTGGCGTCGCATACACTAGTCGAGATATTCTAGATTGTAGCAATGCACCAGCACACATCAGACATGGTTCCATTGTCACATACATAGTACAATCTTCTAAATGCCATGAATTCATTTTTTTACATGCCTTTGTAATAGCTATTATTTCTGCATGATTCACAGCAATTTTAGTTTTTTGTTTTGTATTATGTGCTCGGGCAATAATCTTATTCTGAAAAACAATAATTGCTCCCACCGGAACATCATCAATTGCATATGATTTTTCTGCTTCTTTTAATGCTATTTTCATATATTTTTCATCCATATAAATCACCACTATAATAAAAAGCACACACATATAGAGGTTCTTAAGGCTGCTATCTTCCGATTCTGACCTGGTTCAAACATATATGTTGTGCTTTAAATAATATATAATATTTTTTTAACGATTGCAAGACTTTTTATAGTTTCACGTGGAACATTGATTTTATAGTTTCACGTGGAACATTGATTTTATAGTTTCACGTGGAACATTG
>CALVIX010000007.1 GCA_944331895.1 uncultured Bacilli bacterium
TCGCACTTACATTGTATCATAGGTATTTCTATGTGTCTTTTTTTGTCCTTTTCGGACACTTAATTTTTCAATTTATATGCGTAACACATACTTATCTTTGATGTCTAGAAACACTCAGCAAAATACCAATACTAGATAGTGTAATCAGTAAACTACTCCCTCCATAAGAAAGAAACGGAAGCGTTACCCCTCTTACAAGTTTTTTGGTAAACAAAAATGATGGTTGCAAGTTTTTTGGTAAACAAAAGTTTTTAAAAAAAATCACCTTAAATATGATGTTAATTCTGAAAACTTAAAGTACAATTTAATATTATTATCATTATCAATTTCTACTTTTTCTACTAAATTAACTATCAATTCTCTACTTGATTTTTTCGTTTTAAGAAATGACCTTACTGCAGTTTTACAACTTTCAAAATCAAATCTTTTAATAGTTGACTCAACTTTTTCTTTTTGTTCTAACAACTCTTTTTTCTTGGCAGAAGATATTTCTAATTTTTCATTATAATTACTTAACAAACTATCAAAAGTTTTTTCTGGTATTTTGTTGCCTACTTTATCAATATAAATTTGTTCGATCAAAGTATCATATTTACTTATTTCTTTAGTTAAAATATCAATTTGTTTTTGAATTTTTGTTATCTCTGATTCTAATAATTTATTAGCATCATAAGTAAGTTTTTTATTATTATATTCTTTCAAATAAGAATCACAAATTTTATTAATTATTTTAATTAAATCTTCCTCTAATAAATTATAATTTACACGATGGATTTTACAAACACCATATTTTCCTTTTTTACTATACCCATTACATTGAGTATAATGTGAATTACTTTTTTTACATTTTTTCTTCAAAATACTTATATTATGACCGCATTCTTTACATTTTAATAAACCCGTAAACAAATATTTTTCTTTTTGTTCTCTTTGCTTTCGCAAACTTTTTGAAGAAATTAATTTACCAACAAGTTCAAATGTTTCCTTATCAATAATAGGTTCATGCGTTCCTTCTACAATTATATATTCTTCTTTTTTTGTAGCCCTTATTCTTTTTGAATTATATCTTACCTTATTATAAGTATTTTGTACCATATTTCCTATATACATTTCACTTGTTAATATATCTCTAATTGTTTGCGGACGCCATATTCCAAATCCATCATTATCTGTAATTAAAGCTCCTCTAGATTCTTTCTTATAGACTATTGGAATTGGAACTTTATCTTCAGTTAGTACTGATGCTATTTTATAACAGCTATTTCCTTGAGATGCCATTTCAAACATTCTTTTAACCACAAGTGATGCAACAGGATCAATTATTAATTTATGATGGTCAACAGGATCTTTTAAATATCCATATTTAGGATAAGTTCCTATATACTCTCCATTTTTTTGTTTTGCAGTAAGAGAAGATTTAACCTTTTTTGATACATCTCTTAATGTAAAATCATTAAATGTTAAACGCATAGACAACATATTATCTCCCTCTAGAGAATCATACCCATCATTAATTGCAATATACCTAATATTGTTATCAATAAAATATTCTTCTATATATCTACCTGTTTGATATAGTTCACGACCTAAACGAGATAAATCTTTTGTTATTACACAATTTATGACACCATCTTCTATGTCTTTTATCATTTCTTTAAATCCAGGTCTATCAAAGTTTCCTCCTGAAAAACCATCATCGATATATTCTTTTATAACTTCCAAACCTTGAAATTTAGCAAAAGATTCTATAATCATTCTTTGACTAGCAATTGATGAACTTTCATCTTTTTTTAATTCATCTTCTTTTGATAATCTCAAATATCTTCCACACTTATATTTTCTCATAACTCTTCTATCCTCCTTCATTTAGTTATGAGAGTTTTGTGCTATATAAATTATAGCATGATTTAATTATATTTTTTACCAAAATCTCATAACTTTTATATTATTTTATATATTTAATTCTTTTAAATTTAATAAGAATAACTCTTCTATTATTTCTTTTAATTTTTTACCTTCTTCATTAAAACTATACTCAATATTAAAATGCAAATCATCTTTAAGTTTGTTTACCATATTATTATCCCCTCGATAAAACTTATTTTATAACAAAAAAAAATATGCAAACAATTTAAATTTTAAGACATTAAAATAATTTATAAATTATTTTTTACTATTTATCTCTTGCTGACTACAAATGGTAAAGTAATTCTTTAACAAATTTATGTTTTTAATATATATAAAAAAATAAATATCCAAATTCGAATATTTATTTTTATTACCATTAATTGAATACATATTTAATTAAATTTTTCTTGTACCATTTACTTTTATAATAAACATAACTTAAATAATTGTTGCTTCATCTTTTATTTATTTGGATTAAATTCTTTAACATTGCCAAATATTTCTAATTTTTTATTTATCCTGTTATAAATTAGTGCTCCGTCATCAAATATTGCATACACTTTTTTTTGAGTATCATTAGAAACTTTTTGTAATGAATCTAAATATCTTTTATTATTTACTGTATGAACATCTATATAAAAAGGATCATCTAATACACCAAAACCATCATAGAATGCAAAATATTTATAAAAATTATTTTTTGCGGTAATAAAATATCTTTTTAATTGAAGTTCTGTCCCAGCACTTTCTCCAATTATTAATCCATCAAAATACTTTATATCATAAAATATCTCAGTATCATGAAGTACTTTTTTAAAAAACATTTCTGGATTACCACCAGGTAATAATAATACATTAGATTCTTTTATAATGTTTTTAAGTTTTTCCTTAGAATCACTGTAACAATTACATACGGTAATATTATTTTCTTCTATACCAATTTTTTTAAGTTCATTTATATATCTATTATATCTTCTTTCTCCCTTTTTAAAGAATTCATTATCTAATTTACAAGCATCTATTTCAACTGGAAATGTCCAAGGAAATATTGCTACCTTAGGATTTTTAGGTAATATTTCTAACATTCTATCTTTAACTATATCCATTCCTATTTCTATTCTACTAAATAATATACTATACATAACATTACCTCCTTATTAATTTTTTTGCTGCCATTTGTCCACATCCAACATCTATTTTATCCCCTACACTTTCAAATTTAGAATTATGAATATTTCTTTTATCTAATAGTCTATGTAACTTTAAATATCTATCATCAGTAGCTTTCTCAAATTTTCCACCTTCAATTGGATTGTAACTACTAATTTTTAATCTATCATCATCTTCTAAAAATTCAAGTAATTCATAAAAATCTTCATCTGAATCATTAAATTTTTTTAATAATACATAATTAAATTCAGCTTTGTGAATACTATGTTTTTTATAATAATTCATTGCCTTTCTTAATTCTTCAAAAGAAGAATGAGAAGGTATTAATTCTTTTCTCTTTTTATCGTTAGGTGCATGTAATGATATAGTAAGCTTGAATTGTCTAATGTTATTAAAGTCTTCAGTTAATTTAACTATATCTTTTGAATATGGTAATGTTGTAGCAAGCGCAAAATATATTCTTTCATCTCTTTCAGTTAATTCTTGTATAGCAACTAGAACATTATCATAATTTAACATTGGTTCTCCAACCCCCATGAAGCTACAACATAAATAATCATATTTCTTTAACAATTCAAACTGTTCAATAATATTACCAATCTCATCTAAAATTTCTTGTTTGGTCAAATTTCTATGATAATTCTTATTTATTCCATTATAACACATTTGGCATGATATAGGACATCCAATTTGACAAGAAACACATAAGTGACATGTATTTCCATCATCAAAAACACCTGTTTCAATCACAAAATTATCATCCGTTGCTTGCAAAACTTTAGCTGATAATTTATCTTCACTAATAATCTTATCTATTATTTTCATAATCTACCTTCCTTATATAATCTTTTCATTTCTTTAATATTATTTTGCATATTACTTTTTTCATTTAATATTTTAAATATTAATTCCTCTAATGGTAAATCACTTTCTAATAATTCCTTAGAAGAAATTATCATAGCATTATAAAGATTTCTTAATTTAGTATCACTAATATTATTTAAATATGTTGTATTTGTAGATGACCAGTTACAATTCTTATTTTTCCATCTAAAATTATATAATAATAATAATTGCTTATATTCTTTTAATTTTCTTAATTCATATTGCCGTTTAGCTTCTTTTAAATCTACATTTAAATATGGATTAGCAATAAACACAAGTTCTTTATTAGATGTTTTTTCAGCTAAATAATTCATTAAAAATATTAAAAATAATTGATGATTACTAGCAATATAGATTTGCTTAGGATTATCATACAATTTAAAATAATTACTCCAAACAAAATCAACATCTATATTAAATGGTCCAGACAAGGTATCTATTACATATCCAGTATTTCTATTTTTTGAAACTAAAATATCTGAATTATTAAAAGTCCTAATAAATGCATTCATTTCTTTTTTTAAATATGGAGGACATATAGAAGGAATTTTTACATCATCTTTTAATTCAAATACTAACGATTTTTCTATATACTTGGAACATACTTGATTGCAATAATTGCATATAATATTGCCGTTTTCTATTCTGTATATTTTGCCATTATTAACTGATGATGGAATCATATCTACTCTTCCACATTCACATCTTATTTTTTCTTTTTGTTTTATTTTTAAAAATCCATCATAGTACATTTTATCTACTATCTCCAATAATTGGTCACCGTGATCTTTGTCCACAAATATTGAATCATATTCTATTTTAGATTTACTAATAGTGTCTAAGTAACCATCTAATTCAGTATCCTTTTGTTCATAACTATGGATTATATTAAATCCTATATTCTTTTTTGCTTCAAGCACGTCCCCAACAAAGTCCATTATAGTTGGAGATAAAAGCATGCCAATATTAGTTTCCTTTTGTGGTTTTACTGGTAATGTTGATATTAAAATTTCTTTACTTTTCAATTTTAAAACCTCCTTAAAATCAAAATACATTTATCATATAAATTTTTCTTTTTAGTATTCAAATCTTTTAATATGTTTTCTCTATTAGTTAAAGCTTTATAACTTTCGTTTATACTATGTATATCAAATATAGCATTTGAATGAGAACTTAAATCTATATTTTTTTTATCAAGTATTAATTGTAAATCTTGTATAGACTTTAAATATTCATTAAATAAATTAAATAAATTTTTATCTAATATGTTTGATTCATTAAAAAAACAATCTATATTAAATTTAATTACATTTTTATCTAATCTATAAAATATAGCTAATAATTTATAAAAATTAAATAATACAGTTGTTTTATATATTTTTTTTAATAAAGCATTTTCTACATAAGTCAAATCTTCATCTAAGTAATTATCATCTCTTTTTATATCATTTAATAAATTATCTATAAATATATTTATATTATTATTTTTCCTATATTCATTTCTATATTTTTTATATATTTTTAAATATTTTTCATTAAAAATAAATTCAAAACAATATGTCCATTCGTTAATATTAAATTCATTATCATATTTATTAAAATAATTAATTACATCATATATACTTCTTGTAGAATTATATGTTTCATACATCAATTGTTCCGCATTCTCCCTACATTTAACTTTTATTTTTCCATCTATAAAATTAAGGACATATTCATTATTATCTATGGCACTTATCTTTTTTTCACCTATTAAAGGCAAATACACTACCATACTATGTAATTTATCTTTACCTCTAAATTTTAATACTTCTTGTAATATATAATTTATTTTATCTTCAATATCTATAATATCTTGATAATTATGTGAAGTTGTTAAATAATTAATATCTATATCACTAAATAAGTTATTAGAGTTTCTTGCTAAACTACCACTTAATGTTATACAAAAATCAATATTATAAAAATTTTTAAATATACAACCAAGCTCATTAATCATTTCAATTATATAATCTCGATATTTTTTATTCAACATATTAAATTCTTTTATAGAAATATCAAAAGCTTTAGATTCATAATAATCTCTTAATCCTAATATTTTATCTCTATAGGAAGATATAAATTTATTTTTTATTATATTATATTTTTCTAAATTCATTTTAAATTCCTTTTTGAAATTCCTTAATCTTTTTTCTTGCATGACTTGTTTGTGCTTTTTCTATCCAATCTTCTCTTGGACCATAAGATAAATCATCAGTTACAATTCTTACTCTATCTTTGTTTTTCAAAACATAATCTATAGGTACATATTCATCATTTACAAATACACCAACCATTGTATTTCCAATATCTGTGTGTATTTTATAAGCAAAATCTATAGGTGTTGCTCCTTTAGGTAATTCAATTATGTCACCTTTTGTTGTATATACATAAACTTTATCAGAAAAAAGTTCACATTTTACTTGATTCACAAATTGTTGATTATCACCAAACATTGAATTAATTTCTGTTAAAGATTTAAAAAATTGAAATTTACTTTTTAAATCTTCTTGCATAACATCTCTTGCGTTTCCTTTTTCTACATCCCAGTATGCTGTTAATCCAAATGAAGCCACTTTATCCATTTCAAAAGTTCTTATTTGCGTTTGAACTAATCTATCATCTGGGCCAAAAACAGTTGTGTGTAAAGATTGATACATATTAGTTTTAGGATTACATATATAATCTTTAAATTTATTATTTATTGGATGATATTCCTCATGAATCATACCCAAAACAAAATAACAATTAGCCACTTCATCTACCATAATTTTCAATGCTAATAAATCATGTATATCCGCTAATTTTTGCCCTTCACTTAATCTTTTATATATACCATAAATATTCTTTGTTCTTACTTTAATTTCATTAGGAATATTTTTATCGTTTAACATTGCTTGAATTTTTAATAACATTTCCTGTAAACAACTATTACTATCTTCTTCTATTTTTAACTTTCTTTCTTCAATTTTTTTATACATATCTGGTTTTAAATATTGCAAAGATAAATCTTCTAATTCAGATTTAATTCTATATGCTCCAATATAATAAGCTAAGGGAACAAATATTTCCATAGTTTCTAGTGCGTTTTCTTTTTGTTTAAATTCACTTTTAAATTGCAAAGTTCTCATATTATGAAGTCTATCAGCTAATTTAATAATTATTATTCTAACATCTTCAGTAATACCTGTAATAATCTTTCTAGTATTTGCTAAATTTTGATCTTGTTTAGAAGAAAAATTCATTTTTGAAAGTTTAGTTACACCATCCACTAAATTAGCAATATTTTGATTAAAATCATGAGCTATATCTTCTTTGGTAATTTCAGTATCTTCTAACACATCATGCAAAAGTCCAGCACATATTGTATCTCTATCTGCGTGCATATCTGCAAGAATATATGCAACATTTAAAGGATGATTAATATATGGTTCCCCACTTTGTCTATATTGTCCATCATGTAATTTTTTAGCATATTCATAAACTTTTTTAATAACTTCAACTTCTTCTCGATTATACTCATTAAGTTTGTCAATTAAATCTTGTAAAATACTATTTCCCATAAAAATTCCTCCAAAACTACACTAAAAACTTAAACAAAAAGCATAACAAAATTATGTCATGCTTTTATTTGAAAGGGCCAAAAAAGAATTTATATTAATATATAAATATTCATAAAAGTTACAAAAAAATTTTAATTCACTCGCTTTTATAAATTTACTCATCAAAATCAACAATCCTTTAAAAATATTACAAAATAATTTACTATTTTTTATATTCTTTGTCAATACTTTTATGGAAATTTTTGGAAAAATATATAAATATAAACTTTTATAAATTAAAATATATTTTAATTTGCACTTATTTATCTCAAAGTCCAACTCTCATAAACTTTCCTGTGTTTACCAACAATGCATCGTTGTTATATTTTTGCAAAAAAATCCCATAAAATAAGGGGGGCTTTAATTTTGACATTTTTAAGTGCTTTTTCAATTAAGTAAAATCTCGTTTTCCCTTTATTTATAAGGATTTCTACGATTTATACTATTTTCTCCCATTTTCTTGCATACCCTGTCACTGGAATCAAACCGACGACCACACATAAATTTAATACTGCCTGAAACGCAATCTGGAAAGTAATTCCAAAAGCGAGATATTTAGAAAAAAGATCGTTGCTCTTTCGAGCAATTTGAAATCCCTTATAAATAATTAGTATAAACAAGGAAGCAACGATAATCACGCCTAAGAACCCAAATTCTTCACTTATGATCGAAAAGATAAAATCAGTCTGTGGTTCAGGCAAATAAAAATGCTTTTGTCGCGAATTTCCAAGACCGTACCCAAATAAACCTCCTGGACCAATCGCATAGAGAGATTGAATCATTTGAAACCCACTTCCTAATGGATCTTTCCATGGATTCAAAAATGATAATATTCTTTCTAATCGATATGGCGCTACCGCAATTAAACCAGCGATCCCAAGCAGTCCCAACAATCCAATCCGCAAGAAAAATTTAAATGAAACACCACCTATGAATAATAAACCAATAACACTCATTACCAAGATCATACCAGTTCCAAAATCAGGCTGTAACATGATGAGCCCAAATATGAATAAAGTAAGACCTAAAATAGGAAGAACTCCAGTTTTAATTTTCTTCATATCTTTCTCATTTCGATAAAGATATTTTGCGGTAAACATAATAAGTCCCAATTTAGCAAACTCACTTGGCTGAATTCCAAAAGACCCTATCCCAAACCAACTACGACTTCCATTTCGAACTGTTCCTACTCCAGGAATCAATACGAGAATTAACAAAATAATACATCCGATTAAAATACGATTCACGTTTTTTTCATAAACATGACAATCGATCTTACTAATAAAATACATAAAAAGAGTCCCAATCAGAAAGAAGAGCCCCTGATTCTTAACAAACTTAAATGGATCGTTAAACTTATATTCCGCCCACACGTAAGATGCGGACGCGATCATGACAATACCAAAAATAGAAATGAATAAAACTCCTAATAACAATACATAATCAATTTTCCCTTTTTTCATATGCACCTACATCCATATTCCAAACGCGATCGATGCCATCGCACCAAGTAAACCAATGACCCAAAATAATTTGACGATATCTCGTTCGTCCCACCCATATTTTTCAAAACTATGATGGATCGGAGCCATTGGAAATAATCTCTTTTTTGTCCATTTGTAATAGATTCTTTGTAAAATACAACTCACCGTTTCTAATACAAATACAATTCCAATCAAGACAAGTAATAACTCGTGCCGTGTCAAAATAGCTAGTGCTCCAAGCGTCGCACCTAAAGCTAACGATCCTGTATCTCCCATAAACACCTTCGCTGGACTCACGTTAAAGAGCAAAAAGCCCAACAAAGCACCGACTAAGATAAAGCAAAACATACCAAGCTCCTGATATCCTTCTAGCCATCCAGTATGATAACTAATAACACCAAAAGTAAAAAAGGCAATCACAGAAAGACCTCCAGCAAGACCGTCTAACCCATCTGTTAAATTGACCGCATTACTACTAGCGAGCAATAAGAATAAAATAAATAGTCCATAAAACCATCCAATATTGATCTTGATATGCAAAGTATGAATCCATATCAAAGGCTCGTTCCCTGCAACCATAAACAAGTAGAAGAAAATAATAGCAATGATAAGTTGTAAAAATAATTTTTGCTTTTCACTAAGACCCGCATTATTATGTCTTTTAATAATTAGATAATCATCCAAAAAGCCAATGAAAGCATACCCGATAAACGTAACCATCACAATATAAAAAGTATAGCTAAGCTCCAGGCGATCCGTTAGATATAACAAAATTAAAGTTCCCAAGGTTGGAATAATAAAGATAAATCCTCCCATCGTAGGTGTCCCTTGTTTTTTGCTATGTCTATCTTCTAAGTACACACTTAAATTTTGTCCTGCCTTATGTCGTTTTAAAATAGGAATCAATATGATGGCTGTAATGATGGCAAAAATAAATCCAATCATCATAGCAAGTGTTGCCTTCGTTAATATCAACATAAGCTTCCTCCTATTCTGTTAAGTACAATCGGACGGTTTCCCCTTCATAAATTCTCGTTTTAGCTTTTGGGGATTGATAGCGAACTCGACTTCCTGTGCCAGTAAATTCTACTTTAAACTGATCTAATGCCTTCACTGCATCTTCTGTGCTTTTCCCAACAACATTAGGAATCGTTGCATATTTTTTATCTAAATAATTATATTTCTTCTCCGTCCATCCTTTCCGCTTAGGAATATCCAACGCTTCGATTGCATCTTCTAGAATCGTTTTTACGATAGGCGCCGCAATTGTTCCCCCATATTGCGTTGCTCCCTTCGCATTATCGATCGCTACATAAACAATCACTTGTGGACCATCGGCAGGTAAAAATCCCATAAAAGATGTAATATAATTTCCAACCATGTACTTGCCATCTTTTACTTTTTGAGCTGTCCCGGTCTTTCCACCTACTCTATATCCATCGATATAAGCAGGTCTCCCTGTTCCATTTGTTACAACACTTTCTAGCGTCATCCTCACTTGCTCACTCGTGCTTGATTGAATCACTTTACGCACTAACTTCGTTTTATTTTCTTTGATCACTGTATTCGTTTCTGGCTCATTGATGCTTTTTACAATATATGGTTGATATAAATATCCCCCGTTGATTGCAGCAGAAACTGCCGTAATCTGTTGAATTGGCGTAACTGAAACTCCCTGCCCAAAAGAAGTCGTTGCAAGTTCTACAGGGCCTACTTTATCAAGAGAAAATAAAATTCCAGTCCCTTCTCCATTTAAATCTATTCCCGTCTTAGAACCAAAACCGAATTTTCGAATCGATTCAAATAGTTTTTCTTTTCCTATCTTTTGACCCATGACGACAAATCCAGGATTGCAAGAATTCTCAACAACTTGTAGCATCGTCTGTTCTCCATGTCCTCCATGTTTCCAACATTTAATGCGAGCATTTTCTACTTGAATCGAACCGCTATCGTGAAATTTATCTTTTTCTAAATCGACGAAATTTTCTTCTAGCGCTGTTGCAAGTGTAATAATTTTAAACGTCGATCCCGGCTCATACGTTGCCCATATTGGCAAATTCCTGTTAATTTCCTCCGTCGTATAATCTTGATACTTAGAAGGTGAAAAATTAGGACGTGATGACATGGCTAAAATTTCACCTGTATTTGGATCCATTACAATACCAATCGCTTGATCTGGCGAATATTTTAAAACCGCATTATCTAACTCACGCTCTAAAGAAGTTTGGATCTCATGATTGATCGTCAGTGTCATATTCATTCCATCTTGTGGCTTTTCATAAACCTCGTTTAACTCTAATTTATTTCCTTTTGCATCACTAAAATATTTAATTGCTCCAGATTCTCCAGTTAAATAATCATCATACATCAGTTCCAACCCTGAAAGCCCTTGATTGTCGATTCCTACGAAACCAAGCGTATGAGATAAATAGGTATCATATGGATAAACTCTCTTTGATTCTTTCACCAGATACACTCCAGGTAATTTTAATGATGCGATCTTATCAGCAACTTCATAAGAAAGTCGTCTTCCTTCCGGGTGCACTCTCTCGATCGATGCCTTTTTCGAAACATGAGCATAAATTTTATCGTATGATACACCTAAAATTTCACTAATTTTTTCTGCTGTACCAATTTTATCTTTGATTTGATTTGGAATAAAGACTAATGATGAAGTTGTCAAATTATCAGCAAGTACGACACCATTCCGATCATAAATTTTTCCCCGATTAGCTTCAATAGGAAGATTTCTACTCCAAAGTCCAGACGCATAAGAATTTAACTTATCATAATCTATCACTTGAATGTAAAACACTTTTCCAATAATGAGTGCAAATATAAAAAGCAATAGAAAAAACACAATCTTAATTCGTATGTGAATACCTTTAAAAAACATGAGAGTCACCTCTAATTCATGTTATGTACAAGCACGTGAAAAAATGAAAAAAACTCACTAGTTGTGAGTTTCCTTGTTCATACAGTAACATTCCTAAAATATCTATGTTCCATCCTGACTTTGCGTTGTGTCTAATGCATTAAAATCATATTTGTCGGAAAGTGTAAGATTCAATACTGTCGTCGCATTCACAGGAGTTCCGGCCGCAACACTCTGTCCGGTAACAAATCCATGCCCTTCAAACGAACATGTAATTCCGGCAAGGGTTGCAAATGCCTTCACATCACTACGAGACCACCCCGTCATATCCGGAATCGTAATATCTTTTTTATTCGTCTTTAAGAATACTTTATCACCTGTCACTAACTGAGTTCCTTTTTCTGGATACTGAGAAATCACTTTATCTCCAGTTCCTAAATATACAGGTGTAATTCCTACACTTGCTAATTGTGCTGTCACATCCGTAACATTTTTGCTGAGATATGATGGCATCTCAAACAATTGAGTTGTTGTCTGTACAGATGTCTCAGTAAACATATTTCGATATTTTGCAATACTCTTCATAACAGAAACAACCGTCGTTGAAAGTGCTTTACTCTCTCCCCATTTTGGACGTTTCATCGCCGCATATATAATAATTTCAGGATCATCTTTTGGATACATTCCTGCAAATGAGAAAATATATTCGTTCTTTCCTTCGTAGTAGCCACCCGTTTTTTCATTATATATTTGTGCTGTACCTGTCTTACCAATAATATCAAATCCTGGAATATCGTATGCATATCCTGTCGTTCCAGGATCAGTACCATACACTGTGTTATGCATAAGCTCTTTGATCTTATCTACGGTAGATTGTTTCAACAATTGCTTTGATTTTTCTACCTTAGATTTATACACTGTCTTACCTGTGTTTGGATCGACGATCTTATCGACAACGTGAGGCTTTATCATTTTTCCATCGTTCGCAATCATCGTTAAAGCTTGCAACATTTGAACTGGCGTTACGGTGATTCCCTGTCCAAATCCAGCAGTAGCAACCTCGACTGGATAATTAAATTTAATAGATCCCGTTTGTTCTCTCGATTGTTCGATTCCCGTAATCTTTCCAAAACCATATTTTTCATAGCATTCTCTTAAATCATTTTTATTGATATATTTTTGTAACAAATTGACAACTGCTACATTCGAAGAATATTCAAATCCTTTATCGTACGTAATCGTTCCCCATCCGGCACGATCCCAGTCATTGATCGTATACTCTCCTATTGTGATATTACCAGATTGATAAGTTACTGCCCCATCGTAAGTTCCTTTTTCCATCGCACACATATAAGAAAATATCTTCATGGTACTTCCAGGCTCGTAGACATAAGAAACTAGAGGGTTTTCGTAATTTGTAATATCCTTGACATTCGGATCGAAAGATGGTGATGAAGAAGTTGCCAAAATTTTTCCAGTCTTAGCTTCCATCACATTCACTACCATCCACTCCGGATGATACGTTTCTGCTGCTTCTTTAATCGCACCTTCTAAGAATCTTTGAATGTTAGAATCCAGCGTCAAATAAATATTGTCCCCATCGTGTGCATCGATTCTCGTTTCCTTAGTATCCGGAATCTTATAACCATTTCGATCCTGTTGATAAGTAACACTGCCATTCGTTCCTTTCAGTTGACTATCGTATTTTGCTTCAATTCCAAGTTCTCCTACGATCACTCGCTCTAGCGTTTTAATCCCATTTACTGTCACTTCTTTGTCATACTGTTTCGCATATCCTATGACGTATGATGCAAAATTTCCATTCGGATAATAACGTTTATAATCCTCTTCAAATGCAATTCCAGGTAAATGAAGCGCCTCTATCTCATCTTTCTTTAATTCTGTAATTCCTCGACCACCCGGTCCAAGCTCTACCTGATATAGATCCTGTGACATCAATCGTACAAGATATTCCTCTGTCATACCTAAAATAGGTGCTAGTTTCTGAGCTGTCATCGCTACATCTTCCACATGCTGTGGCGTTGAAGAATTCTTACTTCTACTAGAATCTAAATATGCAATTACTGTATAAGAAGATACATTGAGCGCTAAAATATTTCCATCCTTATCATAGATCGTTCCTCTCGTTGCAGTAAGTGTTTTCTTAACTGTATTACGCTGTTTTGCAAAATCGTCCATATTGATCCCATAGACGACCGGCGATAAAGAAAGATACGCTAATTGTAAGATTAAAACCACAATAAAAAAAAGAAAAACATAAAAAACAAGTTGCGGAAATTTCCACTTACCATTTCTTAGTCCTTCCTTTTTCATACCTTCACCTCATTTATTTGTTGATGATTATGATATTATCATTATTATACTCTAATCCCATTTCTTTGACAATATCCTTGACCTTATCAAATGAAGTTAGTTCGTTCACTTTCATCGTTAAACTTTCATTTTTCTTCTCTTGTGACTCTATATCGTACCTTAGTTTTTCTACAGACATATTAAGATTTCCGATATTAGCTCCACAGAATACTTGAAGCGCAAGTGTAAAAATGACAGACAAGAAAGCGCCTGCATAAAGCATTTTTTCACCTTTAGTAATTTTTAATTTTCTCACTTTCTTCGTCCTCATGTTTCTCTCCCCTACTACTTCTTTGTTCTCGTGATGACTCTTAATTTAGCACTCCGTGCCCTTTTATTTTCTGTAATTTCCTTCTCTGTCGGAACTATCGTTGCAACGACTTTATATTTCGGTTGATACTCTTCCGGTATCACAGGTAACTTCATTAGTTCTTTTTTCACTGTACTATATGTCTTATATAAATTTTTTACAATCTTATCTTCCAAAGAATGAAATGTAATAACGCAAAGTCTTCCATCTATATCGAGACAATCTAGCGCATCTCGTACAGCAATTTCACAAACTTCCAATTCTCGATTGACTTCGATTCGAATCGCTTGAAAAACTTTTCGCGCTGGATGCTTCTCACGGCGGTATTTTTCCGGTACCGCGCTTTTGATCAGTTCAGATAATTCCAACGTTGTTTCAATTGAAGCTTCCTTTCTTTGTCGCTCTATTGCACGTGCGATGGAAGTTGCAAATTTTTCTTCCCCATATTCTTTAAAAATACAAACGAGATCTTGATAAGAATATGTATTGACTACTTCTTTCGCAGTCAGCAACTGTGATTGATCCATTCTCATATCGAGTGGTGCATCCTGATGGAAACTAAACCCTCGATCCTTCTCATCCAACTGTGGACTAGAAACGCCAAGATCAAACAAGATCGCATCTACCTTTGTAACGTTTCGCTTTTCCAATTCTCTTTTCAAATATTGAAAATTACTCTGAATAATTTCAAAATTATCTCCAATCGCTTTTAACCTTTTCTCACTAGAATGAATCGCATCGATATCTTGATCAAAAGCGTATAAAAAACCTTTTGGAATCCGCTTTAAAATTTCACTACTGTGTCCACCATAGCCTAGAGTACAATCTACTACGATAGAATCTTCTTTTAAATTCAAGTATGTGAGACATTCTTCTAATAATACACTTTTATGCATATTCTCACCTACTAACCAAGATTTGTAGAGAACAGATTGTCTGCGATATCAGAAAAATTTTCTTCATTTTCATTCATAAATGAATTCCATCTTTCGTTACTCCAAATCTCCAAGCGATCATTTACTCCAATAATAATACAATCCTTCTTCAAGTCGGCATATTTTACAAGTGGTGTTGCGATGTTAATGCGCCCCTGTTTATCAAATTCGCATTCTGTCGCACCCGAAAGGAAAAATCGCATAAAGTTACGGGCATCTTTCGTATTAGGTAATTCTTTGTATTTGGCAATAATATTTGTCCATTCTCCCATTGGATAAACGAATAAACATCCGTCAAGCCCTCTTGTTACAACGAACTTTTCTCCAAGATCATAACGAATCTTTGACGGTATCGTTAATCTTCCTTTGTCATCGATTGTATGATGATATTCTCCCATCAACATAAAATCACCCACTTTGCTCCACTTTATGCCACCTTGCACCACCATTTTACCCCGAAACTATCTCTTTGTAAAGAGATTTTCCACAAAATTATTAAAAAAAAGCTGACAATTTCTGTCAGTTCTATAAAAATGTCTAGTGAATGTCTGGTTCCTTCTATTGTAAGTGATATAAATTCTGCATTCGTTTCACATACTCTTGATCTGATTCTCTAAAATCTAATTTGTGCTGATCGTAAAAATAATTGCGGTCCGTCGTAATATAATCATCTTTATTCTTTTTACTTACGTCATCGAAAGATGTATCAATATACCAATAATTCGTTCCGTCATACCCCATATTCCATGCATGATCCATCGTATTGGAACTTACATATAAAACAGGAATTTCTAATTCACGTAAAACCATGAAATAAGCTCGAGAATATCCTGAACAATTCGCAAGGCCTAAAAAGAAAGCATCACTTGCTTCATCGTAACCATCGTTTCCACCTTGATTACTATATGTTATTGTCTGTAATAAATGATCGTGGACAATTCTCATTTGCTCCGAAGGGTCAGTCGTTACGTTGCGAACTTCATCTGCAATTCTTTGTGCATGCATTAGTGCCTCTTCATAATAGGAATCCATAATTTCTAAAGTTGATTCTACAGCGCCATGTTTTGCAGAAAATGAAAGAGAAAATCGCGCTGGTATCACTTCATTTAATCTACGTGCCACCTCATTCATATCTAAGTGAAAATCGATCCACAATAAATTGGTTTGAGACCCATAAATTCCATATGCCTGATAAAAAGCTACAAGTTCATCTATACTTCCAATATAAAAATATTCTTGTTCATTCTTTTCTACACAAGTAAGAGGTGTACTTTCGTGAATTGGTACTCCAAACACATTAACCATTTGGTAAGCAGTCTGATCGATCGTGCAAGCATGAGATTCTGTAGTTGGATATTTTTCTAAAGAACAACCGCTCGTTCCCAACATTAAACATAGGGAAGAAATATATGTAATTTTATTTTTTATCTTCATTTTGCCCCTCCAAACACTCATTTATTATAAACATTTTTAGTCGTTTGTCAATCAAAAGAAAAAGAGGTTCCCCTCTTTTCATTAGATGATACATGATCCTAGAATAATTGCTAATAAAATATATAATACGATTATTATAATATAATTGCACGTATTATTTCTAGGACAATTATCATTTCCATGATTTTGACAAGCCACTTTATTCACCTCCTAGTAAGTCGATTAAATGTATGCTCCTAGTATAATGATAAGTAAAATGAATAAAACTAAAACGATTGCAGCACCAGATACTCCTGTATTACACATAATTCATACCTCCTTTTTGTCTTTTCACATTATCTTATGGAATTTTTACATTTATGTGCTTACTTCTAACTAATTTTGTTTGGAATTCTTGTATTTCCATATATTTTTTGCTAAAATATTAGATGTACTATGAAAGGAGAATGAAAGAGCACATGAAACAAAAATTACTCGTACTAGGTTTATGCTCTATTTTATTTTTAACTGCTGGATGCGGACAAGTAGCAAAATTAAAAAATGGACAAGAAGTCGTTGCTAAGTTAGATGGAAAAACAATTACGACAGAAGACTTATACGACGAACTAAAAAAACAAGGAGGTTCTAGTGTCTTAATTACTATGATCGATAGCTTTATCGCTAATAAAGAAATCGAAACAGACGAAACTGCAAAACAATATGCAGAAAGTCAATTAGAACAAACAAAACAATATTATGAATCTGCTGGTCAAGACTTCGAGACTGCTATGAAATCAGCTGGTTATAAAAACGAAGCTGAATATAAAGATGTTTTAATCTTAGAATATAAGAAAAACAAAGTTGTAGAAAACTATTTGAAAGAACAATTAACAGATGACGAAATTCAAAGTTACTATGATACAAACATCTTCGGAGATCTAACTGTAAGACACATTTTAATCTCGCCAGAAGTAACAGATGATATGACAGACGAAGAAAAAGAAAAAGCTGAAGAAAAAGCGAAAAAAGAAGCCGAAGATATCATTAAAAAATTAAACGACGGTGAAGATTTTGCAGAACTTGCTAAAAAATATTCTGATGACGAAGGTACAAAAGAAAACGGTGGATTATTAAGTGACTTTTCAAAGGAAAGTGTCGTTTCTGAATTCTGGGATGCATCTTATAAATTAAAAAAGAATGAATATTCAAAAGAACCTGTAAAAAGTGACTATGGATATCATGTTATTTTAAAAGTAGGATCTAAATCAAAACCAAAATTAGACGAAGTAAAAGATGAAATTAAAACGACATTAGTTGAAAATAAATTATCTAACGACACGACATTAAGCGCTAAAACTTGGGCAGATATCAGAAAAAAATATAAATTAGATATTCAAGATTCTGAATTAAAATCTGGTTATGACTCTTATGTAGAGGCACAAACAACAGTAACACAATAACAAAAAAGCATGAATTCATGCTTTTTTTGTTATTCCAATATCATTTTCCAAGGAACCATCATCTGTTCTTCTTCATCAAATTGATAAATCCCTAACACACGACGATCCTTGTTTAAAAAAACTATCTTCTTCTCATTGTATCGATTCTGGAGTTTCCGACCATTTAATACCATCTCTTCTTCTTTTCCATCCACTATCTTTTGTGGATATATCGATAAAATATCTGCGATCGATTGCAAAGGAGGTTGGTCTTCCAATTGCTTTAAAGAAACACAATCTTTTAATTCAACTATTCCTTGCTTTGTTCTACAAAGATCACTCATAACACCAATCGTTCCAAGTTCATATGCAATATCGCGAATTAAACTGCGAATATAAGTACCTTTACTCACTTTACATCGTATTTGAAATCGAATCTTCCCATTCTCATGAAAAACTTCAGAAACACGTTCTAAATCGTATATGGTAACCTCTTTTTTCGGAAGTTCTACTTCCTGATGAGATCTTGCATATTCATATAATTTTTTTCCTTTTACTTTGACAGCAGAGTATTTCGGTACCTCTTGGAGATATGTTTTTTTCATACTCTTTAACACTTGATCAATACGAGTTTGTTCACAATCGACACGCTCTTCTCTCAATATATTTCCATCCGTATCAAGAGAATCAGTTTCCACCCCTAATAACACATCTGCAACATATTCTTTTTCTGTAGATGTTAAAAGAGAAACTAATTTCGTTGCTTTTCCGACACACACAATCAAAACCCCTGTCGCCATAGGATCTAATGTTCCGGTATGCCCTACTTTTCTTGTATGATATATTCTACCTACAATATTTACAATATCTCTACTCGTATATCCTTTTTCTTTATTTATTGCAATAACTCCGTTCATCTCATCACTTCCAATATTACTATTATATCAAAAAAGAATTCCATATGGAATTCTTAATCACGATCATCACCAAGCATAATCACAAGACGTAATAATGATAAAATCGTCGATATAAAACTTGCTACATATGTAAGAGCAGCTGCTTTTAACATCGCATGAACCTCTTCTTTTTCGCTGTTAGAAATCAAAGATAACTTTTGCAAGTTCTTCTCAGCTCTTTTAGATGCATCAAACTCTACAGGTAATGTCACAAGTTGAAACAGTAAAGTAGCTAAAATTACAAGAATACTCAATTTAATGTATCCTGTAATTCCACCAATCAAAGAAACGATTAAACCAAAATATCCAAGATAAGTAACTAAATTTACAAAAGGCACTAATGCACTACGAAAGCGCATCATAGGATACTTTTCTTTATCTTGAATCGCATGACCTACCTCGTGTGCCGCAACAGCCACAGATGCAACACTAGTTCCGTGAAACACTTCCCGAGAAAGCCGTACTACTTTCCTCCGTGGATCATAGTGATCGGATAACTCTCCTTGTGTTTCGACAATATAGATATTAGAAAGCCCATGCTCATCTAAAATTTTTCTAGCCACTTCCTGACCAGTTAAATTCCCATCTGTTTTGATTCGTTTACTACGCTGATAAGTTCTAGAAATATTGGATTGTGCCCATATAACAACGATAAAGCCTACAATCGCAAGCATTACAGTTAGAATATTTTCATACCCTAATAACATAAAATCCATGTGCTCATCCCCTTATTTAATTTCGTATATTGTTCCTTCTCTTGTATCTTTAATCACAACATTTTTACTGAACAATTCATCTCGAATTTGATCTGCTAAAGTATAATTTTTCGCCTGCTTAGCTTCCTTTCTCTCGTTGATTTTCTCTTCGATCCAAGCAGCGAATGAAGCATCAATTTTTTTCTCTTTTTTCTTTGTTAAATCTAATGACAACACTTGATCAAATTCTTCGATCAACGCATGCTTTGTCGTATCATTCATATTCTCTTTCAATACATCATATAAAACTGTACAAGCATTCGCCGTATTCAAATCATTTGAAAGAGCTTCCTTGAACTTCGCGCGAAATACTTCCATCATATCTCGATCTAATTCTTCTCCAGAAACCGGCTCTAAACTTTGTACGCGATGGTATAATTTATCATACGCTACACGCGCCATATCTAAAGAATCATACGTAAACACCAATTGCTTTCGATAATGTGATTGTAAACAAAAATAACGATAAATAACAGGTTCATATCCTTTTTCTTTTAATAAAGATAAAGTTAAAAATTCACCTTTTGATTTACTCATCTTTCCAGTCGCATCATTTAAAAATTCCATATGTACCCAATAGTTACACCATTTATGACCTAAATAACATTCAGACTGAGCAATCTCATTCGTATGATGTGGGAAGATCGCATCGATCGCCCCACAGTGAATATCTAAATATTCCCCTAGATAAGCAATCGAAATACAAGAACACTCGATATGCCAACCAGGATATCCTCTTCCCCATGGGCTATCCCATTGTAATTCTTGACCATCAAACTTCGAGTTTGTAAACCACAACCCAAAATCATTTGGATTCTTTTTAAATTGATCCACTTCGACATCATCGCGTACAGCTACCATCAAATCTTCTTTACTTCTACCAGATAATTGATAATAGTTTGAATACTTTTCTGTATCGAAATAGATATTTCCATTTGCCTCATATGCATATCCGTCCTGTAATAATTTCTTAATCATACGGATATAATCATCGATATGATCCGTCGCTTTACTAATCACATCCGGCTTTTTAATATTTAATTCCTCTATATCTTTCATGAAAGCGTCCGTATAAAATTGAGCAATCTCAAGTGCTGATTTGTGCTCTCTTTTCGCAGCAACCGCCATCTTATCTTCACCAGAATCCGCATCACTTACCAAATGTCCAACATCTGTAATATTCATACATCTCGTTACCGGATAACCTAAATAGCGTAATGTCTTTTCCAAAATATCTTCCGATATGTACGTTCTTAAATTCCCAATATGCGCATAATTATACACTGTTGGTCCACAAGTATACATCCGCACCATATTTTTATCATGTGGAACAAATTCCTCCAATGATCTTGATAACGTATTATATAATTTCATCCTATCACCTTTTCATTGTCCATATTATAACATAAAACAATCTATAACATCAATCATCCCATGATTTCACAAAATACAACATATTTTACACAATTTCATATTCCAATAAAACAATATCGTTAATCCATGGAGAAATAGAAAGATGGTCTATTTTAGACAAATCCGTCGTCAAATATTTCTTAGCATCATCCGGAAAAATTGTTACAACCGCCTGTTTACATTTTTCTTTTAATAGAACAGCCGATAAAAAATTAGCGCCAGAAGAAATTCCTACCCCAAGTCCAAGTTTGCTCGCAAGTTGATACGCCATCATCACTGCATCGTCATCGTGAATTAAAACAATATCATCTATGATAGAAGCATCGACAATCTCTGGAATAAACTCATCTCCAATCCCTTCGATTTTATGACTATCACTGCCAGTATATCCAGATAATATAGGTAATTCTTTCGGCTCTAATGCGACTATTTTGACATCCTTCCATGTTTCCTTCAAACGTTTTCCTACTCCCATCAAGGTACCACCTGTACCAATTCCGGATGTAAAGCCTCCAATCGGCTCATGAATTTGTTTTACAATCTCATACCCTGTCGTCATATAATGTGCTTCTATATTTTTTGCGTTTGAAAATTGATTCGGTCGATATCCATTTATTTTCTTACTCAATTGATCCGCCTGTTCAATACAAGCTTGAAACCCTCCTTCTTCCTTTGAAATCAGCTTCAGTTCCGCACCATACAATTTCATTAGCTTCTGACGTTCTATACTAACCCAATCAGGCATATATATAATCACTGGATGATGTTTTCTCGCACCTAAAGCAGCAAAAGAAATTCCCGTATTTCCACTTGTCGCTTCAATAATCGGCATGTCTTCCTTTAAAACTCCAGTATCTTCAGCACTCTTAAGTATATATTCTGCAACACGATCTTTAATACTCCCTGTTAAATTATATTGTTCTAGCTTACAATATATTTCATTCACATGATCATGATAACGATATTTTATTTTCACCATCGGTGTATCACCTATGAAATAATTCAATATATCACCCCTCTACTATATGTAATTCGAATCTGTCAAAAAGGTATCAGAACAATGTATTTTTTTCAAATTTTATTGCATAAAATATATTATTATGATATTATATAAGAGCAGTGTTGAATTGGACCTTTAGCTCAGTTGGTTAGAGCATCCGGCTCATAACCGGGCGGTCGATGGTTCGAGTCCATCAAGGTCCACCACTTATAATGCGGGTGTGGCGAAATTGGCAGACGCACTAGACTTAGGATCTAGCGCCTTACGGCATATGGGTTCAAGTCCCTTCACCCGCACCATTGAAAAATAAACCGTTGTATTTCAACGGTTTTTTCGTATTCTAGCATAATCAGGTACAAATTAAGTACATTTTTATAAAAATGAAAAAAAGTTTATCATAAATTATTGACTCGTGTATCCGATATGATGTAATTAGTATGCAAGCAAGATAAATTACTAGAAAAGTTGGATTAAAAATGGAAATTTCTATAAAAATATGGAAAATAAAAATCACTCTTGGATTTCAAGTATGTGGCAAGAAAACCAAAAAAGTGATTACGAGATGGGGCTAACTCCCCTCTCACAAATTATTTTATCATACTTTCTAATTTTGCGCTATTTAATATTAAATTGTTTACAGTTGAACCTGAATATAAATATCATATAGAGAATTTATAACCGAAGTTCATCCGCCATACATAATAATATATCGGTTGTCATAATAAAAAACTGCTATCATAAGCAGTGAAATTTTTATTTATCTATTAAATTTAATAAATTGATTTTAAAGATATCTTTATCGGAATGTTCTTTAGAAACCATTACACCTTTGTATACCTCTAATTCAGATTGATGCCCTTCTGTTAAAATATCTTCAGGTTGGATCGTTTCTAACATTAAAATTTTATTTTCTTCATATACGTGATAAATCACTTTAATATCACCATGCACTTTTGAAAACATAATATCTGTTGGTAATTTTAATTCATATGTCCTAGTTTTTTTTACTTGATTCGTAGCGACCAGTTCTCCCAAAAACTGTCCTTCTTTTAGTTTTGGATAATAATCAAAATATAATTTTTTATATGCCAACATATTATATTTTTTTAATGAACGTTCTAATTTATGAAATTCATTCTCATTCACATAATCAAATACATATGCTTCTTTCATGCATATCCCTCCTCATGATGTTGGACATAGAAACGTTAGGGATCGTCCCCCTATTATTATCCTATTACACTAAAAATCATATCATACTTTATACCTAAAGTCAAACGAAGAAAAGAAAAAAGTATATGAGTTTTCATATACTTATTTTTGCATACCACCTTGTGTTATTTCTTGTGTAACTTGTTGTCGTGAAGCTTCCAATAGTGCAGCTTTTTCTTGCTCTAAATCTTGAATTGCCTCTGTTGTAGGTGTTACAACAGCATTTTCATTTGCCTTATCAAGTTCGGCTTGAATTTGATCCCTAATTGCTTGTTCTTCTTCAGGTGTTAATGCGTCTCCTTCTTCAATAACCCATTGATTACCTTCAGAATCTACTACAACTTGATTGTCACCATCGATAAATGTATGAGTTCCGTCTTCTTGAATTTGGTTTCCATTATTATCAACGACAATTTGATCTTCTTCTGGTAATGGTTCAAATTCTACGGTAGAATCTTGATTCAAATTATCTTCTGCTTCATTTGGATCATACATTGGAATATCTGGATCATACTTTCCTCCACCTTGGTTGATTGTAATATCATGTCCATCATCCGTAGAGAAAGAACCATCAGGCTTTTGTACAATTCCTGGAGCTGGTGTAATTGGTGATTCAGAAATCACTTCTCCACTTCCACCATTTGGATTCCCGATTACTTTATCGATTGCATATCCATTCTCAACTGGAGTATCGCCCAAATTAGAAGGAATTTGCGCACCAGAAACATCTAACGAATTTCTAAATTCATCTCTGCTTGGATTTGCTACATATTTGTATCCATTTTCTTTGATCAACTTATTCGTCAATTCATTGATCTGAACGACAATTTCTTCGAATGTTTCATTTTCTTCTTCTGGAATAGCAATTGTTCCTTCTTCTATTTTCTCTTGATAATTCTCAATCTTTTCAAATTGATCTCTCCAAGCTTTTCGATATTGTCCACGTAAAGTAGATGAAACGACTTGACTATAATCCTCTTGTCCACGAGCTTTTTCAATTTCATCTTTTATTTCTTTCTCACAATCATTATCGATTGGCATTCCTTCACTAACAATTCTAAATACATCATCTGTCATAACTTGTTGACCTTCTGCTGCATTGATTGTCATAATACGCATTTCATCATCGAGTAAAGATACAAAATACATCGTTTGAGCATTGTATTTCGTATAAGTATCTGTCGTCCAAGTCTTCGTAATTAAATCATTTAACTTAGAAGCAGCTTCCTCTCGTTCAGCATCTGTCTTTGCTTCCCTATATTGTAACCATAATTCTTGACGCTGTTCAATCGGCTCTCTTTCCTTGTTAGAAGAAATTACATTTTCCCAATCAAGCGTCGTATCACTAGTAATTGTAGCAAAATCTTCTGCGTAAATATGAGCTTGATTTAAGAAAGCACGATCTAAATCTTCAACAGTCGTAATAATACCATCCATTGCAGCAATATCACGTTCATCCCATTGTCCATTCATATTCATAGCAAGTGCAAAACGAACTAAATTTTCAGAATCGACATTTCCAAGGTTTTCTCTATCGAGAGAAACACCTTCATCGATAGAGATTCCTTTTTCTATATTTTCCGCTCTAAATTCGCTTAAATTTTCAACTAATTCATCATTTACATTTGGATTAAAACTCTGAAGGCTCTCATCTACAGGTGCGTAAAGCTTATCTAAATTCGTCACTGTTACATTTTGATTAGAATCATTCATCACAACGCCAGCATTAGGTGTTGCTAAATCATAACCTGTCTTAACTCCAAGACCACCAGCAGCGATCACAATACCAGCTGTTGCTAGTTTTTTCCAATGCCTTGCTGCGAGATTACGAACTTTCCCTTTATGTTTAGTAGAAAGATCACTTAATTTTGATTGAGCTAATAGCTTTAAATCTTCTTTTTCTTCGTCAGATAATCTAACACTGTTATTGACCATATCGATATAAGATTCTAATATACCTTGATCGATAGCCTCACTAATTCTTTTTTTATATTCCTCAACATAATTTATCATGACAAACGCCCCTTTCTATGATTACTTTTCCTTTTTATTCCCTGTTAAATTATAACCAAGTTCAAATAAGTTAGCATCGTTACAATTACTCCATTTGTAATCTTTTGAACCAGATTTCAATTCTCTTGTACGATATCTATAATATTTTACCTTTGTTTCAACTTTTACTTCTTTATATACTGGCTCTCTTACAACTGTTGTCTCATAATCGACTACGACATTAACTGTACCATAGACAGCAACTGTCTCAGTTTTATATTGTGTACATCCATATACTTTATTTGCTACTGGGTATGAAGATCTCGTATATTTTTCAGCTGTCCAATATTTTTCTCCACCACAGTCTCCACAAATTTCTTGGCTAGAATGAATATTTTGATATTTTACTGTTGCAGAGTTAGCAGGAATAGAATAAATCTTTACGATTCCTTGATATACCCAATCTCCATAACGATATTCACCAGTTGGTTGGTAAGTATATCCGTAACTAGCACAAGACGTTACCTGTTTTGTTCCAACTTGAACTTGACGTTCTCCATAGATAGGTTTATTTGGATCTTTCTTTGTAATATTATTATAACCTATTAATTTATTTGCAGTCGTTACTTCTGTTTCTGTCTTTGTATCAACTTGTCTCAAATCATTTGCAGTTACTGAATTTTTAGACCAACTTGACCAGTTACCCCATGGACCATATGAACCATTTGTTACTTTTAAATATTCACAAATATATTCTTTTCCAGGTTCTGGCGTTGGTGTTGGTTTTCCAGGCTCTGGTGTTGGTTTTCCAGGCTCTGGTGTTGGTGTTGGTTTTCCAGGAGTTCCTGGATTTCCTGGATTTCCTGGGTTACTTGGATTATTTACAGTTCCTTTAACAACTGGATTAGATGGACGAATTACTGGTGTTTTAACATCTGCTTCATCCTTCTCACAGATTGTCGTCTTACAATAATCATAGCATCCCATATACACTAAAATATAATTTTCTTGCTCAGAACACTTCAAGTTAACTTTCATAACGAATTCTTCATCGTATTTTGTAATTTCGACATAAGATTCGTCATGATCACACTTTTTACCCTTGCTGTCTGTAAATTCTATCAATAACTTTTTATCTAACATCTCACCTAAAGTCATTGATACTTTATCTCCGACATTTTGTGGTAAACGTGGTGTCGTATAGTATCCTTTAGCAGCATCTTTCATAATTAAAATATTTTCACTAAAGATTCTATCGTATAGTGGTTGTAATGAATCCTTAACGAATTGCTTTGATGGGAATAACCACATCAAAATAAAGACGAACAAAATTACAAATAATATTTGTAAAATAACATCTTTTACTGAGAAATTATCTTGTCTTTCGTTATACATAATCGTTCCCCCTTTAAAATTATGGCTGTTATCCTAACATAGATACGAAATCTTGTCAAGTTATGTTATGACTAAACTCCAATAAAAATCCAAAACTTCTCTCACTTCTTTTGTTATGAGTAATCATACCACAAAATAAGGGAAAAGTCAATCGACGATACGAACAATTGTACTGCCAGGATTATAGTAAAAAGTCTTATATTCTGCCACTTTTTTATGCTTTCTCAACGTTTCATGTGTCGTCGTTCGAAGTACTCCGCTTCCAATACCATGAACTATTACAAAAATCGATTGTTTTAATCTAATATTATCCTGAATAAAATCTTGAATTGCGACACGAGCAGACTCCCGGTCATACCCGTGTAAATCTAACTTTGGATAAGAATCTATAAATATGACATCATCTAAAGTCTGCACAGAGTTCCCTCACTTCTTCCTTCGTCGGAATAGAATATCGTCCCCCTATTTTAGTTACAGATAAACCTCCGGCGATATTTGAAACCTTGATCGTCATCTCATAATCAAAGCCATTTGCTATTCCGTAGGTAAATGCTCCGTGAAAAATATCTCCTGCACCCGTCGAATCTATCGCATCTACTTTGATCGATGTCATCAATTTTACTTGATTTTCATACTGATAGAGACATCCTTGAGATTCCAACGTGACAACGAGATGATTATGAAAAATGCTTTCTAATTTCATATATAGGTCTGTCATCGTCTCGATGCTATCATAGTTCATTTGGATTCCTGATACCTCTTCTGCAAATTCCTTAGAACAAACGACATAGTTAACCATCTTAGATAATTCGATAATCTCATCTGTTGGCCGACCTGCATCGATAATACTAATTGCATTAGGATATCGTTTTAAAAGTTCTTTCGATAATTCATATTCTTGTCCATCCAATAATATGACATCTGGCTCGAAATCAAGTTCGATTGGTTTCATTTTCATATCGTCCTTCCGATATGTTAAAATCGTTCTCGATCCAGCACTTTTATTCGCTATGATCATACTCGAAGTGGTTTCATACGCCTCATTCTGCTCTAAATATTTTGTATCCACTCCAATTTCATCAAATTCTTTTTTTATTCGATCTCCATAAAGATCTTTACCAACAACACCAGCAAACGCAACGTCCATGCCCCACTTTCCAAGCAGATAAGCGCTGTTGCTTGCAGGTCCTCCCCCACATTCAACTCTCTCTTTTACTCTATTTTTCGTATTTTCTACAGGAAAGTGATCCATCGGAATTGTAATATCGTAAGCTGCATGTCCGATGCATAGTATTTTCATATGTTATCACCAATTCTATTGTATCATAAAAAGAGATAAGAAAAAGAAAAAGTGATGAAATTCATCACTTTCTTTACACTTCACATATTTTCTTTTACTTTTGCCTGTGCAGCTGCAAGTCTAGCAAGTGGTACACGGTAAGGACTACATGATACATAGTTAAGTCCTATTTTATGACAGAACTCAACACTTGATGGCTCTCCACCATGTTCTCCACAAATACCAAGCTTGATATCAGGTCTTGTCTGTCTACCCAATGTAGCTGCCATTTCGACAAGTTTTCCGACTCCCGTTTGATCTAACTTAGCAAATGGATCGCTTTCAAAAATTCCTTTATCGTAGTAATCATTTAGGAATTTACCAGCGTCATCACGTGAGAATCCATAAGTCATTTGTGTTAGATCGTTTGTTCCAAAACTGAAGAATTCTGCTTCTTTTGCAATTTGATCAGCTGTTAGTGCAGCTCTTGGAATTTCGATCATCGTTCCAACTTTATATTTTAAACCACTATCTCCGATAATTTCATCAGCTGTCTTACATACGATATCTTTTACGTATTTCAATTCTTTTTCCTCTCCAACGAGCGGAATCATAATTTCTGGAACAACGTTCATACCACGTGCATTTACATTGATAGCAGCTTCGATAACAGCGCGTGTTTGCATCTCTGCGATTTCTGGATAAGTCACTGCTAAACGACATCCACGATGTCCCATCATTGGGTTGAATTCTTTCAATGATTCAATTCTATTTTTCAAATCGACAAACTTCATTCCTAGACTTTCTGCAAGTGGTCGAATCTCCTCATCTGTATGTGGTAAGAATTCATGTAGTGGCGGATCCAAGTAACGAATCGTCACTGGCATTCCTTCCATCGCTTCAAATAATTGCTCAAAATCGTTTCTCTGCATTGGTAAAATTTTACTTAATGCAACTTCTCTTTGTTCTTTTGTCTCAGCTGTAATCATTTGGCGAACAGCAAAAATTCTCTCTTCTTCAAAGAACATATGCTCTGTACGAACAAGTCCAATTCCTTCTGCTCCAAATTTACGAGCTTGTAGTGCATCTTTTGGTGTGTCAGCATTTGCACGAACACCTAACGTACGGACACTGTCAGCCCATCCCATAAATGTTTCAAAGTCTCCACTGATCGTTGGTTCTACTGTCTCTAATTGTTCTCCATATACAGCACCAGTTGATCCGTTGATTGAGATATAATCTCCTTCTTTGTATACATTTCCTTCTTTATCTCGAATTGTTTTGGCTTCTTCATCGATTACAAGTTCTCCACATCCGCATACACAACATCTTCCCATACCACGTGCAACGACAGCAGCATGTGAAGTCATTCCTCCACGAATCGTAAGAACACCTTTTGCGTCGTTCATTCCTTGGATATCCTCTGGTGAAGTTTCCAAACGAACTAAAATCGTATCTTCCCCATTTTTCGTATGTTCTGATACATCTTCGGCATTGAAGTAAATTCTACCTGTTGCAGCTCCCGGTGAAGCAGCAAGTCCTGTTGCAATCACTTTTCCATTTTTCAAAGATTCCTCTGAAAACATTGGGTGAAGTAATTGATCCAATTGTTTTGGTTCTACTTTTAATAAAGCTTCCTCTTTTGTAATCATTCCTTCATTTACCATATCGACTGCAACTTTTAAAGCAGCTTGTGCAGTTCTCTTTCCATTACGTGTTTGAAGCATGAAAAGTTTTCCATTCTCGATTGTAAATTCCATATCTTGCATATCTTTGTAATGTGATTCAAGGATATTTGCAATCTTCTCAAATTCCGCATACACTTCTGGCATTACTTCTTTTAATGTTGCGATTGGTTGTGGTGTACGAATACCTGCAACGACATCTTCTCCTTGTGCATTGATTAAATATTCACCAAATAATTTATGTTCTCCAGTCGCTGGATTACGAGTAAATGCAACTCCTGTTCCTGAAGTTTCTCCACGGTTTCCATAAACCATCTCTTGTACGTTAACTGCCGTTCCCCAAGAACTTGGAATATCGTTCATACGACGATAGATAATAGCTCTTTCATTATTCCATGAACGGAATACTGCAGTAACAGCTTCGATCAATTGTTCTTTTGGATCTTGTGGGAAATCCACACCTGATAATTCCTTATAAACAGACTTAAATTTTTCCGTTACTTCCATCATGTCATTTGCATCTAACTCTGTATCATCTTTAACACCTTTTTCTTTCTTCATATCTTCTAAAATACGATCGAAAGATTGTTTTGGATAACCTTTTACGACATCAGCAAACATCATGATAAAACGACGATAAGAATCGTAGATAAATCTTGGATTGTTCGTAACTTCGGCAAACCCTTTTGCAACGTCGTCATTTAACCCTAAATTTAATACAGTATCCATCATTCCCGGCATACTTGCACGTGATCCACTACGTACAGATACCAAAAGTGGATTTTTAGTATCCCCTAATTTCTTTTCTGTTGTCTTCTCTAATTCCGCTAGCTTAGAGAAAATTTCTTCTTTTACTTCTTCTGCAATTACCTTGTTGTCATCATAATACTTATTACAAGCTTCGGTAGTAACAGTAAACCCTCTTGGTACAGGAAGTCCAATTCCCGTCATTTCAGCAAGATTCGCACCTTTTCCACCTAACAAAGCACGCATGTCTTTGTTACCTTCTTGAAATGAGTAAACAAATTTTGTCATATTCTTCCTCCTTGCATTGTCTACAAATTCATTATAACACAATTCTTTTTATTTGAATCACTTTTTATCATTTAGTTGTCGCATTCTTCTAAAATCCTATTTTTCTTTTGCCCTTGGATGGGCATGTAAATAAACGTTTCTCAATCGCTCATTTGTAACATGTGTATAAATTTGTGTCGTTTTTAAATTTTCATGTCCAAGCAATTCCTGTACTACTTTTAAATCCGCACCTTCGTTTAATAAATCGGTTGCAAATGTATGTCGTAATGTATGGGGTGTAATATGTAAACTCATCGGATGATTTTTTAACAATTTTTCTATCGCATAACGTACTCCACTTACAGTAAGAGGATTCCCGTGGATATTTACAAATAAATAAGAATGTTTTTTTTCTCCAATCAATAAAGGACGACTCTGTTTTAAGTATTGATTTAACAATCGTTCACATCGGGATCCAAATAAAACATAGCGTTCTTTTCTACCCTTTCCTAAAATTTTAATCTCATGCCGAGAGGGACTAATATCGTCCAATTTCAAAGAGACCAGTTCTCCTACACGCACCCCCGTTGCATAAATCATCTCTAACAAAAGTGCATCCCTCATTCCTATCGGGGTCGTCTGATCTGGAAGAGATAAAAATTCTTCTAATTGTTCGTGGTTCAAATAATTTGGTAGTCGTTTATCCTGTTTTGGATTACTAATCAAAGTCATCGGATTTTCACCGATTACATTTTCCTTACGTAAATATTTAAAAAAACTACGTAGTGTACTAATATGTCGAGATATTGTCTTTTTGCTATATTTCTCTTCGTATAAAAACCTCAAATACATACGAACAATAGAATAATCGATATCTTTGATAGAAGAAACTGCTTCTCGGTTTAAAAAATTGCAAAAATGATTTAAATCTTCCTCGTAACTTGCGACAGTATCATCAGAATAGTTTTTTTCGATACAAATATATTTCAAATACATATCAACCCATTTTCCCATACTATCACCTATTGTTAGCCTATCAAAAATAAAGAAAATTGTCAAAAAAAAATACTTTTGAAAAAGTATTTTTAAAGATGATATTCACTCTTATCTTCAGGTGGTGTAGTTGCCATTTCTAAGATGCCAATCACCTCATCTAGCAGCATCATCTTTTCTTCCTCATTTCGAATCATTTGAAGCTGACGAATTCTACTAGTCACTGCGTCTTTTACACTAATCTCTTCTACTGGATAACGGTTTAATCTTTCCGGATCCCTTAGTGCGATTTCTTTCAATGTAGCAAATCGAACATCGTTTGTCGTATTTAATGTTTCTATTAAACGGTCGTATGCTTTCTTTTTATCCTCTATGGATATTAAACTCTTATACTCTCTTAGTAGTTTCGATATGTGTTCAGCATAAGAATCATCTGGTAACGGAATTTTATCAAACGTGAAACTTCCATCTAAAATACTTCGTTGTAACTCTCCCAGTTTCCCCTGATATCTCAATTTTTCAAAATAATTCATACTCTTAAAAAGCCGATCTTCATCTTCTTGCTGTTTTTGTTTTTGAAGCATCCAATCTTGTCTATACTCTTCTTGTTCTTCCTTCAATTCTTTAAAGTATCTGCGAGCTCCACAATGTACACCTCGCAACACATGATAATTACGTAAGTATTCTTTTGCCCAATAAAGAGAATCTCGCGTACCGTTATAATTTTTTAAAGCTTCCGCCATCTTTTTTCCCACATACCTTTGAGTAATCAATGTATCTATAAATTTTGGATCTGTCACCCACTGTTCAAATCGATCACAATACTCTCTATACTCTGGTATATCTGTATATAACGTCTCTCTTTGATAGCGGTATAAAGCATATAGAATCTGTTCGATCGATTCATCGCGATAAATAAGATCAAATCGCTGTTCTCTCAGATATTTTCCTTGGTGGTATTTATAAAAATGAATTATGGGCGTTACTTCAGAATACCGAAAGAAAGAATTTCCCTTTTGTTCAAACAAATCCTCTATAAAAGCCTCCTCACAAGGATAATGAATGGTGATTCGATCAATATCGATCGCTTTCACATTTTTTTGATTTGCTATACATTGGCTATGATAACGATAAATAGTTGTAAAACGATCTTCCCCTTTATATGCATCAAATTTTTCTGGATGTTTTGGAACTATTTTTGGGTCCGTTACTACAAATTCTAAGTAGTAGACATTATCTGCTCTTTTCTCCATAAATGTCCCTCCTACATTTTATTATACAGAAGTAAAAAAGAAAAGGAAAGTTATTTTTCCTCTCCTTCTAATCTTGCCAATACTTCTTTTGTCGTTTTGACTGCCGCTTCACGAATAGAATTAGCAGTTTTTTCTAACATCGGAGTTCCTTTTTCTATCGCATAATCTACAAGTTCCTCTGTTGCATCTTGAATTTGCTTTGCTTTTTTCTTTGCAATTTTTAATACTTTCTCTTTATCTAAATCCTCTAATTCATCTTTGATGTTATATAATTTTACTTCGAACTCTTCTTTTACTTCATCAACGTCAATTGACTTTACTTTTGCAATCATATCGTCGATCAACACTTTAATGTCTTCTCTTGTTTCACTACCTTTTTTAGGAGCAAATAAAATTCCTAATCCTGCTCCAACAGCAGCTCCTGCCAAAAATTTTCCTACGCCACTTTTCTTCTTTTTACTCATCGTTCATTCCCTCTTTCTTTTTCTTTCTATTTAATAAATTATGAATCCCACTTACGATAAACTGTGTCACCGTATCACTCATCGTATTGATTGCATCTGCCGTCTTATCGACAAGCGAAAAGACACCATCTAACTTACGTGATTTATCTGAAACATCATCTATAACGTGATCTACTTTGTCTAGAGTGTTCATCAATCTAAGCACAAGTATAATCAACGTTACTAATAGTATAGCTCCTAAAACGTAAAATATGACTGCAAAAAATTCACTGATACTAATCATTATTCTTCATCCCTCTTTTCGTACATAGAGTCAATTAAGTTGAATAAATCGCTTTCATTTAAATTTAATTCATCGTCTGATGAAGAATCATCGTTCATTGCCGCCTCGACCATGTTACTATCTTGCTTATGCTTTGGTTGTACCTCTTCATCATCAAGCATATCAAAATCATCCGTAGTAGTAGACGATGGAGTTTCATCAGATAAAATATCTAATGGATTTTCTTCTACTTCATCATATTTTAAATCATCCAGTAAATCTTCCTCTAAATCAGGAGTTTGATCGTGATACGTCTCTCTGCTTACAGATACGATATCTTCTTCCGTAAACGCAGTGTCGATATCATCTTCCAAAGTTCCGAAAGCTTTATTACGTACATCATCAATATCCAATTTATGTGGCTTATGATAACTTTCATCCGTGTATGTCGCCTTACTAGAAATCTCCTCTTTTTTATAATTCTTATCTAGAATTCCATAAACCGGTGAAATAATTGGAGATGGTTTAAACACTTTCTTCTCCTCATAATGAATTCCCTTAGCTTGGTAAGCATCCTCGCGTTTTACAACAGGCGCATTCTTCTTCTCCTTTTTCTTTTCTACTTTAGGTTTTTCTAACGATTCAAAATCTTTATCGTCAAAGAAGACTGGAAACGAAAATTTTTCCTCTTTCTTCTCTTCTTCTGCCTCAACTGTCACTTCTTTTTTTGGAGAAGGCTTTTTTTCTTCTGCCGGTGCAGGTATCTCAACTTGAATTACTTCTTTTTTTACTGGTTCTACTGGAACCTCTTCCTCTTCTGTAAATAAATTCTTAACTTTTTCCATAAATCCCATATATGGCCACCTCATTCTTCTGTAAATTTTTCTCTAATGATTGTTTCCCTATCTTTTTCTTTCTCCTCTTTATCTTCTTTTTCATCCTGATATTCAAGCACATTTGTCGTTTCTTTTTTCGAAGTAAAGATATCATATTTTTCTTCTTTATTTGTAAAATAGGTTTCATTTAACATCAATTTAATAACATTATTATTAAATTTTACAGTGGATAAGATATAGGAAGCATTTAATACGACAACATTTAAATCTTTCTTTGGAACCAGTGCCTCTATCTTCGCATAATTATACATAAATTCTACGAAGTATAAATCATCCTGTCGATTGATTTCCAAATATCCTTGCTTTCCATTTTGGTCAATTTTTTGAAAGTAATACGCATCCTTGTTTTCTTCGATATCGTACTTTTTCTTATGATAATAACTAATCGCATCAATATATAAGTAGTAGTAATTACCATCAGAATATAACTTTTCGTTTAATTCGTTCGTATCGATATAATTAACGCCACGTGGTACGTAATACTTATATCCCTTTCCTACGCGATTATACAACTTATTGTCTTTGGATAATACTACATTGATAGTATTCTCTAAACTTTCCGTATCTATTCTAACAATCGTACATCCCGTAAATAAAAGGACTGTTGTCAGTAGTACTATGATTTTTTTCATATCTCACCACTCTTACTATGATTATATCAAATAAATTCTTTTTAGAGAAGGTTTTTCTCTATTTTTTGTATAGTTGATGTATACTATTTTTTCCTTACATCACAAAAGTAAATCGGCATTCCACGTCCGTGAAATTTCAGTTCGTACTCCGTCGGAATATTATCTGTTTTTAACGACTTGTATAAATCTAACGATATTTCCTCAATTACATATCCATATTGTGAAAATGATTCCAGCGAGAATTCAAAGAGTCCCATATTATCAGTCTTCATGACGATATGTGGATCTCCTACAAAAATAGCATCATAGCGTTTTAAAAACTTGGTACTCGTTAATCTTCGATCACTATGCCGAGTTTTCGGCCAAGGATCAGAAAAATTTAAATAAATCGTATCCACCTCATGATCAAATACTTCTTCAATCTCTGTTGCATCCATTCGTATCAACTTTAAGTTGGAAAGCTCTATTCCTTCTAACTTTTCGATTGCACGAACTAACACGCTATCGTATTTTTCGATTCCGATAAAATTGATATGTGGATAACGTTTTGCATTTTCAATGATAAAGTTCCCTTTCCCCATACCAATTTCAATATGAATTGGATTTTGATTTTCAAATAACTGAGCCATCTTTCCACGATGTTGCTTCGGATCTAAAATGACATAAGAACTTTGACTAATTTTCTCTTTTGCGCCTTTTACATTTTTTAATCTCATTTCATCACCAACTATATTATATCACAATTTAAAAAGAAAGACATATAATGAATTAGAGAATTAAAGGAGTGTTGATAAAATGAAAAAAGATCGTAATGTTGGAATGACTTCCCCATATACGATGTACCCTACTTATCAGGGAATGCCAGGTCCTCTACCTGGAATGCCAATGATGCAAGGAATGCCAATGCCTATGCAGAATGGATGCGGTTGTCAAATGAATCAGGGAATGAATATGGCACAAATGCAAGACATGAACTTCCAAAGTAACAATAATCAAATGCCAAACTCTAATATCCAAGATCAAATCAATCAACTAGATCGACGCGTCAGTCGTCTAGAAGCGACATTAAGCGATTCTAAATCGATCGCTTATTCTAACAATACCAATTATACAGATGCAAATTATCATATGATGTAAAAAGGTTCACATTAAGTGAACCTTTTTTTAGAAGTGACCACCGCCACCTCCACCACCAAATGATCCTCCACCAGATGAAAAGCCTCCACCGAAGCCTCCACCAGAAGAATCGGAAGACATCGCTGCAGTACGTGTTGAAATTGCCGTATTGACAGCACTATTAACAGAACGATTCATCGTTCGATTAAAAATCAACATAGAATTCATATAATGGTAATTATAGTATGGCGTCATTCCCACATACTCTGGTCCCAGATCCTGTACTTTGATCTGCATCGTCTTCATGAGTTTATCCGCACAACCAAACGTCATCGCATAGACTAAATATTTGCCCCAAAGTGCGATCTGTGGTAAATCTTTCGTCTCAAACTTACCAAAGTCATTTAAGAAATTGCGAAGCCCTTTCCATTTTGCGTATAATTCATTTCCTTCTTTCGTTCTACGCGTAAATGTCAAGAAATAAATCATTGCCGCAAATGCCATAATAAATACAATCATCGGTAACCATAAAATCTCTGCAAAATTTGCCGTTAATACTCCTATTAAAAATCCGATAAAAGCATAAACTGCAGCAAACGTAGGCCATTTTCCTTTTTTCTCAAAGAAATTCTTGGCTTTCGCCTCCGACTCACAACACGTCTTCCATAATGTATATTCTTGATAAAACCCTTCATAATCTTTTTTGGCATCCTTTTTCATTTGAGAAAGTGTCATCGTATTTCCCGGTGTTTTATCAAACAGCCACGATACAATTTGAAGTTCTGAAGGAGACAATTCTACAGTCCCATTCGTTTCTATATAAGTTAGGATATAGTCGTTCTTCTTCTCTGGGTTTTCTTCAAATTTCAATACCTTTTTTTCGATCAAATTCATAATACACGCAGATAGATCATCCGGCCGAATTTTTTTATTGAATAAATATCCAACGGTTGCTGGTGTATCGTCACTTGGAAAATCTCGGAAATATTTTCCTGGAAAAGTACTTTGATATTCTCGATCGTATTTATAATAAATATAAATTATAATAAATATTAATCCTACGAGCCAAGCAATAGAAATTCCAATCGTTCCATAATATAGTACACGAGCTTTCATACGTTCTTGATTTGCTTGATCTGCTCGAGCTTCTTCTACTTCTAAAATCATTGGTAAAGCTTCTTCCCCAGTTGTTTTAGTAGCGTATGCAGCTTGATCTTTATCAAAAGCAAAGCGAACATCCATAGGCGTTCCAGCTCTTAGATCATCAATTTCTACTGTTATTAAATTTTTCCCATCTAAAGAAATATTTCCATTGAGTGGTCCATGCGCCCATGCGCGTAATTCATTCTTATTTTCTGGCAAATGTATCTTCATTAAAAAATGTTCGATATCATCTGCTTGTTCATCCGTAAAAAGATTCCAACCAATCTCGGCAATATCAGAATGTAAAATTGCCATATCTTTTAATCGATATTCAATCATAAATCCATTGGTTCCACCATTAGACGGATTATAGATACGATAGCGATAACCATTTCCCGTCGTTTCCACTTGATACACGCCTCTCATACCAGAGCTAGCCATTTGACTTTCCTGAAATAACTCTCCTTCTTGTCGAATCAAATCAAAAGAATAATTTGTCGGTACTTCGACATTTCGAATAGAAAGTAATTCGATGTCAGTTCCGTTATAAATATCGCTTCCCTCAAACGAATCTTTCGTACCATCAAAAGCTTTTGCACTCACGTTTCGATAATTGATAATTCGTTCGTATCCATTATAGTCTCCAGTTAGTAAAAATAATTCCTTTACGTAAATATCTCCGCTACTTTCCACAGTTGCATCCACATAATAATCTTTAATATAGACATCGCTAGAGGCACTCACCTGACTTGGTAAGAGCAACGCTACTAGAAATAAAATTAAAATTGTAATCTTTTGTCTCATTGTACACTCCCCTTTAAAATAAAAGACTTACATACGTAAGCCTAAAATTGAACCTTAGGAACTTCTTTATCAGCTTCGGTTGCTTCAAAAAATGCCTCTGGTTTAAATCCAAACATAGAAGCCACAATATTAGATGGAAACATCTCTAGTTTGTTTTTGTATCCTAGCACCGCATCATTGTAGAATTGTCTTGCATAAGCAATTTTATCTTCTGTTTCTTTTAAATTGTTTTGTAAATCGATAAAATTCGTGTTTGCTTTTAGATCTGGATAAGCTTCACTAATTGCAAATAAACGTCCTAATGCTTGAGTCAATTCGCCATTTGCCTTCATCTCATCCTCTGGTGTCGTAGCACTAACCGCTTTGTTACGCGCACTTATAACGGCATCCAAAGTTTCTTTTTCATGTGATGCATATCCTTTAACTGTCTCTACTAAGTTAGGAATTAAATCCGCTCTTCTTTTCAATAAAACGTCAATTTGTGACCACTGATCTTGTACCATGTTTCGTAAATTAACAAGTTTATTGTAAGTAGAAACAAAAAATGCAATCAATAATACGACAATAATCGCAATTACAATCAATACAATCCACATCGCATTCATATTATCCCTCCAATTCTAACTTCATTTTATCATATCATATGAAAAAAAGATACGACTTTTGATATATTTATTGTAAAAAATGAATGCTTCTCTCACTCATGTATATTTTAAAGAAAAAAAAACACAATAACTATGAAAGGATGTGGACGATGAAAATAGATATCAGAAAAAATATCATCGAAAACTTCAAAGATACAGACACAGAAGAAATGAAAACTTCGATCGAACATTCTATTTCTGAACAAAAAGAAATTACTCTTCCAGGACTTGGCGTTTTCTTTGAAATTTTATGGGAACAAAGTGATGATAAAGCGAGAAAAGAAATCTTAAACACTATCAAAAAAGGATTATAAAAAAAGAGACTTCATTCGAAGTCTCTTTCATTTTTAACCTAAAATTTGTGGCAAGATAAATACTGTAATAGTTAAGAAAATTGCATAAACAATTGCATAAGTATATCCAACTTTGTCATCGTCAATATCAGATGCATAGATAAATCCCTGCACCATATATGTACTTTGAACAATTGCTCCACAACAGAAGATAATTGTCATCACTTGCGATGATACATACATAAATACAATAGAAAGTAATAATGTCACTGACATAATCACTGATGTACCTCCAAGCAATGCAAGCATCTTCTGATAACTTGAACTACCTTTAAACAACTTATCAGCAATCAAATAGAAAAGTCCAGCAAGTGCAGCATATACAATTATAATGACAACAAGCGTTGTAAAGAAAATTCTAGCATAAGGAATTTCCACTCCACCCATTGTAAATAACAAACTTGATACACTACCAGCAATCGCACTAATAATTTCTTTTGCCCCTAAACAGACAAACAGAGAAACGATAAGTGCATTGATTCCCAACAAGATTAAAGCAGGAACAAGATTATGATCTTGAACGAATTCTTGCAATGTTGAAACTGGTCTTGTAAACATACCCTTTACTGTTTCTAAAAGACCGTTTGAATTAAAACTTACTTGTTCTACTTCATTTTGATTTTCATTTTTTTCACAATCACATGGTTTACCATCAACAAGTGGTTTTCCACATTTCGTACAAAATTTAGCCATTTCTAATCCTCCTTAAAAATATCTAGAAAAATATGTTTGTAAACTTGATGCATCTACTAAACGATATGCATTTTCTTTGTAATCATACGTCAAATACATTCCGTCTGTCGTAGATTTTGATTTTGTCTTCGTTTGACCATCTTCTTCATAAGACACTGTATAATTATACTTAGCATAAACATACATAGATAAGAAACCATCATCGTTGATATCTACACTTCTAAGTTCGAGATCTTTATATTCGATTTGTGTAAGTTTCGTGCTTGATGAAGAATTAAGATCTTCTTTCAAATCTTCGTAAGCCTCTTTTAAGTCATCTAAATCCGCATCTTTATACTCAAATCCAGATTTAATCTCATCCCATGATTTATTAGTAATAGCTGATTTGTAAAGTGTTAATAAATCTTGTTTTGCCTTATCAGCTATCTTCTTTTGCTCAGCTTCTGGAATATTTTCTTCATCCAAACTAACCGTTTGAGACTTAGAATATCTTCCTGCATCTAGCTCATCTTCTAACGTGAATCCAAGTGGCAATGCTACTTGCATTTCATATTCTAATGGAAATAAAGAAGGTAATTTATATACATCGATAGAATCATCGCTCTCTTCTTTATCGATATATTTCTTGTCAACTTTAACTCCTTCTAACGTTACAGTTGAATCTTTCATGACAGAAAGTTCAAAATCTTCTACTGTTTCAACATCTGTCATTGCAATCTTCCAATTGTCAAAGAACAAGAATTTTTTATTCTTATCTTTTGTTAACTCAATTGTTTGAATTTTATCTTCCGTGCTTCCTTCCATGGTGTAATTAATCTTAACGTACATAACGAGCCCACTGCTACTCTTCTCCGTACTTGTTACTTTGTAGTTCGTAACTTTTGGAACATTTTTCGTCTCCTTTAGTTGACGGTCTACAATTTTCTTGAAGATTTTCTTGTTGGCAAAATCACTTTCTTTCACATCGAGGTATGCATACATCTTGTCTGCGTCATAACTTGTAATTGCTTCAAAATACTCAGTTGCTATCTTCTTCGGATCCGTCAACATATTTCCGATAACGATAAACGCAACTACTATGACAGCTACGATAACACCTATGATAATTCCCACCTTTGCTTTTTTAGACATTGGCTTCTTTTCAACAGGTGCTTTCTTCACAGGTCGTGGTCGTCGACCTTTACTGTTAGATGTTTCAGCTTTACTTACCTTCTCATCTACAGCTTCTAGTGGTTTCCCACATTCTTCGCAGAAACGAGCGTCTTTTTTATTCTTGGCACCACATTCTCCACAATACATGAACATCATCCTCCTCACTTCTAATTATAATTTACTCTATTTTAGTGAAATTTGTCAATTCATTTGCGAATTTTGTCGAAAAATATTTAAATTGTTATAAAAAAAGAAGCATTTAGATACTCATTTCTATGTTGCTTCTTTTTTATTATTCATTATTTTGAGATTTCTGTTCTAGACTTTGATAGTACTCAAAACGTTCTATCGCTTCTTCTTTATTTTGATGTAATAATTGTTCCGCTTTTTCTTTGTTCACCACTTTTAACATACGATAACGATTTTGTGTTTCCAGATAATTCTGATATAAATCAAAATTAACCTGTTTGCTATCCAAAGTAAATTTCTTTGTCTCAGGTTGATATCGGAAAATCGGATAGTATCCACATGCGGTTGCCATCTTACTAGAATCCATACTGTTTTCCATTCCACCACGAATTCCATGAGAAATACATGGCGAATATGCGAGAATCATCGATGGTCCTTGATGTTCTTCCGCTTCCTTCATTGCACGTATCACTTGCATTGGATTTGCTCCCATACTTACTTGTGCAACATACACGTTTGGTGTACACATTGCAATACGAGCTAAATCCTTTTTAGGAACATTCTTCCCATGAGACGCAAACGCCGCAATACTTCCTTTTGGACTCGCTTTAGATGCTTGACCTCCAGTGTTAGAATATACTTGACTATCCAACACTAGAATATTTACATTGGCTTGGCTTGATAAAATATGATCGATTCCACCATATCCAATATCGTAAGCCCATCCATCCCCACCAATCATCCATACACTAGGTGCAATGATATCATCCATGTATGGTTTTAATCCTTCCGGTGTATCTTTTTTTAACGCATCATATACTTCTCTTGTGATTTGTGGCTGTTCCATATGATCCAACCATTTTTGATATAACTCTTTATTCTCATCTAAATGAGTTTCCATATATTGTTTAATATAATTGCGACGAACTTCCATTGCTACTTTCATTCCATACCCATATTCAGCATTATCCTCAAAAAGAGAACTTGCCCATGGAACTTTATAAGGAGTCGTCGGAGCACTTCCTCCATAAATAGACGAACATCCTGTCGCATTCGCAATCATCATATGATCTCCAAATAATTGTGTTAACAGTTTCAGATAAGGAGTCTCTCCACAACCTGCACAGGCACCACTAAATTCAAATTTTGGTTTTACTAATTGACTTCCTTTGGTCGTATATAAATTTACAAGATCCTTTTCTGTTACATTTTCCTCTAAATAATTGAATCTTTCTTGTTCCTTTTGATCTTTTTGCTCTTGATAGCGTTTACGAATCAAGGCGAGTGCACCACGCATACCAGGGCACGTTTTCATACATAGTCCACATCCGGTACAATCTGCGATAGATATCGCAATCGTACTATAATATGACTCTAATCCTTTTCCAATCGCCTTTTTACATTTTTCTTTTACATAATCTGGCGCTGCTTGATACTCCTCCTCTGTAAGCAAATAAGGTCGAATTACACCATGTGGACAAACAATAGAACATTGATTACACTGAATACAATTTTCAGGAATATAACTTGGAACAGTATCACTCAGTTCTCTTTTTTCTAAAGCGCTCGTTCCCGCTCTAAAAGTTCCATCCGGAGTTTTCAAAAAAGCACTCGTTGGAAGTTGATTTCCAAGTCTTTCTTTCATCGCATCATATATATCATTAGAATCCATATCTACTTCAACAATATAAGTATCGTTCGGTATATTTACTTTTTCCAAATGATCTACCGCACGATCGATCGCGTCGATGTTAGCAGCAACAACCTCTTCTCCCTTTTTGAAAAAACGTTGTTTCACGTATTCTTTCATTTTCTGGTTTGCTAAAGCAGGATCTAAAATCGAAGCAATATGCATGATCGCACTTTCCATAATCGTGCTGATCTTATTTCCTAATCCAACTTTGCGAGCAATCTCATAAGCATTGATCGTATAAAGCGTAATATTTCTCTTTTGAAATAGAGCCTTTGTTTTCTCTGGCAGAAAATTAAGAAGCTCTTCTTTTGTACGATCAGTGTTAAGCAATACGATTCCACGATCACAAAGGCCACTAAAGCAATCAAACTCTTGTAGATAACTATCCTTTGTCACAACAACGAAATACGGATTTTCTACATAGTAAGTCGAACGGATCGGATCGCTAGAGAAACGCAAATGCCCTACTGTCACTCCACCTGATTTTTTAGAATCATATTGAAAATACCCCTGTACGTATTGATCTGTTTCATCCCCGATCAATTTTAAAATAGATTTAGAAGCACTTACCATTCCATCACTACCATATCCATAGATCAACATCTCTTTTGCACGATTGGTATGATAATCTTCTAACGGTAAACTCAAATGAGTAACATCATCTTCTATTCCGATCGTAAAATTGTGTCTTGGATTTTCTAGCATATCAAAGACTGCCTTAATTTGTGCTGGTGTCGTATTTTTACTTGATAATCCATATCTTCCACCTACGACTGTAATATGTTCAGGCAAAATACTTCTCACGTCTAAATATAATGGTTCTCCTATACTACCCGCTTCTTTCGTACGATCTAAAACGGCAACATGAGAAACAGTTTCTGGTAATACTTTTTTAAAGTATTCCGCACTAAATGGTCGATACAAATGTACCTCGATAAGTCCAACAGAGTATCCCTTTTGATTTAAATCATCGATTGTCTCCTTAATCGTTTCACAAACGGATCCCATCGCTACAACCACGCGATCTGCCTTCTTACTTCCGTAATAGACAAACGGATGGTAATTCGTCTTACGAATTTCGTTAATCTTCTTCATATATTCATCGACAATGAAAGGCAATCGATCGTAATATGGATTACGAACTTCAGTCGCTTGAAAGTAAATATCATCGTTTTGTGCAGTTCCTCTCGTCGCTGGACGAGCAATATTCATACGACGATTGCGGAACTTTTGTAACGCTTCTTGATCGACAAGTGGCAAAATATCGTCTTTTTCTAAAACTTCAATTTTCGAAAGTTCATGACTCGTGCGGAATCCATCAAAGAAGTGCAAAAATGGAAGTTCTGACTTGATCGCACTTAAATGCGCTATCGCAGCCATGTCGGAAGCTTGTTCTACTGATGAACTTGCAAGCATTGCAAATCCAGTCATTCTAGTTGCGTAAATATCTTGATGATCTCCAAAAATCGAAAGTGCATGTGTCGATAAACTACGTGCGGCAACATGCATAACACAAGGTAACATTTCTCCTGCCATCTTATACATATTTGGAATCATCAAAAGAAGTCCCTGACTTGCTGTAAACGTCGTTGCTAAACAACCAGCCTGTAATGCACCATGAATCATTCCTGCAGCTCCTGCTTCACTCTGCATTTCAACAATTTTTACAGGTTCTCCAAACATATTTTCCATTCCGGCATTTGCCCATTCATCTACGTGTTCTGCCATTGGACTCGATGGCGTAATCGGATAAATACCTGCAACTTCTGTAAATAAATAAGCAATACGACTACAAGCTTCGTTTCCATCCATAGTTCTCAACTTTGTCATATAATCCCTCTTTCTACTCATCTATCGTATTTAAAACTTTTTTCATTTTCGTCTTGATTCTCTGTAAAGCATTATCGATAGATTTTTTATCCTTATCTAAAATCTCAGCAATTTCTTTATAACTAAAATTAGATATTTTCAATTCAAATACTTGTTGTTCAAAATCTGTTAGCCTCTCCTTCGTCAACTCTATGATCTTTTTCTCATTTTCCGTATGCAATAACATATTTTCCGGATTATGTTTATTATCTCGAAGTAAGTATTCTAACGTTCCACCGTCATCTTTCAAATCCGTCTCATATGAAATGGATTCATTTAAAATGCGATGCTTTAATCTTCTAGTTGAGACAACACAACTAATGATCTTCCTTTCGATACAAGTCTTAGCAAACGTATAGAATGTTACGTTTTTCTGATCGTTAAACTTTGTTATCGCATCATTTAAACCTAACATTCCCTCTTGAACAAGATCGTTCATTTCTAATCCACTATACTTACAATATTCAAACATTTTCTTTGCGAAGTTTATAATAAATGGTTCATACTTCTTATATAAAATATCTAAAGCCGCCTCATTCTTCTCGGCCACATACCATAACAATTCATTATCATTATAGTCTTTATACTCCACGATATCCCTACTTTCTTAAACGCACTGCTTCATATATCATAATTCCAGCTGCAACGGATGCGTTTAAACTATTGATTTTCCCGATCATCGGAATACTCGCAATAAAGTCACAATTTTCTTTTACAATTCGACTCATTCCTTTTCCTTCGTTTCCGATAACTAAAGCCATTTTACCTTTGTAATCAATATCACTATAATTCATACCATCCATGTCAGTTCCAACGATCCAAAATCCTTTTCTTTTTAATTCTTTCATCGTCTGAGCAATATTCGTAACTTGAGCAATTTTAACATATTCTAATGCACCAGCACTCGTCTTCATAACTGTCGCATTCACTTCGACACTGCGGTTTTTCGGTAAAATAATACCATCTACTCCTGCTGCTTCACAAGTCCGAATAATCGCACCTAAATTATGAGGATCTTCAACATGGTCTAAGATAACTAAAAGTGGATCTTCCTTCACAATTAAATCATCTAACTGACAATATTCGTAATCTGGAACACTCAATATTATACCTTGGTGATTTCCACTTGCAAGTCGATCTAATTCGTATTTATCTTTATATTCGATCCACACATTTCTTTTTTGCAATGCAGAAATAATCCTTTCGTCATGAAAGTTTCGATAAAGATATGCTTTGTGTATTTTTTTATTATTTTTTAAAGTTTCCTCTGCTACATTTTTCCCATATATATACATATTTACTCTCCTAATATAAAAGTCATCACTTGTTCTATCCGTTTATAGTCTTCTTTTAATTCTAAATAACCAATAAGCGCTTCTAATCCTGTCGATTCTTTATATGTGACAATATCTGTATTTTTTGGATGTCTATTCCCTCTGTGATTTCTAGCACGCCTTACAATTTCCAACTCTTCTTCCGAAAGAAAATTTTGCTCTATCATATTGTGTAAAAATAAACTCTGGTTTTTCGCACTTACATAAGATATCGCCTCTTTTTGTAATTCTTGTACTTTACCAATTCCCTTTGCAAGCAAATGCTTGCGTACATAAACTTCATAAATACTATCCCCTAGATAAGCAAGCGCTAATACATTGATCGTCTTCAATTCCATTTTATTCCTACCTTCTATCTCGTTATTTTTAATCAAGGTCATCATACCGATCAAACGTAATTCCTTTGATTCTTCCTTCTTTGACATCTTGTAAGATAAGCCCCATCACACGATCGTAATCAATCTCTCCACCACGCATGATACATCCCCTACGTTTCCCAATCAAGTCCAAAGTTGGAACGAGATCTTCCATATCGATTTCTTCAATACCATAGCGTTCCGAAAGCGTTTTAGGGTAGTATTTAAAAAGCGTAACCAAAATGTGTGAAACGACATCATAAATTGGAAGAATTTCTTCCTTGATTGCCGTTAAACTCGCTAAATTAAGTGCAACCGTTTGATCTTCAAACTTAGGCCACAATACCCCAGGCGTATCCAATAATTCTAACTCATCATTGATTCGAATCCAATCAAGAGATTTCGTAACACCCGGTTTATTTCCAACGTTAACAGCTTTCTTCCCAACTAAACGATTGATCAAAGTACTCTTTCCCGCATTTGGAATTCCTACAATTAAAACTCTCGTCTTACGAATAGATAAACCTTTTTCCTTTCTCTTTTCTTGATATGGTTTCATAATCTCTCTTGTCGCTTGCAAAATTTGATTGATATTCCTTCCGTGTTCTAAATCCACACCTAATACTTTATAACCAAGACTCTCATAATATGCAATCCACTTTTTTGTCTCATTCATATCACATAGATCAATTTTAGTCATAATCAAAATTCTAGGTTTATTTTTCGTATCTTCTTCTATATTTTTTATTTTTGAGGAATAAGGAATTCGCGCATCGATCACTTCGTATACAACATCAATCTGATCGATCTTTTCGCGAATCAAACGTTTTGTCTTCGCCATATGTCCTGGATACCAATTAATTGGATTATTGTTCATTTTCATCACTTCCTCATAAATCTATTATATTATATCATGTTTTTACCCAAAGAAAAAAGTAGATACAAATCTACTCGATAAATTGTAATTTATATGTCTTGTTTTTTTATGCTTTTATTTATATAAATTGCATAAACTAATGGTACTATTGTTA
>CALVIX010000008.1 GCA_944331895.1 uncultured Bacilli bacterium
GAAATTGGTAGACGCGATGGACTCAAAATCCATTGGTAGCAATACCATGCCGGTTCGAGTCCGGCCACGAGCACCATATTGATACTAAACTCGAACCTTTATAGTTCGAGTTTTTGTATACTTATTTCACAACAATATCGATCTTAAATCACTATAATTCTCATAGATAAATAATAAAAGAAGCATTCACAAGCTTCCTTTATTTGTCTTCTTTGTATCTAGATTGAAATAAATCCGTTTCTTCTATTTTTTCTTCCACCGGATCTAGTTGAGGTAAATCCTCTTTTTTCTTTAGTCCAAAATAATCTAAAAACTGCTTCGTTGTCCCATACAAGTTTGGTCTACCCGGCAAATCCGATTTTCCAACTTCCTGTATTAAATTTTTATTTAACAACTTGCGGATCATATGACTACTACTTACCCCTCTAATCTCATCGACTTGTACACGTGTTACCGGTTCATTATAAGCAATGATCGCTAAAGTTTCAAGTGCAGCCTGACTTAAAAACGACTGATCCATCTCTTCTACTAACTTCTGATACACTTCCTTATGTTCCTTTTTCGTCGTCAATTTAAAAGTATCTCCAAATAGAGATATATGGATTCCACGCGTTTCTGATTGATAATCACCTTCTAATTGATTTAAAAGTTCCAGTGCCTGTGATTCGTCTATTTCTAATAGTTCTGCTACTTGCTTTAAAGTGATCCCATCACTTCCGACTACAAAAAGAAGTCCTTCTAATAGCGCTTTTTGATTCACGTTACCTCCCCTCCTTTGCTAAGATTTCGATATTTTCGAAATTATGATCTTGTTTGATTTGACACTCTTGTTTCTTAGCCAAATCTAAAATAGATAAAAATGTTACAACAAAATAATCTTTCGTATAAACTTCGAATAGTTCATCAAACGATATTTTCCCCTTTTCTTTCAAAATACTTTTAATTTCTCTACTACGAGTACTAACAGAATATTCCCGTTTTGTCACTTTTGTACTAAGTGGCTTTTCTAATTCTTTTCTAGCTAAAAATTTTTGAAAAGCTATCAGTAAATCATCTAAACTGACATCGTCGATCAACACTTTATCATTCTGTTGAAATTGTTTTAAATCAAATGGTTCTGCCGTGTAAACTTGTTTTCTATTTTCTTCTAGCTCCTTTAGTTCTGGTGTGACTTCTTTATAACGTTTATACTCCAATAAACGTTCTATGAGACGAGTTTTGGGATCTTCTTCATATTCGTCTTCCAATTCTTGCTTCTTACGAGGAAGCAGTTCTCTTGATTTCATCTCTAGTAGTTCTGCTGCCATTACTAAATATTCACTTGCAATATTCAAATTTAACTCTTCCATCGCATGAATGTAATCCATGTACTGTTTCGTAATTTCCTCTACTGATATATCCAATATTTCAATGTCTGATTCCTTAATCAAATGAAGAAGTAAATCTAATGGTCCTTCAAACTCGTGAATCATTATCTTGTAATTCATATCCTCACATCCATTCACACCTTATTATATCATATTCGATTCCAATCAGCTAGGTTCTTTTATACCTCACAATATTGAGAGAATTTTCCATCTGTGTTATACTATGAAAAGGTGATCTTATGAAACATTTTACCATGAAAGATGAATCATTTATATGTGAACATTGTGGCAAAGCAGTTCCTAAATTAAATTATACAGCCCGAGATCACTGCCCTTATTGCCTATTTTCGAAACATGTAGATATCATGCCCGGAGATCGTGCCAATCAATGTCTAGGACTTTTAAAACCGATTGGCATCGAAAAATTTAAGCATACTTATAAAATTATCTATGAATGTGAAAAGTGTCATCAAAAGCACAAAAACATCATGGCCAATGATGATGATATGGATCGTATCATAGAGTTATCTAAAATAAATCACTAAAAAACTTGAATAGAAACACCTATTCAAGTTTTTATTCGAACATTTTTAAAATAAATGGAATCAAAGCTGTAAAGACGATAAGACATCCGAAGATAATGATAACAAAAATGATTCCCTTTTTGTTTTCTTTTGATTCATCCTTAGTTTCCTTCACTGTTTCTGCTGCTGCAGCTTTCAGCAATTCCTTGTTAAGCAACATCGTGTTTTCCAAACTCGAATGAATCAGCTCTTCATCGATCTTAGGTTCTGATTCTACTTCTTCATTACCTTTTATTTCATCACTTGTTGGTTCAGAAGAAGTTGACTTTGGTTCTTCTTGAGTCTCTTTGTCGGCAGGCATCACTTCTGGCTCTGGCTTTGAAGGTTGATCCATATGTTGTTCCTCTTGATGAGTTGTAAGTGTTTCTCGACGCAATTCTTCTTGTAACTGTGTCATCGCAGGCGCTGGATCTACCTTACCTTCTTCCGTTGTTGAAATCTCATTCTTTTCTACTTCTATTTCATTTTGTTTTTTCTGTGGTTCTACGGGTATTTCGTCATCAAAATCATCGATAATTTCAATTTCCTCTAATACTTCATTTTCTTCTTTTTGCATGAACATCCCCCATATCTTTTCTTGGTATATCTTGATTATATCAAAATTTAATTCATTTGAAAAGCAATTTAAAAAAGAAAAAAGATGCTTTCGCATCTATATCCAAACTCCAAACGCTATCGCTGCCATACTCAGCATCAGTCCCACTGTCCAAAATGCTTTTACGACATCTCTTTCATCCCATCCAAGTTTTTCAAAATGATGATGTAGTGGAGCCATCAAAAACACTTTGCGATGAAAATAACGAACAGAAACCATTTGAATGATACAAGTAAGCGTCTCTACAACAAATACACCTGCTACGATAATTAAAGTAACTTCATGACTCGTAATAATAGCAACAGAAGCAAGCGTTCCACCGAGAGCTAAGGAACCAGTATCCCCCATAAACACCTTCGCTGGATGTGTATTAAATAATAGAAATCCTAATAACGAACCAACTAAGATAAAACAGAAAATTGCAATGTCTTCACTACCAGCAATATATTTAGAATTCCAACTAATGAGCGCAAAAGCCAAGAAAGCAATCGCCGATAATCCACCTGCTAAACCATCTAATCCATCCGTCAAATTGACCGCATTACTACTAGCAACTAAAACAAACAATAAGAAGATACCATAGAACCACCCCATGTTAATCTTAATTCCAAGTGTATGAATATCTAATACTGGAGAAGATCCGCTTCTCATAAAAATATAAAAGAAAATCAATGCGATTAACAACTGACCAAATAGTTTTTGAATTTCTGTTAACCCTTCATTATGACCACGTTTAATACTCAAATAATCATCGATAAAGCCTAATACTGCATAAGCAATAAAGACAAACATAACGATAAATAAATTTTCAGTCAACTCAATTTTATTCATAAACAGAAGAATAACAACCGTCAAGATCGTTGGAACAATGAAAATAAGTCCTCCCATGGTTGGTGTTCCATTTTTTTCCTGATGACGTTTCTTTAAAAAGATACTTACCTTCTGTTTTATTTTCAATCGTTTTAAAAGTGGGATTAAAATGATTCCCATAATTACCGACAAGATAAATCCTATCATCATCGCCAGTATCGCCTTTGCAAGTATTAGCACGATATCACCTCTATTTAATTATTTTTTTTACTTCTTCCATATCGTCAAAATGTATTTTTTCATTTCCTATGACTTGATAAGTTTCATGCCCTTTTCCAAGCAATAACAGTATATCACTTTTTTGTAACATTTGTATACCCCTATCGATCGCTTCTTGTCTATTTACAATCTTTTCATAGTTTGTATTGTCAAGTCCATGTTCCATACCCTCTAAAATACGTTCCGGATCTTCATGCCTTGGGTTATCACTTGTAAAAATTACATAATCTGATAAATCCGTAGCGATTTTTGCCATCTCAGGTCTCTTCGCTCGATCTCGGTCTCCACCACAACCAACAATCGTATAAATTTTTCCATGCGGAATTTCTAATACTGCACGAATGGCATTTAAAACCGCATCTGGTGTATGAGCATAATCGACAATCACAAGTGCATCGTGATAACGTACGCATTCCATCCGTCCTCGGGGTTCTTCCAGTAGAGAAACTGTTTTTCTTATCTCATTTTCATCTATTTTTAAATCTTCTAGCAGCATAATAACAACGAGCATGTTATATAAATTATGCTTCCCAATTAACTTCATTTGATACGTTTTCTCAGCTCCGTTGGAAACGACAAAATCAGTATGCCCTAAACTATATGTCATATTCGTAATTCGATAGTCACCATTGTGAAATCCATATGTAACATTATGATTTTCAGGAAGTAAAAAATAGTGATGATAACCATCATCCACATTGATAAAACATCTTCCTTGCCCTTTTAGTTTTCGAAATAACTTTTGCTTCGCAAGTGCGTAATTTTTCATATTGCCATGATAATCTAAATGATCCTGTGTTAAATTTGTAAATACGACATAATCAAATTCTAATCCTTCTACTCTATTCATATCCAAAGCGTGACTACTGACTTCCATTGCGACAAATTCGCAGCCTTCTTTTTTACATGTCAATAACATGTCATATAAGTCTAGAATATCTGGTGTCGTATTGGATAGATCACATATTTTTTTATCGATATAAAAACCGATGGTTCCAATGTACCCACACTTTCTACCAAGTCTATTTAATGCTTGATGAATGAGATAACAACTTGTCGTTTTCCCGTTCGTACCCGTAATTCCAATGAGTTTTAAATCCTTAATTTGATCATAATATTCATTTTTTAAAGTTTGTACTAAATATTCATGTGTATCTTTTACTATATATGTCTCAACCGAATATAATCCTTCTTCTACTACAACTTTACTAGCCCCTTTTTTAATCGCATCCTCAATATAGGAGTGTCCATCGTGATTTACTCCACGTAGTGCGACAAAAATATCACCTTTTTTCACTTTTCTAGAATCCGTTTTGTATTTCAAAATATCACCTCTCGGTGTATTTTATGTAACTCCTAGGCGAATGGTTCAAAAAAGCAATAGATTTCTCTATTGCCCTACATGATTTCATTTCACAAGATATTGTTTTTCAGGATGCTTTTGAAACCAATATGCAGCATAGCTACAACGCGGAACGCACTTTTTTTGAAGTGGCTCTAAATAAGTGATAAAAGCCTCCATCAGTTTTTGCGCTAAATGTTTCCCTCGATAAGCTTCATCGACATATGTATGCGTTACGACAATCAGTTCTTCCTCTTCCTCAAAACATAATCTTCCGATGATTTTTTCATGATCTATTATTTGAACTTCATCTTCTTTTATTTTTATCACCATTACATATTTGCTCCTGACGTTTCTTTTTCTTTTAAATATTTTTCCACTTCTTTTCTATCATTGAACGGAATTCTCTGATCTTTATATATGATTACTTCCTCATGCCCTTTTCCAAGAATCAATAAAATATCATTTTCTTGTAATAACTCGATACCACGAGCTATCGCCTTCCCACGATCTAAGATCACTTCGTAATTTGATTGTTTTAAACCTTTGATCATATCATCGACAATCTGATTTGGATCTTCATTGTGAGGATCATCAATTGTAATAATCGCATAGTCAACTAACTTGGTTACCAAATTCGTCATAAGCGGTCTTTTTAAACGATCTCGATCTCCAGTACAGCCAAAGACTACAAATATCTTTCCTTTCGTCAGCGGTTTTACCGTCGTAATAATCTTTTCGACTGCATCCGGTGTATGTGCATAATCGATGATAATATTATTTGATTTATATGGTACCGTCTCCATGCGACCAGCAGGCGCTTTCAAAGTCGGTATGACACTTAATAATGTCTCAGGATCAATTTCTAACTCTGTTAAAACTACGATCGTAACAAGTAGATTATAAATATTGTAATCTCCTAGCATCGGTGATACGACATCATATTCTTTTCCTAAGTGGCGATATGTAAATGTCGTATGAATGTGATTCATATGGTGTTTTATAACTTGGTAATCACCACTTTGAAATCCATATGTAATATTATGATTCTCTGGAAGCAAGTACACATCTTTATATGCATCATCCGCATTTACAATTGCGATTCCATTTGGTTTTAACATGTGAAATAACTTTTGTTTCGCAAGTGCATACTGTTCCATCGTCTTATGGAAGTCCAAATGATCCTGCGTCAAGTTAGTAAATACCGCATAATCGAATTCTAATCCTTCTACTCTGCGTCTACAAAGTCCATGACTGCTTACTTCTAATACGACATATTCTACCTTTTGCTCTACACAAAAAAGGAAAATATTATATAGTTCTAATATGTTTGGTGTTGTATTTGGCAAACTTCTGATTTTATCCCCAATATAAAAACCAACAGTTCCAACATAAGCTGCTTTTTTTCCTACTTTATTTAATGCATTGTGAAGGAGAAATGCACTCGTCGTCTTTCCGTTTGTACCTGTAATTCCAATGAGCTTTAAACTCGATATCTCTCTATCATAATTTTCTTTTAAATAATTGATCAAATAAGTTAAAGTATCGTCGACAATTACAGTTTCTACCTCATAGTTTCCTTCTTCACATATAATTTTAGTCGCTCCGTTTTCGATTGCTTTATCGATGTATTGGTGTCCATCTGTATCAACTCCACGCAAAGCTAAAAAAGTATCTCCTGGTTTTACCTTTCTCGAATCTATTTTTATTGCTACTTCCATACATTCACCTTCCACTTATTATATTGTACTAAATCTACTACTTGAATACAAGTATTGGCAGAGTAAACAAAAAATATAATACATCATTGTATTATATTTTCTATATTGCTTTTTGTCTTTAATATTTTACCATTTATTAACTTTTTCTTTTATTTTGTTCTTTACGATATTTTCTTCTTTTTTCTTAACACATTTTCCACTATAATCACTTCTTTTATGAAAGCAATATGCAGTACGAGCGAATGCCAAAGCTGACATTCCAATAGTAATACTTTTCAACATTCCTGCTGATGGCGTCGAATCCATCGGAAGTGTGTAAGTATAAGAAAGTAAAGATCCAAGACACATAATTCCACTCATGATTCCCGAGTTACGGTACAGTTTCATTTGTTTTAAATAATGATCATTTTTAGACATCATGTGAAGTGTGATAGATGGATCTGAAGTTACAGGTTCTTTTGTTTCTGGTTCCTCCATAACATCCTCTTCTTCTGGTTCTTCTAATATATCTTCTTCTATATTACCATAATATCCATTTGCTTTTAAAAGTTCTTCTAAGTATGGATCAATTGTAGGCTTTGTCATAATATCCCCTCTTTCTTGAGAAGATATTCTATCATATTTTTTATATTTGTCAAATTTTAGTCACGCGGCTTAAAAATCAGTGCAAAGATAAAGGAAAATACAATGGCGGCAATAATTCCCGTAGATGTTAAATCAAACATTCCCATTGCAAGCCCCATAATACCAATATCGCTAGCACGAGCAAGAGCACCATGAATCAGTAAATGTCCAAAACTTGTAATTGGAACCAATGCACCACCACCAACCCATAAAATAACTTTGTCGTAAAATCCAAACATATCTAAAAATGTTCCGATTACAACAAATAATGTTGTTACATGTCCAGGGGTTAATTTCGTATTATCTAAAATGATTTGACCAAGTAAACAAACAAATCCTGCAAACAAAAATGAATAGACATAGATCATTCAATCGCCTCCAAACTAATAGCATGTGCGATACTTGGAATAGATAACTTCTGATTCACCATCGTCGGCGACATGAGAGCACCAGTTGCAATCAATAGCACATGTCGATATTCTTTTTTTCTCATCTTGTCAAAAATATAACTATATGTGACAAGTGGAGCACATGCAGGACCACTACTACCCGCCATACGATCTTCACTTTCCACATCATATAATAGACATCCTGTATCTTCATAATTTTTTAACGTGATATTATACTCTGTCTGCATAAAATCAATTAGAATTTGTTTCCCATAATCCCCTAGATCTCCTGTTAAAATCAAATCATAATATCCTATTTCCCTTTTCGTATCTTTTAGATGTTGATACAAAGTATGTGCAGCTGCTGGTGCCATAACTGCTCCCATGTGAAACACATCTTTCATCCCTAAATCTTGCACCGTTCCTATCGTGGCACTATCTACTTTAATATTTGCTTTATTATAACTTAAATAAGCGCTAGCACTCCCTGTTGCTGTAATGGTTGCCGTCTTCGGTTTAGGTCCTCCGTATTCTACTGGATAACGAAATTGTTTTTCTGCCGCATTGTTGTGCGAAGAAACACTCGTAATACAGTTTTTAATCATTTTTGACTCTATCATATTCGCACCAATGATGAGACCTTCAACACTGCTTGCACAAGCACTGTATACTCCTAAAAAAGGAATACCAAGACGACTTGCGGCGTAGTTTGATGCGGTAATTTGGTTTAACAAATCACCTGATATAAATAAATCCACATCAAATCTAGTCTTTCCTATTTTTAAAAGAAGTAAATCTACACTCTCTTCGATCAATTTAGATTCCGCTTGCTCCCAAGTCGGCTGTTTAAAATAAAGATCATCGTAACTTTTGTCAAAATAATTATTGAGCGGTCCTTTTTGTTCGTAAGGACCCGTTATCGTACTTGTTTCATTGATATATACATTTTTATAGCGAATTGTCATATTTATCCTCCTAACACTATCAACCGAATAAAACCTACAATGTAAGCACTGACGACTCCGAAGATAATCACGGATCCTGCTAATTTAAACATGTTAGCTCCAATTCCTGTAACCAGTCCTTCCTTTCGATACTCTAATGCCGCACTCATCATAGCGTGCGCAAATCCCGTAATTGGTATAATTAACCCAGCTCTAGCAAAACTAACCCATTTATCAAAAAAGCCAAGTGCCGTTAACAAACACCCTGCAAATACGAGCGTAATGATCATAAAGACAGAAGCATTCGAAGTTGAAATATGGAAGTAATATGAATAGATATCGATTAAGAATTGTCCGATCACTCCCATCATTCCTCCTGTTAAAAAAGCAATCATTCCATGATAAAGACGAGGTTCTTTTGGCGTATGTTGTGCTACTAGATCTTTATACTTGTTCTTTTCCATAATATTCCTCCTAACTCTATTATGAAAACATTTCTGATTTTTATACGCTCGTACAAAAAACAGAACTAATTTAATAGTCCTGTTCTCATCTTACATTTTATTTTGTCTTCTTTTCTCGATACTTGTACCTGACTCATTCCTAATATTTTAGAAACCTCAGATTGTGTCATATCTTCCATATATCTCGCTTCGATCAGACGTTTTTCCTCGTCTGTCAATTGTTGAAGTTGTTCTTTTAAAGCCAGTAATTCATCGATATGAGTTTCTCTTTTATCAGCAATCGTCTCATGCAACGACATCTCTTTTCCATCCATACAGATCGGTTCATCGATACTCCTCGTCGGTTGCCGACTCATAAGTGCCTCTCTAATTTCGTAAGGTGTAACACCAAGATAATCCACAAGTTCTTCCACGCTTGGCTCTCTTCCATAAGTCTGTGCCAAAACAATCATGGCACGTTCTATCCTTAAATTTAATTTTCGGATATTACGACTTACTTTCATCGTTTTATCTTCTGCTACTAACTTATTCATTTCTCCCCATATATGTGAATATGCGAAAGTAGAAAATTTAACATTCATATTAGGATCGTAGTTTTCATATGCCTTCATAAGTCCAATCACACCTTGTTGAAACAAATCTTCTTTATAAGGATAATAATCAAAATAGCGAAACATAGAATAAATCAAATTTTCATACTGCTTGATAAATTCATTGTTCATATCAATAACTCATATAGGAAAGAGCTGTCAATTCATCGCTCGTTTCATACATATAGTTTAATAAATGACTATTTTCTATTCTATGTTTTACTAAATCATTTTTTAATCCACATAACATCACTCTTCCATGACTCGCTTTCGCAAGTTCATAATGTTTCAGTAACGCATTGATTCCTCTCATATCGATCACATCAAGCCCTTCCACATTAAATACAATATTCCCAATGCCATAATCTTTCATCACGTGAGTAACTTCTTGTTCAAGCACAGGAATCGTACTTTCGATCAACTCACCGATCAATCGAATAAACAACACACCCTTTCGGTACTCCATATCTATCTCTAACATGTTCTTCACCTCGCCTATCTAATGTAGCACACAATTTTTTCCTTTTATACAAATTCGACAAAACTAGAATTCCTTTTCAATTGACAAAATTTATCTTTTTTCATACCTGTACTTTCTATATGCAAGATAGAATATTAAGAATATTAAAAGAATGAATAATAAATACCACCACATCTTAGCATCGATTCCTATCTTTTTATTCGGAAAAGAGAGTTTATCTTTTAATTCTTTTCTTTGCTCATATAATTTTATCGCCTGTTCCCTCAATTTGGATAACCGACCCTCTCTTTCTTTAGAATCGTTAAGTCTACTTACTTTTTCGATATCCCGCTCGATCAATTTTATTTCTTCTTGAACTTCCTGATACTGTTTTTGATCGTTTTTTAAAATATCGACAACAATTTTCTTTTTTACTTTTTTAAATCCTAAATCGAAAACAATATCGTAAACTCCATTCTTCGAAAGATCTAAATCCGTTTGAAATGTAACTTCTCTCGTTTTTTCCTTAATGAAAGAATCGATGGAAAAATCTTCTTCCGTAATAATCCAGTCTCCAGATAACACTACTTTATCTCTCGTACGATAGCGATACCATTCTTGATAGTCATCTTTTATCTTATGTTGATACTGCTCTGGTTTTTCTTTAGTGTACGCTTCTGTTTCATGTCTTGTTTTCCTATACTGACGATAATAAGTATCACGATAACGATAAAATATTCCATATAACACTTCCGTTGTGATTGTCTTATTTACCGCTTCTTTAGAATACTGAAATTCTCTCCATTTAGGATTTCCCATCTGTAGAGAAAAAGATGTAAATTCTATTTGACAAATATCGTCCTTTGTGTCGCTAGTAAACTTTGCTTTAAAGGGATTATACACAAAAAATTGAGTAGGAACCTCTGTTGTATCGGTAAAACCATAAGTTAATCTTTTTGCACTCTTTCCTGTATCATATAGATAAATTTCCACACTAATATCATCAATATCATACTCTTTTTGTAAATCGAGAATCAACGTGGATGATTCCATCATTTCATTTCCAAGATCTTTTGTATTTCCATCTTGAATTCCATCAACCAAATTGGAACTACAAGTATCACAAGTTGCCCGATAATCGACTTTCTGACCTTTCGCATAGATACGTATCTCTGGGATGTTTAAACGTTCTCCAGATCCTTCCGCATCATAAAAATAAATATATCTGATTGGCCGCATCGTTCGAAAACGATACAACTGCTCTTTTTCTATCTGTCGTTTTTCCATATTTTCTGGTTGCTGCATACTCCAATCTGACCAATCTCCCTGTTTAGATTGTTTTAAATCTTGTTTTGGATATTCATCTGTAACATCTCCTAACAAAGTATAATCTCCGTAAGTTATCTCATCATAATACCAGCGATATCTTTTTTCATATTCTACTTGAACCGTATCACTTTCTCCTATTTGTTCCATCGACCAATCATGAAATGGTCCATACTCTCCATAATATATTTCTTCCTTTGCAGACACTGTTGTTAGAAAAAACAAACTAACTAGAATACATCCTATTAAAAATTTCTTCATATGATCACCTTACTAATATCTTTCAAAAGAAAAGTGATATTTCCTGCAAAAAAAAGAAAGAAGTTTTATTCTTTCTTCTACTACCAATAACGAATTCTATTTTGATTGACTGGATTTACATAAATCGTAATTTTTGGAACAGTTAAATCACGATAACTATAAATTTTATGATCTTGAAAATGATCGATAATATCTGATTTTACCTCTCGATACACATTCCATCCATCGACAGATTCATTTCTAATTTGATATATATAGAAACAATCTGTTGGATTTCCCATCGCGTCACTATCACAAACTGGATCATTTTCCACTGTGGTTGATAATTCTTTCATCGTGACGAAATCATCATAATATTCTACTTTTACTTTCATTTGATTTGTCGTCATCGTTTCATCTGCTACGATTTCTGAAACCCATCCACTATTTGTAGAAATAGTGATTGGCCATTGATTTTCATTTACTGTTACATCGATAGTATCTATTTTTGTCTGATATTCATTTTTTGGTAATGTATCAATATATTCAAATCTTAACACATAATCAAAAGTCATAAATCCACCCACAAGCATCATTCCAAGTCCTACAAAAAATGGCCACACATAGATCTTTTTACGATTAAAAACCAATGAGAAAATCATGTTCAAAACAGATAGAGAAACCACAAAGACACCAATTGTTAAAACGAAAACTGAATAAATTGGAAATCCTGTAATAATAAGATATATGATAAATGCGATTCCGAATCCAACGCATCCAACCCATATCATCAAAGGAATAGAAATTAAGATGACAAACACTTTTACTAAACTGACGATCACATCGGAAATCGTATTTGAAACTGTACTTCTTTGCACTTTGATTTCAGGTACTTTTTTATCTTCTTGCTTAGAATTTTTTACATCTTTTTTTTCCAAGTTGTCTTCATTCTTTTTCATTGCTTCTTTTTTTTTACCTTTTTTCTCATGGTTAGATTGTGATTTTGTAAAGTATTGTTTAAACATCGCAAGAAATATAAACGCACAACATACAACATATAAAATTCCTACGATAAAAGACCAACAGAATCCTAAAATAGAATCTAATGGATAAATCATCATTTCCAAGATATTGATTCCTAGCGCACGGATTAACATAAAAGGTAGAGACGCGATTGCCATAATGACGAGAGATGCGATTGCTTTAAATAATAATTCAAATATAAACTCGATTGTCAACTCTTGATTGTTTTCACGCATTGTATCTACTACATTTTGCGTTATTTCCGAAGCCTTCTCTGCACCCTTCTTGATAAAAGAATCAAAATCTTCCCCTAACTTTTTCGCACTTTGAGTAAATTCATCATCTTCTTTTTTCTTGTAATTTGGATTCACTTTATATGCACTTAAAATGTCTTTTGCTAAACTCTCGACATCTCCTACTTCAGCAACCGCATCTTTTTCCTTTTGTCCATGCTTAATCTTTTCTTCGATAATATCATTGTATTCGTTAATAATATCTTTTACTTCATGTTCGTCTAATATATTTAACTCTTTTTCTAACCTATTCAAAAACTGCTTTTTCGTCATGACTCTCACTCTCCTCAATAAACTGATTTACAGAACTTGAAAAATCTAACCATATTGCTTTTAATTCTTTCATTCTTTCCTCTCCTAATACAGTTAACCTGTAATATTTTCTGGGTGGCCCTTCTGTCGACTCTACTAAGTATGTATCAAAGTACTTTTCATTTGTTAATCTCTTCAATAAAGGATAAATTGTTCCTTCATTGATATCCACGATTTTAGAAACCTCTGTCATCAATTCATAGCCATAGCGATCTTTCTTATGAACTGATAACAACACAATCAATTCTAGTACTCCTTTTTTGAACTGAACATTCATAGTACCACCTCGTCAGTATCATTGTATATCAACTATCTTACATTGTCAAGTACTAAAATAATTAAAATAGTAGAAAAAAGAAAAAAGGCTTACGCCTTCTTCAAATGTAGTTTCTTCAAAATTCTGTCTAAAATATCGTTCCCAAATACTTCTTGGAATACACGATGACGATATCCGAGAATACAATATATCACTGCCCCTACTCCAGCATATAAAATCGTAATCAAAATAGCAATCCACCTAGACTGTACAGCTACAGGAACAAATAAATTCATAATACTTAATATTCCTATCATAACTCCCGTAATCAGTAATACTTTCATTGTCAGTACAATCGTTTTACGATAAGCGACTTGATAATCTATTCTCATAATAATCAATATCAATAAAACTGATATAGATTGTGTTAATAAGGTTGTGAAAATTGGTCCGTAATAAGCAGGAATTCCTATAGAGTAACAAAGTCTCATGATTGGAACATTTAAAAGATATTTCACGATAAAGCTTCCACCTAAAATACCCATTCCTAGTTTTGTTCGATTCATCGTCTGAATTAAATTCACAAGAGTCGTATAGAAAGAGAATGTAATTGCTTGGATAATATATAACCTAAAAATATCTATACTGAGCGCATTATATCCATAAAAGATTACCCAAACAGGAGCGGCTAAAAAGCTAAGTCCAAATGCCATTGGAATCGTCGTTAAAGAAAGTGCCTGTAACGCTTGGTTCATCTTACGACTAACGCCCTTCCAGTTCTTCTTAACATAACTACTTGCGATATTTGGAATTAAGCTCACGGTAATTCCCAGGGCAATCGATGCGACGATCATATTCAACTTCGTTGCCCATGTTGCAATTACACCAATTGCCGTTTCCGTTGTAACCGCATCATATCCTAAATCTGTAAGCCCTGATACGACAGTCAATGTATCGACCATTCCGTATGCGGAATTCATAACATCGATCATGACAAAAGGAAGTGCATAATATATAATTTTCTTTAAAATGGTCTTTCTTGAAATTCTCGGTTCATGACTTGCTACCAACGCAGTTTCTTCTATCTTCTTTTTATTTTTCTTAAGGACACGTAGCAAATAAAAATACGCGACCAAACAACCGATCGTCGCACCAAACACGGCGATTCCAACAGCTGTTTCTAAAGATAGATGAAATACTTGTAAAGCGACAAAACTTCCTGCGACGATGACGATGACTCGGACCAATTGTTCTATGACATTAGCCATCGTTGGAGGCACCATAATTTTATGCCCTTGAAAATAACCTTGCGTTACACTTTCGATCGGTACAATTAAAAGTGCGGTTGCGACAATTCTAATGACTAGTGTAACTCCCTCTAATGTATTTCCACCTTGAATGTCTCCTAAAATTATACTTGCAATCGTAGGTGCGAAAATCACGAGAACGAGGAAAAAGAAAATTCCAAGTCCAATGATGACAAGAGATGCCATTTGAAATGCCCTCTCTTTTGCCTTGACATAACCAAGTGTATTATATTCACTAATTACCTTGCTGACAGCAACGGGAATTCCACTATTGGAAAGACTTAAGAAAATCGCATAAATAGAATATGCATAACTATACAAAGCCCCTCCTTGTGTTCCGATGATTGCATAAAAAGGAATAACATATACAAGACCTATGATCTTACACAAAATAATTCCGATCGTCGCTATCATTGCTCCTTCTAAAAACGTATTTTTCTTCATACCTCACAACCTATCTATCGATATATAATCATTGCTGAAAAACAATAAATTTGTTCCTCTGAAAACGAACTGACAGCGACCTGAAATTTAATATCGATCAGCTCTCCATCTAGTTCATCTAAAAATTTATTTACTGCTTCTTCTAAATCTTTTTCATGTCCCTCATCTATTACTTTTACTTTCATCCTATCACCAATATGATCATAGCAAGTATCCTTTAAAAAAAGAATCATATTTTGTGATAACTATATATTTGATGACGTTTTCCCTCTTCGTCCTCATATGATACTAACACTCTAACATTCATGTGAAAAGCTCCTACACTCTTATCAGTTTCTATATATCCAACCAGAGCAATCCCCTTTACATTTTTCTTCTCTTGGTCTACTTCGTTTGGAATTAAATTTAAAGGTGTATCAAAAATTCCCACACTTGGGAAAATATCTGTCGTCTTTGCGTCGTGAACGACGAGTGCCTTGATGTTTTTCATTGGTATCTTGGGCTGATCGATCACAACACTATATACGAGTTCTCCTTCCACTAAAGAATCGATAGACACTTCTATTTCAAAAGGAAAGTCTTGATCGAAATTCTTTACCTTTTTTTCCTCCAGTTGTCTTACATCGTCTTGATATTCTCTCTGTGCTTCAGACATCTGCATCTCACATCCACATAACAGAAAGATGATTGGTAAAATCCACAATATTTTTTTCATGATACACCTCCTTTTGCTTTAAAAAGTGGGTATCGTTCCCACTTTAATATCTTGTCGTACGCTTCTACTGTTCTTGGGTTATGGGTTATAGCTGTTGCCTAACCTTTTAACATTTTTCTAATTCGTTTATATTCAGGACAATAAACACTTACGAGATTCCAGAAGTTTTTTGAATGATCAAAATGTACTAGATGACAAAGTTCATGAATAATCACATAATCTAAACACTCGAGTGGATAAGATAATAACTTTGCATTCAATGTAATCGTCTTGCTCTTGCGATTACATACCCCCCATCTCGTCTTCATCGAACGAATTTTCAATTTTGGATATAAGACGTTTTCTTTAAAATTATGATAAATATCGTCGTACCGTTTTTGAAATATTCTTTTTCGTTCTAGATCACACCATGCATCTAATTTCTTTTTACTAGGCACATAAATACGTGTTTCTTTCCATTCGATTTTATCTAATGTCGGCACAATAATTATATCATATTTTTGACCTAAATAATAGAATTCCTCATCTCTCTTTTGCTGTTCTAATTGATGCGATATCATCTTCAATAGTTGTTTTTCGTTTTCATCCAACAATTTTTTAATGCAAGACTTCGAAGTAAAAAACGGACAAGATACATATATTTTCCCATCGTTTTTCACGCGTATATATAAATTTTTATTATGTTTTTTTTCTATTACAACATCGTATTCTATTCCATTGATCTTATATTTCATATCTAACACCACACTATCATTTTACCATAAAAGAACGGTTTTTTTATGATAAATTATGTGATATAATCAGAAAAGATAGCGAGGTGGAAAATGAAAAAGATAGTCATCGTTTTCCTTGGGGTTGCGATTCTCTGTGGCTGCAATCATCAAACATCAACAAAAGAAACAGAAGTCATGACATGTCGAGAAGATCTCAGATATGATATCTATGCATTAACCAACGAAAATCACATTTATTCTAGCGATGGAACCAATGTCTCTTCCGTTAGAACATCTAGCGTATATAGTGCTAGCTTTGACGATACTGACTTTACACATGTCAAAAGCTCGTTAGAAGCAATGGAACAAGATTATAAACAAAATTATAAAGACGTAAAAACAAATTTAATAGAAGATGAAAGTCAAATTGTCTATACCATTGAAATGCCATTTAACGACATAAACAAGGCAGAACTAAAAAAAATCAACCCTGATATTTTTGAAGGTGATGAAATTCCAATCGAAAAATACCAAGCAATGTTAACAAATTCTGGATCAATCTGTCAATAAAAAAAGAAGTTTCAAAACTTCTTTTTATTTGATATATTTTAGTTCTCCCATACGTGAAGTTGGAATAAATCCAGCATCTGCTTTGATTACATCCGGAATTCTATTTACAGTCGTTGCACAAGTCAACTCTACAGTAGCAGGTTTTTCGATCACAAGCGTCGTATCTGGTTCTCCATAAATCGTCCACTCATTGCGATCGAATTCATCTTTGTTGTATACCTTTCCAATACATTCAGTTTCTAATGTGATCCCCTCTTTTGTCTCAGTTGTAACCACTGCACTCATTCCTGTTGCCATACCAGCTTTTACTGTCATACCAAGCGTACTAGATTCGATATCGTAATCGTTGAATTGTGGCACGCATTTTTGTCTTTGGCTTACTACAGTAAGTCCCAATTTATCGCAAAGCCATCCATTGACATTCCACATATATGATGGTGCATATGCTCCACTTTCAATTACTTTTTGTCTTTCTTCATCCGTTATTTCATCTGCTGATGCGATCTCTTTTTCAAACTCTTCCTTCGATAAACCTGCACCATGAGCTTTTGCTAGCGCAATCCCGTAATCTTCTACATTATAAGAAGAACTTCCCTTGATCTTAGTAATGTTGTGACTTGCACCAGCCAATGTCGTAATTAAATTTCCCCAGAACGCATCTTGATATCCACTTCCTGTAATCGTACAATTATTTTCTTTTGCTAATTGATCGATTTTGTTTGTCAAAGTAGGATTAGAATTCATTGGATAGAATGCCTCTTCACAAGTTGTAATTGCATTCACTCCACATTTTGCACATGTCATAAGAGCTTCTTCGAGATCTGATAGTAAGCTCATCGTCGTAACGATCGCACAATCTGGCTTTAATTCTGTAAGTATTTTTTCTGCATTTTTTGCATCCTCTATGATGACTCCAACTTTATCAGTTCCCATCACTTCCCCGATATCTTTTCCTATGACATCAGGATTGATATCAACTGCTCCTATGATCTTTCCACCATTTTCAATGACATAGCGCATTGTATATACGCTCATCTTTCCACATCCATATTGAAATATTTTTAAATCTTTCATATGTCTCCACCTTTCTTATATTACACTCATATTATAACATTTCTAGGTAATAGATTTTACTGCAAAGACAAAATATGACATTTTTTTCCATCTTGCTTTACACTTTTGACAAAAAAAAAGAGAATCTTTTGATTCTCTTTTAGATACATAAGAACATTACAATAATGACGGCAACAATTACAACAAATAATTGTAAGAATAGTTTCCAAGCATATTTTAAATATTCTTTGTATGATATTTTTAAATAAGATAATCCAGCAATTAACATTAAGCTTGTTGGCACGATCAACATAACAAGTCCATAGAATGATTGCATAATCAATCCAATAACTGGATAAATAGTAGCATCTGTAAATCTCGTTCCCAATGTTGTAACTAGTGAATTTAATAAGTATGGGAAGTCATTGTAGAATAAACTTCCAATTGCTGCAACTAATGAAGTTGTCAAGAAATTAAATTCAGTTGTCATATTGAGTAAGAAATCACTAATCGTTAAGAATAGATTTCCTGATGTTTGGATATTTACGACAAGTGCCATAATAATATTTGCAATTGTCACATAAATAGCTACTGGTAGAACCTCTTTAGCTCCCTCGATAAATGCATCTAATCCATCCTTGAATTTTACATTATATAACCATCCAATGAGTAATGTAAGAATGACTAATACCATTCCAAGCTCTGTAATCGTCCAATACCCAAGAGGACTCAAACTTCCAAGAATGTTTTGTAAGATTGCATATCCTTTAATTTCAACAGCCATAATAGATTCATAAACTTCTTCGAAAAGTGTAACTCCAAATCCATAACGCCAGTTAAACATTGCAACTAATAAGAAAATAAATGTTAAAATAAGTACGATGGCAAGTGGCCAAATACTCTTCTTTTTCTCATCTTTTTCATTATAAAGAGGAATAGAAATCTTATCTTCTTTTGTTGTTTCTGCCTTAGTTGCAACCACTTTCTTCTCTTTTGCTGCCTTTGTATTTTTAGCTGTTTTTTTAGCAGTTTCCTTCTTAGTTGATTTTTTCTCTGCCTTCACGGCTTTCGTAGTCTTCTTCTCTGCTTTAGCTTTTTCTTTTACTTCAATTTTCTTAAGACGTTTCGCACTCGTTACGTATAAGATAAATACGATCGTAGTAACAGCTAACATCGCAATTTTAAACAAAATACTATTGTGAACATCGATTCCAAAATAATAATTGACATATCCACATACATTAAATCCATATGTAGAACCAATGGTTCCAACGATCATTGCACCAATCGTTGCCATAAGTGCTGTCATCTTGTCATATCCAAGTAATAAAATTGCACTAATGAATAATGGAACGATCACCAAGATTGCAAAATTTAATCCTGAGATAGATGATAAGATTGCAAATAATACAATGCTAAGAATTAAAAATCTTTTTTCGTGCCCTTTAAACTTCTTCGTCATTGCATTTAGTAATTTTGTATATACTCCACTTTGATTCATGACTCCGTAAAGTCCACCAATCAAAAGTACGATAATTCCATAAATGGCATAGTTACTAACTGTAAGTAATGGAACACGGATAAGATCAAACAATCCTACAGGTGCTGTTACATCTAGTGCAAATGTTCCACTTGAGTAACTTCCAATTGGAATTAACCAAGAAAGTACAACGAAAATTAAAAATACAATTCCTAATGCTTTTAATAAACCATACTTTTTCATATTTTACCTCCTTACTCATCATATCACAATTGCCTTATAATATAAAGGTTTTTTGTCTTTTTTTCGCTTTTTTCATTATTTTTTCACAAAAAAACTTCGATAAATGATATCATAAGAAATGAAGGAGGCTTTACATGAATCCATTTATATATTCAAACACGAACAAAAGATACCATACTCTTACTTACGCATATGAACAAAAATTTCATACCAAAGTATTTAAGATCAGTTTAAACGCAGGTTTTTCTTGTCCTAATCTCGATGGAACTGTTGGAACTGGTGGATGTATTTACTGTTCTAAACTCGGTAGCGGTGAATTTGCCGGAAGAAAAAATGATCACCTATTAAAACAATTTCAAGATGGCGTTTTCATGATGCAAAAGAAGTGGCCCACTGGGAAATACATTGGTTATTTTCAAGCCCGCACCAACACGTATGCGCCTCTTTCTATTTTAAAAGAAAAATACGAGTTAATTTTAAAGCAACCGGGAGTCATCGGATTAGCAATTGCAACGCGACCAGATTCTATTACAGATGAATGTTTGGACTATCTAGAAGAACTTTCCAAACGGACTTATCTCACCGTAGAATTAGGATTGCAATCCATCCACGAAGAAACAATTCACCTCATTAACCGGTGTCACACCCTAGAGTGTTTCAATGCAATGGTTAAAAAATTAAGAGAGAGAAACATCAATGTCGTCGTTCACATTATTAACGGACTACCTTACGAGACAAAAGAAATGATGATTGAAACAGCAGAGTATCTCAACCACTTAGATATCCAAGGAGTTAAAATACATATGCTACACATCATAAAAGATACTCCACTGGCTACCCTTTACAAAAAGAAACCATTCCATGTTTTAACGAAAGAAGAATACACGGATATCATATGTGATCAGCTAGAGCGAATCGATCCTAATATCGTTATCCACAGAGTAACGGGAGACCCCAAAAAAGAGGATCTTATCGAACCTCTTTGGCTTTTGAAGAAATTTTGTGTCATAAACGAAATCGATAAAGAATTTGTAAGACGCAATACTTATCAAGGTTACTATTATCAAAAAGAAAGTTCTATCACACGATAGAACTTTTTTATGCCTTTCTTTCGATAAACCAGATGTTGCTAACATCACAACTATTAGATGATGGTTCTGGATCTGGCATTTTAAATTTAACAAGAACTGGAACTTTGAATGCGTTTCCAAACGCCATACAACTTCCCGGCTGTAAGATTTTGATCTTACGTATGATATCATCTGTTACGTTTGGAACCATATCTCTAATATACCCGACATCCTTCGGGTGTAACATTTTCAAAATCAAGAAATTGTTACACTGTGAAATAACTGTTTCAGATAATTCACTCGGTCTTTGAGAAATGAGTCCTAGAATAACTCCATATTTACGTCCCTCTTTTGTGATACGTTCGAAAATATTATATCCGAGAAGACTGATGTCGTTATCGTTTTGTACATAACGGTGTGCCTCCTCTAGAATAATGTGAAAAGGAAACGATGCACGTTGTTCTAATTCTTTTGCATAGTCGAATAATAACTTCGAATAAATTTTCGTTAAATTCTTCGCCATACGATCATCTACATAGTTGATATTAAAGTTAACAATCTGTGCTTTTCTTCCGTTTGGTGCCGTTAATAGTTCATGAATATATTGTTGCTTTGTTACATATTTTGGATAATCAAAATAAGCACCATATTCCCCATTTACTAAAGAATGTAATCTTACTTTCAACATGTTGACATCATCGAAAATTTTCTCACTTTTCAACACACCTTCTGCAATTAAGGCGAAGTCAAAAGCCATTTTTAAATCTTTTAAATTATACATAAATGTTCCATCTGGAAGTGTTAACTCTAGATCTTCTGCTAAAAATGACTCGATGAAACTCGTAAGTAATTCCATATCACGAATTTTTCCTGTCGCATCGATAAATAAACACTGTTTTAACGGTCTTGAATATCCAGGCTGATAAATGATAGAATCCAAGTTTAATTCCTTCGTATTATAATAGGATAATACAGACATAACTTGGTCACGAATCTGAGCTGGTGGACGTCCACTTGAAAGAATATCCAAAACAGCACGTGCGATAATATCGTTTTTATGCTTGATAACTAAACTTTCTTCTCGACCAAATATCGTAACTAGTTTTAACGCTTTTTCAATAATTGGTAACTGCGAATGCTTTTCTGCTCCAAGTAAAATAGCAACATCGTCTACACTTAGTAACCATAATGGAATTCTAAGCATCTCACTATCCCCGACATCCGGATTAGTCGTATATGCTTTGAAACTTACTTCTGGCGCTTTTTTATAAAGTTCTTTAAAAGCTGAGTGGTACTCTCCATACGCATCAAAGATAAATAAGCTAGCGCGATATGGAACAACCGTCTTCTTTTCAAAAATATTTTGAATGACACGAGCAACACTACAAGATTTACCACTACCGGTATTTCCAAAAATGGCAAAATGATTTGCGAAGAAACCATTAATGTTTACCGCTACTTGTTGTCCAGCATAAACAGCACTCTCTCCTAAGATCAGATCCTTTTTCTCGTTATAGTCATCAACACTGATGATCGTACTGATGTTTTCTTTTGGAACAAGTGTTACTCTCGCATTGAATGCAGGCTTTCTAACAACTCCAAATACGAATTGATTGTTAATCATCTCTCCTTGTAAGTTGACATATGCGACTCCATCTTTAATATCTGATATTTCACCTACACTGATTTTTTCAGTATCTTGCATCAAAGCGTATAAGTTAATTAAGTTTTGGGAAGTATTTAAATCGACACTTAACTTTACAAGTACGATATTTCCTTCCATTCCGATAATTTTTCCTAACATAGAATCCCTCTCTATCCTTCTAATATTATATACCAAAGAGCGAAAAAAAAAAAGAGAAATTCCAGATTAAATCAAAGAATCTCTCGTATATACACTTACACCTTTTAATGTGTATAACGTCAATTTACATGGTTTCATAATTTTAATGAACCCAAACCCAGAAACTACTACATCTTCACGTTCACCTACCGTAATTTCATGTCGTTCTAATTCTTGTAGGCGATCATTATCTTTATAATACCTCTCTATTTTTAACACGTTAGAAATATAATAAGTCACACTATTTTGTGTCTTATAGTCGATGCGGAGCAAAGAATCGATCACATGTGTCTGTGTCCCTTTTATCTGATAAGTTCTAGGGCGAATCTCTGATTTAGGTACAACTTTTTTCATCGTTGGATAATCGATGTATTCCAGCATATTTCCTCGATCCAAAATTCCAGGAGTATCGATAAAAGTCAACTCATCTGAAATCGGAATCGTAATAAAATTCATCGTCGTCGAAGGTAACATACTCGTTGTAATCTCCCTTTTGATATCACTGTAGTTATAAATCATTCGATTGAGCATCGTAGACTTTCCTGCGTTTGTAAGCCCTACAACATACACCTTACGACTCTTTTTATATTTTAATATTTTCTCGTAAAGTTCATCCATATGATCGTTTTTACTACTACTGATCATCACTTTATCGACAAATGGAATTTGAAAACGATCAATATATTGGAGTAACTTAGAGTCGTAGGTCGTTCGTGGTAACAAATCTCTTTTTGTGAGAACTAAGAGAAGCGGATTATGTAATGCGCGAGCTATTTTTTGAATATCGGGATGAATATGCATTAAATCTACGACGAGCACTACAAGATCGTTCGTTTCATTAATTCTTTCTAATAATGCCATAAATTCCGCATTATCCTTTGCGATACTCTTATAATCGTTATAATTCCGTATACGAAAACAACGTTCGCACAACGTATGTTCTAAATTACTCACATACCCCTCTATGTTACGATTTGTCGTCTGTAATACTGCTCCACACCCTTCGCAATATCTAGTCATAGTACTTTCCTTTCACAAACAAATCTTTCTCACGAAGTTTATGCATAATTCTTTCTTCTAAAAAACGATTCACTTTCGTAAATACCATATCATGCTTACTTACTGGATTAACTAAAACTGTCGTGATTCCTGCTTTATTTCCTCCAAGAATATCTGTAAGCATCTGATCTCCGATGATTGCAACTTCACTTTCTTCATAATTATATTTTTTCATTACTTTTTGAAATTTTGCACTCAACGGTTTCATTGCATTAGATATATACCCGATCGCTAATTGATCTGCGAACGCTTTTACTCTCTTTTTAGGACTATTGGAAAACAAAATCAATTGAAATCCTTGTTCCTTTAAATCTTCAAATAACTCTTTTATTCTCTTGTTTGGTACTTTTACGCTGGCTGGAACCAATGTATTATCTAAATCAAATAATAAACAATGAATTCCACTGGATTTCAATTTTTGATAATCGATGGTGTAAACACTCTTCTGATATACATCCGGTATGTATTTTTCCATGAAATCCCTCCTTACTACAACTTTACATTGTTTTCATTTTAGCACATATCTCGTTATTTTACAATATGACAAAACAAAAATAGGAGGAAGTACTCTCTCCTATTTTATATAAAGCTTCCCATCTTTTATATCGACGATAATTTCCGAATTAAACTTGATTTCATCTTGAATGAGTTTATTTGCAATCAACGTTTCAAGGTGACGGCTTACATAACGTTTAATCGGACGAGCTCCATAGTTTTCATCATAAGATTGATCGATAATATAATCTTTTGCATCCTTTGTTAACGTAATCTTTATCTTTTGGTCACGCAAGCGATATTCGATCTCAGAGATAATTTTATCCAAGATATCATATACGACATCTTTCGATAGAGAATGGAACACGATAATTTCATCTAATCGGTTGATGAACTCCGGCTTAAACGTATGCTTTACCGCATTCATGACGAGCTCTTCGCTATTCTCTTCCTTATCTAAGATATATTCACTTCCTAAATTAGAAGTTAAGATAATGATCGTATTCTTAAAATCGACCGTTCTTCCTTGAGAATCTGTAATACGCCCATCGTCTAAAATTTGAAGTAAGATATTAAATACATCACGATGTGCTTTTTCGATTTCATCAAATAATACGATACTATAAGGATTTCTACGTACTGCTTCTGTAAGCTGTCCACCTTCATCATATCCAACATATCCAGGAGGTGCTCCTACCAAACGAGAGACAGAATGTGCTTCCATATATTCACTCATATCGATACGTACCATATGCCGTTCATCATCGAATAACTCATAGGCAAGCGTACGTGCTACTTCTGTTTTTCCAACGCCAGTTGGACCTAAAAATAAGAAAGAACCGATTGGACGATTTGGATCTTTAATTCCTGCACGTGCACGAATAATCGCTTCACTTACAAGATTAAGCGCCTCATCTTGCCCCTTTACTCTCTTTTTCATGTTTTCATTTAAGTGAAGTAGTTTTTCTCTTTCTCCACCTACTAATTTTTGTACTGGAATGTTCGTCCACTTTGAGATAATTCCTGCAATATCTTCATCAGTTACAGTATCCCCTAAAATCTTAGAACTATCTATTTTTCGTAACTCTTCTAACTCTGATTCTAATTTTGGAATGGAACCGTGACGAAGACGCGCAGCTGTCTCTAAATCATAACGATTTTCTGCTTGTTCTAACTCGAACTTCGCATGTTCGATCTCTTCTTTTTTCTTACTAATTTTTTCATTGATATTTTTTTCATTTTCCCAATCTTTACGGAATTTTGCTTCACGTTCTTTCATTCCAGCAAGCTTTTGATCGATCTCTTCTAATCTTTTTTTCGAAAGCTCATCTTTCTCTTTTTTCAAAGCTTGTCTTTCAATTTCCAAACGCATGATATCTCGTGTCAATGTATCGAGTGCGGTTGGCACAGAATCCATCTGTACTTTGATTGTCGCACAAGCTTCATCCACTAAATCGATCGCTTTATCAGGTAAGAAACGATCCGTAATATATCGATCTGAAAGTGTCGCTGCAGCAACTAAGGCTTTATCTTTAATATTGACACCATGATAGACTTCAAATCGTTGTTTTAGTCCTCTTAAAATCGTAATCGTATCAATTACTGTTGGCTCACTGACCAACACCTTTTGAAAACGTCGCTCTAAAGCTCCATCTTTTTCGATATATTTGCGATACTCATTCAACGTCGTTGCACCAATCACACGAATTTCACCACGTGCCAGCATTGGCTTCAACATATTTCCAGCATCCATCGCCCCTTCGAGTGCACCAGCCCCTACAATCATGTGAATCTCATCGATAAACATGATAATTTTTCCATCTGATTCTTTTACTTCTTTCAAGACTGCTTTTAAACGTTCCTCAAATTCTCCACGATATTTTGCACCAGCGATCAATGCCCCCATATCAAGTTCCCATACAGTTTTATTCTTCAAACTATCTGGGACATCCCCTTTGATAATACGTTGCGCTAGTCCTTCTACGATAGCTGTTTTTCCAACTCCTGGTTCTCCAATCAATACTGGATTATTCTTCGTTTTTCTCGATAAAATACGAGTGATACTACGAATCTCATCATCGCGGCCGATGACAGGGTCCTGTTTGCCATCACGTACTCCGGCAGTAATATCTCTACCGTATTTTTCCAATACATTTTCCAAGTTTTCTTGGTATGGATTTTGATTATTATTCATAAGTATCCCCTCCTTTTCATTTGGTCTATCTACCAAACAAAAACATTATAACACTAAAATTAGCACTCGTCAATAGTGAGTGCTAATTATTTTTTATACGCTGTTTCATTTTGGTGAATCTTTCCCGTTTGGATATATTCGACCCAATTTTGATATCGATTTAATTTAAAGAACAACTTTTCATTTGCTATTCTTAATTTTTCATCTTCTCCCATCATATATCCATATACTGTTGGATCATCATAAGACTGTGCGATACGAATGACTTCTGTAAATTCACGTCCTTTTTCTGATGTAGACAAATTGGAAGTCTCAATATGGCGATAAAGATCTCTCAAAACCGACTTGACGTCCATATTTGTATTAGCCTCATACTGTTGTAATTCTGACTTCACACGATTTAATTTTCTCATGTCGGTCACAATCATCTGATTGAAGCAGTTGAGTGCATATTTGATATCTTCTTTCGGCAAGTTTAATCCTGCCTCCTCTTTTGGTTGGAACACATTTAACATATCATGATGATCATAAACAATGTCTTTTTCCATGTTCCCGTAACTAATATCTAATATTTTAGAAGCTCTTTCCCCAGTTTGTCTATCATTTGTAAAAAGCAATAATTGCGTCGCTAATTTTTGCTCATTCGTGATATCGCGATCCTTCGGAAATGAAAGTACTCCATATCCTTTCGCTATATTAGAAATGCGATCATCTTTTAAATAGTTTTGTGCTTCTTTTCCTGTAACAATTTCTGTCGTATATCTAGTTTTAACACCAAAATATACAATATGTTTCATATCATTCAACATCTTCGTACATTCGTAACTTCCCCACTGTTCTTTAGACTCAGGAGTTCCCTTATAATAATTGATATAAAGGGAAAAGACATCATCGTGTTCTTGAAAATCATGCACAGTGATAAGTTTACCCTCTGGCGTAATAATATATCCGCCTTCCAATGCATTTATTTCCGGATAAGACGCACCGATCATCTGAAATGGATTCCCGTTGATATCAAGTACGGTAATCAATTTTTTCTCATCGAATTCATCGCCATACAAATCCTTTAATCTCTCTATATTGTTTAATTGTTCCATCCCTTCCACCCCATTACTTTCTCTTTTGGTAGGTCACTACAGAATCTAACAATGTTTGATAAACTTCATTTTCCGAGAATAGCATTTTTGCATTCAATGTTGCATTGCAAAAACTCTCATTTTCTTTCCTAACCTCAATGCCATGTATTTGATCTTGTAAACGTTCCATCACGTGCAAGAATCGAGTTGTGAGATTATATTCGATCTTTTCTACGTTCGTAATCACACCAAGCGCTTTTAACTTGCTAGCACTTAACCCTTTATATTTTTCCATATCTCCAAAGACATTTTTCTTGATTTCTAATTTTAATGGCAGTGTTTTTGCAATCGTCATATCTTCTATCCCTACTTCTTGCATACATTTTAATAAGATCGTAGAAGCAAACATGAAGGACAATGGAACATCTTGTAACTCCTCACGACAATTCTTATTCATCTTATAAAAATGGCGATTTGCCTTTTTTGCCAATTTTCTATCTATCTCTTTTATATCCTCGTTGTTCTTCCCTTGAATCGCATAAAGATATAATTGATGATCAGCAACGCCATATCTAAGAAGAGGTAAGGTATAGTGTGCACTACCTTCTGGATATTCTTTCTCCAATGTAATGGATAGTGCATATGGTGTTTCTTGCCCAGCAGGTTGTTCTTTTCTCTCTACCAGTATTTTACAGTCTAAAGGAGCGTACTCCATCACCATCGGTTCAGAAAATGTGCGATCCATACAAAACTCGATATAGCGATTCACAAACTCAGTAGGATGTTGAAAATCTTGTGGCGTCATATTGGCAAGTAAATATACGAGGTTTGCTCTCAAATATGCTCTATCTTTTTCTTCTGCCACACGAAACCACCCATGATCGGTAGTCATCACTATTTCGCTATAACGTTTTAGCGCGTTCATAAATTGATTAAAATCATCGATTTTAAGTATGTGATCACTCTTCTGATCCACATTGGAAAATCGATCTTTGATTTCCGTTTCAAATCCTGCTTGTACATAAGATAACACTGTTGGAATTTTACCAATCTTAGCACCATGGACGATTTCAAAAAATATATCGAATAACTCTCTTTCCATATGTCACCTCATTTGGTATTTTCACATAAGAATTATAAAATATCTAGTACCTGATCGATCCGATCGACGCATAAAAATTCAGTCGTCTTTTTCGTTGGCGAAAACTTTACGGGAATTCCCCCAGCTGCCTTCCATTCTCTTAAATTTTCTGAATAATCATCGATTAAAATCGCATCTTTTGCATGTACCATCTTAGTTTTACTTAGATCTTTAGGGCAGGCTATAATCGTAATATCATCAAAATATTTTCTTATAAATTTTACTTTTTCCACAATTTCAGGAACACTATTGACATGAGTTAAAACAGATATGTTGAAGCGATTAGAATCTTTCATCCTTTTTAAACGATCCATACTATCATATAAAATAGGCGTAATTTCAATCACTTGTTCCCAGTTTAAAGTCTGATAAAACTTTAAAACTTCGTCGTAATTATCTAAATCTACCTGTTGTTCATCTAATAAACGATAGGACGTTGTAATCGTATCCATTAACACACCGTCAAAATCAATATATAATTCTCTCATAAGTTGCTCCTTTCTCAAGAAAAAAACTTAAAACAGTAAAAACCAACATACCCCTATTACAACGAGCAATAAGATAAGTCCTAAAACTAAAGTTAAAGAAGGTCCTCCCGAGTGTCCCATAGAGGCATTTGACTCTTTGGTTTCGTCTCTTACTCCAAGGGTCTCATAAATATCTTTTTTCACTGTTGCTACCGCACTTAAAATTTCCGTGTATGTAAATTCATCTATCTCGTGTTGCTGAAACATTTCGCGGGCGCGTTTCAAGCAACTAAAAATTTCATTATCTAATTGTTTGATACTTTTTTCTTCTTTCACATCTACCTGCATCGCCATTCCATCAGGTCGAATCGATTTAATATACTCCGGATTGAGTTCATATCCAAAATACTGTTTTAACATCTCCCTTGAAATTTCTAACTTATGTTCCTTACGATACTCTTCTACTGCAGCTTTACATTGATTTTCTTTTAACTGTAAATCCTGCACTTGAGCGTAATATTCCTCTACTCCAAGATCGATCTCTTTTGCTTTAAAAGCTCTTGCCAATTCTTCTTTTTCTGCCTTTACCTGTTCCATCTGATTTTTTAATTCAACATAATTCTGATACATACAAACTCCCCCTACCAACATTATAGCACACTTCTACAAATTATCATCCATAAAGAAAAAAGCACTGTAAACAAAAAAAGATACCACTTGGCATCTTACTTTAAAGCGTCTAATAATTCTGCTTTTTTCATTGTAGAAGTTCCTTCTACACCTTTTTCTTTTGCAAGCTTACGAAGTTCTGCAACTGTCATCTTAGAATAATCTGTTACTTCTTCCTTCTTTTCTTTTTTAGCAGGTTTTTCTTCTTTCTTCACAGTCTTTGGAGCTTTTTTCTCCTCGAATTTTTTTCCATCTAAAGCATCTTTTGCAATTGCAACTAAAGAAGCGAAGCTCTTTGGATTGTCGATTGCAATTTCTGCTAACATCTTACGGTTTACTGTAACTCCAGCTTTTGTTAATCCATTGATGAATTTAGAATAACTAATGTCATTCATACGGCAAGCTGCGTTGATTCTCGTAATCCATAATTTTCTGAATTCTCTTTTGTTTTGTCTTCTATCTCTGTATGCATATTTATGTGAATGCATCACCTGTTCTTTTGCTGTTCTATATAATCTGTGTTTACTTCCGAAATAACCTTTTGCTTCTTTTAAAACCTTTGCTCTACGTGCACGGTGAATTGTTCCGTTTTTTACTCTTGGCATAATATCCTCCTTCTAAATCTTACTTTTTAATTAAACTTTTCAATCTGTTCATGTCTGCTTTACTTAATAATGAACCTTTTCTTCCGGCTCTATTAGATGCAGCATTTTTCTTTCCTGTGTTATGTCTCGTTCCAGGTTTTCCAATTTTAACTGTTCCACCAGGTCTTACTTTTAAAACTTTAGCTGTTCCCTTGTGTGTTTTTTGTGTCTTTTTAGCCATATATGTCCCTCCTACTTTTCCTTCTTTGGCGCAAGTATCATTGTCATCACACGACCATCTAATACAGGTTTTTGCTCTACGGTAGAAATTTCACTCAATGCTTCTGCAAAACGATGTAATACGTCTTTCCCACGATCGATATGAACCATCTCTCTACCTTTAAAACGTATAGATGCTTTAATCTTATGACCTTTTTCCAAATATTTAGATGAATTTTTCACTCTCGTATTAAAGTCGTGAACATCGATCGATACTGTTAATCGATATTCTTTCATCTCTAAGTTTCTCTCGCGTTGTTTTTTTAAGTTTTCCTTGTTTTGTTTTTTCTTTTCATACTTAAACTTATTGTAGTCCATAATCTTACAAACCGGTGGTTTGGCATTTGGGCTCATTAAAACAAGATCAAACCCTGCATAAGATGCTAATGTTAAAGCGTCTTTTAACGGTTTAATTCCCAATTGTTCCCCATTCGGACCAATCAACATAACCTCTTTTGCTCTTATCTGTTCGTTGATAAACAAATCTCTCTCTTTATTTGCGATAACTGACACCTCCATAAAAAAAGTGAATACCAGGTATCCACTCATCTTCCAAACATCGTTATATTATATAGTCAATAATATCTCTTTTTGGCTTGTTACCCATAACTTTAGCTATCGGGTGAGAAGTGGATTCCTTCTGCTTTCCTTTTTTCAATTCCATTACATTATACATAATTCTATGTACTTTGTCAACAATTATAACACTTTTTTATCTTCTTCTTTGATTAAATTCATTTTCTTTAACGTTTCGATCACTCGTTCTCCACGATTTACATAATCTTCCATAGATGATAACGGGGTTAATAGAAACCCTAATTTTCGAAACTGTCTATAATAACAATCTTCTTTTAATTCATCGATATTTCGATAAACATTATTTAAAATCGGATTCTTTTGCATTGCGATCCAACATTTCATGAGAATTTGATCGATCCATGCCTCTACAAACTCTCGATCCTCTTTTAGAATATTTCCTTTCCCCAGCAACACTTTTAAATAAGAATAGCAAACGACATCAGGAGTATCGATCACATGTCTCGGTGTTAAATCTACAAATCCGAATCCCTCTTTTGAATCGTATTGAAAATTAGAAGCATATGTTGCGTCGTAACACAATGACTCGTGTTGTCCTAACTCTAACATATCGGATAAAAACTTATCGTAATGTACCTGAGGGGCAGTTGCTAATTTTTCTAGTTCACGCTCATATATCATTGCATTGTGAGCCTCTTTTTCATAATTATATACGACTTCTTCTCTCGTTGTCGGACGAAAAATCAATGGGAATGGACAAGTTTGATGCAACGGTTTTCCCTTGACTCTCGTTTCTAATAGCCAACCTTCTCGATATTTCTGATTGCTATTTTCATCAGTAAAACAATATTCTATTACACATGGAACCATCATGCCTCGATTCCATAATTTTTCATTCTCCCTTTGCATTATCTTTAAATGCTCTTCATAATATGCTCCATGCAATAATGCCACATCAGGAAACAAATAACACTCACTGTTTTCTCCATGAGCAGATACCGGCATCGATGAAGCTTCTTCTATATATTTTTCTATTTCCATTAAAAATCTTTAACCTCATTATTTAATTCTTTATTATCGACAAGAGACTCGTGTAACTCTTCTTCTACTGTATCTAAATATACCTCTTCAATACGATCGACACGACATTTTTCTGCCATCAATATTGCCTCTACTTTGTTCGTTGCGTTTTCCACAGTATCATTTGTAACAACATAGTTATACTTAGTTACCTCGTTAATTTCCTGATAAGCACGTTTAAATCTCTTTAAAACTTTTTCTTTCGTCTCTGTCCCTCTGTTTTCCAAACGTTTTTTTAAAGTTTTCATACTAGGAGGTAAAATGAAAATAAATAGCCCTTGTGGATAGACATCTTTAATCTGCAAGGCACCCTGAATTTCAATTTCCAAAATAACATCTTCTCCCTTGTTCAAATGTTCTAATACATAAGAACGTGGAGTTCCATAAAACTCATCTGCATAGGTAGCATGTTCTAAAAGCCCATTCTCTTTTATATTTTCTTTAAATTCTTTTTTAGATACAAAAAAATAGTCAACTCCATCCACTTCGCCTTTTCTCGGCTTACGTGTCGTCATCGATACCGACTTCCATAAATTCTTATTTCTTTTTAATAATTCTGCACAAATCGTTCCTTTGCCAGCACCACTCGGACCTGAAATTACGATTAGTAACCCTTGTTTCTTTGTTTCTAACATACACAACCTCCTGCTAATTTATATGTATTATACTATTTCCTTTTATCTGAGGCAAGTGTTATAGACTTAATTCTTTCGTTCTAGCTATTTCTCTATTTTTCTAATCTCCCTTGATCTTTCAAGTAATTAGCAAGTTGAATATAAGCCGTACTATCCCAAAACTTCCATCTCTCATTATCTGGATAATGGGCTAATGTTTTATCTTCTCCCTTCGGTATAAATATCAAATCCCAACTCCATCCATTTTCTCCACTCGGTACTTTTGCAATCGTTCCTTCCGTCTTAGAGGTAAATGTAACAGGTTCCTTCCCATACTCGGTGTAAGCAAGCACTTCTATAAAATATGCACTTCGATCTTCTATCTCATCTAGCAACTTTAAAATCCCATCTACTCCAAGTGTTTTTTCTACATATTTCGTATATACACTCGGAAATCCTTTCAAAGCTGAAATGACCAAACCAGAATCATTTTTCAACGTATTTTTCTTTAATATATCACTGGCATACTTAGACGAAAATTTTGCAACTTCTTCCATCGTATCTGCTTGAATTTCAGGACAATCAATATCTTTTGCATCAATTTCAAATCCAAGAGGTTCTAAAAATCCTTTCGCTCCAACTACTTTGTATTGATTTCCCGTAATATAAGTTATTTTTTTCATATCGATCCCTCACTTGATATCAGTATTATACTACAATTAAAAAAAAAAGAACAATGAATCTCATTATTCTTTATGCACGTGATACGTATTTTCCGTCTTTTGTAGAAACTAAGATTTTCTCTCCTTGTTCGATAAATAATGGTACCTTTACAAGTAACCCTGTTTCGATTGTAGCATCTTTTTGTGCATTGTTTGTCGTATTTCCTTTTACAGCACTCGTCGTTTCTGTTACTTCTACTTCGATTTTATCAGGAAGCATAAGTCCTAGCATTTCTCCTTGATAGAAAATAACTGTAACATCGAGACCATCTTTTAAATAATTTACATCATCTCCAAGTTGATCCTTTGAAAGTTCTACTTGTTCATATGTCTCCATATTCATAAATGTATAAGTATCTCCAGATGAATATAAGAATTGCATCTCTTGCTTATCGATATGAATCTTTTCCACTTTGATATTAGAGTTAAATGTTTTCTCGATCGTTGCTCCAGTTCTCAAGTTCTTTAATTTCGTACGAACGAAAGCTGGTCCCTTTCCAGGTTTTACATGTAAAAATTCGATAATTTGATAGATACACCCATCGTATCCAATCGTCATTCCGTTTTTAATATCGTTAATGTTAATCATACTTTTTTCTCCTTTACCCAAAAAATAAGGTTTCTACCCTTATTTTATTTTTTCTCTTTATGTACTGTCGTCGTTTTACAGTTTGCGCAGTATTTTTTTAATTCTAAACGTTCTGTTGTATTCTTTTTATTTTTTTCAGTACGATAGTTTTCTCTTTTGCACTCTGTACATTGTAATGTAATGCGTTCTCTATTTTCTCCTTTTTTTGCCATGTGTGTTACCTCCTTTGCACGCGTAATAACATTATAACAAATAATTTGTTATTTTCAAAGACTTTTTAAAAGTTCCATTCAATAATATATCACAATTATTCAAATTGTCAAATATCTTATGGATACATTTCAAAATATTTATTTGATACCTTTTGTGAAATACGTTTATTGACTGTCGACTCATACGATGACGGAGCACCTTGATAATAGATATCTGGCGAAATCACTGTAAACGTCACTTTAGGGTCATCATAAGGAGCATATGCGACGAATGTATTCGTAATCGTTTCAAGATCGACAACGCCATCTCCATCTGTATCGACAAAACTCTGCGATGTCCCTGTTTTTCCAGCTGGTTTATACGCTAGATTCATAAATCCGCTTCCTGTTCCATTCGTCGTCATAACTTCTTTAAATCCTTCTTCTACTCGATCTAAATATTCTTGCTTTGTATCTACTTTATTAAGTACTTCAGGTGAAGTCTGACTCAATAAATTTTGAAGTGCCTGTTTCTCTGGTTTATAAACCTCCTTTAGTAAGTAAGGCCTTACTCTCGTCCCATTATTGGCAATCGTTCCTATATATTGTGATAACTGTACAGGTGTATATGTATCATACTGTCCAATAGAAAAATCCAGTAAGTGTCCAGTTACTTCACTCCTCCCCTTATATCCTAAACTTTCTACAGGTAAGTCGATCCCAGTTTTTACACCAAGACCAAATTGAGCAAAAGTATTACGATAAATATCAAATGCTGTCTTATCGATCGATAACGGTTTATCGTATACGTAATTTCCCTTTCCCACTTTGATCGCCGTGTTAAATTGATATGTATTAGAAGAATATTTCAATGCTGTAATATCATCTAAGTTTCCTAAATATTTCCATGAACACTTGATTGGTGTTGCTGCAATCTTGATACAAGTATCATATCGTTTTTCCCCTATTTTGAGCGCTCCTGTATTATATCCAACAATGTGAGATGCACCCTTCACGACAGAACCTACAACAACCGGCGAAGTTGTAATCCCTGGTGTATAATCATATACTTTGTAGCTTCCATCCGCTTCTTGTTTCACTTGTTTTCCAGCCATTGCGAGAATTTCTCCGGTCTTTGGATTCTGAATTACGACAAAAGAACGATCATAATATTTTGTATTTGGTTCAGTTTTTGCCTTTAATACCTCTTCTGTTAAAATACGTTCTACTTCTTTTTGCAATTCAATATCGATTGTAAGTACGACGTCATTTCCTCTTGATCCTTCTTTTACAAGCTTATACTCTCCAGAATTCGTAATCTCGTATACATTCTTTTCTCCTTTTAAAACATCTTCGTATTGATACTCTAAATAACTCGTTCCAACACGATCATTTAAACTATATCCTTTCGATAAATAGTAGTTCTTAAGCTCGTATGGGATTCCACTTTCACTTGTCGAAACACTTCCTAGTATTGTTCTAAACACTTCTCCATAAGGATAACTTCTCTCCCAATCCAAACGTGTATTGATTCCATTTAAATTAGCTACATTTTCGCTAATCTTAGCATACTCTTCATCCGTAATCCCTTCTTTTTTAATCACTTTTTCCGCATAAGAATATCCTGTATTCATTAGTGCATAAATATATGCAGCCTCGCGATCGATATCAGTCAATTGAGCAAGCTCTTCTTCCGTTACCCTCTCTAATTTATAATTTTCGATATCCTTAGAAGTTAATTTTCTCTCTTTTACCTTTTGTCTTTCTTTCTTTGTAATTTTAGCATCTGCCTTTTCTGGATTTTTTAATACCCAATAATTGCGCAATTGCTTATCTGTCAACTTCGTATCATCTACACTGATATACTCTGCTACTTTCATGGCAAGTGCTAACTCTTGCTCTGTCGTTACTCCATTTGGCTTTTTATAATAAATCACTTTCACAGGTATATTATCGACAATCAAACGATGATTGCGATCGTAAATTCTACCTCGTGGTGCACTACTTCCCTCTACTGTATTCTCTGTCAATTTCTCTACTTGATTGATATAATATTCGTTTTGAATAATTTGAACATAAAATAAATTTGCAATCATTATCATGATAATTACGATAATTAAAATCATCAATATATTGTATCTTTTTTCTATGACTTCTTTCATATCCTTGTATTTATTGTAATAACTATAACGTATATTTTGATGTGTATTAATTCTCTTTGATCGTCTTCTCATAACGTTTTCCTATCTCTTTGAAGTCAATGATAGAAAAAAAGTCTGAAATATATTGATTGCGTTTATGATAATCATCTAAATAATAACTATGTTCCCATAAATCAAGAGCGGCAATCGGTATCATGCCATAACTATATGGCGTCTCTTGATTGCTTAGATTGATCACTTCAATTCCGTGATTTTTATCCACAACGATAAATGTATAGCCACTTCCAACCATCAAATTGGCTTTACGCATCACTTCAATTTGGAAAGCATCCCATGATCCATATTGTTTTTCGATCTGCTTTCTTAACTCTCCCATTGGTTCTACATTTTTCTCGGGACTCATAGATGTAAAATATAGTTTGTGATTCAATACCCCGCCTAGTAAAAACAAAACTTGATCTCTTTGATCTACGGGAAAAATATCCAAATGGTCCAATAGTTCCACCATAGAATAGCGATAATCATAATTTAATTCTTTTAATAATTTGTTTAGACGTTCTAAGTAACTCGTATACAATTTATCATGATGTAGATAAATTGTCTGATAACTAAGTAACGGTTCAAACGCATCATAACTATATGGCAATTTCATCAATCGATACATCTTATCACTCCTTATCTATAGTGTACTCCTATTCTTCGTTCATTATTACAAGCTCTCACATATAATAAATAGAGGTGAGATCATGTATCATTTTTTCATTCGAAAGTATATTCAAAACATAACTGAAAAAGACATTATAAAATTCGCGTTGTCACAAGGAATTGAATTATCGGAAAACGAAGTAAAATTATTTTATCACCATGTAAAACAAAATTGGGAAACCATTTTATATGGAGATCCAACAACTCTATTTCATGCGGTAAAATCTGAAATCAGACCCGAGACTTATCAGAAAATGATTGAATTATATCAGTACTTTAAAGAAAAATATCAATCTTATTTATAAAAATCTCTAATATGTTCTAATAACTCTGTATCATATTTACCATTTCGAAACATATCTATTTCAAATCGATATGGCGGATATACTTTCTCTTTGGCGTTATCTTCTTTCGTCACGTAAGGTGTTTCTAATATTTTAGGAACATCTTTTAATTTTGGATGTGTCACAATTTTATATAACGTATCAAAACCAAGCGTCCCAAGACCAATATTCTCATGACGATCTTTATGCGCTCCACAAACATTTTTGCTATCGTTCACATGAACACATCCGATACGATCGATGCCAATTTTTTCATCGAATTCACTTAAAAAATCATCAAACTTCGTCATATCGTATCCGGCATCGTTCAAATGACAAGTATCAATACATACTTTCAAGTATTCAGAATGATCTACATTTTCTATAATTTTCTTTAGCTCATCCAAATTTCCTATCTCTGTTCCTTTTCCCGCCATCGTCTCCAGACAAATATATGTCGATTCTTCCGTCGTCAATACCTGGTTTAATCCATCGATAATATTTTGAATACCTTCTTCTCTCGTCTGTGACACATGACTTCCAGGATGTAAAACGAGACGTGTCATTCCTAATTTTGCACAACGGTCCATTTCTTCCCTTAGAAATTGAATTGCAAACCGATGATTATCAGGCTTTGCTGTATTTGCTAAATTGATGATATACGGTGCATGCACGACGACATCTACTGGATCGATCCCATTTTCTTCCATCAATTGATATCCTTCTTGCGTCAACCTATCATCGATCGGATAGCGCGCTGTATTTTGTGGAGCTCCCGTATAAAACATAAATGTATTCGCTCTATAACTAATCGCTTCTTTTACACTTCCTACAAGTTGTGTATTTTTCTGAAAAGAAACGTGTGACCCTATGATTAATTCCTTCATAACAACCTCCGTTTTATTATTATACCATGCTTTATAGAAGAATAAAATGAGATCCACTTATTTTTCACAAAACTTTAATGCAAAGAAAAAAGGAGGATTCCCTCCTTTTAATTCGATAAATTACTCTCCACTACCCTCAGCTGGTGGCACTGTGCAATCGTCTGCATTTGTCCACTCACCTTGAGCATTCATAGAGAATGAATATCCTGAAATTGTAATACATGAACCATTTCCAACAGTTCCATTTGTAATTACTAAATTGTGACGAGCTGGTTTTGTTCCCTTATAATTGATATCTGCTTCCTTTTTCGTTCCAGCCGCCCCACTATTCATTAATGGCGTGAATGTCACTTTACCCACTTCTGTTTGTGGTGAGTCTGGTGAAATTGTCGTATCTTTGATCATTTCAGTAGCAATTGTATTTTCCATTGCTTTTACATAACCATAAGCACCATTCTTAGCTGATCCCTTTCTAGCATCGTCGATTACTCCCATGATAAGTGGTGTTGCAATCAATGCAATTACTGCTAAGATTACGATAACTGCTAATAATTCAATCAACGTAAATCCTTTTGAATTTGACTTCATATTCTCCTCCTTCTATTATTACAATAATAATATACCATTATTTCATCTCGGAATCAAGTACTTTAATACAACTCTTATGTAAATTGCGTTGCTTTTTTTAGATAACAAAAAGGAGAACATCTCCTTTCTATATTTTCATCAAATTAAGCACCAGTTTTTGGACATCCTAAAGTGTTTAATTCTTCATTTGTTGCATCTTGCCATTCTCCAGAACTCATTTTGAATCCATATCCTGAAACAACAATACATGAATCATCTCCAACAGTACCGTTTACAATTATCAATTTATGACGGTCTGGTGATGTACCTTTGAAGTTAATTGGCTTCCCATTGGCAGGTGTACCTATAGTAGTGCTTCCGTCATTTTTACGTGTATCAAATACAACTTTTCCAACTGTTGTTTGGTTTTTAGCTGGTGAAATCTTCGTATCTTTGATCATTTCAGTAGCAACTGTGTTTTCAAATGCTTTGACATAACCATAAGCACCATTCTTAGCTGATCCTTTTCTAGCATCGTCGATTACTCCCATGATAAGTGGTGTTGCAATCAATGCGATAACTGCTAAGATTACGATAACTGCTAACAACTCAATCAACGTAAACCCTTTTGAATTTGTCTTCATATTCTCCTCCTTCTATTATTACAATAATAATATACCATTATTTCATCTCGGAATCAAGATCCTTGACACAACTCTTATGTAAACTGCGTTGCTTTTTTTAGATAACAAAAAAGGAGAATTCCCTCCTTTTAATTCGATAAATTACTCTCCACTGCCCTCAGCTGGTGGAACTTTACAATTTGAACTTGCTAATTCGGTATCTGTCATCTCAACCCACTCACCAGAACTCATTTTGAATGCATATCCAGAAACTACGATACATGAACCATCTCCAACAGTACCATTTACAATGCTCAAATGATGACGGTCTGGTGCGGTTCCTTTATAGTTGATTGTTTTATTTTCAACATCTACACTTCCTCCAGCATTCGTTCTTGAAGAAAATGCGACTTGACCAACAGTTGTTTGCTCTCCCTTTGGTGATATTGTCGTATTTTTGATCATCTCAGTAGCAATTGTATTTTCCATTGCTTTTACATAACCATAAGCACCATTCTTAGCTGATCCCTTTCTAGCATCGTCGATTACTCCCATGATAAGTGGTGTTGCAATCAATGCGATTACTGCTAAGATTACGATAACTGCTAACAATTCAATCAACGTAAATCCTTTTGAATTTGACTTCATATTTTCCTCCTCCTATTATACGATAATAATATATCATTATTTTAACTAAGAATCAAGCTATTTCATGCGCCGAGCTTGTAAAATTCCATGATTTTACAGTTGATCCAATACAAAAAACATCCCATAGGATGTTTTAAGCTTTTCTATATTTATATGTGTATTTTACCTCTACTTTTACATTTGGTTGCTTTACAAACTCTTCTAATGTCGTTCCAACCGTCTGTTCAAATTTACTTGCACTCACGTAATTATCTAATAATGGTAAAGAATATATATCGTATTTATATCTAAAACGTGATCTTACTTGTATTTCTTCTGTACGGTATCCACGATTCGTATCATCGAGTCTTGATTCTTCATCGTAGCTAGACCATGACGTTGTAATCATCGTTTCATCATCACGATATGGGAAACTTGAATTCGTAACAGAACTATACGATATGTACCGTCTTGTTGCACCGTTACACCAACGCCACATTAAATCCGTATAAGAATACATTGGAGACTCATTATCTTTTTCAGTGTATTTTTCTCCAGGTTGCTCGACTGCATACTTTCCATTTTTCCAGTATACTTTCTTTTTACCATCCATGTAATACCAACGATATCCGATCTCTCTCGTAATAGAACGATAGTCTTTTTCATCCGGGTAAGAAAGTGACCATGGAGATGGATCCGATTCAATTTGTGATGTTTCATCTTTTGTTGCATATCCGCTTGGCTGCTCGGAACTATATGCAGAACAATTCGCATTCGGGTTAGAATAGAATTTCCACATTTTATCCTGATAACGATAGTAATTTTTCTTCTCCTCTTCGATCGTTACAATATGTGCATCTACTGGTGCTTCTGGAATCAAATCCATTTGTTTTGGTAAGTTTATCTTATATTTTTTATCTTTTTTAGATTCCAATTGATCTTCCGTCAAATAATCACTCCACATACCGTAATTAGTTTCAAACGTGTAATAATTATAAGAAGGTACCAACTCTACATACACATTCCCAGATGGCATTTTATCTGATTCTTTCCAGTTTCCATATCTTTCTTCCGTCGCACAGAAACCACAACCAGTTAGATTCACTGCCATATGATAATCTTCTTTATATTTTGTAATCGTCACTTTTCCTTTGCAAGCATCTTTTCCATTGTTTGCTTCTTCACTCGATAGCGTACCGTCTTTAATTAAATCATCGATATCCAATGTAATAGATTTTCCTTCTACTGTTGGTAATATTTTTTGTTCTCTTGCAGAAGAAAGTGCTGCACTCTCGATCGTATCTTCGATTTTATTGCATTTCTTATTTTTACTGCTCTTTTGTACAATAATAAAAATAAAAATGATAATAAAGACAACAAGAGCAACAATACCGATTCGAATCATTAAAGTTTTTTTATCTATTTCCTTATGTACAATTGGAGCCCCTTCCGCATTTACATATCCTTCTTGCTTCATTTTAGTCCCTCACTTTATAGTATTATCATAGCATAAATCAATTAGTTTGAAAAGAAAAAAGATGAACTAATCATCTTTTATAAATTGAAATAATAAGTGTCCGCACACATAGTACCTAGATAAGTGCTGTTATATATTACATAATATCATATTT
>CALVIX010000009.1 GCA_944331895.1 uncultured Bacilli bacterium
AAAATTTTTCTACAACTTCTTGAAACGTAGTAGACGTCGTGCACTGTGGCTGATATAGAAATAGCAAAAAATTCTTTTCTTCTTCTATCAATTGTTTATACTCTTTTAAATTTAATTCTAATACTTCTCCTTTTTCGTAATAAGATGATTCTAGTGCAAACGGAGTTTGTTTATCATTGCATCCTACACAAACATTACAAAGTAGGATACAACTAAAAATAATGACAAGTCTTCTCATTTTTCTACCTCGTGTAGTAATTCAAAATCGATATCGTGATATGTTACTTTCCAAAAATCATAAGAAATTGATCCATCTTTATTCTCTTTTTTGACAGGAACATTATATTCTCCTTCGTAATACCAGTAACCACCTACATTATATATTTTATCTTTATCCCATCCTAGTTCAATCAACATCGTCTTCATCATACCGGCGTAACCTCCGCCACCACACATTAAAAAGATATTCTTATCTTTTGGAAAATAATATTCCAAAATTTCTTTCGATTCTTCATAATTGGCTTGATATTTCCCATCCTCTGTCAATGTGTACAATGTCTTTCCAGTATATGTATTTCCTACTTCTTCCGGCAATCCTGTTACATTGACAATGAGCGGAAATGGAACTGCTTCAAATCCTTCTACAAAACCAGATAAATAGGCATCTCCCCCGATTGCTTCGTAATTACCTGGATCTTCTAACATTCTCATATCTCTATAAACACTATCACTACGATGAAGATACTGATCGATCGTCTTTTCATTTATATTTTGATCAATTCCAAATTGTTCTCCTCGAATCCCTTCTGTAACTTCTGGCTTTGGCAATTTTTTTAAAGACTCGTCCTTCGTACATCCACTAGATAAAAAACATAAAGTACATAATAATATAATAATAATTTTCTTTTTCATTTTCTCCCTCCGATATTATTATAATCGAAAAAATCTTGTATTTCTATAACGACACAGTTGAAAAAACTCAACACAAAGTTGAGTTATTTAGAACACTCTTGGAATGAAAGAGGTACTTTATATGACGTTACCTTTTCGTTTTGATCTTCTGCAGAAATGAATAGATACATGTTGTTTTTCGAATATTCTTTACATATTTTTGCATACTGATCTACGGTAAATGTAACTGTTTTTAAAAATTCTTCTAATGTAATCGGTTTATCTTTATCATATTTAAATGAAGCGATCTTCATTTCTATATTTTGATTTTTCTCATATAACGTACATTCGATCTTCTGATAAGCAGTCTGATCTTCACTCCCACAGTACTCTATATTCGTAATATAGATAGAAGATTTTTTTTCATTGTATGCGATATTGCCAGATAAATTAAAATTATCACAAGTACTAGATAGCGTTTTAAATGTAAAATCAGATCCATCTTTCTGAAAGAAGACTACGAAAATTAAAATGATCAATAGTATTGTAATCCCTGAAAAAATAACAACCCATTTTTTATTTTTCTTCGGTGTCCTGCTAATTTTTCCTTCAAACATCTCTTCGATACTCACGTTGAAATCTTTTCCAATTTCTTTCATCAATGCAAGATCTGGTAAATTTTTACCGTTCTCCCATTTACTTACAGCCTGATATGTCACGTGATACTTATCGGCAAGTTGCTTTTGTGTTAGATGATGTTTTTTTCGGATTTCTTTCAAAAACTTTCCAAACTTTTCCTGATCCATATCGCACTTCCTTACTTACTTTTTAAATTTTATCATATCCTTTTTCTATTTTCAATCGATCTGTTGATGTGATATCTGCTCTATTCCGTTTTCTGTCAACTTATAAATGGTATGAGCAACTTCTTTCATATATTTCCGATCGTGAGAAACACTGATAATCGTTCCTTGAAATTCTTTCAATACCTTTCGTATAACCGGGTTAGAAAGTGGGCTTACATTTCTCGTCGGTTCATCTAATAATAAAACATTGCACTTCTCTAATACCAGTTTCATCAATAGTAATTTTGCTTTTGTTCCGTTACTTAAGTTTTTTATCTTCCCTGTCATCTCATCTTTCGTAAACTTCATATTCCCCAACATCATTCTAGCATTTGTCACATCTTTTATATCACCGCTTGGAGCAATAAAGTCCAATACTGACACTTCCCCATTTAATATATCTTCGTATGACTGTGGCATGTATCCTAATTTGATATCTTCTCTTGGTTTCAATTCTTTATAAATTTCTTTCATCAACGTCGATTTTCCTACCCCGTTTTTTCCAATAATACAAATGTGCTCGTTTCCGATTACTTCTAATTGAACATTGTGAGCTAATACTTTTTCATTTACTTTTAATTCATCGATGTCTAGTTTAAGAACGACTTTTTTCCGCGGTACTTCCACTTGTTCAAAAAAGAAACGAATTCCCTCTTCTACATCAGGTACTTCTGTTAACGATGTTTCCATAAGCTTTTTTTCTTGTGATTTTAAAGCGTGCATCTTCTTTTTTAATAATTGACCGCCATGCGGATCTTTCCTCGTAATTGTATTTTGTTGATGTTCTACCTTTTCCATTACACGCCTTAGTTTTTCTTGCTTTTTGTCGTAGTTTCTTCTTTCAGATCGTGCTACTTGTGTTTGTTTCTCAATCAAACGCAATCGATTTTCTACATAACTATCATAATCACTTTTCAAAAGCGTATGACGACAATCTGTCTTGTGATTGATTTGTTCTAAGTGCAAAATCATATTTGCAGTATGACTCAACAATGTTTCGTCGTGTGATACGTAGATGATTGGCTTATCTGTATGATTGATAAAATTTTCTAGCCATTCTAACGTTTCTATATCTAAGTCGTTGGTAGGTTCATCTAATAGTAAAATATCGTCATCTTCTAATAACAAACGCAAAATACTAACTTTTACTTTTTCTCCACCTGATAAATTTTCTACTCTTTCGTTCAATACAGAATCACTGAGTTGAAACACTTCTAAATATCGATAAAAATCACTGATCTTATCATAATAATCTTCATCCGTTTGAAACAGATATTCGTATACTGTCTTCTTTAAATGTTCACCTGAAATACTCTGTTCCAAATATCCGACTCTATTTCCTTTTAAATTGATCATGCCTTCTACTTCTGCATAATCACATATTCCTAAAATTGCTTTTAATAAGGTTGACTTTCCATTTCCTTCTTCACCAATAATCGCTAGTTTATCTTTCTCATTTAATACGAGTGATAAATCTTTTATCATATACTTATGATTTACTATAATACTTAAATTTTTAATTTCTAACATTTCTTATGCCTTCCTTTCTGGCATAATCAAAGTTTATGCCAAACTTATCCTCGTATCATTCTCATTTTCCCACCTCCGTTATTACGTTTCATCTGTCTATTATTATATCATGAATTTTATAACTTTTTTCTTGAATGATATGGATATCTATGTTATGATGATGTTGTAAGATATTTCTTACAAAAAAAGGAAATACTCAAACGTGTCTAGTTGAGTACTTGTCATTTTGGGGCAAGCACGCAATCTATCCGGATTGTGTGCTTTTTTTATCGTCTTTTATTTTACTAAGGTAAAAAGTAAGGCGATGAGTGCGAAAATGATCAAAAGTAAAGATAGAATCAAAAAATCCTTCTTAACCATAAAATCGCCTCCTTCCTATGAAGTCGGCAAGCACACAACCTGTTTGAATATTTCCAATTGATATTTATCATAACCAAACGATATTGGCAAATAACACAAAAACATTTTTTCTCTTACTTCCTACGAAATTTTCTTACAACCTATGAAAACTTTAATAGCTTTTCCTATCATTCCATATCTAATCTATTAACTTTTGAAATAAAGAAAAGAGATTGTAAGTCACAATCTCGATTGAAGATATCTCTCAAACACTCTCAATCCATAATCTGGATTATAGTAATTCGGATATTCATTTAAGTGCGCTAAAGCTATTTTCGCTGTTACGATCAAATCATTATTTGTAACATTTGTCTCTGGACTTACAACACCATGTTCTAGCTCAATGAGAATTCCATCTAGAAGTTCTTCCGGTGTAAATTGATCAAATGTCACTCCCAAAACTGATGCAGCATACAGCGCATCTTTTAAACTATACATAATATCACCATATTATTATATGTCTTTTGCAAACGAATAATTTCTAACCTATCAATTCTTTTTTATTATAACGAATGAGAATCATCATGAAAAATAAAATAGATATTCCTATACTAAGTGCCAACATAACAGGATCGATAGAAATTGAAGTGATAACATTGCGAATATCAGATAAAGTGAAAGCTGAAAAATATTTTAAGAACGATACAGAATCTGAAATCGTCGATAACATATATAACATATAACTAATAAAGACAATTCCTAAACTAACTCCTATCATTTTCTTTGACTTATGCGTAAATGTTGAAAAGAACATACAGATAAAATAAATTACAATAGCTGGAAATAGCGGTGTTATACTAAGAAAAAGATATTGCTTTTGTTCAAAGTCCCCACTGAGTGATAAACCGATAAAATTAAAAATACCTATTCCTATTACCAACAACACGATATAAAGAAGACCAGCAAGAACTTTTTGGATCACGATATCGCTTCTTTTTACAGGTAAACTATTTAAATATTCTATCGTTTTATCATTTTCTTCTTTTAGTAAAATATTTGAACCTAGTATACCAGCATAGCACCCTACAATCAATAAAATAAATACAAAACCTTCTGATTTTAACCATCCATATGCGCTATCCAATGAAGATATATCCATATTGAATGCTTTTAAAACCTCTTCCGGAAATATTTTTATTAAATCATCTATCTTTTGAATACTATCACTATCGACAATAGATGGATAAATTAAAAATACAACAGTAAACATTCCCATAACTATGAATAACCATATTATAAAACTTTTAAAATTTACTTTCATTTCTCTTTGAAACATAAAAGCCTCCTACATATAATAGTGCAAAAACATATCTTCCAATGTTGCTTCTTCTATTAGTAATTTATCGATATGATACTTGGAAAGTACTTGAATCAAATCATCAGTTGAAGCTGAACAAGCGTTTTTAAATTTTATCATATGATCATTTTGTTCTAGCATATCTAACTTTAAATCATTTACTATCTTTTTTACATCCTTGGATTCGATGGTAACAAATGTTAAATTTTTCTTTTTCATCTCTTCGATCGTCTCTATTTTTAATAAAGTTCCATCTTTGATAAATCCTACCCTATCACACACTTTAGAAATTTCACTTAAGATATGTGTCGAATAAAAGATTGTCGTTCCTCTTTCTTTCTCTTCTTCTAATAATTCATAAAATACTTGTTGCATCATTGGATCTAATCCACTAGTAGGTTCATCTAAAATGAGAAATTTTGGTCCATGCATAAAAGCAAGAACAATTCCTAACTTCTTTAAATTTCCAAGAGATAGATCCTCTATCTTCTTCGATTCATCCAACTTTAATCTATCTACAAGATCCTCTCTTCTCTTTTTTAAATCTTTTTTATAAAAAGACATATGATAATCTAATATTTCTCCTACCGTCATATCTTCATATAAATAGACTTCACTTGGTAAATAGCCAATCTGTTCCTTCAATGCAATATCGTCTTTCTTTAAAATCTTACCTTCAAATAAAATGGTTCCTTCTGTTTTATGAATCAAATTCATAATAGCTCGAATCGTCGTAGATTTTCCTGCACCATTTGGTCCGATAAAACCAAAAATTTCTCCTTCTTTTAACGTGAGGGATAAATCTTTCACTGCTAATACATTTCCATAATATTTAGTTAACTTTTGAATTTCTAATACTATTTTCCTCATAGCTTCTCCTTTTATATTGTAGACAATCGATCATTGATGTCTTCTCTTCCATTCTTTAATTCGCTCTAGTCTTTCTTTCAAACGAGCTTCATTACCATATGTTCCTGGTTGATAATATTCTTTTCCTTTTAATGTTGGTGGTAAACACTCCATCGTCGTTAACTTCTCTTTATAGTCGTGAGCGAATTGATATCCTTTTCCATAACTTAATTCCTTCATCAATTTTGTTGGTGCATTACGAATCACTAGTGGAACAGGTTCTGCGAGCATCTTTTTAGCGTCTGCACTTGCTTTTTGATAAGCGATATCACATGCATTCGATTTTGGTGCGAGTGACATGTAAATTACTGCCTCTGTTAGATGTACATTACACTCCGGCATTCCGATAAAATGACAGGCATGATATACATTGATCGCTACATTAAGAGCGTTTGTATCAGCAAGACCAATATCTTCTGATGCAAATCTCGTAATTCTTCTTGCGATATAAATTGGATCTTCCCCTGCTTCTAGCATTCGTGCGAGCCAATAAACTGCTGCATCTGGATCGCTATTTCGCATCGATTTATGAAGAGCAGAGATAATATTATAGTGTTCTTCTCCATTCTTATCATACAAGAGTGTCTTTTTAGTAAGACATTCTTCCATGGATTCATCTGTCACGATTATTTTTCCATGTTTGTCAGTATTAGCATTGGTTACAATCATATCTAAAGTTGTAAGCGCTGCCCTTGCATCTCCGTTAGCAAATCTTGCAATGATATCGAGCTGTGCTTCCGATATATCGATACGTTCACTGCCAAACCCTCTTTCATCAGAAAGAGCTCTTTTTAAAAGCTTCAAAATATCGTCACTTGATAACTCTTTTAATACAAACACCCTACATCTTGATAACAAGGCGTTATTGACCTCGAAAGATGGATTTTCCGTCGTCGCTCCAACTAATATGATAGACCCTTTTTCAACGTATGGTAGGAAGGCGTCTTGTTGCGCTTTATTAAATCGATGAATCTCATCTACGAATAAAATTGTCTTAATTCCTAATTTTTTATTGTTCTCAGCATCTTCCATCACTTTTTTAATTTCTTTAATTCCTGAAGTTACCGCTGAAAAAGTAATAAATCTAGATTTTGTTTCATGCGCAATCACACGAGCAATCGTCGTTTTTCCAACCCCAGGAGGACCCCAGAATATCATAGACGATACATTGTCACTTTCGATCATTTTTCTAAGTAGTTTATTTTCTCCTAACAAGTGCGTTTGACCGACAATTTCACTTAATTTTGTAGGCCTCATGCGAGACGCTAATGGTTCGCTAGCGGGTAAATCAAATAATGATGTCTGTTCCATAAATCCATCACCTGTTTCTGTCTTTATTATACACGAAAAAAGATAGTTTGCCTATCTTTCTTCCATATGTGATTTCTTATTCACTTATCCATTTTATATACTCGTTCTTATCTTCATTGCCTGTAAATCTTCTATGATTTACAAAAGTAAGATTTGGATATGTTCTTTTTAAGTCTTCATAACTTTCCTTCGAAGATGATCCACCACTTGTCACAAAGACATAAATTTTCTTGCCGACTAAATTGTTTTCCTCTAAAAATGTGTTGACAACGCGTGGTGCAACTCCCCACCATACAGGAAAACCTAATGCTACTTTATCGTACATTTCTACGTGTTCTATTTTATCTTTCACTTTAGGTCTTGCACTTGGATCATTTTGCTCTTCATTTGCTCTACAATCATCGTTATTATAATCTAAATCACGATCTGTATATTTTTCCTCTGGCTCGATTTCGAATAATGTTCCTCCTGTTTCCTCCTGAATATACTGCGCAACCATCTTAGTATTTCCTGTTGCTGAAAAATAGACGATTGCTACATTTTCATTTTCAGAAGCATTCTCATTTATGCTTTGTTCACCCTCTTCTGCATTCGAAGAATTTTCTGATGTTAATAAGAACCACACAGTGATTCCAATTACTACAACGAATATTGCGACAATAAAACCTATTACTTTTTTATTCATGTTATCACCTATTTTTATTTCGGTATCTTATCAATTTCAAAAGTTGCATGATCGGGAATCGAATCGTATACTTCTTTTTCGCTCCCACGTTTGATCGCTTCCTGGTAGTACCATTCTTTATATTCGATCTCTTGCAAATAATATTGAAATTGTTGAATTTGATCCAAGATGTTTTGTTTTTATTCTAGAATCAACTTCTGCCGTTCTTTTAATGTCGCATCCCCTTCTTGTGCAAGATCTACATACTCTTTAATCTTTTTGATTGGCATATTCGTATTTTTTAAACAGTTTAATACTCTCAACCACTTAAAATCTTCATCTTCGAACATGCGAATTCCATTGACTCTCTTCACATTAGGAAGTAATCCTTCTTGATCATAATAACGTAGAGTTGATGGAGCAACTCCCATCATTTTTGCAACTTCTGTAACCTTGTAAGCCATACCTTTACTCCTCTCTATCTTTATTATAAAAGTTAAAGTAGCCTTTAAGTCAATAGAAAAATTAAAAATATTTCAAAAATATAAAAGTAGGATGTTTCTCCACCTACTTTATCCTTGATGATTTTTTTCTAAATCTACAAATTTTTAATCGAATTGTGTCTGCCAATATTCATCATCGCATGCTTGAAAACACATTTCAATTTGCTCTTTCGTATTTTTTTCTACTGCTAATAAAGGAAGTTCATTTAACGAGAAGTATTTTGCTTCGGTTGTTTCGATATTTTTTTGAAACTCTCCTCCTATAACATCGCATAATACAAATATTTTACAAACACTATAAGCATAAGTTGGTTGATTGTGTTGATTCCTATCTTGAACTGCAACCAGTTTTTTAGGTACTACATCAAGTCCTGCTTCCTCTTTTACCTCTTTTACTGTATTGCTGCCAACAGATTCTAACACGTCACACCAACCACCTGGTAAAGACCATGTTCCATTATTTTCACGTACTAATAAGATTTTATTATCTTTTATGATTGCTGCTCTCGTATCGATTTTTGGCGTTTGATACCCCGATTCACTACAAAAGACATTTTCAATCTGTTTGAAATCCAAATCCGTTTTCAATTGAATCATAGCAGCAGAAATCTCTCTTAATCTTTCATACCGTTCTTTGTCGTATTCATTCGATGTATAAGCAAGCCCATTTTGCGCTAAACTTTGCACTTCCATGGCGAGTGCTAACCATTGTTCCATCTTTTGCAAATACCTCATCCCCTTTGATACAAAAAACATCCTGGCTCATGAGAGTTAATTATCCCAATTGCCTGTAAAAACGAGTAGATAATTGTACTTCCAACAAAAGTCATCCCTCTTTTTTTTAAATCTGATGAAAGCTTATCCGATAAATCATTAGTTGTTTTATCGAATTCATATAATATTACATCGTTCGTAAACGTCTTTAAATAATGAGCAAACGATCCATACTCCTTTTGTATTTCCATAAACACTTTAGCATTCTTTACACTTGCCTCGATTTTTCTTCGATTTCTAATAATTCCTTTATTCTCTTGCAACGCTTCAATCTTTTTATCATCATAACAAGATATTTTACGATTATCAAATTGATCATACGCAGCTCTAAACTGTTCTCTTTTATTTAAAATACATTCCCAAGAAAGTCCAGCTTGAAATGATTCTAGTAGTAACATTTCAAATAAATAGTCGTCGTCCAGTTTTAACGTTCCCCATTCTTCATCGTGATATTTAATATATAATGGATTTTTTAAATTACACCATTTACATCGATTCATAGCGCTGTTCCTTTCTTAGGTATAGTAAACTTGTTCATATCGTTCTTTTCTAATTCAAGCAACTTTATTTTATTTTGTATTCCTCCACCATATCCAGTTAAACTTCCGTTCTTTCCAACAACTCTGTGGCAAGGAATGATAATGCAAATCGGATTCCATCCGACCGCACCACCTACCGCCTGTGCAGACATTTTCTCTAATCCTCTTTCTTTTGCGATCGTATCTGCAATATCCTGATAAGTCACTACCTTACCATAAGGTATCTTATTCATGATATCGATGACTTTTCGTCGAAACGGGGTTAAATTTTCTATTTTATACTTAGGTGTAAAATCTGGATTTTCCCCACTAAAATATATGTCTAACCATCTTTTCGTCTCATCAAATATTGGTAGATCCTTCTTTTCAAAGTTTCCTATGTGTTTTAAATCATCTCTAGAGCCTTGAAACCAAAGACCTGTTAAATAAGTTCCATCACTTGTCATGCACAAGTTTCCAAAAGAAGTTGAATACATCGTCTGGTACATAATATACTTCCTTTCTTACTTACGATCTTTCCATTCATGATATAGAATATCTTTTAATACTAACATACTATCTATTTCATTGTATCCATAATCCAATTTTAATTGTTCTAACATCTTACGTATCGCACGTGCATATCCATCTATATGAACTACTTGTTGATAAGTTGCTAATACAGGATACTTCTTACTCCAAGCGCTTGTCCAATCTACTTTTGCTTCTTTTTTTTCATCCGTATTTTTTATAATATGTTCGATCTCTTTTAAATCGACATCGAATTCTATTAACTCATCTAAAGAAAGATGATATATTTTGGCTAATGTTTTAGATTGATAGATATCTGGTACAGTTTCATCTGTTTCCCACTTTGAAATTGTCTGACGACTGACTCCTAATTTTTCTGCAACCGCTTCTTGAGATAATCCTACTTTTTTTCGCGCTTGCGCTAAATGATTTCCTAAACTCATAACATTACCTCCAAAATTAGTATACTACTTTCTAGTCACCTACGCTATCAATAGTTCATTGCAATTATGCCCTTTTTATTAACTTATCTTTTTTCCATTTCGACAATATACTTTCGCGATTTTATCATTAGGAAATAATTGTGCATACTCTATTTGATAGATTGATTCACAATATGGTTTATTTTCTCTTTCTAATAGCGATATAATTTGTTCTTTATTTTCTTGGTTTTTTTCTAAAACATAGTACTCATTTTTTTCCTGTATCGCTTAAATTGAAATTTACAATCATTATTGCAAATACTACCATCATTATCAACACACCCATGACTCAAAATGTTATAATATAGAACAGCTTTAATTTTCCTTTTTTGTTTTCAATATATTCGTTATCATCTAAATTCATATGGTGTCTCCAATTCTTACTGATTTTCGTTTTCTAACTGCCAATGTAATCCATTATCATTACTAATAAATGTTATTTCTTTCTCTTCGTAACCATCCCTGCTTGAATTCAATTGATAAATAGAACACTTCATTTTTAATACATCTTTTTCATAATAAGGCATTTTTTCTATCGTGATATCATCGACATTTGAATTTTCGTATTCCAGATTGGCAGATGTAAATGTCTTGCCACCATCATTTGTAACCAACAATCCTTTGTCATCGTTTAAAGTGATTTTCCCTGTTGAAGCTGCAAACCCTAGCATCTCGTTTAAGAAAACAAACTCTGCTTCATTACTTACTTGAAGCGTATCTTCAGATACAACATAGAAATTTTCTCCTCCATCATTACTTTTAATTACATGCACCAACATATTTTGCCCCGATACACTATCTATTTTAGAAAATCTTAATATTGTCTCATCAAACTTTTTCTCGTACAATACTTCCGCTTCTTCAGGTAATAAGTAATTTTCATTTTCATTAAACCGATCTTTTCTATTTATATCTTGTTTAATACGATCGACAATTTTTCCATCTTTATCTTTTATAAAAATTTCCATTCTTTTTGCCTTTATTTTACCATTCTTATCATAATATGTATATTCTACTTGATCCGCACTACTTGGATATGTAAACGGATCAAAGCCTCCCTCTCCAAAATCACCATGTACTTTTACTTTCGTTCCCATGAGTAATGGCCCATAGTAATCATAATAATCTACGTCGACATGAAGAAATGATTTTACAACTGCTACGTATTTTTTTCCGTCTAATACTACGACATGTTCAGGTTGATGGCCAAATGCAAGACCAATCCTAATAAATGGAAAAGAAACAAAAATCAATGTCGCCATGAATATAAAACTTAATATAGAAATCATAATCATCGTTTTCTTACTCTTCGTAGCTTTATAGATTTGTTGAAGTATCCCTGTAACAAAACCAACTGCAGATATGAAGATAATTGCTATAATCATCCATGATCTAAATCTAATGTTCATCAGATATAAAATAAAATTTAAAATTAAATTCACACCAATAAAAATAAAATCATATACAAGTATATTTTCTTTGATTTGGCTCAATCTTTTTTTCATAATTTATCACCTACTTCAAGATAATTCCTTTTTCGTAATTATCTAAATAATTTTCTTTCAGTATTAGTTTTTTATTTTTGATGACAAACGTTGAAAGGCTCGGTATTTCTAGATCACTCTCATGTTCTGAAATCTCAGTTCTATAATAGATGAGTTCATCTTCCTTTATCTCAAAAGTTCCTGTGGATGCTTCTAATATCATATTATTATCATAATAAATTTTAAGAGATGCTACCCATTTGTTACGATGATCTTCTTTTTTTAGAGATGGTATAAAATAGATAGATAATTTTGACTCTTCGTTATCTAAAGTTCTCATCGTATTTAACGTTCCTAATTTCTCTTTATATTCTCTTATTTGTACCTGATCACAATAGTTACCATTTTTAATGCTGTAACTTGCTGTATTATAAATTATATTCCCCGTAACAGAGTAGTTTATAATTGTTATATCTGCATCGCTATCATAATAATAAGTTGTATCGTTACAAGAAATATGTTCTAATGCATTCAGATAATTTTTCATCTCACTTTTTAAAATATCTCGCCCTCTAAAGCTTTTATATGAGTAACTATCTTCAAAATTCTCCATATCCCATGAAAATTTAGGCACTCCAAGATGAATTAACTTATCTTCATTATGAGTATATCGTGTGGGAATCACATCATAACCGAAAGGAATCAATTTGAATAAAATAATGCTCAAAACAATTAGAAAAGGAAGCATGATTAAAATTGATTTTTTTATTATCTTCTTTTTTAATTTCCTCTTTTCTTCATTTAATACCTTTTCAACATCGATATGATTCTTGTGTTCTATTTGTAAAATACTATAAATATCTGTATCTAATTCTATCGCTAATTTTTCAAGAAGTGTGATATCTGGCAAACTTAAGCCTCGTTCCCATTTACTAACAGCTTTATCAGTAACAAATAATTTAGATCCGAGTTCTTGTTGCGTTAATCCTTTTTCTTTTCTAAGGTGTGCTATATTCTTTCCAATTTTATTATTATCCATTCCCCTCACCTCAACATTATTATACTATAAAAATAAATTTAAGCACTCGACCATTAGTTGAGATCGGCATTTTATCATTACTAACAACATGTCGTCGAATTAGTTTCTTCTCCAAATCATTTTATTTTCTTGAAATTCATAGTCTAATTTATTTTCATCTACCAAATAGGATAGATAAGACTTAATCGTACTTCCGATTAAAACATACTGATTTACGTTCATCGTCAAATGATATTCATCAAAAATATATTTTAAAATTTCTTCGAACGTCATTTCCTTTTTACAAGCATTATATATTTTATCCATTACTTCTTGTACTTTATTTCGATTGATCATAATTAAACTAGATATATCATTGGTCGCTTCACAATGTGATGGAATATAAAATTTCCCATCTAATGTATCTAAAAAATTTAGTGTATTCAAAAACTCTTTCACATCATAGATAAAAGACACATGATATTTTCTAATCGTCTCTTCGCTAAATAGTGCATCTGCTAAAAAATATACATCGTCGCTTGTCTTAATCCCTATCATGTCGAAAAAATGCCCTTTTAATGAAAAATATTCTAATCCTTTTGGTAATTGTTCGATCGATGTTACATTGGATTCCTTGGCAAGTAAAAATTTATTTCTTAATTCTTTCATTGGATACCCACCATACAAAAATGATGGCTCTAAAATCGGATATTTAATAAATGCGGTTTCTACACAATTTGCAAAAGCAGGCGCATTTGTCCTATCTTGAATCACTTTATTACCACCTATATGGTCCGCATTCGAATGTGTATTGATAATTCCTTTGACAGTCCATCCCTGCTCTTCTACGATTTTTAATATCTTCTTCCCGGCATCTTTATCATTCCCGGTATCAATCAGATAAACATTCTTATCGTCTATTTGATAAATTCCTATATTGGTAGCATTTTTAATATAGTATGTATTCCTTCCTACCTGACACAATTCCATAAAAGCACCTCTATTCATTTTCATTATAACACGAAAAAGTGAATCTTATATAGATTCACCCATTCAATTATTGGCTCATTTCGATATAATCCGTCTTCTTTCCATATCTTTTTAATTCGTTATGACCACCACTAATCGTAATTCTGCCACAAGAACATGTTTTTGTATCATTTGGAAACTTTGACTCTAAAACATCTCCACAATAAACACATTTTACTTTATTCTTGGAAATTTTTTCCCGATTACCTAAAAACTCATCTACAGAGTTAGTAGCAATTAAAAACTGAAAGAAATCATCATTCATAAATATACTCCTTTTTATTTTTCATTTTTTAAAAATCTTGAATAAAAAATATTAGCATGTAAATTGTCGGAACAGTAGATCAAAAATTTAATATCTTTATTTTCCATTTCTTTTAACGCATTTTCTTTTGCTTGGCTGGTCTTATACGTCGTTTGGAATTTATTGATAACCATCCGTCTTTCACGATCCATATACTTTTGAAAACTCGTTAGTAACATTATTTACCTCCTTTCAAATCTTATAAAAAGATAAATAATGCACTAAGTACATTGATCGAAATGATCTTATCGTTCTAGCATTACCACCTAACTTAATAGGTTGGTGAGACTTCATTGGGCTAGTCCCTCCATCTCTCTTTATAAGATTCAATTATATTATATCATACTCCTTTTTATTATTTCGTCATCTTACTATAATATAGAAAATCAAGTATATTTAAAAAACTAGGAACATCCTAGTTTACAATCAAAATTGATACGTTGCTATAACAAGTCACTAATTTTTATACCATGTGTTGGAATAGTTAAATTATCTTGTTAATTCTTTTGCTTTTTTCGTATTTACTTCATTTAAAACTAATAACAAAGCATATTTTGGAATCTGCAATGAAACCTGTAAATATCTCTCTATATCTAATTTTGCCATCTACATTGATCGATTCAAACAAATACTTTTGTGCTGTACGTTGAACCATAGGTCCATATGGAGTTACTTCATCTGATATATATTCTAAATTAGCAACAAACAAATTAGCAGAATCAAAGATGTCTTTCATCTTATAATCATCACTTGTGAAATCTAATGATACTTCTTTTTTGATTTTTTTCTTACCAAACATATTAAACATCTCCTTCATGTGTTATATATTATAACACATATTTATTATACATGTATCGTTATTTTGATTGTTTGAAAGCTTACATATTAGTTCGAATTTTTACTTTTTAGAATAATCTCGAATGCACAAAAAAACTAGGAGCATCCTAGTTTACAGTCAAAATTGGTAGCGACGGAGGGGATCGAACCCCCGACCTTTCGGGTATGAACCGAACGCTCTAGCCAGCTGAGCTACATCGCCATATCAAAGTCAACGTATTCATTATATCAAACACATCGACATTTGACAATATCTTTTTTTATATTTTTATTATTTTTATCTTTCTATCAATGATTCTCCTGTCATTTCACTAGGTTTTTCTAATCCCATTAAATCTAAAATTGTAGGGGCAATATCACCAAGTTTTCCTGGGTGTAATTTTAATCCTTTTTCCGTAATAATAAATGGAACTGGATTTGTCGTATGAGCCGTTAAAATGTTATCGTTTTCATCTAACATTTCTTCACAATTTCCATGATCGGCAGTTACAATTAAAATACCACCTAATTCCATAACGCGATCGTAAATCTTTTTAAGATCACGATCTACAGTTTCCACGGCTTTGATTGCAGCTTCTAAAACACCTGTATGTCCTACCATATCTCCGTTCGCGAAATTTAAAATAACTAAATCCGTATGAGGTAATTCAGCTAAAAGATTCTCTGTTACCTCATCCGCACTCATCGATGGTTTTAAGTCATATGTGGCAACTTTAGGAGATGGTATCAATATCTTCTTTTCGTTTTTATATTCCACTTCTTTTCCACCATCAAAGAAAAAAGTTACATGAGCATACTTCTCAGTTTCTGCTATTCTCAGTTGAGATAAATTTTGTTTTTCAATATATTCTCCTAAAATATTTGTAAGCTCTGGATCGTTGAATGCATGGGGAGCATGCACCGTATTCACAACAGGTAACATTGTAATCGTTTTTACGTTGTGAAATTCTACTGTTTCCATATCAATTTCTTTTGGATTCGTAATAGCTGTAAATAATTCACGTAAGCGATCCTTTCTGAAATTATAAGCAATTACACCATCGTTTTCTTCGACATTTCCACGTTCCGTAAATTTAGCAGGTAGGAAAAATTCGTCCGTTATCCCTTTTCGATAACTTTTTTCAATATATTCATGAATGGATGGTTCTATATTTCCAATATTATTTACAATGACATCATATGCCTTCTTGAGTCTATCAAAATTATTATCACGATCCATCGCATAATATCTACCGCTGATAGATGCAATGATTCCAAACCCTAATGTTTTTAACTTTTCTTCCACTTTAGAAATATATTCATATGCACTTTTAGGAGCGACATCTCTACCGTCTGTAAATAGGTGGAGATAGATATTCTTTACATTTTCCTTTTGACACATATCTAAAAGTGCTAATAAATGATTGATATGAGAGTGTACTCCCCCATCGCTAATCAGTCCCATAATGTGTAATTTCGAATTGTTTTCTTTGACGTGATTCATGACACTTTTAATGATCTCATTATCAAAGAATGTTTTAGTTTCAATTGTTTGATTGATGAGTTCAAGTGGTTGATATACAATTCTACCTGCTCCGATATTCATATGTCCTACTTCACTATTTCCCATTTGTCCTTTTGGTAGTCCAACAAGTTGTCCTGATGCTGTTAAAGTCGTATGGGGATATTCATTCCACAACTGATTAAAAACTGGATTACTCGCAAGTGCGACTGCATTCCCGTGTGTTTCATCTCTCAATCCATATCCATCTAAAATCGTAAGTACGATTGGCTTCTTCATTTTATCATCCTCCTCTTTTATTGTGACTACGTTATCATTATATCATGATTCCTTCGCTTTCTCTATCTTTTTCTCACATTGTATTCTCATGATTTATATGATACGATGCTAATGATGGGTGGTGAGATAATGATATTAAACGTTAGTGGCAGAACTGATATTATTGCCTATTATACTCCATGGTTTATAAATCGTATCAAGGCAGGGTTCTTCGATGTACGCAACCCATTTTATCCTAAACAAGTGAGTCGTATTTTCTATCGCGACGTCGATGCGATCGTATTTTGTACGAAAAATCCAATTCCTATCATTCCACACTTATCCGAAATACAAAAGCCATATGTATTTCATATTACAATCACTCCTTATAAAAATGAGATAGAGCCCCATGTTCCTCCAAAAGGAAAAATAATAGAGGCAGTAAAACAAATTTCTAATGTCATCGGAAAACGTTTTGTATATATTCGATATGATCCTATCTTTTTAAATTCTACTTATACGATCGATTATCACATTCGTGCCTTTCGTCATCTCTGCGAACTTTTAGATGGCTACACGACACACATCATTGTATCCTTTCTAGATCATTATAAGAATGTAGATAACAATAAAGATATTCTCAAAGAACATCCTCTTTCTGAAAAGGATTATGAAATTATCGGCACTAATTTTAGTGCGATTGCAAAAGAGCATCATATGACAGTTCAAACGTGCGCAGAGCACCGTAATTTAAAAGAATATGGCTTTATTGTAGACGATTGCATTAGTAAAAATTTAGCTTATCTTCTCACAAAGAAGACGAATTTCAAGGAATGGAAAGCTAGAAATAAAATGTGTCACTGTGTTGAAATGGTCGATATTGGTGCCTATAATAGTTGTTTTCATAAATGTAAATATTGCTATGCGAATTATAGTGAAGAAAAAATCGAATCCAACATGAAACAACACGATCCAAATAGTTCTCTTCTCATTGGAACGTTATCAGACGAAGACCAGATTAAAACAAGAAAATAAGCAGTCTCCTGCTTATTTTTTATTCTTTCAAAACTGGTATAAAACTTTCTGCGATTTTATACTTATCACGATTGTGAATATATAGATATCCGATGATAGAAAAGACGACTGCGCCGACAAAATTAACGAGTAAGTCTTTCATCGTATCGATAATTCCGATATCTAAATATCCACCTTCGACGGTAATTTCTTTTGATTTTCCATCCTCTTGATAAGAGATCGTCGTATGGTCGATATTTTTAATGATCACAGGTACATTCTTTCCCTCTGGATTTAATTCTACCGTAGAAATTGTCTCAACAACCCGATCTTTTTGCATATCCATCTTTAAAAGTTGATCCCCTCCAAATTCAAAGAATTCCCAAAGAACACCAATGGTCATAGAAAAGCAAAAAGCAACAAGAGCGACAAAAATTGGAGTCAAATGAATACGTACTCGCTCCGAACGATTTAAAATATCGATCAGTGAAAATCCTATTGCAGCACTTAAAAATCCATTCAGTGTATGTAAAATTGTATCCCAATGTTTAAATATTCCATAAAAATTTTGTATTTCTCCTAAAATTTCCGCGGAGAAGATGAAGAGTAAAATAATAATTTCCAAGGGAGTTGGTAAATCTATTTTAAACTTTTTATCTATAATAAATGGAATGGTAAATAAAATTAACGTCAAGATACAAAGGAATACATCGTGCCAATTCCGGTGTAATACTTGGGCGATTAAAGATACGATTACTAAAAATCGTAAAATTAAATACACTGTCAATGTCTTTTTATCAGCACCCTTCAACACTTCTTTTAATTCTTTTCTCACAAAATCACCTGCTTATATAATAAATTATAACATATGTTTTCTTTTCATTCATCCCCTATTCTGATATAATTGTAACATAGAAAGAAGGCTCAACTATGAAACAAACATTGTCTGCTTTATTATTTAGTATGATCGTTGACTTTTTTGTATTTCTATCAAAATTAACTTGCGGAATCATATCTGGAAGTAATGCTCTCATTGCCGATAGTTTTTATACATTCAGTAATTTTGTCACTGATATTCTAGCAAGTATTGGAACTAAACTTTCCAAAAAAAGGCCGAATAAAACACATCCTTTCGGCTATGGAAAGGTAGAATATTTAGCTAGCATCATAATTGGATTTACCATTCTTGCAATTGCTATCGTCATTTTTCTAATCAGTTTTTTAGAAACCAAAAGATCCTATTATCTATGGATTTATATCGTTTTAGGAATGTGCATTATATGTAAATGCTTTATTTCACATCATACATTGAAAATGGGCAAAAAACAAAAAAGTGATATTCTCATTTCTACTGCTCATATTTCTGTCATCGATATCATTTCCACTACATGTATTACGATCATCATGGGACTATCTCAAATTTTTCCTAATACCAATATTTTTCTATATGTCGATCGTCTGATTAGTATTTTTATCAGTTATGAAATTTTAAGACTCGCCTACCATATGTTAAAAGAAAACATGCTTGCGATCATTGGCGAAATTGATCAAAATGAAACACTGATCAAACAGATTGAAAAAACAGTTGAGGAAATTCCACACGTCGATATTGTTCAAGTACAACTCATCAAATACGGATCATATTACAAAGCGAGTTTAAAAATTGCTCTATCACCTAATATCACATTAAAACAATTACTTAGAATCGAAGAAAAAATCAATCGTGCAATCAAAAAGAAAAAATTCGGTATTAAATATACGACCATTGAAATTTCAGAAGAATAAACCACATACGCTTGTATGTGGTATTTTATTGAAACAATCTTACAATGTCGTTATACGTAATGAAAACCATGAGAATCATGAGTAGTATGAAACCAATGGCATGCACAGTATTTTCGAATTTCGCGTCTACTGGACTTCCTTTCATTTTCTCGACAATCAAGAAGAAGAGTCTACCTCCATCAAATGCAGGAATTGGAAGTAAGTTGATAAATCCGACATTGATACTAATATAAGCAGTAAGATAAACCAAGTTTAAAATACCTGCCTTAGCACTTTCGCCAATGATCGTAAAAATTCCAATCGGCCCTGCAAGTGAAGATAAACTTAACTGTCCTGTCGCTAAATAGTAGATAATCAGTGCCATTTGTCTCAAAAGACTCCATGTCTTTTCAAAAGCATACTGAATTGCAGCTAACACACCGTGCGTTGTTTTCCCAGAAAGAGAAAAACCATATTTATACCCTTCCTGTCCATCGACTTTTACTTTTTTTGGAGCAAATGTAACATCGTGATAAGTATCTCCACGTTTTACTTTTAAAGTAATTTCTTCTCCAGCAGACACTTGTAACTTTAACATAAAATCATCGGCATTTACGATCTTATCTCCATTTAGTCCTACGATCAAGTCACCTTTTTTCAAACCAGAGTCTGTTACATCATACCCTTTTTCAATCGTATCGATAATAGGTTTACTCGTTGGTGCTCCACTAATGAGAGCAATCGTAAATAGAAGGACAATGGCAAGAATAAAATTAAACATAACTCCTGCTACAATCGTTAAAAAACGTTGGCGCCATGGTTTTGATTGCATCCTCTTATCTTTTGGGACATCCTCATCTACCTCGACATCTTCTCCCGCCATACTGACGTAACCACCAATGGGAAGCAGGCGAAGAACATAGTCCGTTTCATCCCCTTTTCGATGCCATTCATGTAGTTTAGGTCCCATACCAATCGAAAACTCATAACAATAAATTCCCGATTTTTTTGCAAATAAGAAGTGACCAAACTCGTGAATGGTAAGCGTCACTCCTAGAATAATAATAAAATATATTAACGTCATGTTCTATCTCCTTTTCGTTATATCAATGGAATAAAAAACATAAAACCAAGCAAGACAAAGATAATACTATCAAGTCGATCTAATATTCCACCATGTCCTGGCATAATATTAGAGAAATCTTTCTTCTCAAAATAACGTTTAATTGCTGAAAAGACGAGATCTCCAAATTGACCTAACACAGATAGAAATAGTGTCATTAGAATAATTACGTAAAGTGGCATTTGTGAATCGATCACAACATTGAAAAATACAGATGCAAATAAAACTCCAAAAACAGTTCCACCGATCATACCTTCCCATGTTTTTTTCGGCGATATGCACTCTAATAACTTATTTCTTCCGATCAATAATCCTGTAATATAAGCATATGTATCTGTAATAATCGTTATTATAAATAGATAAATTAACAGCATTAAATCGATCTGCCGCAACAATATTAGTAAATGAAATGAAATTCCTAAAAAGAAAACGCCACCGATCATATAAAATCCATCATTGACACTATATAACGAACGATCATGATATAAAACTACTGGAATTAACATAGCGAGAAAAAGCGCTGTAATTACCCTAAAATCGATCGTAAACAACATATCATCCGCCCCTGTATTTACAAGCACAATTAAACTTAAAATAATATATGAAATAATGCGAATAAAAATTGGCATGTCTTTCTTAGTTTGTTTAATGTTGATAAATTCTTTTAATGCTAGTAACGATAAGGCATAAACACCTAATCGATACCATATTCCACCTACCAGTAAAATTGGAACGCAAATCGCAAAAGCTACGATCGCACTAATGATTCTTACTTTCATTTTTTCACTCCTCCAAATCTTCTATCTCTACTTTGAAATATCTTTAAAGCTTCGTCAAATTTTTTATCATCAAAGTCAGGAAATAGACAGTCTGTAAAATAAAACTCCGCATACGCTAATTGATACATCATAAAGTTACTCAAGCGATATTCTCCACTCGTACGAATTAAAAAATCAACAGGAGGTAAGTCTTGATATAAATATTTTTCAAATTCTTTTGGCGTCAACTCTGAAACATCTTTTTTTTCTTCGACAATTCGTCTTACTGCATCTATAATTTCATACTGACTTCCATAATTTAAACAGATATTAAATATACCTGCTGTATTTTCTCTTGTTGCTTCTACCACTTCATCCATCGCTTCTAACACGTCATGTCTCAACGGCTCTCTTCTTCCCGAAAAAACAACACGAATATTGTTATCGATAAACACTTTTAATTCTCTTTTAAAATTCTTCACAAACAAATCCATTAGATAACTTACTTCCTCTGGACTTCTTTTAAAATTTTCTGTCGAAAACGCATAGACACTTAAAACACGTACTCCACATTTAAAAATGTGCAGCCCCAATTTTTTTAGATTTTCACTACCTGCTTTGTGTCCAAGACTTCGCGGTAAATTACGTCTTTTTGCCCATCTTCCGTTTCCATCCATGATAATTGCAACGTGATTAGGGATTATTTCTCTATCCATATCTCTACCTCACTGTTTTTATTATATAATAATTTCTACAAATATACAACAAAGTTTATTTTCTTCGCCAAACAAAAATAGTGTCTTTCATCAAGAACACTATTTTCTAGAAAGAATCAATATTGATCTTTACTTTCTTATTTCCGTTTACATAGCTAGAAGCTTGTACAATTGTACGAATCGCATTAGCGATCGTACCACCACGACCAATGACAGATCCCATATCATCATCAGAAACCAACACTTCGATAATAATCATATCATCCTCTTCTTCGAATTGTTTCACAGAGACACTATCTGGATCCTTCACTAGATTTTTTACTAAATACTCTGTTAATGCTGCTAAATCCATAATTATTTCTCTGCTTTCTTTGTGTGTTTTGCATTGTGGAATTTTTCGTTAATTCCTACTTTCTTAAATAAAGCACGAACTGTATCTGTTGGAATTGCTCCATTTTCTAACCACTTCATAGCTTTTTCTTCATCGATTTTAATCTCTGCAGGAGTTGTTAAAGGATTATAAGTTCCTACAGTTTCGATGAATTTTCCATCTCTTGGGCTTCTAGAATCTGCTGCTACCACACGGTAGAAAGGTTTCTTTTTAGCTCCCATTCTTTTTAATCTTAATTTAACTGCCATAGTATCCCTCCAATCTGTCATTATTTTATCATAGCAAAAAGAAAGTGTCAACCTTTTTTTGTTGACACTACATCATATGTATTTTTCATCGACTTCATTCTCAATTTGCTCTTCTACTTCTTCAGTCATTTCGTCTTCTACCTCTTCCCATGGTTCTTCATCTTCTTCTACAGAGATTTTAACTTTGGTTTCTCCGACAATTTCAACTCCTAATTCTTTTTCGATATCAAAAGAGATCGTTCCATCATCTTCGATATTTACTTTAACACAATTTGGCTGTTTTAACGTTCTTACAATAATGTCAGTATCACCACTTAAATCCGCACTTGCTTTCGTCTTTACGTTAAACAGATCGTTATACTCAATTTTCTTGTTTACAACAGTCGTCTTACTATCATTTTCATAAGAATACCAAATATTTACATCATAACTACCATCGACACCAATCTTATCACCTGTTTTATACCCCTTAAATTGATGATTGATCACCCAGCATCCTAATACAGTTGTCGGTTGATCTGTCGGTGTTAATGTATAGCTGTTTTTGAAATATTTTTTTCCTTTTCCAATGACTGCTTTCGTTACGATTTCTTTATATAAAGCCATAACTTCACCCCTCACTTTAATGTATGCTTACAAGTGATAAATGTGTACAAAAAAAGAAGATGATTATCTTCCTCTCCGTCTTCTTTCTCGTTCTCTTTCCTTTTGCTTCTGTTTTTGTTTATGTTTGATATAAGCTGCAACTGCCACAAGCGCTGCCGCACCTCCACCAACTTTAACAACCGTTCCGCCAACTTTTAAAATGACATTCCCCTTTTCAAACGGCTGTCCTGTTACTTGCTCGATCAATTTCTTAGATGTTTCATCCATAGTATGATCAGGAAGTTCTTTGGATGCTTCTCCAAGCACCGCACCATCTTTTCCTAAAATAGTAAATTTGATAAAGTTATCAAAATTTTGACTCATAGTACCAATTAGATTCATATCTTTCGTACTAGTTTGCTCTTGCATATTATCAATCCAAGTCATATCTACTTGTTGATACTGTCCATTTTCATCGCGAATCAAAGACCAACCATGGTTTTCCCCATTGGCTGTTCCCCTTATATAGTAAGCTTCCATATCATTCTCATCGTTAATAAGTGCGTTAAATATTTGCGTGAAATTATAGCATATTCCCTTCCCTGTTTCAATTGCTTGCAAAGAAGCTTCTCCTACATTCGTATCCCAATCATTATACATTTGAGAAAGTTCTGTCGCACCCTCTGTATTTTCAGTCACTCTTGTGTCGTAAGAAAGAACCATACCTACTTTTACGATCGCATCTTTTACTTTGGGAGATAGATCATCTCCATAATGTCCATCGACAAACTCACGATATTCTAAAACGTCATCCATATTTACTTGTTCATACGCGTCTTCTACCGCTTCGACAATCCCAGGAGTTTCCATTTTATAGTCCTCTAGATTTACTTCCTCGATCACCTCTTCTTTTGATCCATTACTCGGAAAAAAATCTTTTACTAGTTTACATGTAACCCCCGCACTACCAAGTAATATCATACCGCCTAAAAACATTTTCAAGCCGCGATACTTTTTCTTCTTTTTCCTAGTAGTCATTTGAGAAGAGATCGTTTTCTTACCACTAGGACTACTATAACGATTATTATAATATGCCATATTATACCTGCTTTCTATTTTTATTTACAATGAAAAAACGTCTAACCGACGTTTTATTTACGACTTTTTCCAGAGTGCTCTTCTAAAAATTGATCTGAGAACTCTATCACTTGATCATTTTCTAAAGGTTCTCCCTGTAGATCTTTGTCGATTTTAACCCTTCCGTTATGATCGATATAATCTTGATACTGTCCTTCGTAAATTGCATCTAAAATATCTTTTGTCGTCGCTTCTTCATTCACAATTTTATAATCTTGTACAAAACTCCGTTTATTCAATTCATGATTATGTTGAATTTGTCCTTCATTATAAGTATCGTATTTATGTTCTACGTATTCATATTGATGACTTTCCAATGCACTATCTGCGATTCCATATCCAGCTGCACCTAAAAGTGCGATAATTCCCGCTCTTTTTAATATCCATGAAAGTTTAGAATGTTTTTTCATTGCGTGTTTATTTTTATAAGTTACTTTTGTATGAGCTAAAATTTCTTCTCTTTCTTGCTCTTTACGATTGTATTCATTGTTTGCAAAACTAGGAATTTCTGCCACAACTAACAACTCCTCTCATGCTTATAATTTACTACATTTTCATCATTTTTGTCAAATGAAAAGTAAGATATACATACTATCTTACTTTCAACTTGACATTTTTCCTTATTTGGATTGTCGCTATCATGATTCCTATGATAGATATACTAGCTAACCCTACATACTTTAATATGTTATCAAGCGTTAAGGGGTTATTTTGAATGTTTGCATCAGACTTGTTTTCTTCTCTCTCTTCTTCCGAAGGTGTTGTAACATCCTGTTTCTCTGCTACGATCAACGTCGTTTTTGCACTTACTCCATTTTGATACATCACAGTAAGTTCATACGTTCCCGGTAATAAAGATTTCAAATACTCTTTCTTTAAGGTGAGGTTCATACTTCCCGCTTGAGCAATATAATCATCACTACTTAACTCTTTTCCGTTTACTAAAACTTTATTAAGTTCTCCTAAATCACCGTTCAAAGTAAATGTTAGATCATGGTTTTCGTATAATTTATCACCATCGATAAATTGATATTTCTTCGCTTCGAATGTAGATGTAATTGTAACATTGCTCTCTGGCATGATAAACTTACCATTTTGTACTTCTATTTGAACTCCATTCTGATCAGTTACCGTAACACTAACTAGTTGATACCCCAAATCAGGCGTTGTCGATATTGTTACAGTTCGATCATCATCGATAACATAACTCGTCTTTCCGTGAGGAGCGTCTGTAATACTGATATTCCCAATTTGATACGGATCAGTCTTCGTTCCAGTTCCAATCAAAATCTCACTAGAAAGATCAATAGCAATGACTGGTCGAACTTTACTGCGTATGACAGACGTATTATATAGCAATTCCCCATAAAATGAATTTACTGTATAGACTGCATCTCCAATTTCTCTAATCGGTGTTAAAGTCCACCAAGCTCTATAAGAGTTTTCATTATCATAATTGAACCAATTTGTATCCCGGCAAATCTCATGATTTTGGTTATTTTTTAAGATAGTTCCACATTGTGTTTCGTTTACGTGTGCTTTCATATATTCACTTACGGTAATAAGCCCTATCTTTTCCTCGGAGATCTCGGCATTTTCATCTACAATTTGTGCTTCTAAATTATCGTTATTATAATTGATCTCTCCAATTGAAAATGGTGTCGATAGCATTTTTGTTTGCTGTTCTTCTGAAAACTGATTCAAGTAAGTTGTATTCAAGTAATTACGCAATGAAGATTGTTTCCAATTTCCATCCATCGTATCACTAAATGTCTGTTCTTCTTCAAGTGGGTCTACTTTCACAAGTTTAATTTTCTCATCACTGATAGAAATAATTCTCCATAATTCATCGTTCCACTTAAAATAATTATTAGGATTACTTCCCTTATAAATAACATCGTTTACATCGCCATATTCGTAATCTGAAAATAATCCATCTCCAACATTTGCTACATCCAATTTCTTCTTCCCAACGACGATTGTATAAGGTTTCAATACCAAATGTAACGTACTATCTTTTTGCACGCTATAATCTTGTAAAGTATTTCCATCTTCCAACTGTTTTCCCGCAAAAACCAACCTCTGTAAATTAACTGGTATTCCTTCTTTTTCATTGATTTTTTCTTTTACGATTTCGATTCTTTCTGTCGGCTCCACTTCTAAAGTAATATGTTTTCCCGATAGAGTCTTTACGAAAATTTGCATGGCATCCGCCTTCATCGGTGATGCAAAAAATAGAATTGTTAAGAATATAGTCAATATTCCTGCTTTCAAACATTTATCTTTCATTCAAATCCCTACTCTCTTATTTTAGTATAAATAAGTTTTGGATGATGTCAATTTGTTTTGTTTTGCAATCTGTTATAAACATCTTCAAATTCACGATTCGTGACTTTTCTCTCCTGATAAATATTCCATATTCCATTTAAATAATCTTCGGTAGCAACGATCTTTTCGATTCTCTCATCATTTAAATTCTGGTACCGATAACAATCGTCTAAATCTAACAATAACTTCTGTGCTTGCTTCCAATTTTGACCAATTAAAATATTTTTCGTAATCATTCCTAAATTTCCCGTCGTAAATGCTCCTTGAATCGTATCCTCTCCACATACTAGTAGTAATAGAAAAAAATAACTCTTTTCTCCGTTGTGGATAAAATCGATATATGCTTGGTTTAAATAATGTAATTTAGGAAGTCCGGCAATCAAAAGTAGTTCTGCGTATTTTTTAAATGATGACGCACTTGGTAAATATAAGATATTTTCTCGTTTTTGATAATATGGTACTATTTTTTCTTCCGATACTACTATTTGTACATTGAAACAACGATGATAGACATTTTCAAAACTACACCAATCGTTTCCATCTAAAAACGAAAGACGATCTATCAATATATCTTTTTGTCCTTTTGTTAAATGTTCGTTTTTGCGAATCGCACTTCGAATCTTAGTCATCCATTTTTCCACTTCCGTAATACCTCCTATCTCATTATAACAGAAAAAGGACATTATGTCCTTTGTTCTTTTTCTAGCCAATCTTTTCCTTCGACAAGTCGCGTCGTCATCATCGCTGAGGTGCTATCTCCAACTACATTTAAACAAGTCGCAGGTGGATCGATCAACCATCCGATTGTTGCAATAATTGCAAATGCACTTGGTGGAAAACCATAAAGAGAGACGATCAACATTTCACCAATGAGACCTCCACCTGGAATTCCAGACATGACAACACCACTTAATACTGCAATTAAAATAGCGATCGCATAAGTATCAATTCCCGAAAACTCTTTACCGAAAATTCCAAATAAGAATACGATTTTTAAAATAGCGCCCATAGCACTACCTTCCATATGCATCGTAGCTCCAATTGGAAGCGTTACTTCGCGTACGTCTTTTGGAACTTTCATTTTTTCCGTTTGTTCTAATCCAGTTGGCAAAGATGCGAGTGAACTTTGTGTCGCAAGAGATGTAATTGCAACAGGAAAGACGTTTTTAAAAAAGATGTGTACCCCCTTCTTACCTCCTGCTAAGTAAGAGTAAAGTACATAAAAGACAAAGAAATATACGATGCATAAGACATAATAAATCGCCATACTCTTCGCATAACTTCCAAGTAGATTTGGACCAAACTCTCCAATCAAAGCTGCAAAATATGCACATAATCCAATTGGTGCATAGTACATAACGATATGAACAATCGTCATCATCGCTTTTGATAATGCATCTAATCCTTGTGCGATTGCAGTTCCTCTCTTACCAATTTTACTAACTCCGATTCCAAATAAGATAGTAAAGATAATGAGTGGTAGCATATTATTACGAGATAGAAGTGCACTAAAATCAGTCACGGTAAGCGCACTGACAATTTGCTCTCCAACATTTACTTTTTCTACCTTCTCTGCAACATCGATCGCAATTTTCGTATTACCGACTGGATCGATTACAAGAACGACAATCAACATGATCAATGCCGCAATCGCACTCGTGATAATAAATACGAAAAACAAGTAACGTAAAATTTTACCAAGTCGTTTCATATCGATCATATTGGCAACAGATGAAGATATCGTAAAAAAGACAAGTGGAACCACTAAAGTATACATCATATTTAAAAAGACATCCCCAAATGGTTTTAATATTACCGCATCTTCTTTTAATACGATTCCTAGAATACTTCCTAAGATAATCGATGCTAGTAATATTAGTGGAAAACGATATGCTTTAAACGTTTTCGATTTAAAAAAACTCATATTTACCTCCTACTACACTATATGAAAGTAGAAGATAAATATGAGAATTTAAGCGAAATATGTCGTTAGAAAAGATGGCATAAAAATTGTCACACCAACGAGCAAAAGTATTATGCACGTAAATACGATCTTTCTTATCTTCCGATCAGAAATCAATTTATGGAACAGTAATAAGAATACTTGGATGAACAACGTTCCAATTGCAAGGGCAACAGAGAACACTAGATAATCTATCATGCGATCCATAAAAGATACGTTCTGTAGATTCATCATCGTCATCATCGTCGTAATATAAGACGTTTTTGTACCTAAAAAGAAGATCATTCCAATAAGACATAGTGAGAGAAATAATACGATAATAATCGATCTTTTCTCCTGAAAACAATATTTCCACCACGATTGGTTTTGGCACCACCATAATCCTAAGATACTTATAAGGAATAAATATGGAATAAAGTTTCGATAACCATTCAAGAAAGAAGATAAATTGGTATCTTGGAATGTACATAAAACAAAAATATAAACGACTGCAAGCGTGATAGATACGAGAGCAACATAGCGAAATCGATCCTCTTCCCTTTCTACATGACACATACAAAAACTAGCGATCACCAAAAATATAAGCAGATATGGATGCACACTAGAAAGGAGTCCCATGATTGCGTTATAGGAAATCAGATCCATCTCTTTCCCGTTAATTTCTCCCAAGATTGGAACTGTATATAGAAGGTCATCACTTTCTTGGGTATCCGTTTCTACGACTTTTTCTTCTTCTTGTACACCGTTTTTTAAAACATCTGCAACGACATCTCGATACGCTTCCGGATTTTGTTCGTAATAAGTAACCGCATTCGTTATATCAGTTTTCGTATTCTCATCAAAACCTGTAAAATAACGCTCTCCAATGACTGTAAATGGTACTCCTATGCTCGTTGACCCTAACGTTTTTTGCACATTTGCTTTCAAAGTGTCATTTTCAGGATGATACCATACCTCATATAATGTCGTCGTGACATTAGGATTTGACTGCTTCACCGTTTCTAAATAATCAATCTCTGCTCTACAATGTGGACAGGTACTGCCGTGAAATAGATAAATCGTAATAGGTTCCGCCTTTACTACCGATGGAATAAGAAAGCAAAAACAACCGATCAAAAACAATCCTAACTTTTTCATAAAACCTCCTTATAACAAGAAAGTAGGTCCTCACCTACTTAATCTATCATCTTTGTACAACGAAAGATATTAGAACTATTCTTATTTTGAAGTAACAGTTGGTTCGTCTGGCTACCATGGATTACACCATCATACTCGATCAAATGTAAATCATCACTCGTGACACCATCTACAGTATACCGATCAGTATATAAATCCAAATCATATTCCATATAGTCCTCTTCAAATTCATACTCAGAATCTAACTCGTACGTTCCGACAATTTCTAATTTCATTGGAGATTCAGAATTGTATAACTGAAACTTTCCACTTTCACTAATATATAAAACTTGATTGTCTCCACAATCCCAAGAGCCATATAGATCTTCACTTTGAACCTTTATAGAAGCTCCAATCCATATAGGAACAATCGTAAAAACCGCAATCCATCCTACGACAAATAAAAATGCCAAAATGATATATACCTTATTTTTCTCTTTACGCCTTCTAAAAAATTCTTCTTTTTCCCTCTCGTTTTCACTCTGCATATTGAGTTCTAATGCTTTCCCACATCGATGACAAAATTTCGCATCGGCTTGTTGTTTTTCTCCACAATATCTACAATACATACTTTCCTCTCCTTAGTATCATTATATCAAATTTTTTTCGATTTTGCTCTATTTATGTAAATGTTCATATTCTTGTTTTAATACTTTTAAAAACGTTTCGATTTCCTCTTCTTTCGTATCACTTGAAATACTAACGCGCATACTTGTATTCGCGACCTCTTCTTCTTTAGTTAACGCATATACAGGAATTGACATTCCCGATCCTTTGGAACATGCGGTCTTTGTCGATATAAAGATATCGTGTTCTTCAAGTGCATGTAACATCGTCTCTGGTTTTACCCCAACCACACTAAAATTGACGATGTGAGGAATACATGCCTCTGTATGATTCAAAATAATTCCGTCAATTTTTCTAAGTCCTTCACAAAGTTGATGAGAATATTTTTCGACACGCTCGTTTTTCATGTTTAAATCTTGTAGCGCTAATCGCAATGCTTTGGCTAAACTCACAATCAATGGTAGGGCTGGTGTTCCACTACGGTATATGGTAGTACTTTTTCCTCCATAGATCATCGGTTCTAATTCGATCTTATCTTTTTTTACAAGACATCCAATTCCTTTTAAACCATAAAATTTATGGGCAGAAAAAGACACTAGATCAACATTCGTAAATGGAATTTCGACTTTTCCAATACTCTGCGTCATATCGACATGGAAAAAGCACTTAGGATATGACTTCAGAAGATCGCCAATTTGCTCGATCGGTTGTAAAACTCCAAGCTCACTCGATACACTCGCAATACTGACAAGTATCGTATCATCTCTAAGCATATTTTCTAATGCTACAATATCAACTTGTCCATTTTTTAAAAGTGGGACGTAATCGATCTCAAACCCCATTTTCTTTAAATGCTCACATGGTTCTATGATAGAAGAATGTTCTAGTTGCGTCGTAATGATGTGCTTTCCTCGATTATAATATTTACGTGCAATCCCTAAAATTGCTAGATTGTTTGATTCACTCGAACCACTCGTATAAATAACTTCACTCGGTTTTATATTTAATAAATCGGCGATTTGCTTTGTAGCAGCATCCATTAAATGTTTGGATTTGATCCCTAGAGAATGCAATGAATTAGGATTCCCCATATAATTTCGTGCTGTATCGCAAAAACTCTTTAAAACTTCTTCTCTCACTGGAGTCGTTGCAGAATAATCTAAATATATCATAATCATCACCGCTTTTATTGTATCAAATTTATATATAACATGCTACAAAAAAAGCGCAAAAGCGCTTATTCAACTTCTTCGAAACGATATTTCTGTTTGACATCAGGATACTTTTCATGATCTACTTCCGATAGAAACATATCACATGGCCTAGCCCAAACTTGATCTTCATGCTGATAGATAACAAGATCTTCCATCGTCTCTGTATGCTTTGCTATCGCAATTACTGTTATGATGTGTCCTTTAAAATGGCGATATCGACAGCCTACTTTTATCTTTCTCATCTATTACTTATTTTCCTCTATCCATTTTGTCAATAAGGGTTCCGGCATATATCCAGTCTTTTTAGATACTTCTTTCCCATCTTTAAACAAAATCATCGTTGGTACGCTCATAATTCCAAAAGAACGTGCGATATCCATCGCTTCATCGATATCTACTTTTACGATTTTAACTTCACTTCTCGTGTTAGCGATTTCTTCTAGGACAGGTCCCAACATTTTACAAGGGCCACACCAAGTTGCAAAGAAGTCAACTAATACGTAACCTTCCTTTGTAAGTTCGTGAAAATTATCGTTGGTTGCATGTAATATCTCCATTATTGTTCCTCCTTCTCATATTTGTCTAGTATTTCTTCTACTCCATTTAATTTCAATTTATCATGTTCGATCAACGTCTCTACTGAATTGACATCCGTAATATGATATTTCAAGAACAAATCAAGTGTCTCCAAATTAAATTGATTTGCGTCTGTTTTCTCTTCGTATTTATCCTTTAACGAAGTAAACTCTTCAAACATCTTTAAATTATCGGATACTATATTGGATAACACTGGCGTATGTTTTAATAGTGCCTCATAAAACTTCGATCCAGTAAAATCGAGATTAAACGCTGGCGTCGATAGAATAAAAAGGCCGATAAATACAAACACCAAATATTCTAACGCTCCAAAGATCGCCCCCAATATTTTAGATGGAATTCCTAAAATAATCGTCAATTTTAACACTGTCTCTAAGACATCTGTTGCAAATAAGACAACTTTAAAAACGATCACTAAAATACTTACCATAACCAAAAAAGCGATCATTTCGTAAAGTGCAATGTTTAACACAGTTATCCCTTTGAGAACTCCACCAAATTCAAAAAAAGGTAAATATTGATAGAAAAATTGTGATACATACCCCTTTAAGAAAAAGGCTAGTATAAATATTAAAAGAACTCCAGCAAATGAAACTAATTGTGAAAAAAAGCCATGTTTCCATCCGAGCAATGCACCGAACGCTAGAATAATCAAAATTATAACATCTATAAAATTCATATACCCTTCCTCTCTAGTAAAATTATATTACACTTCTACTATAAAAGTCAAAACATTTCCTTCTTTCTATTTTTATGATAAAATGAATGTGGTGATGAATTGTGACAATAACATTAAAAGTAAGCGAAAATACAAAGCAAAAGATGATCGAATACTTTGCAGATAAGAAAAGACCTAAGACCCCTGCTTATGCAGTATTTCAAGCTGATGAAGCCGATACTGTCGTAACTTTATACGAATCTGGAAAAGCCGTATTTCAAGGAGTGAGTGCCGATATCGATGCTGCAATGTGGAGAACTGTCGAACAAAATTTAAACCCAGGTAAAAAAATAGAAGAGACAAACAGTGATAAAAAAGAAAAAAAAGATAAGAAGGAAGTTTCTCCCGAACAAGCTAGGTTGGAAAAGAAAATCTATCAATCTAACAGTATCGGAAGCGACGAAGTCGGTACCGGAGACTATTTCGGCCCTATCGTCGTTACCGCTGCATACGTAGCAAAGGAAAACATTCCATTCCTAGAAGAACTGGGTGTCAAAGATTCTAAGAAATTAAACGATGAAAAAATACTTGAAATCGTTCCAAAAATCATCAAGAAAATTCCTTATTATAGTATCGTTCTTTCCAATGAAAAATATAACTCACATCGAAACGAAGATATCAATATGAATAAGATGAAAGCGATATTACATAATCAAGCACTCGCCCACTTAATCAATGAACAAGTAAATATCGATTATGTCGTCGTGGATCAATTTGCAAAACCATACGTTTACTATAACTATTTAAAAGATGCTGGAAACGTCGTTAGAAACATTACATTTATGACGAAAGCCGAAGATAAATGCCTCTCTGTTGCTTGTGCATCTTTAATCAGTCGCTTCATCTTTCTAAAAGAATTCCGTAAGTTAGAAGACAAAGTAGATGCCTTTTTACCAAAAGGTGCTGGAGAAAAAGTAGACGAAGTCGCACTTCGTCTCGTAAAAAAACATGGAATTGAGATATTAAATGAAATTGCCAAATTAAATTTTAAGAACACAGAAAAAATTAAACAACAGTTAAATTAAAAAGAAAAATAACGAACATATCGATATGCAAAAAACCACTTTAATTCTAGTGGTTTTCTTTTTCATCTTCTAATCTTTTTTCTATTTTTTCTTTCAATGCATCCTCCAGCACAGATAAATCATTTGGACTCATAACTAAAATCACTGCATCTCGATACTGTAATAATTCATCTGCATCTTCCATTTTAATTGGTGCACCATGTTCTAGTTTATCGATAATAAGATCAGATGTAACATCTGGGAAATCTTCCTGTTTTTCCCTCGCAGGATGTATCTCCATCACATATGACATGTCGGCGAGATTCATAGCCTCTGCAAACCCTTCTGCAAATTCTTTCGTACGAGAAAAAGTATGTGGTTGAAATACCGTAATTAACTTTTTATTTGGATATTTTTGTTTTGCCGCTTTGATCGTCGCACGAACTTCAGTTGGATGGTGCCCGTAATCATCAATCAACACAACATCTCCAAGTACTGTCTCTGCAAAACGTCTCTTCGCCCCATGATGTGTCTTTAAAGATTTTGATACTTCTTTTGCCTCCATCCGTTCATAGTAGCATACAGCAATGACAGCAAGTGTATTAAGTAGCATATGTTTCCCAAAAAACGGAACATCGAAATATCCATAGTAATTTCCTTCGACAAAAACTTCAAACGAAATTCCATCCTCATGATACTCTACATTCTTTGCAATAATATCATTATCATCATCTAATCCATAATAGAAAATTGGACGATTCACCTCTAACGAATGTGTATATGGATCATCTCCACAAGCAATTACCATCTTCTCCGCTTTATTTGCAAACGATTGATAAGCATCTATCACGTCATCGATATCTTTAAAATAATCGACATGATCTAATTCGATATTCGTAATAATCGCATACGTTGGCGTATACGCTAGAAAATGTCTTTGATATTCACAAGATTCTAATACGAAATACGGATTATCTTTCGCTGCATATCCTGTCCCGTCCCCAATTAAATAATTTGCTCCTTTTAATTCTCCTAATACATGAGCAAGCATCGCTGTCGTCGTCGTTTTTCCGTGGCACCCTGCAATACAAATCGTATTAAACTTCTTTGTTAATTTCCCCACCATCTCTTGGTAAGTGAAGATTGGTAGACGTAACTCCTCTGCTCTTTTTACTTCAGGATGATCTTCTCCAAATGTGTTACCTTTTACGATAAACATTCCCTCATGAATATTATCCTCTGAAAATGGTAAGATAGGAATATTTAATTCCTCTAACCCTACTTGCGTAAAAAAGTGTTCTTCTACGTCACTTCCCTGCACTTGATATCCTAATCTATGCATAATTTGTGCGAGTGCACTCATTCCTGATCCTTTAATTCCGATAAAATGATACATCTTATCACTCTCCTATTACTATTATATCTCAAATTTATGAGAATGCCTATCTAATTGTAAATAGTTTGACAAAAAAGAAGAGAAATTTCTCTTCTAGTAAATTGTCGTACGATCTGAGAAAGGATCCGTCTTTCCTCCCGTCCATGGGAAGTTAACTGTCTGTCGTGGATCATAAGTATGACCCAAATATGCATTCCAACTTGTATAATCTACTAAATAATGACCTGTTGCCATTCCAAAGTGAAGATGTTGTGCTTCCGAACATTTATCCCAATATTCTGTAGCTGGGTTTCCTCCCATAATACCAATTTGCGTTGTCGCGCTTACCATCTGACCAACACTAACACTAATCGATCTTAAATGAGAATACTCGGTCGTATATTTTCTACCATTGATCGTATGAATGACAAATACCATATTTCCTCCACAGCTAGAACGTCTCGTAATTCCGATAACCATTCCAGGAGCAGATGCATAAACTGGAACGGTTCCTTGTTGTGACACATCGATCGCAGCATGTTTTTGGCATCCTGTAATCGCTATGCATCGATATCCATACTCACTCGTTACAGCCCCTGAAACAATTGGACGTAAGAATGTGGTATCTGCAGAATAATTTGGTGGGAGTAAACCCGCTCCTCCGCCACCAGTATTCTGGTTAGCCTGTGCCAAAATACGATTTTGACAAGCATTTACATCCTCGTTTTCTCCACATCCTTTACTTGCCCACATATTGATGGACTCTTTTTGCATGCGAATTTGATCTTTGATATCTACTTTAATCGTCGCTATTTCCTCTAGATGATCCTTCATCTTTTCATTTTCTGCTTCAAGTTTTGCCTTCTGTTCATTTAACTGTTTTTGCTTCTCATCGAGTTCTTTTTGTTTTTTTTCATTTTCCTCGATCATGTTTTCATATTCTTCTGTCAATGAATCATTATAGGCAGCAAGCTGTTCAGATACAGACATACGATAGATGAAATCCGTAAAGTCTTGTGCCCCCATAGCATACTCTAAATATGCATTTTCACCATTTGATATTTGCATAAAACTAATAATACTTTTAATTTCTTTTTCTTTCTCTTTGATTTGTTTTTGTAAAGTCTCGATTTCTTCTTTCTTCTTTCGAATATCTGCTTCCAATGTTCTAATCGACTCCTGAATACTAGCGATCGTCGATTCATTTTGATCTATTTTTCCTTGCGTCTCTTTTTCTTCTTGTTGTTGTGCTTGATACTGTGCTTCTAATTGATTTACTTTTGCACGCATTTCTCCCAAAGTTTCCGCATGTGCTTCTTCCGATGGAATCACAATGATGGTACATAAAAGTATCATGCATAATATTAAACTAAATCCTTTTTTCATGTATCCACCTACCTTCATATAAGATTATAACATATTTCACTCATCTTTGAAACATAATTATATCGAGATTGTAAAGTAAAAAAGAAAATCTTTTATTTGATTTTCTTCTTCTCTATCAAAGTATCTGTCTGGCGATCTAAAAATTCTTCCAATTGCAATAAAACACACTTCACCTTTTCTTCTTCTTTGGTCAAAGTATCTTTTTTTAATAAATTTCTCAATTGTTTTAGTTTTCGATACTTCCATTCCGCCATACTATTCCCGTTAGCAAACGTCTCATCATTACGCCTCGTAATATTTTTATTCTGCTGTAAACAAGCTACTTTATAAATAGAAAGTTGCTTGTTCAATTGTGCTGACTTTGAAAAATGTTCATCCAAAATATCTAAAGTTTCTTGGAAGCATTCTTTTTTTAGTTCCTGCTTTGATGTTAAGATTTCATCATTTTCAAATCGCCTTCGTTCGTTGTAAAACCATCTTCCCATATGTGTTCCATTTTGAAAGCGATTAGGATCTTTTCTCGTAATGACTTTATGACATTCTAAACATGTATTTAAATACTCGTTTAGCTTTCTTCCGTACGCGGAATTCCAACAATTCTTTCGAAGTGTATAAAGATCATTTTCCAACTCTGCAAATAAGTAGAGTCGTTCTTTTTCTTCTTCGTTTAAAACACGATCTTCAATTACCCACTTTCGAAAAGTTTTTCTCTGCTCACGAATCCATTCGTACATACTTGTTCCATCATCGAATGTAAGTGTAGAAGAATGCATAGGAAATTGGTAAGTATAACGAATTACACGGTGTAATTCATTCACTTTCTTTCTATATATTGCCATTTTTGAAAAACTTGCTTCTACCCAACTTTCCAATTCTCGAAATAACCGATATTGTTTCTTCTCCTCTTCCGTCAATAGATTAAAATCGTTTTCCCAGCGTTTCATCTTCGCCTTCTGATCGCTATACCATTTATCCATACGAGTATGATCATTAAAATATGCAGGCTGACAACGAGTTGGAACGGCTTGATTTTCTTTTGTAACTCTCATAAATTCTTCTATCTTTTTTTGTAAACGAATGGTTGGTGAATAAGAATACAAGAAATTATCAAGTTCTGCAAACATTTGAACTTCTATCATCTCCTGTTGTGTAAGTTGTTTTTCCTCTCTTCTCCATTTTTTCATTTTATCGCTCATCGTCTGATACCAATAGCCTTTATCTACTCCATCTTGAAACAGAGAATGTGACTGTAACGAAACATTGTGGTTTAATCGTTTTACCTCACTCATATATTCTTGGATTCTTCCTCTTAATTTAGCCTGCTTCCCATAAGTTGCTTCCATACTTTCTACAAAATGTTTCATCTCTTCATCCGCTTGTTTCTTTAGATCTTGTAAAATATGCGAATACCAAAAATAAACATTACTATTATCTGAAAAAAGCAATTTATCTTTTGGCGTTGGTATATGACCGATCGATTGTGCGATCGCTTCAAACTCTGTCATCTTTTCCTTTCTCGTTAACATGAAATCACCCCTTTTGTCAGGGGGTTATTATATCACATATGAAAAAAAAGGCAAATTGCCTTTATTTTGGTTCGATCAAAGACAGAGATACTTTCTTTTTATCTAAGAAAATATCTTCTACATAACAATCGACGATATCCCCTACACTCACAACTTCCATTGGGTGTTTAATATAATGATCCGTCAATTTTGATATATGCGCTAAACCATCGTTTTTAAGTCCAATATCGATAAATACTCCAAAATCGACAACATTACGCACTGTTCCTTGTAACTTCATTCCTTTTTTTAAATCTTCTAAATGAAGAACATCGCTTTTTAGTAATGGCTGTGGCATATCATCTCTCGGATCTCTATTCGGTTTTAAGAGAGTGTCGATAATATCTTTTAGCGTATATTCATCCGTGTGAAGTTCGTCTTTCATATGAACTTGGTCTACTTTGGATAATTTCTCATTCCACTCGTTTGTTCCGATTTGTGATAGTGATAAATTTAAAGCTTTTAAAAGTGATAACGTCAACTCGTAACTCTCTGGATGAATTCCAGTGCGATCTAATACATTTTTAGCATCTGGAATACGTAAGAATCCAATTGCTTGTTCGTAAACTTGATCACTTAAGATTTTTTTCTTTTTTAATTCTTCTCTAGAAGTAAATTTACCATGGAGATCACGATACGATAAAATCTTATCGATATTCCGTTTCGTAATTCCTGAAACATATTTTAATAAAGAAGCACTCGCTGTATTTACATTCACACCAACTAAGTTTACTGCTTTCGTTACGACGAAATCGAGAGACTCTGATAATTGTTTCGCAGGAACATCGTGTTGGTAAAGTCCTACTCCCATACTTTCCGGATCTATCTTCACAAGTTCTGAAAGAGGATCTTGCAATCTTCTACCAATACTAATGGCACTTCTTTCTTCGACATGTAGATCTGGAAATTCTGAAATCGCTAGCTTGCTTGCAGAATATACGGAAGCTCCTGCCTCATTTACGATGATATATTGAACTGGTCTTTTTGAATCTTTGATCGCATCTGCTACAAATGTTGCACTTTCTCGCGATGCAGTTCCATTTCCAATCGCAATAATGTCCACCTTATATTGATCGATCAAATCAAGTAATATCTTTTTTGCTTCTGCAACTTTATTATGTGGCTCATGAGGATAAATTACTTTAATTGTCTCCATCTTTCCTGTTTCATCCATTACTGCAAGTTTACAACCTGTTCTATATGCCGGATCAAACCCCAATACGACCTTATCTTTCATCGGTGGTTGCAATAGTAATTTTTCTAGGTTATTCCCAAAATTATCGATTGCAACCTCGTTCGCTTTTTCTGTAAGTTCACTACGAATTTCTCTTTCGATGCTTGGAGCGATTAAACGTTTATAACTGTCTTTGATTGCATCTAATACGAGAGGTGTAACAAAAGAAGATTCATTTTTTATCACTTTCTCTTTTAAATAAGATTCGATGTATGCGGTATCAACATCGATCGAAACATTCAATACTTTCTCTTTCTCACCACGATTGAGTGCAAGAACCCTATAAGACTTTAACTGACGTACAGGTTCTTGAAATTCATAGTACATCTCGTATACTTTACCTTCATCTTCTGCATTCTTTTTCTTCGTAGACGTTAATATTCCTTTTTGATATGTCGTTTTTCGGATCCATTTTCTATAAAAAGCGTTATCGCTGATCCACTCTGCAATAATATAGCTTGCCCCTTGTAACGCATCCTCTACCGTCTTGACTTTATCTTTTACAAATTTACTGGCAAGCAACTCCAGTGACCCTTGCGTCGGAAAACTCATGCACATTTTAGCAAGAGGTTCTAACCCTTGTGCGATTGCCTCTGTTGCCTTTGTCTTTTTTTTCTCTTTGAACGGACGGTATAAATCTTCTACTTCTACTAACTTCGTTGCCTTCATAATTTCTTTTTTCAAGTCGTCCGTCAACATTCCTTTTTCGTCGATCAAGCGAATGACATCCTCTTTTCTTTTCAGTAAATTCACTTGATATTCGTAAACTTCATAAATTTGACGAATCTGTTCCTCATCTAAATTCCCTGTTGCTTCTTTTCTGTAACGAGCAATAAAGGGGATTGTATTCCCCTCTTCTAATAGCTTTAAAGTCGCTTCTACTTGTTTTGTCTTAACTTTTAAATCTGCACTAATCTCTGTTATTATTTCTCGATTCATAATTCCCTCTTATCTGTCTTAAGCTAACTTGTTTTTCTCAATAAATTTCTTTAATGTATCTCTATCTGTATATCCTTGGATCGTGTCGACAACTTTTTTATTTTCGATTACCATTACCATTGGAATCATATAAGATTCCTTTGTTGCATCCGTAAGTCCCATAAATTCAGTTTCTTTTCCTGCTGTAATAATTTTCGTCATATCTAAATAATACGCTTGTACTCCTGTATCTTTTAATACCGCATTGATAATTGGCAAGAATTCTCTCGAGTTGTCATCGTCTCCAGCAATGTAAACTAACTTTTTATCAGACGCTTTCTCATAGTATTCTTTATACTCTTTGTATTCAATCTCAATCAAACCACCTTGTGCATTGTGGAGTGCTACATAAAGAACTCCCACTAAACACATGATAAGTCCAATGATTAAAACACTGAACTTCTTCACTCCAAAGTTCTGAATTTTTTGTTTCGTCGTCAGTTTTTCTTTTTTTACGCTATCTTTTTTATCCATTTTGTTCCTCCCCTTATCTTATATAAAATATTATAACACAATTTTTTTCATTGTGACAATCACATTTTATCGGATTACAAAAAAGAGCATCAAAGCTCTTATCCTGCTATCACCCATCTTTGACACGTTGAGAAAAAAATACTAGATTAGTCCTTATAAAATCTAGTTTTTTTTTATCATTTACTATAGCGTACTTAGTGCGTAAGTGATATCATGCGATTAGAAGGTAGTGATACTATGAGACTTAAAATTACTAAAACCAAAAGCAATACTACTTACTGTATTATTGG
>CALVIX010000010.1 GCA_944331895.1 uncultured Bacilli bacterium
AACATTAAAGTTTAATATTTATATAAAATAAAAACTTACGAACTTTTTACAGTCCGTAAGTTGTATTCAAATGGAGCGGGTGATGAGAATCGAACTCACGTAGTCAGCTTGGAAGGCTGGGGTTCTACCATTAAACTACACCCGCATTACAAACTACTTAAATTAAGTAGGCAATACTAATTTTACCAGAATATAGGTAAATGTCAATAACTTTTTTGAAAAAAATTTATTTTTTTTCTTTTTTACTATAATATGTAATGATTTGCAAAAAATGTACAATTTTTGACATGATTTATTTTAGATTTCGCTTCTCAAAAGAATGGATATGTGATATAGTAAAATCGGAGAGGGTGATATGGACTAAATACACAAAAATGATTCATTTGAATATGATAGAAAGAGGAGAGAATATGAAAAAGAGTTTAAAAAGAATTTTAGGTTTCTGCGCCCTTGCTTTTGCTATTGTTCCAATGGTAAATGTAAGTGCTTTAGAAACTGAAACAGTATCAACTGCTGAGGCATTTGTAAAAGCAGCAGAAGATCCAACTGTAAAAACAATTATATTGAATAATGACATTGAGACAACACATAAAGTAAATGTTACATCTGATAAAGTGATCGATGGTCAGGGACATAAAATTACATATGTAGGAACATTCAAAGGTGGAAGTAATGATAATACAGTATGGGGAAGCGACGCAGCTTATCCATATAATGGTGGAGTATATGTAATTCAAGCATACAATGCTAACGTAACAGTTAAAAATATTACTTTAACAGGTGGAAATGTAGGATTAAGTGCAAACGGAGCAAATCTTACATTAGAAGGAACAATCAACGTTTCTGGAAATGGATTCGGAGGAATTGAGTTAACAAAAGGAAAGGCACCAGATCTAAGTGTACCATCTCTTACTATGAATAATGTAACATTGGTAAATGACAGCGAATCTGCAACGGTACCAACATTATATACTGACTCATTAACAACAGAAGAAGTAGCAGGAATGAATATCGAATATAATGGTGTAAAAGCAGCAGTTAGCTATGATAAAGAAGCAGGAAAACCTGCCCAAGTATTACTTTTCCTAGATGAGACAAAAGCTCCTACAGGAGAAAAATATACAGCATTAGATGCAGCTGATTTTCAACCAGCACCAGTTGTACCAGAAGAACCAACACCTACACCAACACCTACACCAACGCCAACACCAGCTCCAGATACAACAGTAAGCGAAAACCCTAATACATTCGATGGGATTACAACTTATGTTGCAATGGCAGTAATGGGATTATTTGCAGTTGTATTTAGTTCAAAAAAAGTTTATAACAAAATAAATGGTTAACAAAAAAGCATTTCGATTAGAAATGCTTTTTATTTTGCTTGTTGTTTAATTAATTTGGCATGCAATACTACTTTTTCTTTATCGTTATAACAAGTAGATAGAGTAAGAATCTTATCATTTGTATTTACTGTTGCATTAAATTTGAGTTCACTTCTACTTTGGATCGTCGTTAGAAATTTCTGATAAGACTCAGTCGTTCCAAACGAGGTTGTAATGTAGTAAGTTTCCGTCGGAATTTTATAAACGGAAAAAATTTGCCATAAACTATTATATGTAGGAGTTGATAAGTGAAGTACGTAATTATCGGTGTTTTGATACCATTTATTTTTAAATACATTTTTTAAAGATCCAAACATCGTAGAATCATATCTTCCATGTGCATAAATGACATTGTTTTGACTTAGATTATTGATATCGTTTCGATAATCTAAAAATACCCAACCGGCATCATTTTTTTGCTTGTCATATGAATGTGTTAAATAATAACTGTTGTCATTCGTTTGTACGACGGGGTAATTGATGTTCGTACCGTTTACTTTAAGGAAAGCAACTGTATCGCTGTTTTTCTTTTTCAATTCGTTAAAGTCGACATTGATGAGTGGGAGTTTAATATAATTCCAATAATCGTTATCTGGAGTTTGATTTTCTGGGGCATTGACCATAGTTTCTTCGGCCGGGGCTTCTACTTCAGTTGTTTTGACTTCATCTTCCAAGTCATCTATTTGTTTTGCAGTATCTTTGTTATCTTGATGCCAAAATAATATTTTAAAGCCGGCTAGGGAAAATACAAAAACTGAAACACATAAAACAATAAACCAACACCATGTTGGTGTTTTTCTCTTTTTCATTCTATCACCGTTTTTATTATACTATATTATTCGAAAGAAAGGTATATTTTTTCTAAAACTGTTCTGTAATCATTTCAAATGACATATGATAAATTGAACAGAGAAAGGAATGATGAAAATATTATGGAAACATTAAAAGTTTCAACGAAGTCAAATCCAAATAGTGTTGCAGGAGCGCTTGCCAATGTATTTAGAGAAAAAGGTAGTGTAGAAATTCAGGCGATTGGAGCAGGAGCTTTAAACCAGGCAATTAAAGCCATAGCAATCGCTCGTGGGTTTGTCGCCCCATCTGGAAAAAATTTAATTTGTATTCCTGCATTTACAGATATCGTAATAGATGGTGAGGAGAGAACTGCGATTAAGCTCATCGTCGAGTCTAGATAAATACCGTAAGGTATTTTTCTTGCTTTTCCACGCTTTTTTCGATATAATAAATCATATGAAAGAAGAGAAAATATGGATGCGAATCAAAGAAGAGAAATCATATTAAAACACTATCAAAATCCGATGCATCGAGGCCTTGTTTCAGATGAAACTTATAGAAAAGCTGATACATCTAATGAAAGCTGTATCGATGAAGTTCATTTAATGGCAAAGATTGTAGATGGTCGCATTGTCGATCTTTGTTTCGATGGGGAAGCATGTGCAATGTGTACGAGTTCTACTTCCTTGATGATTCAAACCTTGATCGGGAAAACAGTAGAGGAAGCTGAAGTGATTTTAGAACAATTTGAAAGAATGATAGCGGGAGAAAAGTACGATGCGGGTGTTTTAGAAGATACTATCGTATATGATGATATCGCAAAGCAACCGAATCGTAAGAAGTGTGTATTACTCCCGTGGTGGGGAATAGATAAAATTTTAACTGAAGAGAAAGAAGGAAAATAATATGAAGGATGATTTTTATCGAAAACCAATTAAATTGGTAAAAAAAGGACTCGATTTTTTAATTAAAGCATCGACGATGAGTTCGAATGTGGCAGGAGCATCGCGTGCATGTTATGAAGAAATGGAAAAAGATGTCTATGTTTATAATGTAAATGGCGTAATCAATTTGGCTTATAAAGATCCAGAAACAGGGGATTATATCGATATTTACGATCGTAAGAAAGTAATGTCATCATATACGTTTGAACCTTTTTCAGCCGTAAAATATAATCCTAGACATCTGGCGGATGCAGCGATTGTATACGACCGTTTTTTAAAGTGGTACCAAAATCAAACGACCGTGGAAACATCAAAAAGTTGTTTAGAAAAATCTCAAAAAGAAAAAGTTGCTGAATTACAAAGTAACTTGACAGCAGTGAGTTTGGTTTCTATAGGAAGTGTAGATTCCGATGTACATCAAGAAGCAATCAATGCAGGACTACGCCATGGAAATGTAGCAGCAAAACATATTAGTGATTGGGAAGAAAATAATAGCTTATATTTTGAAGAGGAATCTCCAAGGTATTTTGCTTATGTAGATCAAGGAGTGGCATATATTTTAAATGATTTTCGTCAACCACCAGAATGTCATGAGAATGGAGATGCAAAAAAACAAGTATTAACAGGTACCTTTAGTCGATATCCTGTATTTGTGCCAGATCAATATGTGAATTATCCAAAAAATAGAAAATACGCACTTATCAAAAGTAAAAAAATATTAGATGAACTTTTGAAAAATGCAAATAAAGCGGATCTTACTTATATTTATCAAGTTTGGAAAGTGTTTGAACAGACCAATATTGAGATTGTAACAAATCGATATCAGAAGCAAACAAAGGCTCCACAAAAGCATTTATAAAGAGAAATTTGTGATTTCTCTTTTTCTTTTGCTGGAAGTTTAGTATAATGAAACTGTCGGAGTTGATAAGATGAAGGAAAAACGAGAAAATTGGTTATTGCAATATCAAAAAATCTTGGAAGAGCGTGAGAGTGAACAAAAATGGATGAAACAATTACGCGAAAAGGCATTTCATTCGTTTTTAGAATTGACAACTCCAAATTTTGGACCAAATGCCAGTTTAAGTATCGATAAAACTTTTCCGGTAGCTGAAATTAGGGAAGACCAAGATCGGAGTTTTTCTCAACATGATAACAAGATCATTTATTGTGATTTTTATACCGCATGGAATAAATATTCCAAAATTTTTAAGCCATACTTTCAACATCTAATTCATTATGATGAGAATAAGTATAGTGCTTTACATACTGCACTTATCAATAGTGGAACCTTTATTTATGTTCCACCTCATGTGAAGGTAGAAGTACCACTTACAAGTATTGTTCAAGAAAATAATAGAGGTGTTAGTTCGTTTCCACATAGTTTGATTATTGTAGATGAGGGAAGCGAACTAACTTATGTAGATGATATTAGTGGGGAAGATAAAGATTTTTTGATTTCCGAGATGGAAATTTATATCAGAAAAAACGCTAGATGTCATTACATTTCATTTTCAAGTGATCAATCGCTATACCATTTTAGTTTAAAACGTTCTATGATAGAAGAAGATGGACAGTTAGATTGGATACAATGTGATGTGGATGGCCATGTAAAAATGGGGTATCCAAGTTGTGTTCTAAAAGGTAGCCGAGCATGTGCAAATATGTGGCGATGTACTCTTGTTTTTGATGGACAAGAAAAAGATATTGGTGCAAAGATGATACATTTGGGAGAAAATACAAAAAGTCTTATTAAAACACAGACGATTTTGATGAATGGAGCTTCCTTGACAGAACGTACAAAAATAAATATTACAAAAAAAGCAAAAAATTCCAAAAGTGATGTGAAATGTGATACAATAATAGTAGGAGAGTGCTCCAAAGATGATAAAATCCCAAAAAATACATTATCTAATCGAAGTTCACGTATTCACTATGAATCTCGAAATTCTAAAAAGTGTCCATCGTGGCTAGCTGAAGTGATAAAGGGAGAAAAGAATGAGGAAAATCTTAAAATGAGGTTATTACCAGAGATAATGTGTAGGTTATTACCGACAAAGCAAAAAAAATTATGGATGCAATATTGGGACAAGTATAAGGGGGAATTGAAATGAAAAAAGCAATGTTAGCACTTATTTTAGTAGCATCTATCACTATGGTAGGGTGTGGCAAAGAAAGTACAGAAAAATTGGAGAAGCAAATGGAAGAGTATGCAACAACATACTACGAGAGATATGGAACTTTAGTAACTGGAGTGTCAATGGATTATGAAGTTACTTTGGAAGCACTTAGAGATATGAATGAGAGTGGAAATGTCGATAAGGATGATAGATTTGACTTAAGTATGTTTGAAGATTGCAAAGATAGTACAAAAGCGACACTCAAAGTAACGAGTGATCAAAAAATAGATTCAGTTCAAGTGAAATTAAATTGTAAATAGTTATAAATTTATATATGTGTTATATATAAAGATAAGAACTATGATGGAATGTGGATTTTTACTATAAAAGTGTAGAAATGAAAAAGAAGAAATGCAAAATGACTGATTTGTATTTCTTTTTTTCTTCTTATATGCTAGAGATGAAAGGAGGGATATATGCTGAATCAAACTGTACTTGTTGGTAGGTTAGTGAAAGAACCAGAGTTACGTCAAACGGAAAATGGTAAGAAAGTTACCAATATTACACTGGCTGTTCCAAGAAGTTATAAGAATATGAATGGTGAATATGATACGGATTTTATTTCGTGTGTATTGTGGAGCGGAATTGCAGAGAACACGGTAGAGTATGTAAAAAAAGGAGATTTACTCGGCGTAAAGGGTAGAATTCAAACGAGAACTTATGAAGATGTCGAGGCTAACCGTAAATATATTACGGAAGTGGTTGCTGAGAAAGTAACCTTTTTATCAAATAAAAGCAAGGATGAATAACCCTTGCTTTTCGTACTTATAAACGATGCTCTCTTTTTAATCGTTTGATTACGTCTTTATAGAGCAATTCATCTGGAGTTGTTTGGAAGACTCGCGCAACACGAATTGCTAATTCGTAAGTGAAATTTCTTTTTTCATTTTCTAATTGCCAGTAAAAAGGTTTGCTAATGCCTACTAAATTAGCAACATCCTTATAAGACCATCCTCTGCGTTCTCGTTCTCGGCGTAAATTATCCATGTCTCATCCTCCTGGACTAATTATACATGTTTTTGTGTGCTCTTGCAAGAAGTTGTTCGCTATAAAGTAATTTCGTATTATATTTGAATCATTATCATTATGTGCAGGAAATGATGTAATACGCTGCCTCGTGAAAGATTGATTCAACCAAAACAGAAAACAAGTAAACCGAATTAGCAAACAAGTAAGAGGCAAGCAGGTGCGAATAAGTGTCTACTCTTTTTCTTTTCATTTGGAAAGTTGTGGAAACATGTTATAATAAAGAAGAGGGTGATAAAATGATACTAGAAATTATCAATAAAAAAAGAAGAAATGAAGAATTGACAAAAGAAGAAATGAAAGAAATTGTTATGGGATATGTAGAAGGAAAAGTTCCCGATTACCAGATGAGTTCTTTTTTAATGGCGATCGCAATTCATGGATTATCGAAGGAAGAGACGTTACAACTTACAGATATTATGTTACATTCTGGAGATGTTGTGGATCTATCTAAAATTGAAGGAACGATCGTCGATAAACATTCGACAGGTGGAGTCGGAGATAAGACGACGATTGCACTGGTTCCTTTAGTTGCAGCGTGTGGTGTGAAAGTAGCAAAGATGAGTGGTCGTGGTCTTGGACACACCGGGGGAACAATCGATAAGCTCGAATCGATTCCTGGGTTTCGTACAGAAGTTTCAGAGAAAGATTTTATCGATCAAGTGAATCGAATTGGATGTGCGGTAGTAGGTCAGACGGGAAACTTAGTTCCTGCCGATAAGAAGATGTATGCGTTACGTGATGTAAGTGGAACAGTAGAATCGATTCCTTTAATTGCGTCTAGTATCATGAGTAAAAAATTAGCAAGCGGTGCTGATAAGATCGTGATTGATGTAAAAGTTGGAGATGGCGCTTTGATGAAGGATGTGAAAAGCGCTAAACAATTAGCAAAATTGATGGTATGGATCGGAAAGGAATACAATAAGGAAGTGCGTTGTGTGCTTACGAGCATGGAACAACCGTTAGGACTGGCCATAGGAAATGGACTGGAAGTATTAGAAGCAATTGACTTTTTACAAGGAAATGGTCCAGAAGATTTTAAAGAACTAACGATGCATTTTGCAACGACGATGGTATCGATGGGAAAAGGAATTTCTATGAAGAAAGCTCGGAAATTAGTAGAGGAAAAGTTAATCTCAGGAGAGGCTTATTTAAAATTAGTAGAAATGGTAGAGGCACAAGGTGGAAAATTAGATGAAATTCCTGTTTCGAAAAGAGTTTTTTCAGTACAATCATCAAAAGGTGGAATTGTGAGCGATATCAAGACGGAAAAGATTGGAGAAATTGTCCGTTCGATCGGCGGTGGTAGAATAGAACTACACGACAAAATCGATCCTTCCGTAGGTATCGTAATGACAAAAAAAGAAGGAGATCTCGTCATGGAACAAGAGGAACTTTTGAAAGTATATTTAAATCAGAAAGATCTTAAAATTCAGAGCGTTTTAGATTGCTTCGAAATTGGAGATCATCTTCAAAAACCAAGACCACTTATTATTACGACGATCAAATAGGAGAAAAAAGGATGGCTATTACTAAGACGAAGTTTATACAACTTATGAGATGTCCTAGGTATGCGGGATTGGAAAAGTTGAGCAAAAAGGACTTGGCGAATAAAATGTCGTTTGCTGAATATAGAGAAGAAGCAGAGAGATTTGAGTTACAAGAATTACTCGAGAATTTATCCGAAGGAGAATCCGATCAAACTCGTATCAACGAAGAACATTTAAAAGTGATGCTTCCATACTATAACGAGATAGAACAGCTAGCTGGTAGAAAGGCCGAAGAATACTTTGATGGAACTTTCACTTATGCGAGAAATACGAAAGATCAGGAATGTTTTGAATTTAAGCGCCACGGTATTTTATACCTCTGTTACGTAGATATATATAATGAGACAGACGAAGGTTTTCGCATTATAGAAGCAAAAGCAACGACCAGTGCAAAATTTTTAAATTTAGGTAGTGCTAAAACGAAAAACGGGAAAAGAAAATTTACTTCTATTTTTCAAAAAGGAGAAGATGGAATATACTATTTATTGGAAGATATAGGCGATATACCGGAAGAATATATATCTAAAGATAAATATATAATTTGTCGAGACAAACTTATGGATCGGTATCATGCTGCCGGACATTATGTTTATGACCTTGCAGTACAGCGTTATTTTATAGAACAAGATTTAAAGAAGGATCAATTAGATTATATGATTCCAAATCTTCATTATTATTTAGCTGTATTAAATCATGAATATATTTTTGATGGTACTGTAGAAGATGGCGTTCCGGTCTATCATAAGGATCAAAATGGAAATGATATCATATGTTATTTTGATATGACTTCGATAACGGGCCATATGATGTCAATTATTGAGCAAGATCGAAAACTGTTAGAGGAAAGATTGAAAAATCCAACTATTAACCCATACCCGATTGGAATGTATTGCGAGCATAAGAAAACGACAAAGTGTAAATATTGTGATATTTGTTGGAAGAAAGTTCCAAAAGAAAACTCAGTCTTTCAGTTTATCGACCAACACCATGGATTTCAAGAGGCAGATGGAACGAAGGTTTCGACTTACGAACTTGCAAACCGGGGGTTCGTAAAACAAGTAGATGTTCCAGATTCTTATTTAAAAAGAAGGAAAAATCAAATTCAAAAAGAAGTGGTTCTCAATCATAGACCATATATAGATATAGAGAAGATCAGAGATGGCATCAAAGAGATTACTTATCCGATATATCATTTGGATTTTGAAACATTTCCATGTCCGCTACCACGGTATCGCAATGAACGCTGTTACACACAATCTGTATTCCAGTTTTCTTTGCATATTGAAAGGTCGGCAGGAGTTTGTGATAAAATCAAAGATCATTATGGGTATCTAGCCCATGATCATATTGACCATCGAGAAGAACTAGTGAAAAAACTGTGTTCTTCCATCGATACGGAAAGTGGTGGAACTGTACTTGTCTATAATGATTCTTTTGAAAAGACAAGACTATTAGAACTTGCGAATACTTTTCCAGAATACCGAGAACAATTGTTAAAAATTAGAGGGATGATTTTTGATTTGATGAATTTATTAAAAGGCAACACGACATTTTACCAGAAGCTAGGATACGACAAAGAAAGTTCCAATATGTTTAATTATTATCATGAGAAAATGTCAGGGTCGTTCTCAATTAAAAAAATATTACCATTATTTAGCAATCTAACTTATCGAGGAATGGAAGTTGGAAATGGTATGGAAGCATTGATTACGTATGCACAATTTCCAACATTTGAAAAAAAAGAATTCAAACATAAATATCAAAAGATGATCGAATATTGCAGGCAAGACACATGGGCAATGGTCGAAATTTTACATGGTCTTTCGAAAAGTGTCAACTAATGTCAAAAGATAGTAAATCGCTTGATAAAGACAAAAATATATAATATGATGATATTAAGGAGAGTGACAATATGATATATCCTTCAATCGATAAGTTACTGACACAAGTAGGATCTAAATATCTACTTGTCAACATCGTTGCCAAAAGAGCAAAACAGATGAAAGAAACAGGGCATTATCAATTAAAAGAAAACGAATATCAATCTCAAAAGGAAATCGGAAAAGCTTTAGAAGAAGTATCGAAAGATATGATTCATCTCAAGAAAGACCAATAGGTCTTTTTTTTTATTTCTTGCGATTCGAACAGATGTTTGTTATAATGAAGATGGTGATGCTATGAAGATCTTGAAAATGAAAAAACTGAAGAATGGAAAGTATCAAATTAAATTATCGAATATGGAGACATTGACGACATATGACGATGTTATTTTAAAGTACAATTTACTCTATGATAAAGAGATTACCAGTGAGTTACTCAAAGATCTTTATGCCCAGACAAAATATTATGACATCTATTATAGAGTGGTAAAGTATTTAACTGTGAGAATGAGATCTACTTATGAAATACACAAATATTTAAAGAAGTATCAAGTATTAAAAGAAGAAGAGGAAAAACTTATTCGCGAACTGCAAGAAAAAGGATTATTAAATGATGGCGCGTTTGCAAAAGCGTACGCTTCTGATAAGATGCATTTAAGTCATTTTGGCCCAGATAAGATTCGTAGTGATTTGAAGGCGCTTCATATAGAAGATTCTCTCATAGAAGATGCATTAGAGAAGTTGGAACAATCAGATATCGAGGAAACATTAGATAAAATCATTCAGAAAAAATGGAATGCAAACCATCGTTATTCAGAATATCAATGGAAGGAGAAAGTCCTTTTAGATCTTGTTCAAAAAGGATATCCAAGATCGATGGTACAAGAACATTTAGAACATTTTACTTTTGATGATCGCATTATGATAGAAAAAGAATATGAAAAACAAAAGAAAAGATTAGAAAAGAAGTATCAAGGCAAAGATTTAATTTATCAAATCAAAGGTAAACTATATCAAAAGGGATATACGAGTGAAGATATTAACCGTATGTTGGAGGAAGTAAAATAAATTAGAAATAAAAAAGGAAAAATCAGACTTTGATTTTCCTTTTTTTATTTCAATTTTTCAAACATCTCTTCAGCTGGTTTGATTTCTTGTGTTGGATCGTAATACGGCTTTAGATGAAGATGAAAATGTTTGACTTCCTGAATTTTTCCATTGTTTTGAATGAGGGTTAATCCATCAATATTAAGTTTCTCTTCTAATTGTCTTTTGAGCATCTTCGCGATTTTTAAAATGTGGTTCCATGTATCTTGATCCATATCAGTTAAATCCTGAATATGTTTCTTAGGAATAATGAGTGTATGTCCATTGCTATCTGGACTGATATCTAAAAAACATTTGACGACATCATCTTCATATATCGTATAGGAAGGAATTTCTCCCGCAATAATTTTACAAAATACGCAATCCATAAATCTCCTTCTTTCTATCTTACATCCATATTATATCACAGATATTGTATTTTATGGTGTAAAAAAAGAGCAAAGCTCTTTTTACGTGAATATCTGCGAATATTCTATTTTATGTTGTGCTGATTGCTTAAAAAATATACATTTTTGATTGAATCTCGTATAATACATAGAAAGAGCTAGAAGAAATGATCGTTTTTTGATAAAATAAAAGTGTTGGAGATGTTTTTATGAGTCAAAGTAAGAAAAATATAAAAAGCATGGGATGGTATCGTAGTGGGAAGTTTAATATATGAATAAAATAGTGTTAGAGAATGATGCTGTCATCGAAAGTATTTTAGATCGGACCATTGAATTAGAAACCATCGAGAAGAATATTTTTTTTACAGTAAACACTCTACAAATTACGATTCATAAAACGACGTCGTTAGAAATTGATTATCATATTCTAAAGCGAAGCAAATTAAATATTAAGGTTATAATATTACCAAATGTTTCCTTTACTTTAATAGAACGTAGAAAAGGAAGAAAATTAAAAGTACAATATCAATTAGAACTACAAGAAAGATCAGAGATTTCTTGGAATAGGCATTTTAAAAATGAAAGTATGAGAGAATTAGATATCGTTCAGTTGAATGGTGTTGGTGCGAAATTTCGAATGACTCTTTCAACGATGGCAAGTGGAAAAGAAAAATACGATATGATGTTTTATCATAACGCACCGAAGACAGAGTGCCATTTAGTTAACGTAGGAGAGACGTTACAACATGGTAAGATTATTTTTCAAACGACGAATGTTGTAGAAAAAGGAACGAAAGACTGTGTCATTTCTGAAAAACAGAGGATTATAACTGAAAATGAAAGAGAATGTAAAATTGTTCCCAACTTATTATTAGAAGAAAGTGTAGAAGTTTATCAAGAGATACAGATCAAAGAAAAAAACGATAAGAAATAAAAATATGGGAGGTGAATTATGAATAGAGATGATTTTCCGATTTTGGATGGTACCTTAATATATTTTGATAATGGGGCAACGACCTTGAAACCACGAGAGATGGTAAAGGCAACGGATGATTACTATTTAAAATATACGGCGAATGCGCATCGTGGAGATTATGACAACAGTTTAAAAGTAGATATCGCCTATGAAACGACACGTGAAAAAGTAAGAAAGTTTATTCACGCCGGGAAGATGAGTGAAATCATTTTTACTTGTGGAACTACGGATAGTTTGAATTTAATGGTATTTGGATATTTCCGTCAAATTTTGAAAAAAGGAGATGAGGTTTTACTTACGAAAAGTGAACACGCTTCTAATATTCTTCCGTGGTTTGAATTGGAAGATGAACTAGGAATTGTTGTAAAATACATTGATTTAGATGATGATTATAAAGTGACGTTGGATGCTTTAAAGAAAGTGGTAACGGAGAAAACAAAAGTGATTAGTATCGCACATATTACGAATGTCGTTGGAGATATTCGGCCGATCAAAGAGATTACAAAATATGCACATGAACGGGGAATCTACGTTGCCTGTGATGGTTCACAGAGTGTTGCGCACATGCCGGTAGACGTACGAGAGTTGGATGTTGATTTTTTTGCTTTTTCTGCGCATAAGATGTGTGGACCAACAGGGATCGGGGTATTATACGGAAAAGAAAAATATCTGAATAATATGAAGCCCGTACGTTATGGTGGAGGAATGAATGCATCTTTTCTCCCGGATGGTACGCGTGTTTATGACGATATTCCAACCCTATTCGAGGCAGGGACACAGAATATTGCTGGTGTAATTGGATTTGGTGCAACACTCGATTATCTGAATAAAATAGGAATGGAAAATATTCAAAAGTACGAAAGAGAACTTAGAAGTTATGCGATCAAAAAATTAAGAGAAGTACCAGGAATGATTCTATATAATGAAAAAAGTGAAAGTGGAATTATTACATTCAATATGAAGGATATCTTTGCACAGGACCTTGCAATTTATCTCAATAAATATCATATTTGTGTTCGTGCTGGAAATCACTGTGCTAAGATTTTAAAAGATGAACTAAAAATTAAAAATACATGTCGTATGAGTTTATATTTTTACAATACGAAAGAGGAGATCGATCGTATGGTAGAGGTGTTGAAAAATCCGAATATCAAACGGGAGATAATATAGGCCTAGAAGGCCTTTTTTTGTGGAATTGGTGTCAACTATACATTTTAAATTGAGTCCGATTCATCTTCGTGATATAATGAACATAGAGTCGTAGGAGGGTATCGTATGGCGAAGAAGAAAAAAAGAAAAGACAGCAAAAAAACAGATAAAAATAATTATCAAGTGGAATTAAAAGGTCTACTTTTGATTTTAATTGCCATTATTGGATTTGGAAGATTTGGAATCGTCGGAAGATTGATTAGTGCCTTTTTTATCTTTTTGGCAGGAACTTGGTACAATATATTATTGTCTGCAATATTGATCATCGGTGGGTATATGATGGTAAAAAGAGAAAAGCCAAATTTTTTCACTTCAAAACTAGTTGGACTTTATGTTTTGTTTATTGGTATTCTCGTGTTTTCACATTTAGATTATATCATTCAGAATGATTTAAAGGACTTCGAAATTGTCAAGGAGACGATCAATAACTTTATGGCAAGTACGAAAACGATCATGAATGTTCAAGGCGGAGGAGTGATCGGAGCTATTTGTTCTATCTTGTTTGTAAAGCTATTTGATGTCGAAGGGACCAAAATTGTCGTTTGGGCGCTTCTGATTTGCGGAACAGTTATGTTCACAGGCTTTAGCATTGCTGACTGTATTCAATATTTTATGAACAAAGCAAAAGATGCCAAGCATAAGACGAAAGATCATAAAGATAAGGTTGAAATACGACAAGCGGAAGATAATTACGACAAGGATGATAAAGTGGTCGTATCGAGTGTCGATGAGTTGATTCATAAAAATGATGATGCGAAAGCAACATTAAAAGTAGATGAGAAAACAGGAGAAATCATCGAAGAGCCAGTCAATACAGCAGGATATAAATATCCTCCGATTTCTCTTCTTACAAAGCCAGTGAAAAATAAGAGTAAAGAGAATCAAGCGGCAATCGATGATAACGTCAAGATTTTAGGGCAAGTATTTTCCGATTTTGGAATCAATGGTAAGATCGTAGCGATCAATATTGGACCTACAGTGACACAGTATGAAATGGAATTGAAAGCTGGTACGAAAGTTAGTAAAGTACTGGGATTACAACGTGAGATTGCGCTCGCCCTAGCAGTAAAATCCGTTCATATTCAAGCGCCGATTCCTGGAAAATCAACGATTGGAATTGAACTTCCAAATAAAGTAAGTAGCACGGTGACAGTAAGAGAAATTTTAGAAGCAGTTCCAAAGAATATGGAAAGCAGTAAGTTACTTGCTGTTCTTGGAAAAGATATTATGGGGATTCCAAAATATTGTGAGATCAATAAGACGCCACACTTACTTGTTGCGGGAAGTACAGGTAGTGGTAAATCAGTATGTATCAATAGTATGATTACTTCTATTTTGATGAGAGCGAAACCAGATGAAGTAAAACTTGTCTTAGTGGATCCGAAGAAGGTAGAGCTTTCTATGTATAATGGGGTTCCACATCTTCTGATTCCTGTAGTAACGGATCCGAAAAAAGCAAATATTGCTTTAAAGAAGATCGTTGCAGAGATGGAGAATAGGTATGATTTATTTAGTGAAAGTGGTACTAAGAATATTGCAGGGTACAATACTTATGTCGAGAAATATAACGAGAAAAATCCAAACGAAGTACAGAAGAGAAAACTACCATATATCGTTGTCATTATCGATGAGCTAGCAGATTTAATGCTCGTTGCTGCAAAGGAAGTAGAGGATTCTATCATGCGTATTACACAGATGGCTCGTGCGGCAGGAATTCATTTGATTGTTGCAACGCAAAGACCGTCTACGGATGTCATTACGGGAGTGGTAAAAGCAAACATTCCATCACGTATCTCGTTTGCAGTTTCAAGTAGTATCGATTCACGTACAATTTTGGATATGACAGGTGCTGAAAAGTTACTTGGAAAAGGAGACATGTTATTCTTACCACAAGGAGAGAACACACCAATTCGTATTCAAGGAACGTTTATCAGCGAAGAGGAGATTAAAGCTGTCGTCGATTATACCATCTCACAACAAAAGGCAAAATACGACGAGTCTCTATTATTAGATGACGATGAAAAAGGTGCGACGACGATGGTCGAAAATAAAGATGATTATGAAGAACCGCTTTATAATGATATTGTCGAATTTGTCGTAACACAGGGAAAGGCAAGTGCATCTTTATTGCAACGAAGATTCCATCTTGGTTATAATCGTGCAGCTCGTTGTATCGATTTATTAGAAGAACGTGGTATCGTAGGTCCATCACAAGGGTCAAAGCCACGTGAAGTATTAGTAAAATTAGACAAAAAAGAAGAAGAATAGGTTTATCCATTAGGGTAAACTTTTTTCTTCTCCTTGTTGATTGGTTTTATTTTTAAGCTAAAAAAGAAATTTGGAAGCGTATCGGTAATATGTTTATTCGTGTTGTTTTCTCTTTTGATAATTCCTTTTTCTATGAGAGGAAAAATCATTTTTTCATAGATGAGATCAGACTTTAGTTTGGGATTGTGCTGATTGTAAAATCGACAAAAGTCAGCGAGAGTGTGATTTCCTCTCATCGATAAAATATAAAAGATTGTCTGATGTTCTAATGGAGTGAAGTAAACATTGAAGTTTTCAGCAATCTCGTTAATTCGTTGCTCTTTTTTCATCTCTTCTAATGATCCTTCTAACATGTATTTTAAAAATGGCGTTATATCGTGCGTGATTTTCGCATTGCGAATGACTTGATAATATTTACGAAGAGAGAACGGAATATTTCGATTAAATAGAGTAAAGGCATAGTTTTCATGATTACATAAATACCAAGTGCTAAGAGTACGAGATGTTCTTCCGTTAATATCAAAATAAGGATGGATATATACGAAATAAAAATGAATGACTTGTGATTTTACAAACGATGCGGTTGGAGATGTATAGTAATCGTCGTGAATGAAATCAAATAGCGTCTGCATATGATCTTTAATGTTTTGATGTGAAATGCCTTGATCAGGTTTACGGTTGATATTAGAAGAGTAGTGGATATAAACAGGAGCGTTTCTGTATAGTTCGTCGTCATTGATACGTTCAGATGGATCTAGGATCCCTTTCGATAGGATGCGATATAAATATCTTAAGTTTTCTTCTGAAATTGGAGGCTCGTGGAAGATCATTTGATATCCTCGATATAAATTGAAAATACGCTTTTGATTTAAATATATCTTCTTTTGATGGCTGTTTTTCATCATCGTTTCAATTTCTTCTAGGTCATCTAAGTATCCTTCTGTTGCGTTGTTCATTTTAATTTCAAAGGGGAAAATCGTTTGTTCTGCAAAGCTCGATTGATTCATGTATGGGTGTTTCCCTAAAAATTCTTCTATTTCAAATGCGATTGGCTTAAGTTTATCAAAGTCAATATAAAAGTGATCGCCATTGTCTAATGTAAGTGGAACTTGTGTATGCATGAATCTGCTCCTTTCAGACTGTTATTGTAAGAAAAGAAGGAAAAGATGTCAAGTTTTTCCTGTTAAAATAAAGAAAAATAAGGTTGACTTTATTTTGGAAAGATAATATCATTTTAGTGAGAGGATGTGCATGTATGAATCAAGACAATCGAGATAGTAGATTATTAAAAATGCAAGAATATAGTGATCGATTAGAAGAGTTAGATCAGCAAAAGAAAAGGAAAGGAAAAATAATTCAAATACTATTTGATTTTAAATCTTTTTTGATTGCTGGTAACATAGAAAAATTACAAGGTCAAATCGAAGCAAATGAAATGATAGTCAGAATGGAAACGCCAAGGACAACTCAAAACAGAAAAAGATACATAAAAAAATAAAATATATATTTTGATCAAGGCAAAATAGGAAAAGATAAGAAACATATGACGGATGAACTAAGACGATTGGTATGGGATGTAAGTTCTAAAAATAGAATGTTGAATGATAGAGAAATTGTGAAATTGTTAGATATCGAAATACGAGAAAGAGATTTGAATGAGTATCTGAAAGACATTTGTTTTTTAGAACTTCAAGGGGCGAATGCTTGTTATCATCCTGTGGAAAAGCAATTGATTATCGATGCCAAAAACATGAGAAATAATATGGATTTACAGTTTTCGCATGTAAATTTTTGGCCGATAGAGAAAGTAAAACTATACCATAATTTAATGATTGTACAGACATTATTTCATGAGATAGAGCACATGGAACAATATAGAAAAGCGCAATTGAAATTATCTGATTATGAATCACGATTGTTAAGGCTATGTTATAGTGCAACTTTGTATTATGAAAGACATTGTAAAGAAGAAATATTTGAGAATATTTCCAAAGAAGGAGTTTTATCTTATTTTGATTTTGAGAGTGATTATTATATGGAAGATCCTCGGGAACGTATGGCGCAAATTCGTTCTCACCAGCAAATATTAAAGTTGATTCGCTCTTTTTATAAAGAAAGTGCAGACATATATCAACATGAGAAGAATGAATTGAATTTTGAAAGAATTCACGGTTATAAGTTTATAAATGATGAATTCGTAGCTCCTACGATCGCATTTTTAAGTGAGATGGAAAGAAAAGAAGCGTTAAAAATTTTTAAAGCTGATATGGAATGTAAAAAGTTATTAAATGAAAGTTTAAGAGATTCTATATGGCAAACATCTTCCTTAGAAGAGAGATTATTATTTGGTCTTCCAATTCATATGGAGGAATATTATGAAGAATCGAAGAAGCTTGTATTTTGACGTTTTTTCTGGTTTTTGATATAATGAATTGGGTGATAACATGGCAAAATATGATGAAAGTTCGATAAAAATACTAGAGGGATTGGAAGCTGTTAGAAAGCGTCCTGGTATGTATATCGGATCGACAGATAAAAGAGGATTACACCATTTAATATGGGAAATTGTAGATAACGGAATTGATGAAGTAATCAACGGATATGGTAAGAAGATCAAAGTTATTTTGCACGAAGATCGATCAGTCTCCGTAGAGGATGAAGGTCGTGGAGTTCCAGTAGGAAAGCACGCGAGTGGAATGAGCACACCCGAAGTTATTTACACAGTGCTTCATGCAGGAGGAAAATTTGAAGAAGGTGGATACAAAGTATCTGGTGGACTCCACGGAGTTGGAGCTAGTGTTGTAAATGCTTTATCAAAATGGATGGAAGTTAACATTAAAAGGGATGGATATGAGTATTATATTCGTTTTGAAAACGGAGGACATACTACAGTTCCTTTGAAGAAATTAGGAAAGACAAGTAAAACAGGAACGAAAGTTCATTTTATGCCAGATGATACGATTTTTACGACTACTTTATTTTCGTTTACGACCGTTTGTGAAAGAATGCAGGAAAGTGCATTTTTATTAAAAGGATTGACAGTCGAAGTAATCGATGAAGAGGATGAAAAAAGAGAAGTGTTCCATTACGAAAATGGGTTAGAAGCATTTGTCGAATATATTAACGACGATAAGAAACCTCTTCATAAAGTAGTTCAGTTTGAGGGAGAAAAAGACGGAATCCGCGTCGATATTGCTTTTCAATATACCGATACTTATTCGGAAAACATGATTTCGTTTGTCAATAATGTTAAGACGAGTGATGGAGGAACACACGAAGTTGGTTTTAAAACAGCGTTTACACGCGTATTTAATGATTATGCACGAAATAATGGATATTTGAAAGCAAAGGATAAAAACTTTGAAGGTAACGATACAAGAGAAGGTATGACAGCTGTCATTAGTTTACGGATTCCTGAAGATAAATTGCAGTTTGAGGGGCAAACGAAAGGGAAGCTTGGTACACCTGAAGCTCGTCCGATCGTCGAAAATATCGTAAGTGAAAAGCTTCAATTCTTTTTAGAAGAGAATAAAGAAATTGCAACGAAGTTACTAGAGAAAATGGTAAAGAGTAAAAGTGTGCGCGAAGCGGCTCGTAAGGCGAGAGACGAAGCGCGCAATGGAAAAGATAAAGGAAAAAAAGAGCGAGCTCTTTCTGGAAAGTTAAAACCAGCACAGACGAAAAATCCAAAGAAAAATGAACTATTCTTAGTCGAGGGTGATTCTGCTGGCGGAAGTGCTAAGCAAGGGAGAGACAGTAAATTTCAAGCAATTTTACCACTGCGTGGAAAAGTTGTAAACACGGAAAAAGCGAAGTTAGAAGATATTTTAAAAAATGAGGAAATCAATACGATTATTCATACAGTAGGGGCTGGAGTTGGAAGTGATTTCGATGCAGAAGACTCTAATTATGCGAAAGTAATTATCATGACTGACGCAGACGATGATGGAGCGCACATTCAAATTCTTTTACTTACGTTCTTCTATCGATATATGAAGCCATTGATCGAAACGGGAAGACTGTATATCGCGATGCCTCCATTATATAAAATTACACATGGGAAGACATTCGAATATGCATGGACAGAAGAACAACGTCAAGAAATTCTTGCCAACAATAAGAATCAGAAGTGTGAGACGCAAAGATATAAGGGGCTTGGTGAAATGAATGCTGAGCAACTATGGGAAACGACGATGGATCCAGAGCGCAGAAGTTTAATCAAAGTCAATATTACAGATGCTGCACTTGCTGAAAAAAGAGTAAGTGTACTAATGGGTGATAATGTTGAACCGAGAAAAGAATGGATCGAAGAAAATGTCGAATTCTCATTAGAAGATAATTATAAAATAGCGTAAGTAGGTGAATTATGAGATATTATCCTTCCTTGGAGTATGATGAACACATTACATTTGAAACTTCTAAGTTAAAAAGTGCGATTATTGAAAAATGTCATAAAGTACGTGATTTTCGATTTCAAATGACAGTAATGAAAAGAAAAGTAAGTTTGGTATTGGAAATTCCGATCAACGGACAAGATCCAGTATATATGGATGTATTGACTGGAGAAATTTTTGATCTGTACGATACCCTACAAGATTATCCCAACCGTAAATTGTACGCGGACGGATATGTACTAGATTTATCCGAGGATTATTTAACGTCGGATGATCCGATCATCTCACAAGAGAAAATTTTACAAATTCTTTGTCAAATACATCAAGAAAATCTGTGGGATGCAGGATTAAATTTATATCCATATGAGTATATCAAAGATGACGGACAAGACTTGATTTATTACGAATTAGATCCTCATGATATAGACGACTTGGATCATCGAGTGTTGACAGCAGAATTTGTGAGTGAATTGATCGAAGAAGATGTGCAGACACTTCGGCAAATTGTCGAGAGTGAATTTCATAAGGATACAAGAGACCTCTATATGGCAAAGCATAAAAATGGGGACAATCTCGTCATATATCCAGCGATCTTTTGGGGATATCATGACTATATAAACAATCCTAATTGTATTGCTTTCAAAGGGGAAATCAAAAAATCTGAACTGAGTGAAATCAAGCCTTATTATCAGGCATTGGCCGGTCAAAAAATATATCCTGTTTTAACTCCAAGTTTAGCGTATCAACTTATGAAGGATCATTTAAAAGAACAACAAAAAAAGCAGAAGGTTATTCGTTAATACCTCTGCTTTTTACGTGATCTCTTTTCTTTTTACGATATATTTTTAAGAGTAAGAAAGCGCTTATAATACCGATAGAACCAGCGATCATTAACTTAGTTGGAATGTGCTTTTTTTCATAGGATGTATAGGCTAAGTTTACATCGACATGACCATTGATACCTTCTACAACTCCTCTTGACGTACATTGATGGATATTAGTGTTTTCTAAAGGAGAGTCTACTTTGTGAATCGCACTATAATTTTTTTCTTCATTGGTTCCATAATCAGCGATCCAATTATCGTAATAAGAAAGTAGTTGATTTGTGTGTTCATTTAATTTTTGATAATCACTTGTATTTGCATAGATTGCTGGAGTAAATCCAGATTTAGAAATTTCTTGAACCCATGTTTTTATAATATTTGTAACATCCGAAGAAGGAAGACTTAATAGCTGTTTTGCTTGATCAGGTTCGATATCTAAATAAATTGGATATTCTGGGGAAAGCTGGTTTGTTTCGATTGCATTTAAAACAGTCTTTGCTTCTTTTCGAGCACTTTTTTCATCACTCGCACGACTTACGGCATAGATACCATATGGAATCTCTCTCTTTTCACATTCTTTTGTATTGTGTACAAAATAAGTATCGTAATAGTATGAACCGTTTTCTTGTTTCGCAAAGTCACCATAACGAATGATCATAAAATCGACATTTAATCGATCAAAATCAATTTCTTTTTGAAATGATGAAACATCGATTCCTTTCGCAACGACATTAGAGTGAATATAATCATCTTCTGTACTTACTTGGTTAAGACCATTTTTCTTTATAATATGATCATATAAATAATTAGAATATACAAATCCTTCTTTCGTTTCCATCATGTCGTAATTTCCGCGATAATAGCTTTCACCAGAAAATTCTACGTAGCGTAGTAAGTCAGGATGGAAATCTTGCAATTGACTCAAATGATAATCTTTTCCTTTGAAACCAAAATATAAGTTATCTTGTTTTGCTTCATTCACGAAAGTTTCTAGAATGTCGTAAATTTGTTCCTTACTTAAATTTTTATTTTGAAATAAAGGATCAATATCGACGACAATCGGGTAGGTAACGTCGTGATGTTCGATGATCTCTTGTATTTTTCGATATTCCTCATCTGCCTGATTTAGATCAGTAATATCTAAATCAAGGTCTAAACCATATGGAATTTGAAGTAAATCATGATACCAAATATTAAAATCTCGATTCCAGTCATCGATTCCGATCATGCTAAAATGATGTGGCGTGCTGAAGCGATCGAAGACTCTTTCAAATAAAGAATGATCCCCATGATAAGCAAGTGCATCTTCTTTATCGTCGAGGGTGTGTTTTCCTACCATATAAGCAACTCCCGATCCAAAAGTAAGACTACCTACTAAAACAATTTTTGCGAAAATCTTTTTCTTTCCATGTAATTTAAAATTTTTCATACCTATCAAATCCTTTGTGCTCCTTATTATATATAAGTTTACGAGAAAAAGCAACTAATAAGAATTTCTTTTGAAACTTTGATAAAATGCTCTTTTTTTGCTATAATGAATGAGGTGATAACATGCAAGAAGTAATCAAGAAGATATATGAATACTCCTTAGAAGAAATTATGGGAGAGCGATTTGGAAGATATTCTAAGACGATTATTCAGGATCGAGCAATTCCAGATGTAAGGGATGGATTAAAACCAGTACAAAGAAGAATTTTATATGCGATGTATAAAGATCACAATACCGTAGATAAACCATATCGTAAATGTGCGAAAACGGTTGGAAACGTTATGGGATTTTATCATCCGCATGGGGATTCGAGCATTTATGAAGCTATGGTTCGTATGAGTCAGTGGTGGAAACAGAATGCCATTTTAATCGACATGCATGGAAACAATGGTTCGATGGATGGAGATGGTGCTGCTGCGATGCGTTATACAGAAGCACGTCTTTCTAAAATTAGTAATGAATTATTAAAAGATATCGAAAAAGAAACTGTTACATGGGCACCAAACTACGATGATTCCCTCTTAGAACCAACCGTGCTTCCTGCAAAGTATCCGAATTTACTAGTGAATGGTTCTACTGGAATTAGTGCGGGATACGCAACGAACATTCCACCTCACAATTTAGGAGAAGTAATCGATGCGACAATTAAACGTATCGATAGTCCTAATTGTACACTTGATACGATTATGAAAATTGTACAAGGTCCGGATTTTCCAACTGGAGGCATCGTCGAAGGAATCGATGGAATTCGTTCTGCATTTGAAACAGGTCGCGGTCGTGTGATGATTCGCTCAAAGATTGATTTTGTCAAAAACAAATCAAAAGAACAGATCGTCATTACAGAAATTCCATTCGATGTAAATAAAGCGAATTTAGTAAAGAAGATTGAAGATTTAAAAATCGATAAAAAGATCGAAGGTATTAGCGAAGTAAGAGATGAGACAGATCGAGATGGACTTCGCATTGTAATCGATCTTAAGAAAGATGCAAGTCGTGAATTTGTCGTCAATTATTTATTAAAAAATACAGAACTTCAGATTTCTTACAATTATAACATGGTATCGATTGTCAATCGTCGTCCGATGACCCTTGGTATCATTCCGATTTTAGATGCTTATATCAAACATCAAAAAGAAGTCATTACGAAAAGAACTCAGTTTGATTTGAGTGTGGCAAAAAAAAGAGTTCATATTGTAGAGGGGCTTGTCAAAGCAATTTCTATTTTAGATGAAGTTGTTGCAACCATTCGTAAAAGTAAAAATAAAGCAGATGCGAAAAACAACTTAGTGATCGAATATGCCTTTACAGAGGAGCAAGCAGAAGCAATCGTTATGTTACAACTCTATAAATTAACAAATACCGATGTAACAGCTCTCTTAGAAGAACAACAAAAGTTGTTACTCATTATTAAGGGGCTAGAAGCAATTTTAGGAGATCCTGAAAAATTAAAAAGCGTTATGAAAGAGGAACTTAGAAAGATCAAAAAAGAATATGCGACTCCTCGTAAGACAGTGATCAAAGAGGAAATTACTGAAATCAAACTCGATACGAAAGAGATGATTCCAAAAGAAGATGTTGTCGTAGTAGTAACTCACGATGGATATGTAAAACGAGTTTCAAAACGCAGTTATGCGATGGCAGAAGGTGAGACAACATTAAAAGATGGTGATTATGTCATCGGAAAATACCAGATGAATACATTAAATACGGTCTTGTTGTTTACAAATTTAGGAAATTACTTATTTGTTCCGGTTCATGAAATTCCTGATTTAAAATGGAAAGAACTCGGGAAACATATTAGTAATGTCATTAAATTATCTTCAGAAGAAACGATTATTGCAAGTATTCCTGTTTATGATTTTAAAGCACCACAAGTAATCACGACAGTTTCTAAACATGGAATGATTAAACGAAGTGAATTAAAAGATTTTGAAGTACAACGTTATTCAAAACCGATGACTTGTATGAAGTTGAAAGCAGGAGACGAACTTGTTGCTGTAAGTAATTCAAGTCATTCAGAAATTTTCTTGACGACGAAGTTTGGATATGCGTTATGGTATGGAATCGATGAAGTTCCGATTACTGGAGTCAAAGCTGGCGGAGTCAAGGCGATGACACTTAAGAATGATGAAATCGTAGGAGCTCATCTATTTGATGGAAGTATAGAATACCTCACTGTATTTACGGAAAAAAATACAGCAAAACGTATTAAATTATCTGAATTTGATAAGACGACGCGTGCACGAAGAGGAATTCAAATTGTCCGTGACGTAAAAACGAATCCATATTATATTCGAAATACATTTATGATCACGACGAAAGATGAATTAGGAATGATTGTGAAGGATGAATGTCAAATACATAAAATCACAGAATTTCCAATTGCCGATCGTTATTCGACAGGGACGACATTTACTAAAGATGTGATAGATCATATTTTTGAAATATCACACTATATCGATCAAGATTCATTAGAGCAAGATACGAAGGTCAACGTTCCGGTACAAGAAGTTTCGTTAAAAGAAATAGATGAACGAATGATGACGATCGATGACTTTTTAGAAGAGATAGACGTAAAGGGGAAGTAACAGGCTTCCTTTTTATTTGCAATTTTAAATATAGCTAAAAAAAGAGGAATTACAGGAATCACTTTGGTGGATGAAGTTGTATGAGGAAAATAGGCGGAAGAAGTAAATCAAAACAAAAATGGATGATCATTGGGGTACTGTCAGCATTGTTTGTTTTTAGTACGGGATATGCCTTATTAGCAACACAGTTAAACATTCGAGGAACTTCGCAGATTAGTGCGAATTTTAACGTGTATATCTCTAGTATTACAGAAAAGAAAGTATATTGTGCTACAACAAACAGTACAAGTGTTGGAGAAGATAAATTGACAGCTAGTTTTGATGTCGATTTAGATCTGCCTGGAAGTTATGCAGAATATACAGTGATTGTTAAAAATGATAGTAATTTTAATGTTGAATTAAAGGAAATTGAAGGAATTGATGAAGCAAATCAAAAAGTTCCAACAGAGATACAGTATTCTATAAGTGGAATAACAAAAGGAGAAATATTAGAAAAAGAACAACTATAAATAAGTCAAGTAATATTCAACAAGTTTTATGAAAAAGTTTGAAAATAAAAATTTGTATAAATTATTGCATGACAAAAATAACTAAAGTATTCAGTTTTTTGGAAAATTTAGTTCTTGTTGTTCTTTATATAGTCGTATTTAATATAATCTCTATCTTCTTTAAGAATGTAGTAGATGATTGTTAAAAGTTTACGACTAATGCCAGCTAAGGCAACAAAATGGTGTTTACCTTCAGAAATTTTTTTATCGTAGTAAGCTCTTAGTTCAGGTTCATTTGATATAGCAACAAGACTTGCAGTATAAATGGCATGACGAAGATAAGGAGAACCTCTTTTAGAAGTTTTCTCATTGGAAGAAGCTTTATTACCCGATTGATTTTCAGAAGGATCAGTACCAGCAAAAGCAATCAGTTTACTTGGTTTATCAAAATTATGGATATCTCCGATTTCAGATAAGATGATAGGAGCCAAATTAACACCGACACCAGGAACTGATAAAAGATGACTATCTAATTTATTGTATAGATCTTTGATTTCTTTACTCACTTCATCAATTTGATTTTCTAAAAAAATAATTTGATTGATAAGTTGTTTGATTTCAAAGGAACAAGCATCGGTAGTAAATTTGATACCAAAAGAAGATTTAGCTACTTCTTTTAGATGAGAAGCAGTATCTTTATTAAATCTACCCTTAGAATGTTTCGATAATAAATTAGCTAGTTTAGTAGTAGAAATCTTTAAGATGTCATCAGGAGTTGGACAGTTGAGTAATAATTGTTTAGAAGTTGTACCAAAGGTATCACAAAAGAGCTTTTTATATTCTGGAAAAACTTTATCTAACAAAGCAATAACTTGAGTTTTTAAAGAAGAAACGTTATCAACAATGTTTGTTCTAAAACGAGTTAATTGCTTTAAAGATAAAATATCTTCTTGAGGAAGTTTTGATTTACTAGAGCCAAAAACTCTCAAATAATCAGCAATAAGAATAGAATCAATAACATTATTTTTCTGTTTTCTATTATTATAAACTCCCCGATAAGATTTAATTTGATAAGGGTTATAAACAGAAACGTTAAATCCATTATCCGTTAAGGCAGTGTATAAAGAAAGCCAGTAATGACCAGTTGCTTTCATAGCAACTTCAATATTACTTAAATCACCAAGTTTATTTTGAATGGTAGTTAAAAGTTTATTGAAACCATCATTACTATTAGTAAACTTAATTGCACGAAGAACAACATCTCCAGTGTTGTTAATAAGAGAAGCAACGTGATTTGTTTTAGCAATATCAACACCTAAAAAATAATTCATAAAAACAACTCCAATTCTTGATATTTAAGATAGAGGCGAATGCCCTCAATATCTTTACAAAGATATGACCTCGCGAATAAAAGGCAAAAGCTAACAAGCGAGTTCTTATACAACTTATTCATATCCAATTTGTAAAGAAGAGGCTTTAGTCTTAAATAAGAGCCAAATTGCTCAAGGAGGAAGCTAAAACCACCCTATCTCTACAGACATTATAATATAGATTTCAGAATCTACAAAATAATGAGTTTATAGATATCTCTTAACAAAAATCTAAATATAAGATAATAATATAAGATAATGTAGTTAAAAAACATCTTAACTACATTATACGAGGAAGAATTAATCATGGAAACACTAAAAGTTTCATCAAAATCAAACCCAAATTCTGTGGCAGGGGGCACTGGCAAATGCGGTGAGAGAACACGATAACGTAGAGATTCAAGCAATTGGTGCAGGGGCACTTAATCAAGCGATTAAAGCAATTGCTATTGCTCGTGGATTTGTTGCTCCATCCGGAAAGAATTTAGTTTGTATTCCTGCATTTACAGATATTGTAATTGATGGGGAAGAGAGAACTGCCATTAAACTTATTGTAGAAAGTAAATAATACCCAATTGGGTATTTTTTTGTTATGAATATACTATTTGTAGGAAAAATAACCTTGTGCGGTTAATAGTTTCTAACTAATAATTGTTAAAATTTTTCTATAAGGTGAAGCATATGAAAATAAATGAAGCAATATCAAGAAAGTTGTTGAAAATATGTAAAGAGAAAAAAATCTCTGTAAATAAATTGGCTACAATCTGTTGCCTCACACAAAGTACGGTTCAAAATTTAATTGAGTGTAATTCTAAGAATCCTAAATTATTGACAATTGTACGAATATGTGATGGATTGGATATTAGCTTAACAGAATTTTTTGATGATGAAATCTTTTCGAATATCGAAAGGGAAGATTAACGGCGCAAGGTTGACGGCCTTCTTTTTTTTCGATATAATTAACCGTGTAAGGTTAACTTTGGGAGTGGAATGTATGATTCAAAAATATTTAATTAAGGTGGGTATTTTTCTTTTAAATTGTAGTTATAGTGTATTCAAACTGTTACCTACTAATTCTAATAAAGTATTATTTTTAAGTCGTCAGTCAAATAAACCATCGATTGATTTTCGTATGATTGTATCACAATTAGAAGAAGATCGTGATGTTAAAATTGTTATAATGACAAAACGAATTGAAAAAAACATGAAAGATGTTTTATTCAAAAATGTTCCACTCTTTTTACGTCAGATGTATCATTTGGCAACTTCAAAAGTTTGTATTGTGGATGGTTACAATATTACTGTTAGTGTTTTGAATCATAAAAAGTGTTTGATTATTTTTCAAATATGGCATTCTTTAGGTGCAGTCAAAAAATTTGGTTATTTAGCACTAAAGACCCCATATCAACAGATGATTGCGAAAGAATTGAAAATGCATAAAAACTATTCATATATTATCGCTCCGTCGATGGAAATTAAGAAGTATTTTAAACAGTGTTTTGGATATAAAGAGGATCATTTTTTGTTAGGCACTTTACCACGTATTGAATATTTAAAAACACATCATCGTGTGAATAAAGAAAAGATTTATAGAAAATATCCACAATTTAGAAATAAGAAGATTGTATTGTATGCACCAACTTTTAGAACACAAGGAACAGATCGGACGCAAGAAATCATTGATGCTTTTCAAAATTCTAAATATCTTTTCATTTTAAAGGTACATCCTAATACGAAGACAAAGTATCATGTTTCGAATTGTGTTTATGATTGTCGCGAATTTAGTACATTACAGTTACTGTCTGTTGCAGATTACGTTATTACTGATTATTCGGGTACTTCATTAGAAGCAGCTTCTTTAAAAAAACCAGTTTATATTTATGGGTATGATTTTGAAGATTATCAGAAAGATCCAGGTATGAATTATGATTTGAAAAAGGAATTTGGAAAATACTTTTTTGAAGATGCGCATGCTTTATATGAATGTATTGCTCATGAGAAATACGATAAGCAAGTTGTGATAGATTATTTCAATAAATATGTAGTTCAAACAAAAGATGTAACCCAGAAACTTGTGGATTTGATTATTGAGAAGGGATTAGAAGATGAAGAAACAGATTATCGATTATTTGAAAAAACATCCTAAATTGCGTAGATATGTACGTTGGGGATTACTACAATTTAGAAAATTACAATATCACATGTTGGGAATTGGTATTTCTGTTGATCCATATTGTATTATTTTTGAAAGTTATATGGGAAGAAAATATACTTGTAATCCGAAAGCACTTTATTTAGAAATGTTAACAAATCCTAAATATGCTTCTTATCATTTTATTTGGGCATTTAAAGAAACGGAAAAGTTTTCGGATTTAGAATCTGAAAGAACTCATCTTGTAAAGTATGGAAGTGTAGAATATAAAAAAGCATATCATCGCGCAAAATATTTTATTACGAATTCTAGATTGCCGGAGTGGATTGTGAAAAATAAGAAGCAAATTTATATTCAAACATGGCATGGAACTCCTTTAAAAAAGTTAGGGTATGATATTACTGTTTCGGGAAGTAATGCGATGAATTCTAAGAGAGAAATTTGCGACAAATATAGAAATGATGCGAAAAGATATGATTATATGATATCTCCCTCTCAGTTCTGTTCCGAAAAGTTTCGTTCTGCATTTCATTTATCGCCACATGTTAAAATCATTGAAAAAGGATATCCAAGAAATGATCAATTATTTCAAAGTACGTCAAATCAGATTTTAAAACTAAAGAGAAGCTTACATATTCCAGATGATAAAACAGTGATTTTATATGCGCCAACATGGAGAGATAATGAACATAAATCAGGAGTAGGGTATATTCAGAATTTGAACATTAACTTTGATTTATTACAAACAGAATTAGGAGAAGATTATGTCATATTATTTCGAAGTCATTATTTTATAGCAAATGAATTTGATTTTTCGAAGTATAAAGGTTTTTTATTCGATGTAAGTAAATACGATGAAATTAATAATCTGTATCTGGTAAGTGACTTACTGATTACAGATTATTCAAGTGTGTTCTTTGATTTTGCTAATTTAAAAAAACCTATGATTTTTTATATGTATGATTATGATACATATAAACATCAGTTGAGAGATTTTTATATTGATTTAGAGGAGTTACCAGGGCCAATTATCAAAGAAGAAAATGAAATGGAATTGTGCCTTAAAATTAAAAATATTAGACAAGAACAAAAAAAATATCAGAAGAAATACGAAAATTTTCATAAGAAATATAATTATTTAGATGACAAAGATTGTAGCAGGAAAGTATTAGAGGAGTGTGTTTTTCATGCAGAAGATAAAACCGATTGTTAGAAACTTGAAGAAGTATCGTAACAGTTTGTTTTTTAAAGCAAAGTTTTTATATACAAAGTATTATGAATCACTACCGTTAAAAGAAAATGTAGTGTTATTTGAATCGTTTCAAGGAGTAAATTTTACTGGAGCTCCATATTATATTTTTATGGAGATATATCAAAATGAGGAATATCAAACGTTTCAAAAAGTGATTGCAGTTGGTAGTCGTTATCTACGAAAAGTAGAAAATTTTTTTCATGCCCGTGGGATGGATGATGTAAAAGTCATTGTTAGAAATTCTAAAGAGTATTGTAATCTTTTAGCAACTGCAAAATATTTAGTGAATAATGTTACTTTTCCAGCTTATTTTATGAGAAGGGAAGGACAGATATATTTAAATACATGGCATGGTACTCCACTGAAAGCATTGGGGAGAAGTATTCAAAATCATCCAGCAGATATTGGAAATGTGCAGAGAAATTTTATTCATGCAACGCATTTACTTTTTTCTAATGAATATATGTTTCAACATATGAAGGAAGATTATATGTTGGATGATTTATATCATGGAGAATATATTTTGTGTGGAAGCCCTGTAAATGCCGTTTTTTATCATCCAAATGAAGCGGATAGGTTACGTGAAACCTTGGGATTACAAGATAAAAAAATCGTTGTATATATGCCAACATGGCGAGATAAAGAGACTAATAAAAAGCATAATAAACAGTTTTTCTATATTATGCATATGCTTTACACGATGGATCGGATGCTTTCAGAAGATACCGTTGTTTTAGTGAAATTACATCATATGGGTATGAGAAATATTTACTTTTCTGATTTTGAAAAAATACAGGCATTTCCCGAAGATTATGAAACTTATGAAGTGTTGAATATGGCGGATGCTTTGATTACAGATTATTCTAGCGTTATGTTTGATTTTTTAAATAAAGATAAACCAATTTTTCTATATGTATATGACAAAGAGGAATATATGAGTGGTCGTAGTATGTATTTTGATTTAGATGCTCTACCATTTAATCAATCTGAACAAATTTATGATTTATGTACTAAACTAAATCAATTATCCCATGTTCAAGATACGAAAGAAGTAAAAAAAACATTTTGCCCATATGATGGTCCAAATGCAATTTCTAATATATGTCAGTATTTATTTTTAAATCGTAAGAATTCTCGTTTGAAAGTTATTTCTTCTACGAGATATGATTCTAATAAGAAGAAAATTTTAATATTTGGTGGTACTTTAAAAAAGAATGGAATTACAACTGCTTTAAATTCATTGCTATGTAATATCGACATTAAGCAATATCATTATTTTTTAACTTTTTTCACCAAGGCTGGAGAAGAAAATTCTCAGTTTGTTTATCATTTGAACCGTGATATCTCTTATATTCCTTTGAAGGGTGCAAAAAATTTACGCTGGAAAGAAGCGATTGCACAATACCTATATTTTCGTTTTAATTGGAATTTTGGATGGATTATGAAACATTTAAAGAAAATGTTTCAAAGGGAATCATATCGTTTATTTGCCAATAATTCTTTTGATGTCGCACTTCATTTTTCTGGATATGAACGTAAAATAATTCATTTATTACGTGCTTGTTCTAAAAAGGCAGTTATTGTGACACATAGTAATTTATTAGAAGAAAGTAAATTAAAATCGAATGTTCATA
>CALVIX010000011.1 GCA_944331895.1 uncultured Bacilli bacterium
TACCTCCAATATTCCCATTGAAATAAAGTAAATCAATGGTTTTATCTTTTGGTGTCATTAGGTCAAGGAAAGACAAGAATCTTTCTTTGCACCATGCCAATGTTTTACATTTGCTGGTATTGTTACGACATCTCCTGGCTTTAAGCTTTGTGCTTCTTTTCCTTCTTCTTGATACCAACCATATCCAGCAGTGCAGATTAGAAGTTGTCCACCACCACTTTTCGCATGATGAATATGCCAGTTATTTCTACATCCTGGTTCGAATGTAACATTCGCTAAAAACACGTTTGTTTTCTTTGGATCAGTCAGAGGATTTAAATAACTTTGACCTATAAAATATTGTGCAAAAGCATCATTTGGAGTTCCTAATCCAAATACATTTTCTTTTTCAAATAACTCTTTATTCACTCTCATAAACCTCCTTTGACAGCTTAAAAACAGCCCAAGCATTTGGCCATCCTGCATAAAATGCAACATGTGTTAAAACCTCTGCCATCTCTTCTTTCGTAATTCCATTTTTCTTAGCATTCATAATATGATATTTTAAACTAGAATCTAAGATTCCTTTGCTCATTAAGGCAACGACAGTTATTAAAGATCGATCTCTTAAAGATAATTTATCTTCCCTGCTCCATACCTCTCCAAATAAAACATCATCGTTTAATTCTGCAAATTTCGGAGCAAACGTTCCTAGTTGATCTCTCCCCGCTGTTTGTTTTTCCATTCTATCACCTTCCCTTTATTACATTTTTATTTTACTCCTTAAAGCAAGCTTTAAGTCAAGTTTTTTCTCTTTCTAACATCAAATAGAACAATCGTTTACAATACAACAATATCGTAGATAACAAAAAGAATTATAGCAAACTACTATAATTCTATATGTATAAAAATTCTTGTTTTTGGTATTTTGGCGACCATTTCTTCTCTTCACAATACTTGTCTACAATAACAACTTTGCCTTCATCCAAACTTGCAGGAACATCGATAATTCGTTGATTACGAGATCCTTTAAATTTTAAATTGAGGCTTTTTTGCGCTAATTCGAATTTTCCATCTACTAAGACATCTAATTGTTCTAATAATTTTAATATATATGGATCACGACCATTCATCACCATCAATTGCTCATAGGTAAATCCTGTATAACACCAAACATTAAATCCACGTTCTTTTGCATATTTTGCAATTTCATAACACGCCTCTGCTTGGAACATCGGATCTCCTCCGGAAAGAGTGATCCCATCGTGATCTTCCAATTGTTCTAATTGAGTTTTGATATCATCGACATCGCATTCCATTCCACCTTTAAAGTCCCATGTCTCTGGGTTATGACATCCTTTACAGTGATGTCCACAACCTTGTGTCCATACGACTGCGCGAATTCCAGGTCCATCGACAATACTATCCGTCTGTAATTCACCAGCTAATCTAATTTTTTGCATTTCTTGCATTCAACGTGTGTTTTACACGATCTCTTTCTTCCGCTCTTTTTCCGTTGTTAAAGCGATCTACTGTCCCAACAAGATATCCTGTAATACGACGAATTCTTTCAAAGTGCACATCGTCATCTTCTTCTTTTCTACCACAACCTGGACAAGTGTCGTTAATTACACCATTAAAACCACAAACTGGATCCCGATCAACCGGATGATTGATTGCTCCATACCCGATTCCAGACTCTTTCATCTTGCGAATTACTTTTTCAAATGCCTCTACATTTTCTGTCGTATCTCCATCTAATTCGATATAAGTGATATGTCCACCATTTGTAAGTGCATGATATGGTGCTTCTAGTTCGATCTTACGAGCTGCTGAAATATTGTAATAAACTGGAATATGGAATGAATTTGTATAATATTCACGATCCGTAACTCCTTTGATCTTGCCATAGATCGCTTTATCAATATTGACGAATCTTCCAGACAATCCTTCTGCTGGCGTTGCGATCACAGAGAAATTCAAATTGTATTTTTCAGAATATTCGTCTGCTTTTTTACGCATAAATCCTATGATTTCAAGCCCTAATTTTTGAGATTCTTCACTCTCTCCATGATGTTTACCAGTTAAAGCTTTTAAACATTCTGCAAGTCCGATAAATCCAAATGTCAACGTACCATGTTTTAATAACTTACGAATACGATCGTTTGGTTTTAACTTTTCTCCATCTGTCCAAACACCTTGCCCAAGTAAGAATGGGAAATTATAAACATGTTTTCTACATTGAATTTCAAAACGTTCTAATAGTTGATCTTTTACCATTTCCATATATTCTCCAAGTTCTTCGAAGAATCCATCCATATCAGCCTTTTCATTTGTTACAATACCATGTTTGATTCCAAGTCTTGGAAGGTTGATAGACGTAAATGATAAATTACCACGTCCAGGTGTCACTTGATTATCTGGATCGGTTACATCTCCCATGACACGTGTACGACATCCCATGTATCCAACTTCCGTCCTATAATCTCCTTCTTTATAATATTGCAAATTGAATGGAGCATCGATAAACGAGAAATTAGGGAATAATCTCTTCGCAGAAACTTCGCATGATAAATGGAACAAATCATAGTTTGGATCTTCTGGATTATAGTTAACTCCTTCTTTTACTTTAAAAATTGAAATTGGGAAAATTGGAGTTTCTCCATGTCCTAGTCCAGCATCTAAGGCAAGTAAATAGTCTTTCATCACCATTCTTCCCTCTGGAGAAGTATCTGTTCCAAAGTTAATACTTGAAAATGGAACTTGAGCCCCTGCTCTTGAATGCATTGTATTTAAGTTGTGGATAAATGCCTCCATCGCTTGATATGTAATACGATCTGTCTTTTGAACCGCTTTTTCATATCCGAGAGAGAGAATATGATGTACTTTTTCACTTCCTTTTGAGTAGACATCAAACGCTTCCATATCTACTTCGATAGAAGTTAATTTGCTAATATCTTTTGCGATACGTTCCATACTAACAAGTGGTTTTAAACCTTCTAAATCTAAATAATCATTTACAACTTGTTTAAATTGCTTTTTGAATGTCTTTAACACACCTGGGGCCAAATAGTAATCGAATGCTGGAATTGCTTGACCACCGTGTTGATCATTTTGATTCGCTTGAATTGCAATAGCAGCAAGTGCAGTATAAGACATAATGTCATTTGGTTCTCTCAAGTGTCCATGACCAGTTGAGAATCCACCTTTAAATAAACGATTTAAGTCGATTTGGCAGCAAGTCGTCGTTCCCATTGCCATAAAATCCATATCGTGAATGTGAATCGCACCGGAATCGTGAGCATCCGCATACTTACGTTTCATAAGATATGCTTTCGTAAACTCTTTAGAAATCGTAGCTCCATATTGAAGCATCGTTCCCATTGCCGTATCTCCATCGACATTCGCGTTTTCTCTCTTTGTATTTTCTTCGTGTGCTGATTTTAATCCTAAACTTTCAATATTCTTTAAAAACTTATGAAGTCTTTTATTATCGGAGAATAACTCACGAGATTGATTTCTCTTCTCACGATATGCTTTGAATGATTCGTAAACATCTGTATAATGTTTCTTTTGAAGTTCATCTTCGATCATATCTTGAATCGTCTCAATCTTGATTTTCTCTTCGTCTTTATATTCTGTTTTGATGCGTTCCATCACCGCATGATAAACTTTGTTTACATCTTTTTCACTATATCCAACATCTTGTAATGTTGCATTCTCTTCTGATGGAATCAAACTATCGAATCCCTTTTTAATAGCAATTGCTATTTTCGTTCCATCAAAATCAACTTTCTTTCCATTTCTCTTTACGACCTGTAGTTCTAATGCTGTATCTTCCATAACATTCGTCATAACATTTCCTCCTACCTTAACTACTGTCAGTATAGCAACTCAAAATGAAAAAATCAAGCAAAAAAGCGAACAAATTTTAAACTTTTTTGCAACATGTGTCACAAGCCTTTATTTTTCAACAAAAACGCATTTTAATTTTTTGTCTTTTTCTTTACACCTGTTTTTTCAAAAAAATGTCATTTTTGATGCTTTTTACAAAACACATTGATTTTAAAAGCGTAATCGCCATTTTTTGAGGCGTTATCAGTTTTTAATTTTTTTCATTTTTTCGCTTCTTTTGTTTTGCTCGTTTTTTTAAATTTATATTTTTTTCAAAAAAAGCAAAATTATGTTTCTTGATTTTTTTCGTGGTGTGACGCTCTTTTGTTCGCTTTTTTATCCGATCCTTTTTCCAACTATTTAATTATCTTTTTAATATGATCACATCAATTTTTAATTTTCATTAAAATAAATACTTTAACAAAAAAACTAGATATCTCTATCTAGTAATTATCATATGGTGACCTGTATGGGTTTCGAACCCATGAATGCTGCCGTGAGAGGGCAGTGTGTTGAACCGCTTCACCAACAGGCCAATTAACAACACTATCATTTTAACACAAAATATTTTTTTTGACAACAAAAAATGCGCATATTCCTATGCACATCACAATCTATTTTAAAAAACCCTTTATTATTGTCTCTTCTGCCTCTTTTTCAGAAAGTCCTAGTGACATCAACTTCATAAGCTGTTGCCCTGCTATTTTACCGATTGCTGCTTCGTGAATCAGATTCGCATCTACATCTTTCGCATAAATTTCTGGAATTGCTTTTACAGACCCGCGATCTTTAATAATCGCATCACATTCTACATGTGCGTAACATTTTTTATTTCCTATAACATTAGACGTAAATTCTTGATAAGACGACTCTTCGGCTACGGAACGAGATGTCACATGAGTACTAGCACCTTCTCCATCTAGGGTTACGACAAAGTCAGTTTTTGCTTGTTGGGTTCCAGTTGTCAATATTTTCTCATTGATAATCAGTGTAGATCCTTCTTTTAACTTAGCTTTCGTCACTCGCAATGTCGTATCGACACCTTTGATCTGCGTCGTATTCATCGATAAGTAAGCGTTCTTTTCTAACGTAATTTCAGTTACTGGATTCAGCTCTTTCTTTCCTGTACCCTCACCTTCTCCATAATGTTTTTCAACATAATTTACTTTTGCTTTTTCTTCTAGATAAAAGCGGTGAATTCCGTCGTGCCTAGAATCTTTATGTTTTCCGTTATGAATTCCACAGCCGGCAACGATGATCACATTCGCATTCTTACCAACATGAAAGTCGTTATATACGACATCGGTAAGCCCACTTTCCGTAATAATCACTGGAATATGAATAATTCCAAATAGAGTATTTTCTTTAACGTAAACATCAAGTCCTGTTCCATCTTCCTTCGGAACGATTTCGATATTTGGATTTGATTTACGTTCAATTCCCTTTCCATTCTTACGAATATTGTAAGCATCTGCCTTTCTTACATCTTGATCTAATACTTCGTGAAGAAGTGATTCATCTACTTTATTCACAAGTCATCACTCCTTTCGGGCAAGCCTTTTCTGAAGTCAAAATTTGATGCATCATGGCATTCTTACTTCCAACTTGTTTGACTTTACCTTGGTCCATCCAAATGATTTGATCAGCAATTGCTAAAATTCTCTCTTGATGAGAAATAACAATCGTAATCCCTTTCGCATAAGATTCCATTTGTTTAAAGACGTCGATCAAACTCCGAAAACTCCACAAATCGATCCCGGCTTCTGGCTCATCAAAGATAGAAACGCTCGGATTTTTTGCCATGACAGAAGCAATTTCAATTCGCTTTAATTCTCCACCTGATAGAGAACTGTTGATTTCACGGTCGAGATATTCTCCTGCACAAAGTCCAACTTTCGATAATAATTGACACGCCTCTTTCGTTCCAATTTCTTTCTTAGATGCTATCTTCAATAAATCGTACACAGTAATCCCCTTAAATTGAACAGGTTGTTGGAATGCGAAGCCAATTCCAAGTTTTGCTCTTTCGTCAATTTTTTTATGAGTTATATCTTTTCCATTCAATAAAATTTTTCCACTATCTGGCTGTTCGATCCCCATAATAATTTTGGCGAGTGTCGATTTCCCACTCCCGTTGGGACCTGTAATCACGTAAAATTTCTCTGCATCAAACTTAAAACTCACGTGATCTAGTATATGTTTCCCATCTCGTTTGAATGAGATGTCTTGTAATTCTAACATATCTTCATCCTTTCCATATTAACATGATCATAACATCTATTTGTTATCCATGGTTTCTTTGAATATAAAATTTCTTTTACATTCACTTCCATTATACTTTTAATTATTTTTAACGTCAACGAATTATACTTTTTCTAACAAAAAGAAAAACAAAAAAGATTGACATACTTTTCATTTCTGTGTATATTATTCAATGAGGACGTCAGATCAGTGTCAGATTTCAAAAAATATACAGAAAATGCAAAAAAGCTATTGCAAAACTTTAGAATATCATGTATACTGTAATAGTCGTTTGACATTTAAGTGGGCTTGTAGCTCAGCTGGTTAGAGCGCACGCCTGATAAGCGTGAGGTCGATGGTTCAAGTCCATTCAGGCCCACCATTTAAATGCCTCTTTAGCTCAGTCGGTTAGAGCATCTGACTGTTAATCAGGGGGTCGTAAGTTCGAGTCTTACAAGAGGCGCCATTTTTGTTGGCCTGTTGGTGAAGTGGTTCAACACACCGCCCTTTCACGGCGGCATTCATGGGTTCAAATCCCATACAGGTCACCAAGTTAAAAAACAAACCTTACATTCGTAAGGTTTTTCTTTTTGCTTAATTATTGATTCTATGGTGTGCGGTTGGACTGGACATCGTAAGTGGTGCGAATGTATATCCGTGAGATAATCCATATTGAATAATCGTTTCAACTGCATTGACACTGAATCCTTGACTGTCATGCTGTAAGACGATACTATAATCATTTCGTAAGTTACGAATCACATTGTTGGCAACTACTTGCGTCGATGTCGTTTCTCCAGCATCGCCACTTGTAATGTTCCAGTCAAAGTATTTATACCCTCTCGCTTCGACATCGCGAGCCAGTAATGTCATAAGCCCTGGTACACGTTTACTTACTGTATTAGATGATCCTCCTGGGAATCGAATCAACTTCGTCTCCACACCGGTCAAATTTTTTACTTTATTAGAAATTAAATTTAAATCTTGATAATAAGCTTCTTTACTAGCATATACCGTTTGATATCGATGTGTATAAGTATGAAGCCCTATACTATGTCCCTCTTTATAAGCTCGTGTAATCATCGCATCGTACGCTGGATTTAACCCTGTCACAAAGAATGTTGCTTTGACATTATACTTAGCTAAAACATCTAATAAACGTGCAGTATGAGGTCCTGGGCCATCATCAAACGTAAGATAGATCGTCTTTTTACCCGGAATTGTCGTAATGTTCTTTTGATATACTTTGATCGTTCTTACTGCAGACGTTTGATTTCCTGACTGATCCGTAACCGTATAAACAACCTGATAAGTTCCTAGATTATTGGTATTCACATTCCCACTCACGACAATATTAGAAGTAAGATCCCCATCACAATCATCAACTGCCGTCATTCCAGGATCTTTATAAGTACTTCCAACAAGCAAAGACATCGATGGATCCCCTTTATATGTTAAAGCAGGGGGAACTTGGTCTATCTTCTCATATGGAACTTTTTTCACGGTTTCATTTCCGCTAGAATCTCGAACAGAAAACACGAGATTCTCTCCTTTTGCTTCAATCTTAACTTTGTTAGTTAAATCACCATCATACTGATCTACTGCTCGATACTGATATTGTTTTAATTTTCCATTTGGACAAACTTGCAATTTCTCGCCTTCTACAACTAATTCAGGCTTCTCTTTATCTTCTACAATTACTTTAATTGTAATTTTTTTTGTTTTCCCGTCTTTCTTAGCCTGATAAACAACGCGATATGTCCCAATTTGCTTCGTATTTACATCACCTTTTTTGTCTATTTTTAACGTTTTACAAGACAAAAGGTTTCCATAACAGGCTTTTACCTTAGGTGCTTTATATTTGCTTCCTACATCCACATTTAAAACTGTTTCTCCATCTACCGAAAAATGAATATCTTGCTTTCCGAGTGTAACGCCAATTATAATTGCTATCACCAGGCAGACAATTCCTAGTAACCATAAAATTATTTGCTTCATACTCGTCCATCCTTACTCCTTTTTTAGTATACCACATTTCATCATAAATTTGACAAATATATCCCATTCTGTTAAAGTAAAACCTACTTTTGAAGGGGAGATTGAGATGGAAACGGAAGCTAAGAAAATCAGTAAAATAGAATTGCAAATAGAAGAAATCGAAGAACAAGAACGATCATTAAAGCGAAAAAAAGAAACTCTAATTTTAGAAAAAAGTTTATATCAGAGAAAATTAGAAAACATTCTCGCTGAAGCGCTACGTAAAACAGAAATCAAACTGACGTTGGAACGACCTAAAGTACGGGAAAACCACTATGCGAAAGCCTTATTACATCAATTTATACAAAAAGGAATCGATTCTGCATACATTACCAGTACGAGTAATATGAGAAAACAAATAGAAGCTATGTCATACGAGGATCTAATCTATCATTTATTAGAAATTTATTTATGCTATGATTTCGATCAACTATATCATATGAAATACAATACAGGTGCAACTTATCTCGTACCCGCCACTTTGAGTTTCAACCGTCTAGAATTAGACAAACTAGATCAAATTTGTGAACTAGGACTAGATACTGTACTACACCCAGATCAATTCATTAAAATTGCACTAGAACAATCAAATGTATTTCAAGCTTATCATCAGCTTTCACCAGAAAACCAAAATGTTTTATTAACATATCTGCTCGAATATTTCGACCTTTTAGTAAGTGTAGCAATTAAATATCCAGAACGAGAATACCGAATGATGACACCTAATTGTAAATACGATTTAAAAACACAGTTTGAAACGTATTACAAAAAACACCAAAGTCACAACATCCAATTACAGACAAATTACTTAGGCGCATTTCAAAATCAAACCCTTAAAAAAAATGATAATCCATACGATCACCAAACAATCTCGATCTCGTATTGTACAAGCCAAGAAGAAATCCAGCTTGCGACAAATAAAGGAAGTCGGCACAGACATGGACAAGATGATGCATCAGTATTTGTAGAACATAGTTTAAATAAAAACTATAAATTATTTGCCGTATGTGATGGGGTAAGTAGTTCTAAGAATTCACAACAAGGTAGTAAATTTGTTACAGAACGCTTAAGTTCTGCATTCCAACAAATTCCAGTATCCTACTTCGAAGAAATAGATCAAATGCCAAAACATAATATGGAAGAAAGTAGCCTGATCAATGAAATTGCGCTTATTGTCGCACAAATAGAAGCAGACGTTTCTAGGCAAAGATTAGGACAAACCACTCTATCTTTTGCAGTCGTTACAAAAAAACATACGCTGATTTACCAAGTGGGAGATTCTAGCATCTATATTGCAAAAAATGGGGTTGCTAAAAAAATGACAACGGAGCAAACTCTTACATACGAGCTTTTTAAAAAGAATGGACAAACGCTCGAAGGAATCGAAGCAGAAGAAATTCGAAAATTCGATCCATACGCTCATACAATTACAAATGCGATTGGAACAGATCAAAACTATTTATTAAAACCTGAGCAAATTATTTCAAATGATGATTATGATTATATGATGTTATGTAGCGACGGGGTTACAAATCCGATTCCTACATTACAGTTATATCAAATATTACCACAATTTCCAAAAGCAGATCAACTTGTAGATACAGCCTCTTACGGAGATGGGGACCATTATGTTAAAGAGAGAATAATTCACGCTGGGAGCGACAATGCAACAGCAATTACTTATAAAAAAACATTCAGAAAATAAATCTGAATGTTTTTCCTTACTTAAGTTATAAAAATACCAATAAAATTAAAATTACTATTCCTTTTTTATCATTTTTGTGTTATACTTAATAAGTAATCGATTTTATGGGCTGTTAGCTCAGTTGGTAGAGCAACTGACTCTTAATCAGTGGGTCTAGGGTTCGAGTCCCTAACAGCCCACCATAATGTTAATAAAGTTGGAATATTCCAACTTTTTTATTATATAAAAAGACATATGTCATTCATATGTCTTTATTGATTTGGATCAACTAAAATTTTAACTGCATCATCTGTCCCACTTGTAAGTCTCTCGTATGCTTCTTGCACTTTAGCTAATGGAACCATATCATCGACAAACTTCATGACCTCGATTTGTTTTGATGAGATCAATTGAATACAAGTTTCAAATTCCTCTTTCGTATAAGCGATCGCACCTTTTACAGTTAATTCATTCATAACTGCAATGACAGTTGGAATAGAAATCGGACCTGTTGCAACTCCGACAAGTGTCACTGTACCTCCAGGTTTTACCATTAAAAGTGAACTTGTTACTGCAGGGGCATTTCCACAACACTCTATGACAACATCAAAGCCACTTCCTGTATCCTGCATTACTTCCGCGATCATATCTTCCTTCGTCGCATCATAATACTTATCTGCAACCCCAAGCGCTAATGCTTTTTTTCCACGGTTTGGATTCGTCTCACTAACAGCGACAAAACTAGCTCCTTCTTTCTTAGCTAGCATCGCACTCATAAGGCCGATGATCCCTCCACCAATCACGAGAACTTTCTGCCCCAATTTAATATCAGCTAAATGAACACCGTGAAGTGCAACGGCAGTTGGTTCTACCATTGCCATCTCTTCTGGACGAACATTATCTGGAACTTTGTAGACCATGTCTTCTCTTACGCTAATTTTACTTGTAAGTCCTCCTGGATGTGTCATAGATAATCCTACCGCATCTTTCCAAGTTTCCTTACAATATTGTGGATTTCCACTAGAACAAGCACTACAATGACCACAAGGAGAAATTGGAAGTGCTGTTACAATATCTCCTACTTTTAAATCAGTACGATTTCCCGGATCGATAACGGTTCCACAAAATTCGTGGCCTAAGATGAGTCCTGCTGGTTCTCCCGTTTCGAAATAATGTAAATCAGATCCGCAAATACCTGATTTTAAAACGTGTATTAACACTTCTCCATTTTTAGAAGTTGGCTCTTCAATTTCTTTAATTTCAAATTTTCTCTTTCCTACTAACGTTACTGCACGCATATTATCACCTCTTATAAATATAGTGTAACACATTTCATGTCTCTTGAACGATTTCTTTACTATATTTGACACTCATTTTATATAATATTTTCAAAATTGATCATAATAATAGTGGTGATTCTATGAAAAAGAAAACTTTATGGCAAGAAGGAATTGAACCTTTACATGATACAAAATTCGATTATAAAGAAAAAGATGTAGATATCTTAATTATTGGTGGTGGAATTGCTGGTATCACCGCATTATATCAGCTGTCGAAAACCAAAAAGAATGTTCTTCTCATCGACAAAGATAAAATTGGTTTTGGGGTTACATCTAATACGACGGGAAAATTAACTTATTTACAAGATCAAATCTACGAGCAAATTATCGATACATACGATACAAACACAGCGCTTTCTTACTTACAGTCACAGCGTGATGCGATTGCTTTTGTAAAGCAAACAGTCCAAAGAGAAAAAATCGATTGTAATTTTGAGGAAGTAGACTCTTATGTATTTGCTACAAAAGAGGAACAAGAGAAGAAAATAGATGTACTTCAATCTTTTTTAGAATTAAACAAAATAAAATATGAAATAAAAGATTCGATTCCAATCGAGATCCCATCGTTAAAAGCATTAAAAGTACCTCGTACAGCCGTTTTTCATCCAGTAAAGTATTTATACGAATTAGCGCGTATTTCTCTTTCTAAAGGGGTTAAAATCATGGAAAATGTGAGAGCTACCGATATCGATCAAGATGGGGCCTATTATATTACTCATACGAATGCTGGAAAAATAAGATCGAAGAAAGTACTCATATGTACACACTATCCATTTTTCATACGCCCTGGCTGGGTACCATTTAAATCGCATATCGAATCTTCCTATGTTGTTGCAACACATATAGAAGATACAAAAGGATTTTCTGCAATTACTATATCTAATCCAATTTATTCTATCCGGTATCATCAAGACAAACAAAACTATCTTTTATTCGCAAGTGAAAGCGACAAAACGACGAAGTGTAAACCAAAAAAAGAATACTATCAAAAAACAAGCGATCGTTTTGAATCATTCTTTCACTTAACTCCTACCTATGCTTGGATGACACACGATATCATGCCTAACGATCACTTACCACTGATTGGTCCTATTTCTAAAAAACATCCGAATGTAATGATAGCGACGGGATTTCAAAAGTGGGGTATGACAAATGGTACAATCGCCGGAATCATCCTTTCAGAATTAGCAACTGATAAACACCATCCATACGAAGGATTATTTCTCCCCTACCGTCCTTATAATTTAAAAAGATGTATTCAAACAGTTAAAGATGGCATCGATAATGTGAATGCAATGATGAAATCGACCTTTCAAATTCCAAAGGGACAAGCTAAAATTGAAGTAAGAAATGGAAAAAGAGTCGGAATTTACATCGACCCTAAAGGTCGTGAACATATCGTTTCTATCATCTGTCCTCACATGAAATGCCATCTATTATTCAACGAAGTAGATTGTACTTGGGATTGCCCTTGTCACGGTTCTAGATTTGATATCGATGGCAATTTATTAGAAGGGCCTAGCGTACTAAATATCGATCAAAAAAAATAACAGAATTCTCTGTTATTTTAATTTTGTCTTCATCCCTTTTAAACCTTTCGTTCCTTTGGCACCACCAAAGTTACTTAGAACGTTGGTTTCAAAGGTTGAAACTTTCTTTTGTTTTCTCTTGAAGTCTTTAATTGCAATCGTAATCATACGATCTAATAATTTATCGTATGGTACTCCGATTGGCTCCCATAGATAGAACGATAAAGATCCCGGTATTGTATTAGACTCATTTACGTATACTTTCTTTGCTTTCTTATCGATCAAGAAATCAATACGGCAAATATTACTTAAATTAAGTGCGCGGAATGTTGCGAGAGATACTTCTTGTACTTTCTTTTTCAAATCATCTGAAATACGAGCTGGAATAACTCGATCCGTCGCTACCATTCCCTTACTACCACCATTTTTCGTTCCTTTACCATTTCCGATATATTTATCTTGATAAGTTAAGAACTCCTCTGTTGTCATAACTTCTTCGATTTCACTTAATTCTTGATATTCGTAATTACCAAGGACACTACAATTAACTTCAACTAAGTTTTCAACCGCTTTTTCAACGATAACTTTATTATCGTACTTCATAGCCTCCTCGATTGCTTCATAAATATCTTTTTTATCCTTTACATATGTAATTCCAACACTACTACCAAGTGTAGCAGGTTTTACGATGACTGGATATCCCATCTTTTCAATTGATTTCAAAATACTGTCAGTCGCATTTAGAAATTCTGAATCATAGAACCAACGGTAATCGACAATTGGAAGATCAGCTGATTCAAGTACTTGCTTCATGACAACTTTATCCTGTCCAAGCGCAGAGCCTAAAACACCACTTCCTACATATGGAATTCCTAGTGTTTCTAAATACCCAACTAACGTTCCATCTTCTACATTATTTCCATGGACAATTGGAAATGCGATATCGATTTCTTCGATACAACGTTTCCAAAAACCTAGCGTCTGTAAATAGAACCCTCCATCTTTACGAACGAGTGTTACTTTCTTAGCATATCGTTTTAAATCGTCAAAATCTTGATATACCTCCATATCACTCAACATTCTTCCTGTATACCAATCTCTATCTTTCGTAATATAAATTGGAATAATATCGTATTTTGAAGTATCCATATATCCCATTGCCTGTACAGCAGAGATAATACTAATCTCATGCTCTACTGTCGGTCCACCAAATATAACTCCTACTTTTATTTTCATTTTCTCACTCCTTTATTTGGTCTTTTCGTTAAATGTATCTGGTAAATCATTTTCGATTAAAGCATATGCTTTTTTGCCACCGCTTAACTTCTGAATCAACGGAAAAGCAAGCTTCACATCGTTTAATATATGCACGTGCTTCTCATTGTAATCAACAACTTTTAGTCCATCTTGAATTGGTCTTGTCTGTTCTTTTCCAATGAGAATTACCTCATCGATAGAACTTTCTCCTATTTGTTTACCAAACTCTAAGTTCAATTCATACTGTTTTGGTCCCAGTTCGATCATACCTGGGGTTATAATAATTTTCTTACCCGGCATCATAGCTAATACCTCAATCGCTTCTTTTGCCCCAATTGGATTCGCATTATAATCGTCCTCGATCAATGTAACATTTCCAAACGGTTTTAATTCTAAACGATGTTCAATTGGGCGAATTTGTTTTACGCCTGTCACTAATTGATCGATTGTCATTCCCAAATACTTTCCGAGTGCAACAGCCGCTAAAATATTATATACATTATTTTTACCAAGTAGTCTCGTTTGGAATGTCGCTCTTATATTTTCCTTCTTCCATACGATATCAAATGAAGTTCCATGCTCAGACAAATGAATATTTTCCGCATAGAGATCGGCATCTCTTTGCTCTATTCCAATCCATATAATATGACACTTATTTTTTAAATGATACGATACTTGTAACGCATCATCTTTATTTAAAATTCCAACACCATCTTCCGGAAGAGATTCGATCAGTTCAAATTTTCCTTTTTGAATGTTACTTTGACTACCAAAGCTCTCTAGATGAGCAGTTCCAATTCTAGTTAAAATACCGTACTTTGGGCGGACAAAATCACAAAGTTCTTTAATCTCTCCTTGTTTAAAAGCCCCCATTTCGGCGATAAATAAATCGTTAAACTTATCGAGCGACTCATTGATTGCTCGAATCATTCCATAAGTTGTATTAAAATTTTTCGGTGTTGCGAATGCATTGTATTTTACATTCAAAATATCCGATAAAATATTTTTACTACTCGTCTTACCATAACTTCCTGTAATCCCAATCACATCTAACTGTGACATAGAAGATAGTTTTCTCGTTGCTTTTCTTTTATAATACAAGAATACTTGATGCTCGATCGGCAAGTTAATTGTATTGGCAACAAGTACGACAAAGTAATTAAGATATGCGAGTGCTCCCATAATAAAATAGTAATATGCAATATAGTTTACATCAAACATAAAGCAAATCGAAAATAGCGGGATCAAATATAAAATCATCGTCGTAACAGACAATCTACGAACCCTTTTCGTAAATGCTAATTTTAATTTTACTTGTTCTTTTTTATTTGACTGGTAATATAAAAAGGATGTAACAAGATAAAACACACCAAATAAAATCATAGCGCTTATCATATCCATCGCGAGCATTACAACAAATACGATAAAAAACATATCGATTTCTATGAATACTTTCCATGGATTTTTAAATATCCATTTCAAATAACGTTGGTCTAGATTATACCAATTTTGTTGCAGCATTTGAAATGATTTTTTCGTCTTTAACACCACATATAATATGAATGGAATAAACGATAATACAAAATATTCTGACATAACTTACTCCTCGCTTTCTAGAAAACTACGAATCACTCGTACCGTTTGTCCCAACCGTTCTAGATAAGCATAATGTGTACATCCCTCATACTCAACTAATCCTGCGTTTGGAATCAATTCCTCTAACTCATGTGCACGTTCTAACGATACTGCTTCATCCATCGTTCCCCAAACGAGCAACGTAGGACATTTAATCTTCTTAACCTCTTCTGTAATATCAAGATTCACATGCTCTACCATGACTTGTCTCATGATTGGAGATGCATTTCGATAGTCTGTCGATCCCACATGTTTTTTTACGATGTTCTCAAATTTATTTAAACCCGGAACTTTTTTTAACTGTTTTAAAATTTTCGTTTTCATAGAAATTTTTTGAATTTCCTTCTTAAATGGACTTCCAAATAAAATCATCTTTTCAACCGAATACTTACTTCCGTAAAGTAAACTGATCTTTCCTCCGAATGAATGACCAATCAAAACAGGTTTTTTTATTCCTAATTCCTTCAATAATTCTCGTATACATTCTACGTAATCATATAAAGTCCATACTTTTTTTAATTCGTCACTCTCTCCAAATCCTGGCAAATCGATAATAGTGATATGATAATCCTTACATAAACTATCCCCGATGGGACGCATCATCTCGATGTTTTGCCCCCATCCATGTAATAGTACGATTTCTTTACCTTTTTCATTGCCATACCGGATATAATTAACATTTATCTCTTTTACTTTTTTAATCATATCATCACCATCAACATTATACCATTTTTTTCATCGTAAGAAAAATTTTTCGGAGAAAAAAAGAGAAAGATTTCCATTTTTTGTCTTCTCTTTTATTATTTCCAAATATTAGGAATAAATACTAATTCCTTTTTTGATCTTTTGAAGCATATAATAGCTAACTATACCAAAAGCCAAGCATGATACTACCAACCATAAAAATGATAAATTTAAAAGATATGGGAATATCAACAATACCACAATATTGGCGCTCATATGTGCAATCATGCTTGCAGTAATATTCTCATAATGATCATAGCAATAGATAAAATAACTTCCCATACAAAAAGCATAGATGATTTGAATTAAATTTCCATGATACAAGGCAAACATAATCGTCGTAAACAAAGATGCACGGTATTTAGGGACAAATGCTTGCAATCTGTCATATACGATTCCTCGAAAGATAAGTTCTTCTATCAATGGTCCTACCACTCCACTACTGCAAATCAACCAAAAGATAGGTTGGTGAAGTTGAGAAGCCGACTCTTTTGAAATTCCGAAAAAAGAGGAAATTCCAGTTAAGATCAAATTGAGAAACAACGCAAGTGAGATAGAACAGATAAGTATATGTATCTTACTCTTATCAGAGACATGTCTCGGAAAGCGGTGTTGATGTTTTTTGTAAAAATGGTAAACGACAGGCAATAATAATACTATGTTACAAATAACAAAAACCCATACATGATCTAATAAAAATTGAGCGACTGCTGTCGATCCTTCTTTAGTTTCAAAAAATTGATTTACAGTTTCAATTGCTTCTGTCATCGTCCATTTTGGATGCGCATCTAACTGTAATTGTACTTCTCGATATTCATAATATCCTAGCAAAAGAAAAAGAATGCAGAATTCAAATATAACCAAAAGAAGCGGCCATTGAATTGCATTCCAAATATTTTTCATTTTTTTCATACAACCACCAACTTATTATACCTCTTCTTCAACCGGTGCAACCTTCAACGTCATTCCATCTACCTCTAATATTTTTACTGTGCTTCCCACTTTGATTTTCTTCTGTGAGATTGCAGCCCAAACCTTTCCGCCTACTTTAATTGTTCCAGGGTGGTTTTTTCTCATCGCATCAATCACTACCCCTTGCATTCCCAAAATAGATTCTTGATCCAAATTAGATGGCGTACGTTTTAACAATTTTTCCAAAGTTGGTTTTGTCGTAACCAAAAGAATAATTCCTAGAATTGCAAACACTGCAAATTGTATCGGGAAACTCTCAACTCGAAACGAAAGCAACAAAGCAACAATCCCAGAAAAAACAAAATATACTGTCGTTAGTTTTACTGTCAACAACTCCACAATCGTTAATAGAATGATAATTCCTATCCATATGTAAAACATAGTATCACCTATTTCTCATTATACTACAGATAGATTAAATTTACAATGTTTGGAAGTAGTAAAAAAAGCGAAATGTTACTTCGCTTTTTGACAATTTCTATAAATGTTTCTGAAACGGAATTTCGAATTCTGGTTGACCCAGTGCGTTATTTCTACCTTCCTCGATTTGACGAATCGCTTTATTTAATTTTTCAGCATACTCAGGACGTAAAGTTCCTTTTTCTTTTAACGTATAAAGATCGTTTAAAACTTCGCGAGATCCGTCGCTTTCAAAGAAACGATTTTCAAGACGGCCACTATCCATATAAGATACGAGTTCTTCCACTTCTTTTTCATCTGGATTCAATTCTACCGATGATTGGTGTTTCATCGTCCTAACCATTTCATCAACCATTTGTTTATATTGTTCTTTTTGGCGTTCTTCATTTGCAACTGCATCTCTAAGTATATTCAATTCACTTGCCGTTTGTTGCATTTGTCTAGTCAATTCATCTACATTTTTCGTAAGCAATTCGATGGATTGTTTCAACTGAGTGTTTTGTGTTTCCAATCTTTTTTTCTCAGCTTTCGCAGACTTTAAACTCTTAGATTTCTTATCGTAATCTTCCTTTAATTTTTTATTTTTTTCTTTTGCCTTCTCGTAATCTACCTTTAATTTTTTATTTTTTTCTTTTAACTGGACTATCTCTTGCTGTGCTTCGTGTAATTGGCGAAGTAATTCAGTTTGAGATAATGCAGGTTCTACCTGTTTAGAATTTGAACTCAATTGTGTATCGGAAGTTGGCGTCGATGTTTTTGACACTTTCTTTTCCTCTTTCACTTCTCTAGAATTTGTTTTTCCCACTTTTTTCGGCTTCTTTTCTGCCACTTTTTCTGAAGCTTGCTTTTTCTCTTCTGCTTTTTCTTGCTTCTTCTCTGGCTCCATTACTGGAGGTTTTATCGACTTGTTATGAGCCATAAAACTCTTGGCTAGTTTTCTTTCTAATTCATAGAGCGTCTCCATCTGATCAGTTACTGCAAGTGCTGCAGCATAATTTGCGCGAGTCAATGGTTTTTGACTCATCAGTGTATCATATTTTGCTTTTAACTGTGGCAATTGGTATATTGCCTTACTATATCCAAGTGTTTCTCCATTTTTAAGAAAATTTGTTACTGTTCCTACGATAGCAGGAATTGCAATCTTATCTTCTCGCACTAACAAGTTATCTAATAGTCCATACGCTTCTTCTACAATCGCATCTAATTCTGTTGAATCTTTAGCACTATGAACTAGTGTAAAATACGCATTTGTCACTTTTCCTTCCAAGGCTTGAAGTGCTTGCTTCTGTTCTTTTGTTAAACCTGGCACTGCCATGGCGTCTTTAATACTCATATAAGGTTTAGAACCATCTCGATGCCGCGCAGGACTGATTCCCAAAAATTCTTGCAAACGTTCATATGCTACTAAGATCTTCTCACAACGTTCTCTTTCTTCTTTTGAATAATAGTTTTCTCTATAAGGATTATGAATAGCTTGAACAGATCCGAACTCCTCTATAACATCTTCTACATCATTTAATTGTTTTTGCCGCCATACAGCTACTTTGTTTAAAAATTTAATAGCTGCTTTTGCTACCTTCAATTTATGTGATGGATTTTTTACTTTAGCAACTTTAGCCATTTCCGCTCTTTTTTTCTCGTTTTGCTCTTCCAATTGACGCAATTGTTCTAATTCATCGTCGTTATCTGCCGCAGGGCCATGTGGTTTCAATTCGTTGATGGCTAGTTTGTATGCAGTACTATATTTATTGATATATGCATTACGATAAGCATCACTCATTGATTGCATCGGTTCTTTGTTTTTGTTTTCTTCGTTTCCAGCTTCGTAATCTTCTTTTGCTGCTTTCTTAGCATCTTCTATTGCAATCTTTTCTGCCTTTTCTTTCATAATTTTTTCATATTGCTCTTTAAACGTTTTTAAAAGACTATCACTTTCTTTTGCTACGTTTCTGTCATATTCGGCTGTACTTTGATTTTTAATATCAGCTTCAGCTGCTTGTATTGCAATAACTTCCATCATTCTAGTTAATTGCTCTGTTACGAGACGCGTAAATGTCGTTGCATAGCGTCTTTCATCTTCAGTATTATCAGGAAATTGTAATGACGCTAGAATCGAACTCAACGGTTCACCATTTTTTATATGTTCTTCAAGGAACGGTTGTAGATCGCGCCCTGCCTTGCTATCGATCTCTTGCTCATGTTGATATTTTTCAACTGCTGTATCCATTGATTGTCCTTGGAGAATTTCAGATTTCAAGCTGCGAATCGTTCTCATATACTTTTCATTATAGAGTCTTTGCTCCGCTTGGGTCGCAAGATTTAATGTTTCTGATGGCAGTGGTCCAGTCGCTTCAAGAGTATCAAAAATCACATTTTGGTCCTCTTGAGATAGATTCTGCCCATCAAAGTAACCTTTTAAAGCTGCAATTGCATCATTTTGCGCCTGTTCTAAAATCTCCCTCATTCTCTGATTATTCATACTGTCACTCCTCGCTACTCTTCTTAATTAAGTTTCTCATCAATTCTTTGATCTCATTCCAAGTCTTCGGATCATCGACTTTATCTAAACTGCAACTTCCATCTTCGTTCCACAACACCTCTGCCGTATATAAGATCGTCGAATCATGATTATCTGTTTCATCAAAAGAATAAACCATATAATCTCTGTTCGTACTATCCAGATGAAAAGTCAAGATTAACTCAGCTTGTTTTCTCGTTCCATCTTCTTGTTCAATTTCGATATATCTTTTCTCTTGCATCTATGTTCTCCCCTTCTCCACTCTTATTATCATATTATACCATGATAAAAAACAAAGTTCAATTACTTTCTTCCCAAAAATATGTATCTGACTATTTTTAGACACTCAATCTAAATAGCAAATTGATTTTTGTTCAATCTGATCTTCTGGGAGTTGTTCCAAATAACGTTCGCTATCTTCTTTTGCTCGCAATGCAATATTTAAATCTTGCTTTAAATTTGCGATTCGGAAAATCATATCCCCACTTTGTCGTAATCCAAACAAATCACCACTACCACGCAATTTAAAATCCTCTTCGCTAATTTTAAATCCATCATTCGTATGCGTCAAAATAGAAAGGCGCTCCGTTTCATGATTGCTAATCAAAATAGCGTATGATTGAACATCATTTCGACCTACTCTACCACGCAATTGATGAAGAGTGGCAAGTCCGAAACGAAAGGCATCGAAAATGACAATCATCGTCGCATTTTTTACATCGACTCCTACTTCGATTACTGTAGTACTAATTAAAATCTGAATTTCGTTCATCTGAAACTGTTGCATGATCGCCTCTTTTTCTTCCGGTTTCATCTTGCCATGCAACACTCCCATTTTAGCCACTTTCCCAAACGCTTTATTCATATTTTGTTCTAGCGTATACACATCTTTATTTTCTTCTTTGTCCCCACCTTCGATCAAAGGTGCTACGACATATATTTGATGATGTTTTTTTAACTCTTCATACATCGCCATCAAAACATCTTTCATCTCGGTCTCTTTTTTTAATGTCGTTATAATCTGCTTTTTCCCAGAAGGAACCGTATGGATACTGGAAATATCCATATCCCCATAAAGTGTTAAAGCGTAAGTCCTTGGAATTGGCGTCGCACTCATATATAAAATATCAGGATGTAATCCTTTATTTTTTAAATTCGCTCGTTGACTGACTCCAAAGCGATGTTGTTCGTCAGTAATAACAAGACCTAAGTTTCGATAAACGACATTTTCGCTAATGAGAGCATGCGTTCCAATAACGACATCGATGTCTCCATTTTCTAATCCACTGTAGATTTCTCTTTTTTCTTTTGCCGTTAATTTTCCCGTTAATTTTGCAATTTTAATCGATGTGTTTTGGAATTGTTTTTTCATATTATCATAATGTTGACTTGCTAAGATTTCCGTCGGAGCCATGAAAGCACTCTGATATCCATCGAGATAATTTAAATAGATGGCTAAGAACGAAAGGATCGTTTTTCCACTTCCGACATCTCCTTGAATCAAACGATTCATACGATGAGGCGACAAGAAATCTCGTTCGATTTGAAAGATACACTTCTCTTGATCTTCTGTTAATTGAAAAGGTAAGGACGCAATCATAGCTTGTAATTCTGAATGATGTTCCGTTCTTTTTAAGCCTTCTTCCGTTTTTCTCTCTCTTTTTAATAAATTTAATTTTAACATATAAGTAAATAACTCTTCATACTTGAGTCTCATGCGAGCCTTTTTTAACTCGTTCATATCCTTTGGTTTATGTACAATTCGAACACTTTCCGATTTTGATAAAAAGTGATAGGTCCGAGAAATCTCTATAGGAATTTCGTCCTCTAAAATAGGGAGAGATGAAAAAGAATTTTCGATATATTGCCGTAATTGTTTTTCCGTAATCCCATCTGTCAAATGATAGATAGGGACAAGTTCTGGCGCGTCAGATAAAACACCAAATCGAATATCAGATGCAGTAATCGTATTATGTTTTTGATCATATTTTCCCATCACGATAATATTTGTCCCAATTTGTAAATGTTGCTTCAAAAAACTACGATTAAAAATAGATACCGAAAAAATACGGTCCTGTGCTTGGCACCGAAAACTCATTCGATTCATATGTCTCTTAAAATAAAAACTACGAGGAAGAGATTCTACGATTCCATCGATAACGACCTTCTCTTGGTCTTTGGCTATATCCATATTTGTTCTTTGCAAAATCTCGTAACGATACGGATAATAAGAAAGTAAATCATAAACGGAAGTAATTCCTAGCCGAGCAAGTTTTTCTATTCCCTTCGCTCCCAATCCTCTTATGTCTTTTAATTCCATTTTATCACCTGCTGACACTATCTTCAGTATAGCAAACATGTGTTTGCAGGTCAATGTTGATTCAAACTGATTCGTGCTTTTTTTGACGTCTTTCGTCATTTTTTTTAAAAAAAAGGTTGACAAAAGATGCTTTATCGATTAAGATAGGAAGCACCAATTCGAAATTAAACCGAATTGGAAAATGCTAGTATCACACTAGCCAACCCCTTTTTATTCTTTTATTGGGACCGTCTCAGGGGACGGTTCCTTTTTTGTATAAAAAAAGTGCACTCAGCACTTTTAATCCCCAAATACATTAGAAAATCTAGTTTTATATACTTTGGATGCATACCTTGGTTCAAACTTTCCGGGTTTTACTTCCTCTTGATATTCGTATTTTACATAAACTGTCACTCGCTGTAACCATAGACCTGTTGCCGTAAAACTCATATGGTCTTCTTCATGATCTATTTTATTGCCAAAGGATGAATTATTTTCAAAACTACTAATGTCATCATAATTATATCCTTTCGTATACCTTGCATCCACAATCTTCACGTCATTTTTTGTATTGATCGTAAGAGTTCTTTGAAAACTTCCCCAACTAGATGATATAGCTCCAAAAGATCCACTCACATACAAATCTTCAAAACTTCCCTCTAAGACGATAATTCCTTCAACGACAACTCTTTTCACCGTTGTATTTCCATGTTGGTCTTCGACATAGACTGTATAATATCCATTTTGAGTTAACCCATTCACGACATATTGTTCTCCTTGAAGTGCAATCGCTGCCCCAGAACTTGCCACCGCATCTTCAGATTGACTTCCTTGTAGATACTTTACCGAACGAATCCCATATTCACTCGTCGCTGAAACAACCAAACTTGCATTTTGATCCTCATTATATAATTGATAAGAAACAGTCACCTCTGGTGCTTTTTCTACATTCGTCGTTTCTAATTTACATGTTTCTTTATCGTAATCAGTAATTGTTACTCTATCTTGATCGAATTCTTTAATGGCACAAAATCTCGTATCATGCATCATAAGTGCAAGATTTTCTTTGTCCTTAATAATCAACTTACCATCCGTTGGAACACTCCCTTTATAACCAAGTTTATCTTTCGCCTCCGGTAAATCCAGTATTTCTCCAGCATAATTCTCATTTTTAAACGCTTTTTTTGCAATATAATACTCCCCTGAACTAATGATCCCATATGCGCTGCTTTCAAACGATCCTCTTTTTGCATTATCGATCACATTCATTACAAGTGGCACAGTAATGAGTGCAACAATAGCTAATACGACAATCACAGCTAATACTTCCAGTAAAGTAAAACCATTTTTTCTTCTCATGATCCATACCCCTATTCAAATTTATTATATCAAAAAATTACTCGTCCTCCGATAATTTTTGAAGATGCTTTACAACAAGTTGAAATTTATCAAATCTTTTTTCTACTTTCGCATGTACGAGAACGATATCTCCTTTTTCTAAAGAATATTGTTCATATATCTTAGGAAACAAGACTACATCAACTGTATTAAGTTCATCACTTCCCGTAATAAATCCCATTTTATCATTCTTCTTTGTCGAAATTTCCTTCACTTTATCGACGTATAAGACAATGTCGATCTCACGATCAAAATAATTAGGAATCATCGCTATCGTAATACTATTTGGATAACGTAATCGTTTTTCAGTTACTGGATGTTCTGAAAGGTAAAATCCAAAGACATCTAGTTCTTTTTGCATTCTCTCTTTTTTAGAATATTCCTCTACCATTTGTAACATAGGTTTTTCAACGTATTCTTCTTCGATATCATGAGCGATCTCAGAATAATTAACCAAAAGATCAATGTTTTCATGTAGTGTATGTTGATTGATTCCAAATGATCTGAAGCATCCGGCATCGATTAAACTTTCGATCGCTTTTTTATTCACTGCTTTGCCATAACATCGTTGAAAAAAATCATAAATGTCGGTAAATTGTCTTTTTTCTCTTTCCTCTAAAAGAATAGACACGACACTTCCACCAATATTTTTAATACTAGAAAAAGGATAACGAATACCACCTTTTTCAATTTGATACTCTCTTCCACTTAAGTTAATATCAGGCGGCAATAATGTGATGTGATTTAACTTACATTCATAACTATACTCTTTTGTTTTAACCTCACTTCCAATGACCATCGATAATAAGCTTTTCATAAAATGTTTTGGATAGTGCGCTTTCAAATATGCCATCTTATAAGCAATCATAGAATAAGCGACAGAATGTGCACGGTTAAATCCATAAGAAGCAAACTTTAAAATCAAATCGTATACCTGAGTAGCAACTTTTTCTGTATATCCCCTCTCAATACTCTGCTTGATAAATTTGTCCTTTTCCCGGATCAACACTTCTTCCTTCTTTTTACTCATAGCACGTCTTAACACATCTGCCTCTCCATAAGAATAACCAGCAAGCAAACGAGCGATCTGCATGATCTGTTCTTGATAGACGATAATACCATAAGTTGATTTTAAAATCGGTTCTAGATCAGGATGGATATATTCGATTTTTTCAAGTCCTCTTTTTCTCTTGATAAAGTGATCGATATTTTGCATTGGTCCCGGTCGAAATAAAGCAATCGCGGCAGCAACTTCTTCGAAACTATTTGGCCGAAACTTTCTTAAAAAATTCATCATCCCACTCGATTCGAACTGAAAAATACCAACCGTATTCACTTCGGTAAATATAGATATCGCCTTTTGATCATCCAGTGGTATCTCTGTAAACGATAGCGGAATATGTTCTATCTTTTCGACACTATCTAAAACATCCCGAATCAATGTTAAATTACGCAGTGCTAAAAAATCCATCTTTAGTAGCCCGAGATCTTCCAAATATTCCATAGAGTACCCTGTCGTATAAAAACCTTCGTGAGATAAAGATAATGGAATCACTTCATCTAGATCTTTTTGACACATGACAATTCCTGCCGCATGAATAGAAGTGTGTCTTTTTAAACCTTCTAAATGAAGTGCTACTTGATATAATTTTTGCAAATTACGATCATACTTGATCAGATCAACCAACTTTTTAGAAGCCTTATAATTTTCTAATAACGACATTCTAGCATCCAATAGCTTGCAAACACGATCTACCAACTTCAAATCGATATCCATCGTACGTGCGACATCGCGAATGACTTGTTTAGCTCCTAACGTTCCAAATGTAATAATACCGGCAACACGCTTAAAGCCATATTTTTGAATACAATATTGAATTACTTCTTCTCTTCTATTATACTCAAAATCGATATCGATATCTGGCATTGTAATACGTTCCGGATTTAAAAACCTCTCAAATAAAAGATCATATTGAATGGGATCGACATCCGTAATATTGAGACAGTAAGATACCAAAGATCCTGCCGCACTTCCCCTACCTGGTCCGACTAAAATCCCATGATCTTTCGCATATTTCACATAATCCCAAACAACGAGAAAATAATTGCAGAATCCCATCTTTCGAATCGTATCTAACTCGTATTTCAATCTTTCTAAATATACTTTCTTAACAGTTGTCCCAAAAATACGACGAAGTCCTTCGATGCAAAGTTGTTTCAAATAAGAATAGGCATCTAATCCGTTTGGACAATCATAAATTGGAAGTAAGTTTTCTTCTTTTTCTAATTCTAATTGGCATAACAATTCGATCTTTTCGTGATTGTGTAGATCCATCTCAAAAGATATATCATACTTCATCTCTGGGAAAAGACGATGACCTTCTTTTTTATCAGTTACATCTTCAAGTAAAATTCCTTTTTGAATTGCGATTAAATATGGATAAATTTTTTCATCATCCTGTTGTAAATAATAAATTGGTTTCATATAAACTGCATTATCTTTTTTTAATTGCATTCTCTGATCTTTCGATTCATATCCAATAAAAAGGTCCTGATAAATCTTATTGATCTGATGGTAAAGTGGACTACTTTCAAATGGTACGATACATAACAAATCGTCACTATACATCTCAATTTCTTCGATCGTAAGAGCTCTTTCACTTTGAATCGTACTTAACTTCAATAAACTCTGATATCCACGATACGATTTTGCATAAACGACAAAAGGAAGATCATTTAACTTGATTTCTAAACCGATGATTGGCTTGATACCATTTTTTTTACAAGCTAAATAAAATTCCATCGCCCCATATAAATTTGAATCTGTAATTGCAAGAGTATCGATATGATGCGACTTTGCATAAGAAATGAGATCCGGAATCCGTATCATACTTTCCAACAAACTATATTCTGTTTTCAAATAAAGTGGAACCATATCGACACCTCCTTTTTATTTTTGATAATGTTGTTGATTCTGTGGAAACAACAATAGACCTCTTCGTTCTAGATCTTCGATAGAATTAGAATAAACTGCATTTGATTTTTTCGTCATCTCTAAATACTCTTCTCCTGTATGACTTTGCTCTCTAATTTCCTCTTCTTTTCCCGTTCGGGATAAGAAAAATGTATCGCAATAATTTTTAGCTACTTCTTTCGTCCAAGGCAGATAACCATATTCTAACAATTGGCGAATAATCTCCTGCGTTTGAACATTTTTCTTTGCAATATATCCCGGATCCGGACTCATTAAAATCCATCCGTCTTTCTTTAGATAACAAGATTCTAAACAATGTTCCGTTAGACAAAATTGTTGATATGTAATATCGATCAATATAGGATGTGCTTCCCCTTCACAAACGAAATCGGCAATCAAAACAGAATGTCCTAATGCACCTTCATGAATTGCAGCACCAATATCTAAAACACGGACAGAAATCCCTACACTCTCAAGTCCTCTTCCGATCATACTTTGCGCTGTATCACACAAATTTCGAAAAGATCCATCGGAAAGATCTAGTAACTTCAATCTTGCATTAAAAATGACAGTATTTAAAAACGCAATTAACTCATCATAAGTAAATTGTCCATTTTTTTGATATTGCTCAATTAACCTTTGTAACTCTGATTCTGATACATGGTGATTGCAAATGTGAAAATCGATCATAAATGGTTTCATTTTTCAACGCTCCTATTACTATTAGGATATCATGTGCACTGTTGTTCGTCAACGCTTTTACTTCAAATCAAAAAAAGAGTAATCTCATTCTACTCTCCTTTTGCAATAAATCGAATAATAGTGCTCTTCCCGATCTCTTTGCGAACCACCTGTGTATAAAAATCAGATAAATTAAATACTTTTTCTAACTCTTTTTCTGATGTTGATGTCGTATATAGACTAACGATAGTTCCGACAGAATTAAAGATAATATCTTTCGCTTTGATTTGAAATGGTATTTCATTTTTCTCTCTTTTACCAAAAATAACCTCAAAACGATCTAGCGTTTGATGCTCCCAGACACCATTATTACTCACTGAAATCGTAAGGCTTCCTATATCGCCTTCATATTTTTTAGAAGATAAATCGTCCAATGCGTGAATATCACTCAAATCTAATTTTAAATCGATTGCTCCGCTTACAATTTGATCATTTACGATACTAGGATAAAATTCTGTCGTGAATTGGACTGTGATAAAACTTTGATTCTCATAATTCCTCTGTCGAATATTGATCTCTGTAAATTTTTCCTTGAATGAATGTTTTTTTATTTCTAACATATCTTTTCACCACCTTTTGGTATTATAGCAATTTTTTTAGATTGATTGCAACAAAAAAAGTATGCGTAACACATACTTATAAATTGAAATAATAAGTGTCCGCACACATAGTACCTAGATAAGTGCTGTTATATATTACATAATATCATATT
>CALVIX010000012.1 GCA_944331895.1 uncultured Bacilli bacterium
AATTACTCTGGCAAGCCTTAGACAATAACTTAATCATCGAGCCTGCCAGAGTTGAAAATTTGTTATTTAATTGTTATGCAGCCGTGACAGAATCGGTTTCTGTGCCTGTCTCAATGTCTGTCTCAGCGGTGTCTGTTGTATCAGTTTCTTTATTCTCATCTGTAACAATGTCAGTCACTACAGCAAGATTTTCCTCAACATCTACATCATCTACGACATCAACATTATCTTCAGTTTCTTTCTGAAGTTTCTTCATGAACTTGTCGTAGTCTTTTTTAATGATGTTTAGTCTCACCTTTACATTCTCAGCATGACCAGAACCACTTGCACATCTAGTATTGTACTCATTATACTTAGTAACGCTTTTAGTACCACTAAAGAAATTCTTTACCCAATTTGTAAATACCTCATCAGAAATATTATCTTCAAGACTCTTCTTTACAATCGGCATAATACTAAGCATATGAGTTCTTGTAATTAACCTCTTTGCAATCCTCTTAGAGATTTTACCAGTTTCAACAGAATCATCAGCAATGATTGCTTTGTATGTATTAAGGATTCTATCATATACAGAATTTAATAATTTAATATCATCATCTGTAAATTCAACTGCTTCCATGGTCGGCCTCACCACTTTAGTGTCAAGGCATGGGCTATCAGAAGTAAGCATAATGTAAGATTTAATTACAAGATCTTCATGAGTATACTTCTCAAATGCTTTCTCTGTAAGAGAAGTAGTAAAAAGTTCATGCTGTCCAATCTTATTAATTGTTTCAAGAACTTTACATTTAATTCGACTAACCTCAATATTTGTAAGTTTAACTCCATTATTAATTCTGAAGAAAATCTCTGCTTCCTGATCATCAGAAATATCTTCGTAATAATAAATTGTGAGCATGAAACTATTAATAGCGTCCTGTACTTCTTCTGGCAAATCAGAGTAAAACATTCCATTGATAACCAAATCATATCCATCATCAAGAGTTACTTCAGGAACATTAGTTAAGGCGAATTTATTATTCATATAATCATGAATACAATTCAATCTCTGTTTCCCATCAGTAACAGAGTAGATTTTGTTTTCTTTTCTAGCAACCATAGGATAAACAATATAATCTTCAATTAAAGAATGAATGAATAAAGATTTTCTATCATTATCCCAAACTAAATTACGCTGAATAATACTATCAAATACAATAGTTCCTTTGTCGATCATCTTACTAATCTGACGAGCATTCCATGAAATATTAGACTTCTTTAACATAACCAATTCCTCCTTGAATAAAACGTATACCTTGTACTTGTTATATTATTTTAACTACTTTCACTATATAAATACTACCATAAAATTCAATAAATGTCAATATTTAATTGCTTTTTCATTATTTCCTTTTTACTTTATTTGGCTTCTCTTTCCAGATACTAAAAGGGTTCTTGACAATAACTTTCTTAATAATAGGTTTTGCATTAAGAATAGCGAATCTTGCTTCATCCCATTCCTTGTAAAATGGATCATCATATGACTTTTTAAATCTGTATCTCCTATGATATAAAGAATCTCTTGCTGAGTATTTGTAAACATCATGAGGCTCACAGCCAATCATACCTGAGATTTCATAAGAAGTAAAATTTCCAACAAAGTTATCATTGTCATATAAAGAGTATTTGTTTAAGTTATTGTTATTCATCATTCATCCTCCTCAAATAAGTTCTTTAAGATTTCATATAATGAAAATAACTCTTCACGATCAAGAGTTAATCCTTTACCACAGACTTCACTCCCATCATCTTTTGTTTTCCAGCTTCTCAGATCATATTTGTCTGGGCCGTTATTCCATGATACTAGCCGCAATTCTTTTGGCATAGTAGAATCAGAATCAAGAGTTCCGATCTTCTCTTTAACTTCGTATGAAATTGTACTGTTCTTCATAATTAATTCTCCTTTTCTTAATTTGCTGTTTTATAAGATACTTCACAACTTTTGTTGTATCTAGGCAAAGGATTTACACCATACTGATTACAAATTGCTTTTACTTCTTCATCAGATATAATTCTATTTACTTTAATAGAACCAGCAATAATCCATTCACCAAACATATTAGGATTTGTTTTGTATCTGTAATATCCATTCTTAGGAATAAAAGTCAGATAAGCATTTTTAGGAACTACAATTCCTTTTTTGTTCATTCCATTTAAATTTGCTTTATCCTGATAATTAATTTCATCTGAATACTCAACCTCACACCAAACATGATTAGGATTTAAATATTCAATCTTGCCACTACTTCCTTTGATTCCAATGTGTGTTACATAAGGCATATCAGCATTGAGGTGATAACCTGGTCTGAATGCCAGTGCGCCGAGTTTTGATTTCACTTTACCATTAGCAGTTTTTTCACCGCATTTTGCTTCTACCCATTCACCAATAGGGATTTCAGTATCAGCATCTACAAATAATGGAAATATTTTATTAGGCTCAGTCTTTTTAATCCGAAATAGCTTATATGCTTTTGCCATGTTTATTCCTCCTTCAAATCTTCTAACATTATTTCAATAGTTCCAGTCTCAACTGTTTTTACGTTTAAACCAAACTGTTTGTAAATCTCTTCTTCACAATCATATGAATCATATAAATAAAGTAAATAAAGTAATGTCTCATCATCAATAAATTCATCTACTTCAAATTCACATTTGCCAATATCAATCCATTCATACTCTAATGTATAATAGTCTGAATAATTTAAATAAAAGTCTTTATATTCATAGCCATTATCTTTACAAATCTGAACGGCTTCATCATAATCTGGTATATGACTAAATACTTCAGGAATTAAATTACCTTCTATTCTAATTAATATTGATTTCTGGCTCATAATCATTTCTCACTTTCTTTTTTATTCGCTTTACTCCACAGATAATAACATCATTTTCAGTAATAGTTCCTTCCTGATAACTAAGAACATTAATAATCATTTCTTTAATAGTTTTTACAATATTATCAGTCCATTCCCAATCTCCGATTAATTCATATGTACCACAACCTCCTCCATAATAATCTGCGAATAAATCTACATTATCATCATGCCTGCTGTCAAACCCAGGATCAATCTTTTTAATTCCGTACCAACCAGTAGAATCAATATATATAGTTTCCAAATCATCTTTCTTTAAATCCAAAGCAAAATCATTAGCTAAAGCAAAATCACATTCAACAAATCTATCTGTAAACTTCTTTTCATCTATCTTATATAATTCATTTGCAACCTCTGCAATAGTTCCTAATATGTATTTACTTTCTTTTCTCATAATTAATTCTCCTTATTTTTTCGTATTCTTCAATCTCTTCTCTAGGTGTAGCGTGATCTATGATCAAGACCAAACAGATCACATAAGTATTTCCATTCAGCATAATTACATTCATCTTTTTCTTTTACAATGAAGCAATCTCCATTGAAGTTGATCTCACCATAATGAGCATTAGATTCATCAATATCAAAATAATCAGAGAATTCTAAAACAGTCCATTCATTATTATTCTCATAGTATTTCTTATTCCAATAATGCCAGAAACCATTGTCAACAATATCATAACAAGTATCTTCCTTATTAACATTCCAGTAAGTACTTTCAGTGATATTCCTTCTAATACCTTTATCAAAAAGCATCTTATGAAACGCATTTGCTTCTTCTTCTGTCTTACAATGTACTGCAATCTTTTCTGTTCTAAACTTTTCCCAATCAAATACTTTCTTCATAACTAAACCTCCTCAAATTCAATAATTCCTCCAGATTTAAATACATGATAATATGGAGAATTATCAACCAAATCTTTTCCGTATCTTTCAAAATCAATATAATCATAAAGGTCGGATACATGATACTCTTCATTAATTGCTGTATATCCTAAATCTTCATAATTATCATAGACATTAAATATAACATGATCCTCTTTTGAATGTGAAGTGTTCAACCATTCTTCTAACTCTTCTTCACTAAGGTAAAAGTTTTTAATTAATTTTTCTTTATAATTCAAATCATTACTAAATAAAATCATAATGTTTCTCCTTATATTATTACTATTCCTGTGTCAAAAATGTAATATCATGAATCAATCTAGGTTCTACATACTTTCTTAAGCAATCAAAATAATCAATTTCATTCCAATCTGAATCACCATATTCATTTTCAAATTCAATTGAATATTCAATAATAAGTTCTTTCACAAGGTCAGATCCAACATCAGCAACTGAGCAAATCTTTCCAGCTTTCACAAGTTCATCATAAATCCATGTGATTTCAATAGCGTTGTCAACACATAATGTTGTGTAGTTAGGTTTCATAGTATCATTTACCTCCTCGTCTTCATTATCATCATCACACACCTCATTTAATGCACTGCTAGGATGCTGCCAATCACAGTAATAAAATAATCTCTTTGCAAATTTTTCATCTCCATCAGCAAGTTCCATGAAATCTTTTCCAGTATATAAATCAAAAAGAACATTTTCAATTTCTTCTTTGTTTAAAATGTTTATAAGCGGACGATTGATACAGATCTCATTTAAATCAATATCAGGAATGTAAATAACATCATCTCCCGGATTCCATTCTCCTTTGTAAATCATACATTCCTGGCCGTCTGTAAACTCAAACATATCAGATAAACATTCTCCTTTAATAATTCTTTCTCTTACTTCATTAACTGTCATAATCATTCCTCCTATTTAGTTTTCATAACTTCATAAACACGAACTGTCCTAAAGAATAATTATCTTCCATATTATTTGCTCTTAACGGAGTAGTTACAATTAATCTTATATCTTCTTCGTATTCATCAAATGCAACTAATTTTCTCACTTCTTCTTTTGAAATCACAGTACTGTTAAATAATACAGTAACTTCTTTATCCTCTCCTGTTTGTGTGTTATGTATAACAAAATCAAGACGGCATAAGTTTTCAATCATAATTATTCCTCCAATCCTAAAATCTCATCAACCAATAAATCAATGTTATCAAAGTGACAAGTACATACACCAGAATCTTATAATGATTCTTCAAATTCATTCATACCTTTATATCCGGCTTTCACCTCTCTTTTAATTCTTTCAAGTAATTGTTTTTGTTTAGTTGTCATTATTCTCTCCATTCTGATGTAAGTTGATTTTATCAACATCAATTCCATTCTCTTTTAAAGTCTTAATAAAAATTTTATTTTCACGTATTAATGTTTCGCTTAATTTAGTTAATTCCATCATTGACTTAATAAATTCTCCTTCTTTTCCAAGATAATTTATATAATTATTTGATGTTTCGATATATGTATTATATAATTCTTCATAGTCAACAAAATCCGATCCAAACAACCAATTAATAATTTTCTTCCGTAACCAATTCATAATCAAACCTCCTTATAAATACCATATTCAATCAGATTGTTGAGTATTTCATATACCTCATCTGGATTATTTTCTACCCACTCTGAAAAATCTTCATCAATTACTTCCAATCCATTTTCTTCGCAATATTCTTCGTAATAACTCCAAAGAGGAGTTTCTACATCCATAGGAAGATTGAAAAGTTTATCTTCATATATTACTTCTGGATCGCTCCATTCACCATGATAGATGAAGTATACATCAGGTACGTTACAATACAACTTGTTTGGTCTAGTTGGGTTCGCAAAAATTTCTTTTAAAGTCTTTAATTCATTCACATCCATAAATATTCTCCTTTTTATCTTCAAAATAACCTTCACAAATTTCACATCCACATTTAAGAAATTTAACATATCAAGGAAATAATAAAATTCCATTTCCGTTTTCCTTCCTATGTGGAAAATATTTTCTACTCCATTAACTTCTTTAACAAGATTAATGTAATAAACTATCTTGTCATTAACATCATCTTTCCTTGCTATTACTACAATCATAGCTTCTCTTCTTTCTTAAAAACAAAAGACAGAGAATTGGTTTTGTTTTCCATCTCTGTCTTTATAATATATTATTTTATTTTAGTTAGTCAAGAATAATTTTATTTTTTTTATTTTATACCTCCATTCCATAACTATCTTTGAACCACTTAGCTGTAAACTCAGGTTCAAATTTATAATTACCTTCTGGATCTATAAATATATCATATAAATCTTTTGCTTCTTCATTATTTTCAAAGTTAGGATTAAATTCACATAAATCCATTTCATATATATCTCCATCTATTGTAGGAATAAATAATATATTTTTAGGTTTCTTAGGTTTATCTGGTATCTTATGACCATTATTCATATATTCATCAATAGAAGAATTAACAAAACTACTATTGAATCCTGTTTGTTTAGATATTTCTCTTGGTTTAATATGGTCTTTAAACAGTTCTATTACCTTTTTCTTTTTATCATAAGTTACCATTTCAGAATTATATATTTTCAATTTCTCTTCATATGTTAATTCTTTTTCTTCTTGCTCTGTTGCTGTAGGAGCGTAAGCTCCGTTGTTAAGCGAAGCGTCACTTGTATGACTTTCCGTGATTCCGGTCACGGTCACGGTCATACTAGAATTAGAATCAGCACAAGCATCAGAATCAGCATTAGGATTAGCAGAAGAATTATTCAACTCTTCTTCTTTTAATTTCTTTATAACTTTATTTACTTTACCTTTACTTACTCCGGTCATTTTAGCTATTTCATCTTGACTTGCATCAGGATGGTCACGGTAGTAGTCTGTGACTATTTTTGTTTTTTCTAAATCTTCACCTTTAAACCCTCTGGCTCTTCTGTTTTGACTAAGATCAATACTTTTTAATATCGTTTTATTAACAAGTATTTTCATTCGGTCATCTTCTGGTTCTTCTTCATATAAACCATACTTTACTATTGCCATAATTACTTTGTATGCTGTCTTAATTCCGAATTCCTTTTCAATAATTTCTACATGTTGAAAGTAATCTTCAAAGAATGAAAAGCATACACTTCTGTCAAATTCTTTTTGAGTTGTCATGTACATTTCTCCTTTGCATATTAGTATATTAGCACTCTATATATTAACCAAGAATTACATCTAATGCTTCTTGTAACTCCTGAGTACTTTCAAATATATAAGCATCAAACTGTGGCTTATATTTATTTGGTACTGTTTTTATAATCTTAAAACCTTTTTTTCGTAATTCCAAAGCAACTCTTTTGCTATAAATAATTTTTATATTTTTAATTTCGTTTGCTTTCATTTGCTTATTCGCTCCTTCGCTCATTCTCTATTTCTCTCATAAGATAAGGAACGGTCACGGTCACGCATACCAAATGACCGTTCCTTTCTTATAAACTATCCTCTATGTTACATTATATCATACTATGAAAATTTTGTCAATACTTTTTCAAAAATAATTTTAATTAGTTTATATTAATTAAAACCCATAAAAATTACAAATCATTCTCATTTCCTCAACATCATCTGTAGACAATCCAAAACTTCCATCTACATAATCATTCTCAACCGGAAGGCTAAAATCATCAGGATCATCTTTTACTTTCTGCATTGCTTCTTCTAATGTATCAGATTCAACATCAATGTAACCACACATCTCCCACGTTACTGCAATTCTATATTTATTCATAAATGATTTCTCCTTAATTCTTTTTATTTATTTTTACTTAATATCAACTGGAAGATCATCAAAATCTTCTTCAAAGAGTTTCATGTAATTCTCTGTATCATCTTCGCACTCAAAATCTACAGCAGAATTATCTGCATTTAAAACAATATCACAATTGTTATATGCTTGATAAACTTTCTCTTCTGCATCATCATAGGTTGCATCATCATCTACCTCTACAACTACTGTTCTTGTTAAAGTCTCTGTAACACATATTGCAAATTTCTTCATGTTCATTCCTCCAATTCTTTTTCAATAATATGATAAGCTGTGAATCCATCTTCATAGCAGCTTTCGCAAAATAATTCTCCACAATCTTCAATTCCATTATTAGCAAAATCTTCATAATGGTCTGCTTCAATCAGGTCATTCATTTCTTTTTTAGATTTCTCTTTATCAGTTCTTACAGAAATAATGTTGAAGTCTCTTATTCCGTATGCTTCATGTGTTTCTGTAAGTATATATACTTTCATTCTATTCCTCCG
>CALVIX010000013.1 GCA_944331895.1 uncultured Bacilli bacterium
GTATCAAAATCCCATTCATCAGGAATTTGTCCATCCCATGTTGTAGTAACTTTAGTGTTTACATATAATTCGTCAAACGCACCTCTTTGCAATGTAATATCATTAATGTCATTCATATGAACAGTTGATGCTGTCATAGAATTTCTATCTCCACATGCTGCACGTCCTAAGAAAATCATTCAGCATCACCACCTTCATTATAATCAACTCCATAATTATATGCTACAAGTTCATAATAACAATCTTGTTTTGATAACATAAACCCAACAAGCTCAGTTTCACTTGGAACATCAATGTAATTGCTTGTAATCGTATATGTAATAGCTCCTTCTACACGTAATTCAAAATATGCTTTTTCTACACCATTTGTACTATCATAACTTCCAATACGATAATATACATACAACTTATATATTCCATTACTCATAGTTAACATGGCTGTATTCCTAGTAAAACCAAAACCTTTTAACATTAACGTAAAATCATCTGATAAGTTAAAATCTTCGTTAAATTTTAATATTAATTCAGGATCTCTTACATCTACATATTTATCATCAATAAAAGTAGCATCAACTTCTTCACCATTTTTATAAACCCGTCCTCGTAATGAAGTAATATTTGATTTAACAGTTATATATCCGCCATGAAAGTTATTTGTTAATTCTACTAAATTATAAATGGCTGGTTGTAAATATCTAACAGTAATATGAATAGATGGAGTTTCTATACTCATTCCTGTTAACGTCTGTCCAAATGCTTTAATATAATATTGTGTATTATTTTCAAGTCCTGACACAGTTACAGATAATGACTCAGTATTATAACTAATATCAGAAGTGTAAATTACTGTTTGGTCACTTGCATATAATGTCACATAGTATTCCTCAAGTTCTTCACCTTCTGACTGAACATAACTTAATTGAAATTCATATGTATCATTCTGAATAATCTGTTCATCTTCAACATTAGAAAATTCAAAAGTAGGAGTAGTATAACAATAGAAGAGCATTGGTTCTGAAGTTGACGATGTTCCTTCACTTGTAATTACAGCAACAGATACTTTATATTGGACTCCATTGGTTAAAGTATTAGCTGGCACTGTAATTTCTTGCTTATAATAATTTGTAAATTGTTCATTATAAATCAAACTATTATCAGAATTTTTATATATATAAATTACATTTCCTGTTTGTTGAGCATTATTTCCATCCCATGAATATGTAATTTTAAAATCTTTTGTTGCATCTTTAGAATTACGATTACTATTATATAAAACTGGAACTCCCAACATATAATCACCTCCCTCTTATATTGCTTAATCTATATGTTAAAATTCAACAAGATCTAATCCGTCAATCCCATTTATAGAAACAGAATTTCCAATTAGTACTCCATTAGAAGTGAGTTGAATCTTACCATCTTTTTGTCTAACAATATTATCTGCTTTTTCTTCATCATATATCTCTGCAATCTTTTTAAGGGCTTCAATCTTTGTATCAATAGTCCCTATAATCTGATCAATCTTTTCTAATGATTCATCTGTTACAAAAGCATAATAATCTTCAAGAGGGAGAATAGTAATAATTACTTCTCCAGTATGTAATACATATTGAGTTCTACTATCTAAATCTATTTTTGATAACGTTATTCTTAATTTAATGTCTCCAGAAAATTGATTCATGTTAGTATCAACTGGAAGAATATATTTTGAATACTCTGGATATTCTTCGTCTTCAGTTAATGTGAGAATTTCCATATGTGCAACATTACCTTGATCTACATATTTTAAAGTTGCTGTAAATCCTGATATATCAGTTCCTTCATACGTCTTGGGTATTAAAAACTGTATTTTATCAATTGACTTTTCTCTTTGATATAATGTCGCTTTTTCAGTTATTCTAAGACTTTTATCATCACGCATTACAATCGTATACAAATTAAATCACTCCTTTAATTAATATTAATTAAAAAAGGAACTAGTTTGTTTCTATACATTGCTTTACTAACAATAATAAACATTAAACCATTTAATAATGTTAAATTATACATATTTCCTCCTTTATTGGTCAGTCCCAAGAATAAATGTATAATTTATATTTAATTTTATATACTTTAATGAATATAATAATAAATTTAATATCTTTTCATATGTACTATTTAACAATTTAACTGGTTTATTTTCTATATCTTGATAACTTCAATAATAATAATTTTAAAATATATTTATACATTTATTCTTAAGACTGACCTATTAATATTAACAAATCTTTATAATAAATGTATATAGTTTCACGTATTTATTCTTTGTTCACAGAAAGAGTAGTGATAGGAGATGTGGACGCTATTATAATCGCTCTCGTCCATTTTCCATCTGGTAATAGTACTTGAACTATACTATTCGCTTCATATGTTCCATTTCCCATTACTTTATAAGTCTCATTTCCACGCCTTACCGTGTATTTTCCATTTCCATCATTACTTACAAATTTACATGATTTAACTTCAGGTATATTAGAATTCTTAATTATACCTTCAACTAATTCAGTTATTTGATCTACGAATTCTTTAGGTATATTATTCGCCATTTTAAATTCCTCCTTATACCTTTATTTAATTCATATTTTAATTTATACTAAAACATTTTATATTTTAAATAGATGATGGCTCATATTTCAGAACCATCATCAAAGACTATCTTTTCTTATGCAAACGTTGTTGTATTGCAGTTTTTAGACTTCCATCTGTTATCGCTTTTGCAAATGTGTCTGAATCTCTAACTTCTGGAAGAGAAATATTGCTAATTTGAATATTAACATCACCTTGTTTACTGTCTTTAGTATCAGTATTAAATACTGGTCTATCAAAGCTAATCATTTTACTAGCAATATTATTAGGAGTAATATTCTTAGCCAAACTAGAAAATACATTCATTTGTTTTTCACTAAATAATGATTGATTTGGTTCTAGCTTAACAAGATTCTTACCATTTAGTATATCTTTGGTTTTGTTAGCATCTAAAACAGTTTCTCCACCAGCAAACGGATATAATGTTTCTTTTTCTGCTACAACTGGAGTACCATCATTTTTAATAATAATTTCTGGTTTATTTTTTTCTGCAACTGGATGAAGACCTGGTGTTGCATTACGTGTACCTTTTGCATATCCTTCGGCAGTATGCAAATCATTTAAAGCATCTTCAGCTTCTCTACATGAATCAACGATATCGTCACACATTTTAGAAATTCTATCTGCTAAAAGTTCATACTTTGTTGCGAAATCCTGAAGATTTAACTGACGTTGAACCAAATATCCTTTTTCATCCGTCATTGCCTGCTGATTTGCTGTTGTAATCGTTTTTAAAGATGTATCTATTGATAATACATTACTTGCCCATTGATCAGAATATGCTTGAGCCGCAGCTCTTCTCGCTTCTACAGCAGCTAATTCATCTGCATTGTTGCCAATAACAGCTTGAATTATAGCCATACCAGCAGGAATAGCAATACTAGCCGCACTCCATTGATTTTTATAACCTGTTACGCTTCTTACTCTTTCATCATTAGCTTCAATTTCAGGAAGATAATCTCCAACAATATCATTAATTGATTCTCTTGCTTCACGAATACTAATCTCACCTTGTTGCCAAGCTTCTATATATTCATTTACAGAGTCAATTAATTTATTATTATCTTCAATTTGCTTTTCTACCCATGTCTGCTTTTTATCATTTTGCTCATACTTACCAGTCATATTATCAATATCACTAGTGTCTCCGCCAGGTACTCTATCTTGCCATCCTTCACCTAAAATATCATCGGCCATAGCCATGTCTTTAGCTTTTTGAATAGCATCTGCAATTCCATTCCAAGAATCCATGATTTCTTGAAGTCTATTGATCTCTTCATCATAAGTTTCTAATAATTCATCTCTGGATTTTTCAATTTCTTCAATTTTATCTTGAAGTTCGTCCATTTGATCTTCTATATCAGAAACTTGTTTGTTATAAACTGCATCATCATAGGCATCTTGTGCATCTCTAATAGCATCTTGATCAGCTTCATAAACGAAGCCTTGACCTTCACGATATATTCTTGTTGTTTTTTGATTTCTAGCACGTTCAAGATTATATTGTGCTTGTTCAAGTTCAAGTTGCTGTTTTCTCTCATCATTTGTCTTTTGTAAAGCATCAAGTTGGTCTTGTAAAGCATCTATTTGTTCTTGCGCTGCATCAATTTGAGCTTGAGCAGCTTCTTCAGCTTGCTCTTTTAGTTCCTCTTGAGCATCAATTAAATCTTGTAAATGACTAACGACTCCATTAATCGCACTATCATAATTACTTTGTTGATTTTCTAAATCACTAAGTTGATCATTAAGTTTGTCATTAGCCTTTTCAATATACTCAATTGGTAACTCTAAGATTGCCTTATTCCACTCATTTTGATTTTGTCTGCATTGACTAATTGAATCTTCGCACTCTTGAATAGCATCGGCCACTTCATAGTATCTGTCACTGTCAGTTTCTCCAGTAAGTTTTAGATTATTTAATTCAATATAAAGTCCTCTTAATTTCTCTTCATATTGATCAATAAGATCTCCTGATTTTGAAATCATTTGTTCATACTGCGCCTGAGTTGCATTTAATCCCATTGACTCAGCTTCATCAATTTGGTTTTGTATATCAGTTATATCATTTTCTAATGAGCCAATTATGTTGTCTAATTTAGCTTGTGCTAAATCATTTTGAGTCTGCTTTAAATCTTTTAACTTTTCATTTGAAGATAAGATTTCTTGTCTTACATCATTCCATTTATCTCTATAATCTTGTGCATATTGAACAGCATCTTTTAGATCTTCTGGAACAATATCTATACTGAATGTTTCACTTCCAGCAACTCTCGTTTGCCATTCTTCAGGAAGAGCAGCAAGAGCATTAGCATATTCATTTCTATATGTTTGTTCTTGTGCAGCAAGAGCACTGTTATACTCTTTTTGTTTTGCAATTAATTCTTCAAGAATAGGTAATTTCTTAGAATAAGAATCTTCATTTTCAAGAAGAGTATTTAATCTCTCTAGTTCTGTATTTAAATTAGCTACAGATTCAGCCGCAGAATCAAATCGTTCTGGGTCTGCACCACCACCACCAGAATCTTTAGCACTAGCAGTAGCATTTCCACCAGAATATATTGAATCAGTTCCAATTTTATCTAATTCAGCCAAATATCTATTTAACTCTGCTTCATTTGCTGCTATTTTTTCATCTAATGCTTCTTGAGTAGTACGTCTACTACCATCTTCACTTTCATAATAGACCGTCCCACTTTTACCCACTACTTGTTTACTATTTTCAATGCTTAATATTTCTGCTTTAGCTTCATAATATTTTTTCCATGCATTAGTAGCAAGACCTAATCCTGCTATAACATTATTTAATGCGTCAAGATCTCCTTGAGTATTTATTGGATTTGCAGCTAACATTTTTTGAACAATATATGCTATAAAAGCTTCTCTGGCTTCACCTATAGCACCAGATTCATCTGCCAAGGCAGTAATTTCCTCTGCTGTAGCATTAGATAAATCTCTACTAGCCCATGCTGATTCAGCCTTTGATCTTGCTAATCCAATCTGAACAAGTTCATTAGCATTTGCGATGCCTCTCTCTTCAAGCATTGAAGCAATAAGATTTTTATTTTCTTCTGTTACTTTATCAAGAATTCCGATATGATTTACATATGCAGTTGCTAAATCATTAAAAGCTTGTTGGGTAGCTTCAGTATCTCCTTTAGCATCTTGAATAGCTTTAATATAACCATCTATTCCTTCTATGTCTTTGAATTCTTCATTAATAGAAGATAAATCATCAAATGTTATATTAGTCTTTTTATCTCCATCTGCGAATTTGGCATATACTTCATCAAGAGCATCTAACGCTTTAGTATATTTATCAAGTTCTGAAATTGTGTCACCATATGAAAGTTTTGGTGTTTCCGCAGATTCTTCTGCAACTGTTGATTGAACATATTTAAGATTAACAAGCCCAGATATTATTTCATCTACTGAAAGACCATATTTATCAGCGGCTTGTTTTATGATATTCCATGCGTTTTGAATTTTTAATTGATCTGGAGATAATTCATCTATATTATTTTCTCCTGAATCTATTGCATCCTCAATAGCTTCCAATTCTGTATCAGTTACACCTTTTATATCTGATAATGCACTTTGTAAGCTACTATCATTTTGTAATTCTTGATTAAAATCATAAAGTCTTGTATCAGCATCATCAAATACATCATCCATTACAGAACTATATCTTCCCCATTCATCAGAATTTGAAGAAATTTGGTCTTGTATAGATTTAAGATTTTTTCTTGCAGCTTGTACATTTTTATCATTATAAGGATCTTCACTTTTTAATACTGCTTCATTATATGCTTCAACTGCATCAATAGCCTGATCATAAAGATTTAATAAATTTCCATCAGTGTCTATCTCTGCAAGCAATCCTCTATAATAAGTTTCTGAAAAATCATCCATTATTCCTTCAAAACGATTTAATGTATCATTAGACATATCAAGAACATTATCAAAAATATTATATCCTTCATCATTTTGATCATATTTTGACATAGCCTTATTGACTTCTGTCATAAATTCATTAACTGCTTTATCTGCATCTTCTACATTAGCATTTACTTTAATAGAATATGTTCCATCAATTCCACCAGCAACTACATCTAATCCTTCAATTTGATTGGCAATATCTCTAATGTCTTGTCCTGCATCTGTAGAAGATGAAATATTTAAACCTATATAATCATGTCGAGTCTTTGTCATTTCTTCAAATGATTGATTAAATCCTTCTCTATTTTGATTTAACCATCTTTGATTTTCTTTTTTAGACACATCCTCAATAGCACTAGACATATCTTTATAAGCATCAGTAACAAGATTTATTCTTCCATAAGCATCTCCAAATTCTTCATTTAATTCTTTTTGAAGTTCTAATAAGTTTTCTTTTACTCTTAAAGTTTCTTCTTCAT